>NZ_JAIUGT010000001.1:0-1016466 GCF_020164675.1 Mesorhizobium sp. ESP-6-2
GTGCAAGCATCGCATACGCCGCCTCCTCCACCACCACCGCCCTTCGCACGCGCGATGCCACCAAAGGCGGCGTATGCGATGCTTGCACCCAAGGCCGAAAGCAATACACGACGAGACGTAAACACTGTTCGATCCTCCTAGAATTTCTGTGACATTTTCGGCATTTTACAGAATGTGACAGGCGCGCGACTTGCATCCCCAAGACGAGATGGGTTCTTAAATGTTGCTAACCTGGTATTTAATTTATTCGCGGATTCAGCTTTATACGGAGTTCGCCGGTAGCTAATTCCGGACGCTCACAATTTGTCTCGAGAAGAACTTCAATGCCAAAATCGGAGTCTCAACCTAGACTGCTTGGAGCGAGCTGCCGATAGTGAGCGTAGTGTCTCCGCCCCCGACCACAGTTCCTTTGGCGGGCTTGGGAACTGCGGGGCCCCCATCTCGCCGATACATTCAGTCTTCAACTTGAGCTTGGGGTTTGCGAGGAAATCAGCAACTACTTTCGACCCGCACGGATCGGAATCTATGACATCGTGTCCGATCCCCCGAAAGACCACCACCTGGCCGAAAGGAAGGGTTTCCGCCGCGTGGTCCGCCCACGCTGTCGGCGTTGCCGGATCATATTCTCCTGACAACAGAAGAGTGGGTATGTCCGTGCGGCGCGGCTGCATCCGCGATGCTGACCCGTTCTCAAGCATCCAAAGAGGGCATGCCCAGGAGTAGTCGTTCAGCTCAACCCATTTCGACCAGTATTTGTCCTGTTTGCCCTTCAGATCGGGGAGATCGCTGTCGGAACAACTTACAGAGAAGTCCATACCTTGGGAGATCTCCAGGTCGTCAGCATCGAAAAATATCTCCGCCAGGGGCCTGAAATCCTGTTTGTATGTCCTCTCGATCAGCTCCGGTAGGGTCAGGATCGCATCGCGATCGTATAAAATGCCGAATATAAGTTCGAGGAAATCTGCCCCCGAGACATATGTGTAGCGCGCCTCTTTATCCGTGCTGCGCAAGAGCAAAGGCTGCCGATCCAGCTGTCTTGTGATAAGCTGAACAGCATTGGATACCCCCTTCATGCATCTGTTCGCTGCCTCACAGTCTCGCTCTAGCAGTTTTAGCGAACGGTCCAGGTTAGGCCCATCTTCGTTCAGATAATTGATGTCCAGCGGAACAACTGAATCCAATATACTCGCCGAGATCCCTTCGGGGTGCTGGTTCATCACTTCCAGAGCAAGCCTTGTGCCATACGATACGCCATAGAGAACCCACTTTTCTATCCCTAGAGCTTTTCGAAGGTCATCGATATCCTCCGCATTCTCCTCGGTGTTGTAGGCATCAAGATCGATGCCTTTTGCGATCAACGCCGTCCTGCACGCAAGAACTTCATCTTTTTTGAGCTTGCCAAAGGTGGTTTCGACCTCAACGCTCGAGAGAATGGCGTTCCAATGGTCGGGCTTGAAATATTGAGAGCAGTCCAAGGCGGGAGCGGACTTTCCGATACCCCGCTGATCAGCAACGATTACGCGGCGTCCGATCATCCAGCTCTGGGCGCTGATGAATTCCCACCATCCATCGATGTCGTCGCTATTGGCAATGTCGGTAGGCTGCCCCGGTCCTCCTGTGAGAAACACGACCGGTTCGTGCCGTTCGCGATCTGGTTCGAATACGACCACGGACAGGACGACCTCGGTACCACCCGTCTTCTTTCGATTTTCTGGTACATTCACGGTCCCACACGTCATTGCCCGATCTCGGGGAATTTCGAACCAACAGCTGGTTTTCTTGAACTCACCCGCAGTGAGCTCCCCACCCCCCAGGCAAATGAGGAACGCAACTGACGTGACCACGAGAAGAAAACACCAAGCTGGTTTGATGTACACGCGTCTAAACACGGTAGACATCTCGCCCCTCATTTATAAGTTAGATTAAAACTGCTCGATCACAGCTCGAATATTCCTAAAGAATAAAACGCCCGTAATCGCGGCTTTGTTATTTATTCTATACGGAGAGTCTCTCCCTCCGGTGTTGCCAAGGAACAATTCTGTATTTCAGAAAAATGTCAGGAAAACCTATCCCTCATGCATCCTGACGACCCTCTCCATTTTGTGCTCCCAAGCGATATTGGGTTACTCCAACACAAAATTGGAAACAAGCTCGACAAACCGGGGATTATATTAGCGCTTTTGATTGAGCCGTGCGCGAGACAGTTGGTCAGCACTGCGCTTATGTAAGCGTGTTTTGCGCTACATTGCTCATCCGATTTTGCGCGGGTGCTCGCACCCTCCTCCTTATGGTGGATTCCCATTCTTTAGCATTAACGCATATAAAGACCGCGCTTCTGCACTCACGATGGGAACACAACGATGCGGAATCGAAAGTCACTTCAACTGGCGCTTTTGGCTTGTATATCGCTTTTTCTCACCGACGCCGCTTTAGCGAAAGATGCCTACAAGACACCCTGTAGAGCGGACGCCAAGCGGGTGTGCCACATGGACAACGAAGTGAAGGCGCAAGGCTGCCTTAAACAGCACCTCAGCGAACTCACGCCGAGTTGCAAGGCCTTTCTCAGTAAACAATGAGATGGCCGCAGGTCCTGTAGCCCGATTGCGTGCTCCGATGGCGAGATTGCTCGCCGCGGGGTCTCACGCGATGGCACGATGAGCAAGGCGGACACCGTTCGCCCTGCCGGCATTCTGGTCCCATTCGCCCCAACGGGGCGCCAGCCACGGCCCCGCCAGTTGAATGAACATGCGAGGATGGCCGGATTGACGAAAAGTATCAAAGGCCAGCGAGCGGCTGGCTTGTCTGTCCGCAGCCTGCCTCAGCCCACCCTGACCACAAAATGTTTCGTCACCGGCTCGATGATCTTCCAGGTTCCCTTGAAATCGGCTTCCACCACGAAGGCGTCGCCGGGGCCGACTTCGACCGGCGTGCCGCCGTCGGGCGTGATGAGGATGCGGCCCGCGATCATGTGCACGAACTCATAGTCGGTGTAGGTGGCGTGATACGTACCGGGCGACGCCCGCCAGGTTCCTGAGATCACCTTGCCGTCCGCGGTCGTGTGCTGGACCGCGGTTTGCATCGTCGGCCGGCCCTCGACCGCGATCCAGCCAGGCAGGTCGCCGGCCTCCGCGTGTTCGACGGTGCCGAATTTCAGGATCGTCTTGTTCGTCATGCCGGGGCTCCGTTTTGCTTCGCTGTCGCACCGTCGGATAGCTGTTACGCGTGGCGTGGGCAATGCCGCCAGGGGGACCAGGGCGACCAATCCGGGTTCACCGGCGCCTTCGCACTGTTTGACGGAGCTCTGAACGAAAAAACCCGCCTGCTCGGCGGGTCACTGGCGCGACTCAGCACCATAGGTACTTTGTAGCATTAACTGCCTTCACAGTCAATGAAGCTGAGTTCGCGGCCTTGCACCAGGAACCAGGCGCGTCCACGCCTGGGGTTGGCGATTTGGCAACCCCGCTGCTCGTCAGCTGAAGTCCTCAGGGCTTGTGGCGCGCCGCGACGAGTTCCGCCTTGCGCCTTGCCGTTTCCATTCCCAGCCCGATGAAGGCGCGCGCGTGCTTGGCCAACGCCATGTTGTCCGTCCACAGGTTGCGCCAGATGGCGGTCTTCTTCGACAGGTTCTCGTCGACAATCTCCGACGAGAAGGATTCGAAGCTGAGATCGTCGGCATAGCCGATCGCCGTCAGCGCATCGAATATCGCGGCGAAGTCGATAGTACCGGTGCCGAGGAAGCCGCGATGGCTCTCGCCGATATGGACATAGCCGATCTTGCCGGCGGCATGGCGGATGGCCAGCCCGACATCGGCCTCCTCGATGTTCATGTGGAAGGTGTCGAGATGGAGAAAGATGTTGTCGGAGCCGGTGTCCTCGATGAAGGCCAGCCCTTGCGCGGCGGTGTTGAGCAGATTGCTCTCGAAGCGGTTGACGATCTCGAGGTTGAGCGTGACGCCTGCCGCCTTCGCGGTTTCGGCAACCTTGGCCAGCGTCCCGGCGCTGCGGTTCCACTGTTCTTGCGTCGGCGCCTCGGTCTGCAATCCGTGGCTGGTCGAGAGGATACCGGCGACCTTCTGTCCGCCGAGGTCGCGCGTCAGCGCAACAGTGTCGTTGAGGATCCCGACGCCGCGCGCGGCGACTGCCTTGTCGGCGCTCGAAATGTCGCCGTCGGCCGGCAGGCCGATGCTGATCGCCACGCCGAGGCCGAGATCGGCGATGCGCTTGGCGAGCCCGCCAATATCGACATTGGCGGGGTCGAGATAGGAGAATTCGATCAGGTCGAAGCCGGCCTCCTTGGTGTTGGCCAGCGTGCGTTCGAGCTCGGCCTGCGTCGAACTCGCCGACCAGACGAAAGAATGGATTCCGATGCGCGACATGATCGTCTCCGGTTTGCGGCGAGATATGGAGGGGGGGCGGCCGGGTCAACCGGCCGCGCCCGTGTCGGACTGATCAGCGGGCCGCGGTCCAGCCCTTGTAGTCCTTGAGATTCTCGGCGGTGATCAGCTTCGGATCGAGCAGCACCACCGGCTCCGCCGGCTTCTTGCCGGCAAGCACGTCGGCGGCCATCGTCAGCGATTGGCCGGCCATTACATAGGGATCCTGCGAGGCAGAAGCCTTGATCATGGACTTGCCGGATGCCAGCTCCTTCTCGATGTCCGGCGCGCCGTCGACGGCGGTGAAGATGAACTCCGAGCGGTTGAGCTGCTTGGCGGCGAGCTCGGCGCCGATCGCCGTCGGATCGTTGATGGCGAACACCGCATCGATCTTGTCGAAACGGGTCAGCAGCGACTGGAACACTTTCAGGCCGCCGTCGCGCGAGCCTTCGGCGTTCTGGTCGTCGGACAGGATCTTGATGTCGGGATGCTGGGCAAGCACGTTCTTGCAACCCTTCACCCGCTCCAGGATCGACGAAGACGCCGGACCGTTGAGAATGACGTAGTTGCCCTTGCCGCCGGTTTGGTCGACCAGATATTGGCAGGCCTCCTCGCCAGCCTTGACATTGTTGGTCATCACGGTGACGTCGGCGCCTGGCGCGGAGACGTCGAAGGCGGCGACCACGATGCCCGCCGCCTGCGCCTTCTTCACCGCGGGCGCGATCGCCTTGGCGTCGACGGCGTTGAGCATGATGACGTCGACGCCGGCGGCGATGAAGGAATCGACCTGCGAGACCTGCTTGTTCAAGTCATAGTCGGCCGACACCGACGTCACCTCGACGTTCGGGTTGATCTTCTTGGCCGCGTCCTCGATGCCCTTGATGGTGGCGACGAAGAAGGGGTTGCCGAGCAGGCCGACCGAGATGCCGACCTTGTTCAGGTCCTTGGCCGATGCCGGCGCAATGGCGACGGCCGCGAACGCGGCGCCGCAGAGCAGTTTGGCGATGGTCTTCATTACGCTTACTTCCTCCTGATGCCCCGCGCCTCTCACGGTGCGTTACACAAGCCGGTCTTTGATGCCGGCGACAAGGTCACTCACGTTCTTGCCCCTGCCTGGAGCCTGTAGCGGTCGAGGGCGACCGCCACGATGATGACCAATCCCTTGATGATGTACTGCCAGATGTCCGAGACGCCGGCCAGGATGAGCCCGTTGGACAGCACGGCGATGATCAGCCCGCCGATCAGCGTGCCCCAGATCGAGCCGACGCCGCCGACGAAGCTGGTGCCGCCCAGGATGACCGCGGCTATGGCGTCGAGTTCGTAGGACTGGCCGAGCTGAAGGCCGTTGGCCGCATAGAGCCTGGCCGCCGACATGGCGCCGCCGAGGCCTGCCAGCAGGCCGGACACGCCATAGACGAAGAGCAGCACCAGCGGCACCTTGATGCCGGTCAGCCGCGCCGCCTCGGCATTGCCGCCCACGGCATAGATCCAGGTGCCGAGCACGGTGCGCTTCAGCACCAGCCACGACACCACCACCACCGTCAGCGCGATGATGACCAGCCACGGAACGCCGAACAGCGATCCATTGCCGATGAAGTCAAACGGCAGGTCGGAGTTGAACACGGTCGTGTCTTCGCCGAGCAGGCGGGCGACGCCGCGCACGGCGGTTAGCGATCCCAGCGTGACGATGAAGGGCGGCAGCCTGATATAGGCGATGAGCAGCCCGTTGATGACCCCGAAGCCGAGACCAACCAGAATGGCCGCCGGCACGCCGAGCAGGCCCCAGTCCGGCACCAGCGACACCAGCACCGCCACCATTGCGGAAGCGGCAAGGATCGAGCCGACCGACAGGTCGATGCCGCCGGTGAGGATGACGAAGGTCATGCCGGCCGCGAGCACGATGTTGATCGACGATTGCTGCGTGACGATCAACAGGTTGGTGCCGGTGAGAAAACGCGGATTGATGAACTGGAAGCCGGCCGCCAGCAACACCAGCACCGGCAGCATGCCGAGCGCGGCCAAAGCCGTGCGCAGCCGCCGGCTCCTGACTGCCGCCTGGTCCACCGTCGTCGTCGCGGTCGTTCTGTCGGTCATTCCTTCGGTCCTTCTTGGGCCGCTCCCGTCGCAAGTTCCATGATCGCTTCCTGGCGAAGCGGCTCGCCCCGGGATGCCGTCACCTCGCCTGATATGGCGCCGTCGCGCATCACCAACACCCGATCGGCGACGCCGATCACCTCAGGCAGTTCGCTGGAGATCATCAGTATGGCGATGCCCCGGTTGGCGAGATCGTCGATCAGCCGGTAGATTTCCGATTTGGCGCCGACATCGACGCCGCGCGTCGGCTCGTCGAGGATGACGACCTTCGGCTCGGTCTCCAGCAGGCGAGCGAGCAGCACCTTCTGCTGATTGCCGCCCGACAGCGAACCGGCATTGGCCTGCGCCGAGCGGGTGCGTATCGAAAGATCGGCGACGGCTTTCGCAGCGCGCCTGTCGGCGGCGGCGAAGTCGCGGAAGCCCCCGGCGCGCGCATCCCTGGCCAGCACGCCCATGTTGATGTTGTCGGAAATAGACATGTCGAGGAACAGGCCGAGTTCCTTGCGGTCCTCGGTGAGATAGGCGATGCCGGCATCGAGCGCCTCGCGCGGCGAGCCGATGGCGATCGGCTTGCCGTCGAGCTCCAACGTGCCGGCGCTACGCCGGTCGGCGCCGAAGATGAGCCTGGCAAGTTCGGTGCGACCCGAGCCGACCAGGCCCGCCAGCGCCAGCACCTCGCCGTGATAGAGGTCGAAGGAGCAGTCCTTCAGCAGCCTGCCGTCGGACATGCCGCGCACCGACAGCGCCACGGCGCGTTTTTCGCCCGGCGGGCGGTGATCCTTCTTGTAGAACGCCGAGAGATCGCGGCCGACCATCATCGAAACGAGGCGCGAGGCGCTGAGGTGGGCGCGCTCCAGCGTGCCGACATAGCCGCTGTCGCGCAGCACGCTGACGCGGTCGGCAAGCTGGTAGACCTCTTCCATGCGATGGCTGATGTAGATGATGGCGATGCCTTGCGCCTTCAGCGTCGCGATCACCTCGAACAGCCGCTCGGTCTCGCGCGAGGTCAGGGACGTGGTCGGCTCGTCCATGACGATGATGCGCGCATTGGTAGACAGCGCCCGGGCGATCTCGACCAGCTGGCGCTCGCCGAGCGACAGGCCGGAAATCAGGGCACGCGCCGAAAAGGAAACGCCGAGCCGGCCGATGATCTCGGTTGCGCGCCGGTTGCACTGGTCGCGGTCGACGATGCCGAAACGGCGCGGTTCATTGCCGAGGAAAATGTTCTGCGCCACGGTCAGATTGGGCGCCAGCGACAGTTCCTGGTAGATCACCGCGACGCCGCTGGCGCGCGCCTTGATCGGATCGCCGGTCGCCGCTGGCATGCCATCGATCAGGATCTCGCCGCCCGGATCGGGGCGATAGGCGCCCGAAAGCACCTTCATCAGCGTCGACTTGCCGGCGCCGTTCTCGCCCATCAACGCGTGCAACTCGCCGGCCTGGACGGTAAGCGAAACATCCTGCAGGGCGCGGATCGCGCCGAACGTCTTCGAAATATGGCGCATTTCCAGCACCGGGTGGCGTTCTGCCCCCGTGCCGGCTGTCTCAGTCTTGGCCACCGCGCTCATCGGGCTGCGACCTTGCCGGCGGTCCCGGCGACCAGATCGCGCCAGCCGTCGCGGTAGCCGGCGAGGCTGGTGAAGCGCGCTGCCTTCACCGGCTCCGGCGGCTCTGCGGCGAATTCACGCCCCACGCTTTCGAATGCCAGAGCCGCCGCGCCCGTGGCGCTGCCTTCCAGCGAAGCGCCCTGCATGAAGGCCTGCTCCGGCCGCAGCTGCGCCAGGAGGCCGGCGAGCAGGCCACCAGTGTTGAGCCCGCCGTCGACGATCACGGTGTTGCTGGAATGGATGAGGTCGAGGCAGAGGTCGAGCATCAGCGCGACATAGAGCAGGGCTACGGCCGCACGCTCGCCGGCATCTGGCGTGCGTCCGACCAGCCGGCCCGAACGGCCGGGCATCGGCCCGCCCGGCGCGAAGCTCGGCAGCCCCATCATGCCGGCATTGATCGCCCGCTGCACCGCCGCGCCTTCGACCGGGCCTTGCCAGCCGGCGCTGATTGCGGCGAATTCGCGCCCGCCCATGAAGCGGATGGTCGGCACCGGGCCGCCGTCGACATCGACATTGACCAGCATGTCGCGATCGCGGTCGAGCGTCTCGAGCGGACAGTCGGGATTGAGCACGACGACCCAGGTGCCGGTCGAAACCACAGTCACCGAGCCCAGCCCCTGCCGTCGATAGGCGTGGAGCGCGGCATTCGAGTCGTGGACGCCGTTGTGGATGGCGAGCGGCCGTGCCGCGCTGCCGAAGTCCTGTTCGCCGATGACAGTGCCGGCACGCGCGAAGGCCGGCATCTGGTGGCGCCACCCCTCGGCGTCGACCAGTGAGGAAAAATCGTGACGACGCGGCGCCCACAGATGCGAATGGCAGCCGAGATAGGACACTTCGCAAACCGGCCTGCCGCCAAGGCGCCAGCTCCAATATTGCGGATAGCCGAGGATCCATTTCGCCGCCGCGAAAGCGTCGGGTGCGGCCTCCTGCAGCCACAGCATGTGGCGGCCATAATTGAAGCCCAGCGGCAGCCGCGGCGAGAACGTCTCGGCATAGTCCGGAATGCGGCGATCGATCCGCGCGGCGATTTCGGCCGGCGGCTCCTGCTCATAGTCGAGGATCGGATGCGTCAGCGCCGCGTGGTCCACCAGGGCGAAGGTGCAGCCATGGCCCGAAACCATCACCCCTTCCACGCCATGGTTTTCGATCGCAGCGGTGACGGCGCCGAGCGCCCAATCGTGAAGGTCGGCCTCATCGAGCACGCTGAAGCCGCCTTGGCGCGTCCATTTCGGCTGGGTCCGGCGCTCGTCGAGAATACGTCCGTCCTGGCCGAAGACGAACAGCTTCGAATTCGTCTTGCCGAAGTCGAGCACCGCGACCTTCATGCGATGGCTCCCATGGGGGAAGCGATCCGCACCATGACGCCGGCATCCTCCAGCATGCGCGCGTCGGCATCGGAAAGACCGTCGTCGGTGACCAGCGTGCCGATACGCGACAGGGGCAGCGCGACGTTGCGGGCCTGGATCGACAGCTTTCGGCTGTCGGCCAGCACGACGATCTGGTCGGCGCACTGGCTAAGGTCGACGATCGAGCGCACCAGCAGCGGGTGCGATTCCAGCAAGCCTTCCTGGCCGATGCCTTGCGCGCCGAGAAAGAACTTCGAAGCGTAGAAAGGTGCCGGATGGGTGAGCGAGTGAATGATCCCCGGCTCGCGGTGCAGGTCGCCGCCAGCAACGGTCAGGCTGCAATGGCCATGATCGCTCAGATAGGCCGCCAGCGGCATCGAGTTGGTGTAGAGCCGTATGTTGCGCTCGGCGAGCTTGACCCCGAGATGGAAGCAGGTCGAGCCGCCATGCACGATGACCGCGTCGCCGTCTCGCACCATGGTTGCGGCGACGCTGGCGATCTGCCGCTTGGCCTCGACCGCGAGGTCGCGATTCTCGTCATAGGGCCGGGCATAGGCGACGCCGGCATGCGACGTGCCATCGAGCGCCGAAACACCGCCATAGACCTTGCGCGCCTCGCCGGCCTCGTCGATCCGGTCGATGTCGCGCCGCACCGTCGCGGCCGAAACGCCGAGCCGCTCCTGCAGCTCCCGCACCGAGGCGAAGGGGCGATCGCGCAAAAGTTCGACGATCTGACGCTGGCGGCCGGAGTCGCTCAACTGTTTCCTCCAAAAACGCCGTTCTGCGACGGCAGTTGGTGTAACTTACTCAACATTAGCTCGATTGCAAGCCGCAACTGACGGTATTCGATCACGGTTGACGGAACTCACTCTTATCTGCGATATCAACCCCGTCGAATGCCCGACCACCGCATTCGACGGTTGGCGGATTGTTGGAGGAGAGGCGTGATGGCGACCCAGGCGGATGCGCAGGAATTGGCGGCGCTGCGGGCGCTTTCGGCCGCCATTGGACAGGATCCGCGTCTGACCCAGGCCGCCGGCGGCAACACCTCGCTGAAAGCCGGAGACACGCTGTGGATCAAGGCCTCCGGGACCTGGCTGAAAGACGCGCTCGCCGATGACATCATGGTGCCGGTGACAATGGCGCCATTGCTCGAGGCGGTTGAACGACGCGATCCCGCCGCCGACCAGCCTCAGGCCTTCGCCATCGGCGCGCTCAACCCGCGCGGGCTGCGTCCCTCGATCGAGACCACGGTGCATGCCTTGATGCCGCAGCGCGTGGTCCTGCATGTCCACTGCGTCGACACCATTTCGCTTGCGGTGCAGGCCGATTGCGAGGTCCTGGCCGCGCGCCGGCTCGCAGGCATCGAATGGGCCTATGTTCCCTACCGGCGGCCGGGCCTGCCGCTGGCCCAGGGCATCTCCGAACGGCTGCGGCCGGGCGTCGATGTCCTGATCCTGGGCAATCACGGCCTTGTCGTCGCGGCCGAGACCGTTACCGGGGCCGAGGTGCTGTTGCGCCGTGTCACCGGGCTTCTGGCAAGGGCGCCCCGCGAGGCGGCCGCGCCTGACATAGCGGCACTGACCGCGCTTGCCGCAAACTCCGGCTACCGCTTGCCCGTCGATGTCGAGGCGCACGCGGTCGCCATCGATCCCGACAGCCGTCGCATGGCATCGGGCGGCAGCCTCTATCCCGACCACGTCATCTTCCTCGGCAAGGGCTCGGTGGTGGCTGCGCCCGGCGAGGACGTCGCCGCTGTCGTCAGGCGCCGCGGCGCCCAGCCCGTGTCGATCCTGTTCCCCGGCCTCGGCGTCCTGATGCGCGCCAATGCCAGCGCCGGCGCCGACGCTATGCAGCGTTGCCTTGCCGACGTCACGGCGCGGGTCGACGTTACGGCGACGTTGAATTACCTTACCGAGGCGGAGAACGACGAACTCGTCAACTGGGACGCCGAGCAGTACCGCCAGAAACTGAACGCCTCCGGTGGCTGACATGTCGCCCGTCGCCGGCTCGCCTCTCTCGGATCGCCTAGTCATTGGCGTCGATATCGGCACCTCGGGCGCCCGCGCCGTAGCCATGCGCCCGGACTTTTCCATTGCCGGCCAAGCCGCCGTCCGCCTCGACGCATTTGGTCAGGATCCACGCAGCCCGGCGGCCTGGTGGCAAGCGGTCCGCGCAGCGCTGGCGGAGTTGATTGCGGGCATCGACCGGACCACGGTCCGCGCCATCGCCGTGGATGGCACCTCGGGCACGTTGCTGCCGGTCGACGGTGCCGGACGACCGCTCGCCGAACCGCTGATGTACAACGACAAGGTCGCCGACGACGATATACTGGCCGTGATCGCACGCGAGGCGCCGGCGGGCAGCGCCGCGCACGGCGCGACATCAGGCCTCGCCAAGGCGCTTCACTTCCAGCATCTGCAGGGCGTGGCGGCGGTGCTGCATCAGGCGGACTGGATCGCCGGACAGTTCTCGGGCCGCTTCGACATCAGCGACGAGAACAACGCCTTGAAAACCGGCTACGATGTCGAGGCCCGCCGTTGGCCGGAGTGGATCGCGGCGACCGGAATGCGCATGGATTTGCTGCCTGACGTCGTCGAGCCGGGCGACGTCACCGGCACGCTCACCGCGGCCATGGCGGATCTATTCGGCTTGGCCCGCGACGTGATCGTCATTGCCGGCACGACCGATGGCTGCGCCTCTTTCCTGGCGACGGGTGCCGCGGGGGTCGGCGACGGGGTGACGGCGCTTGGATCCTCGCTTACCATCAAGATCCTGTCCGCCCGGCCGATTTCGGCGCCGCGATACGGCATCTACAGCCATCGGCTGGGCAATGCCTGGCTGGCCGGCGGGGCCTCGAATTCCGGCGGCAAGGTGCTGGCGCAGCATTTTCCGCTCGCGCGCATCATCGAGCTCAGTGCCATGATCGACCCGGCGACCGATACCGGCCTCGACTATTATCCGCTCGCCACATCGGGCGAACGGTTCCCGATCGCCGATCCGGCGCTCCCCCCGCGCCTCGTCCCGCGCCCGGCGGATGATGCCGACTATCTCAAGGCAATGTTCGAAGGCATGGCCGCGATCGAGGCGCTCGGCTATCGCCGGCTTGGCGAGCTCGGCGCGCCGGCGCTGACTTCGGTGCGCAGCGTCGGCGGCGGCGCGGCAAATCCCGCGTGGAGCGCGATCCGACAGCGCAAGCTCGGCGTCGAGTTCGTGCCCGCCCTTTCCGACGAGGCAGCCGCCGGCACCGCCAGGCTGGCGCTGAAGGGGGCAGACAAGGCAGGGTTGCTATGCCTGAAAGAGGCCGGGCCGCTATGAGTACCGCAATGATCGAACGCCTCGACGGCATCGGGCCGCTGGTGGAGCGCTACCAGGTTTTCCTGCTTGACCAGTTCGGCGTGCTGCATGACGGCTCCGCACCTTATCCAGGCGCGGTGGCAGCGTTGTCGGCACTGAAGCGCGCCGGAAAGACCGTGGTGCTGGTCTCCAACTCCGGCAGGCGCGCCAAGCCCAACGAAGACCGTTTGCTGAGGCTCGGCTTCGAGGCCGGAAGCTGGGATCATTTCGTTTCCTCCGGCGAGGTGGCGTGGCGATCCTTCCATGAAATGGCGGCGACCGGAGCGTTGCGGCCCGGCACGAACTGCCTGTTGATCAGCCGCGATAATGACCGCACAGCGATCGAGGGCCTGCCTTTTGTGTTGACCGGAGCCGGCGATACCGCCGACCTGGTACTGATCGCGGCCAGCGAGGGCGACCGCTACGACCTCGACCACTATCGCCGGCTGCTTGCGCCGGCAGCGGCACGGCAGGTGCCGTGCTTCTGCACCAATCCAGACACCATCATGCTGACGACCGTCGGTCCCCGCTTCGGCGCCGGCCGGCTGGCGGACCTTTATGAGAGTCTGGGCGGCAGCGTCACTCGCATCGGCAAGCCCGGTCCGGCGATTTTCGAGGCAGCACTGGCGTTGGCCGGTGCGCCCGACCGCCGCACTGTGGTCTGCGTCGGCGACAGCGTCGAGCATGACATCGCTGGCGGCAAGGGGGTCGACCTCGCCACCGCACTGGTTCTAAGCGGGATATTGGCGGACGCGCCAGACCTTGCCGCAATTTTCGACGAATACGGGGCCCAGCCGGACTACGTCACGGGGTCCTTCAGCTTCCGTTGACCGCCTCGAGCATGCGCCTTGCGCTTTCTTCGTCGGTGATCAGGATCGTCGGCGCGATCAGGTTCATGGCGCCGAGCAGCGCCGCTGTCTTCTCTTCGCCGCCGGACGTGAGAATGCGGATCGGCGCCTTGCGAAGCCGATCGACCTCCACCGACATCACATGGCTGTTGACGGGATGGTCGACCAGATCGCCATTACGGTCGAAGAAATGGAACAGAAGGTCGCCGACGGCGCCACGCGCAACCAGGGCCTCGCGGTCCGCCTCCTTAAGAAAGCCGCCGCGAGAGAAGGTGGTCGCCGAAGCGATACCGCCGACGCTCAGCAGAACGGCATCGAGCACGTTGGCCATCTCAAAAACTTCCTGCAGGCCGCAACGCTCGACCAGCGCGATCTTGGTCTCGACGCTGTCGACGACGGCCGGCGTCGGGATCAGATAGCCGTCGCCCTGGAAGATTTGGGCGAAGCGCCAGGCGAACTCGGCCGGGTTGTAGCGGCGCACGACGCCCACACCGCCCAGCAGCGAAATCACCTTGAAGTCGGTGAGCGATTTGGCGCTGATGAAGGGCAGGCTCGAGAACAGCGTCTGACCCCAGCCGACGCCGACGCGCATGCCGGATTTCATCGTGTCGGACAGGAAGCTCCCGGTCTTGGCGCTGATCGCGGGGATCGGATCGGCATTGGGCGCGGTCAGCGGCGCCACCAGCGCCTGCTTCAGGCCGAACGTGCGCTCCAGCGCGCGCTCTAGCCGCACGATCTCGGACAATTCGCTCTCGATGGTGATTTTCACCTCGTTGCGGGACCTCGCCTCCGCCAGCATGCGAACGATGGTGACGCGGCCGACGCCGAGCACGTCGGCGATCTCGTTCTGCGTCATCTGCTCGACGAAATACATCCAGGCGGCGCGAATCCTGAGGCGGTCCGTACGGCTCTCGTTGACGACCTGTTCGGGCGCCTCGGTCCCGACGTTTTCACTATCGCCCTGCCGTCGCCTGCCCAACTGTCCGTCTCCCCGCTCGGCGATGTAGGAGTCCCTCGCCGATTCTCCACGCTGGTTTAATATCGCCTATTGATCTACCAATCGATAGGAACAATGTAGGGTCAGCGGCCGGCTTCGGCGGCCGAGGCCGGTAGACGTTTTCGAGGCGATCCGCGATGCTCCGACAAATCTCCAGGGATGTCCGCGTCAATTTGAAGGACCGGCTGCGCGACGTCCGCGACATCATTCGCCAGAGCCGCCACGACAGCGACAGCGATGCCAATCTCGTGCGGGAAGCAACCAGCCATTTGCCGCCGTTCCCGGGCAAAGGCATCGAAGGCCTGCTCGGCCATGCCGCCAGTGCCGTCGACGAAGCCTTGTCGATCGCCGAATCTTTTGTCCCGCATGAACGCCCGACGAAGATCGACGGAACGACCGTGAAAGGCCTTGGCATCTATTTCCCGGCCGGCAACGAGGAACGCCGGTCGAGCGCCAAGCGCGTCTTCCGGCGCGACATGTACTATCTGACCAGGACCGTGCTCGCCGCCCTGAAGATCGACAATGCCCGGATCCACGAGGCGGATTTCGCCGCCGTCCACGCCGCCATGCGAAAGCGCCACGCCGGTCTGCTGGCCGCGATACCCGCCAGACCCGCCCCCGCCGCGCTGCCGGCCGTCGCCGCTGCCTGTGCGGCGCTGCTGGTCGAGTGCCTCAACCACCGTCCTGTCCGCTTTACCGAAGCCGAACCGGATGCGATCGGCGACCGGACGCTCGACATAGCTTGCCTGGCGCCTGTCGTCCTGGCCTGCGGCCTGGCCACCACGGCCAGCGACGGTGCGCCGGAGCCCGACATGCTGGAGATCGCGGTTCTGGCGGCCGGCATCCGTCACGACCGCATCGTCAGCGCCTGTGCCAAGGCGAGCCCGGTCGATGAATTGACACCTGTCTTCGCCACCTTGCTTGCCCATCTGCCCTAGCTGCCGGTTCCGGTCGAGACTACCGCCCGGCCGCCATGGCCGTGATGGTCTTCTTGGCGCGCTGGATCGAGGCCGGGCTCATCGAGAGCTCGGTCAGCCCCATCTCAAGAAAGGCCGGGATGAGATCCGGCCGACCGGCCGCCTCGCCGCACATGCCCACCATGATGCCTGCGGCCACGCCGGCCTTTGCCGTCAACGCGATCGCCGACATGACGGCCGGGTTGGCGACATCGTTGAGCTTGGCCACGGTCGGGTTGAGCCGGTCGGCGGCCATGATGTACTGGGTCAGGTCGTTGGTGCCGATCGAGAAGAACGACACTTCTTTCGCCAGCGCCGGCGCGATCAGCACGGCGGCCGGCGTTTCGATCATCACGCCGAGATCGAACGCCGCATGCGGTACGCCTTGGACCTCCAGTTCCGCCGCGCATTCGGCAACCAGGACCCGCGTCTGCCGCACCTCCGATATGTCGGAGACCATCGGCAACATCACCTTGATGTTGCCGTGCACGGCTGCCCTGAGCAGCGCCCGTAGCTGGCGCTTGAAGATGTCGGGCCGGTCGAGGCACATGCGGATGCCGCGCCAGCCGAGGAAGGGATTTTCCTCGTCGGGAAATTCGATGCCGGCGATCGGCTTGTCGCCGCCTATGTCGAGCGTGCGCACGATGACGGGATAGGGCGCGAATGCCTTGGCCAGCGCCGCGTAGGTCTCGGCCTGCATGTCCTCGGAGGGCAGATGCATATGGCGCATGAACAGAAGCTCGGTGCGGAACAGGCCTACGCCCATGGCGCCGGCTTCCTGCGCTGCCTCGATTTCCTCCAGCGAGCCGATATTGGCGGCGACCTCGATGACCCTGCCACCGGCGAGTTTTGGCGTCACGGTCTTGAAGACGGCCAGTCCAGCGCGCTCCTTGGCCGCCGCCTCGACGCGGGCAGCGAAGTCCGCGCGGGTCGCCGCATCGGGGTCGACGATCACCTGCCCGCCATTGCCGTCCACGGCCACCTCCCGCGCGCTGCGCAGGGCATTGATCTGGTCGCCAAGGCCCAGCACTGCCGGAATGCCGTGCGAACGTGCAATGATGGCGATGTGCGAGGTGGCCCCGCCATGGCCGCACACCACCCCGCCGATGCGCTTCAGCGGCGCCCGCGCCAGGTCCCAGGCACCTATGTCGTCGGCGATCAGGATGGCGCCTTCGGGGATATCTTCGAGGCTGGCGTCATCCTGGCCGAGCAGCGCCAGACAGATCTGTCGTCCGACCGCATGCACGTCGTCGGCGCGCGCGTTGAGGTAGTGATCGTCGACCGCGCTGAAATCGGTGGCAATGGTGGAGGCGGCGGTGATGACGGCTGAGACAGCGTCATTGCCGCTTTTGATCGCCTTCTCAGCCTCGCCGGTCAGGCTGTCGTCGGCGGCGATGTCCCGCAACGCCGCGATGATGCCGCGATCTCCGGCGGACAGGGTGTCCTGCGCCAGCGCCTTGTCCATGCGCGCCTGAACGGCGGCGACGGCGGCGCGGAACCTGTCGATCTCGCCGGCGATCTCCTCCGCCTGCAGCATGCGGCCCTGTCCAGCGATGTCAGGCGGAAAATGCGCGAAGGCAGGCCCGATGGCGACGCCTTCGCTCGCCGCGACGCCGCGCAAACCGGCCACACCTGAAACAGCCGGTACGGGTTCGGACGCCAGCACAGTTTCCTCGCCCGTACTGGCGGCCGGTTGCGGATCGTCATCGTCGAGACCTGCCTTCGGATTCTCGAGATAGCCGATCAGCGCCTCGATCGCTTCGATGGCGTCCGCGCCGGTCGCCCGCACGGTGACTTCCTGGTTTTCCTTCACCGCCAGCAGCATCAGCTTGACCGAGCTCTTGGCGCTGACCGCCTTCCCGTCCTTGACCAGCTCGATATCGGATTCGAAACCCTTGGCAAGCTTGACGAAGCGCGTGGCGGGACGGGCGTGCAAACCTTCATGCACTCTGACGATGGTCGAGCGTTCCATGGCAAATACTCTGTTATGGCGCCGCGCCGACATGGGTCGCGGCGCGAATGCTTCAGGCGGCGATGGTGATGATCGCGTCTGTCTTCAGGGCGGCCACGAGCGCTTGGGTGTCGACCTGCGAAGCGCAGATCTCGCCCGGCCGCTCGGCCTCGGTGGCGCCATTGAACGAGATGACGACATGCCCCATCTCGAGCACCTTGCTCCAGGCGCTGGAGCCGACCGCCGTGATAACAGCGGAAACAGGTCCAAGGGTGATCGACGCACCCTTTTGGGGCGCGCCTTCGCTGGGCCCGAGTTCCGTCTTGTGGAGCACGGAAACCTCGGCAAGCTCCGGCGGCGAGCCATCCGCGAACAGGATGAGCACGCCCCCTTCGGCAAGGTCCGCCACTTCAGGCCCGATGGAAGTGACCCGTGTTCTCAGCAGAACCGTCATATGGCGAACCTCATTTCCTTACTTTTCTCGAGGGGGTCACGGACCCCGTGAACCCCTCTATCTCCGTGCTTCGGCGCAATTCCCCGGGGAAAGCGCTACGCGCCTTTTTCCCGGGAAAGCCGTTTCAGGCTTTCCCGGAATTTGCTTAGAACACGATCAGGCTGACGACCCAGGCGATCAGCACCGAGACCGGGCCCATGATCTGGCGGCTGATGAGAACCGCCGGGACGCCGATTTCGATCGTCTTCGGCTTGGCTTCACCGAGCGCCAGGCCGACCGGGACAAAGTCGCAGCCCACCTGGGTGTTGTAGGCAAACAGCGCCGGCAGCGCCATCGCCGGCGAAATCGTGCCGTTGGCGATCTGCGGACCGATGATGGCGACGCCGATGACCTGCGCGATGACCGCGCCCGGTCCCAGGATGGGGGACAGGAACGGCAGGCCGCAGATAGCCGAGATTATCAGCAGGCCGACGATGTTGTTGGCGAGCGGTCCCATCGGCTGGGCCAGCACGTCGCCGATGCCGGTGTACAGGATCAGGCCGATGAGCATGGTCACGAAGGCCATGAACGGCAGCACGTTGCGCACCACCTGGTCGATCGTGCGACGGCCGGCATTGAAGAAGATGCCGACCACGCGGCCCATGACGCGGCCGATCGAGCTGATCAGGCCGATCAGCCCGCCTTCGCTCGGCAGCGGCTGTGGTGCCGCGGCCGCGGTGTTGTTGCCTGGACTCATCGATGCTGCTCCCCCCGCAGTGGTGACCGCCTCGGATCCGTCCGCCATCGTGACATTGGCCGGCTTCACGCCCGAAACGTAGATATCCTCGGTGATGAACTGGGCGAGCGGCCCAGCCTGGCCGACCGGCGTCAGGTTGACGGTCGGGATGCGCTTGCGTGGATAGACGCCGCAGCGTGCAGTGCCGCCGCAGTCGACGACGACGACCGCCATCTCGCTTTCGATCGGCGGCGCCTTGAAGCCGTCGACGGCCGTGGCGCCGGTCATGTCGGCGATGAGCTGTGCCACGGGATGGATGCCGCCTCCGGTGACGGAGACGATCTTGTCGCGCTGTGCGGTCGGCTCGATGACGAGCGGGCCGCCCCAGCCTGTGGAGCCCCGGGAGATCCTTACGGCTTTGTATGTCTTGGCCATGATGTCCTCCCCGCCCTTACAGCTCGACGCCCTGGCGGCGTGCCATGATGGCGGTGATGCGCTCGGTCAGCATGCCCTTGAGCAGGATGACGACGAGGCCGACGATGGCGTACCAGATCGCCACCTTGACGTGATAACCTCCGGCGACGACACCCCGCTTCTCGAGGTCGAGCAACGCGACCAGCATGCCGCCCCAGACGAAGTATTCCCCGGGGTTGATATGCGGGAACAGGCCGAGCGGCGGATGCACGTAGGAGACAGCCGCGTCATAGAAGGCGGGCTTGTGCTTTTCTTCCAGGAACGATCCGAACGTGTAAGCCATCGGATTGGTGAGGAAGAACACCGCCAGCAGAGGCAGCAGCGTATAGCGGGTCAGCGCGATCCTGCCGGCGCCGCGTGCCAGGCCGTGGACGCGCTCCTCGCCGACCAGTTCGGTCACGGCGTAGAAGGCGGTCATCAGCACCACGAGTGTCGGGATGATGCCGGTGACGAAGCCGGCGAACACTTCGCCGCCCTTCTGGAAGATGCCGATGAAGTATTTGCCGATTGCGGTCAGCCAGCCGAGTTGCTCTTCCTGCTGCACGTTTTTCAGCTGTTCCTTCAGCTGATCGGCGGTGACCGGCGCGCTGTCGGTCTGCGCCTGCGCCAAGACCACGAGATGATCGGTGGCATGCTCGACGCCGAGCCTGCCGTGCCAGGCAGCATCCGAGACCATGGTGCCTGCAACATGCAGGTTATGCACGGCCATGTCGGCATGCTGCGCCAATAACGAAAATACAGACATTTCTCCTCCTTATGCCGCCCGCCGGTTGATCCCGGCCGGTGCGCGGCGTCCTCTAGGCCCTTGCTACGTTCAAGCCGGACAAGCCCGGCTTCTTCCCCGGCTCCGACCGTGCTTTGTCGATCTGTTCGATCGCCCGTTTCACGGCCTCGGCCACACCGGGTTCCCCCTCCCCCATAATCGCAGGGTTGGACCGGAGTTGATCGAGGGGAACACCCTCGAACTGTTGATGTCGTTTGAATTTGGTGAACACCGAGCGCCCGCTCATGATCATCATGCGGCGCACGATCAGGTCAGGCGTCACCACGACGAGCGCGATGGTGCCCTTGGCCAGCCGCCCGCGAAAATTGCCGGCCCCGACGAAGCCATCCTTGTACTGGTCGGTGACGCCCCGGAAGACGTCCGAATAGTGCCGCATCTGTAGCCAGACGCCGAGCGACTGCAGCGCCCACACAATAACCAGCAGAAGCAGTCCCCACTGCCAAATCGCCATTCGGTTCTCCTCCCGAAGCCTTCATTGAACCGCATCTTGGACGGATGCGCGACAACAGCAAAGTGAGAACATTTGTTTCCGAGAATGTCAATATGTATGATATTGACCTCGGTCACGGTCATCCACAGGGCCGTCGGCCGATTTCGGCGACGGCACGGTTGTGCTAGCCTGTCGTCAAACGGGATATGTGAAATGGAACTGCCCTTCAGGGATGAACTGGCCCTTATGCCCGACCTTCGCCATCGGTTGCGGCAGTTGCGCTGGTTCCGCGCCACATTTCGCGGCAGCGCCAAGGTGGTGTCCGACACATTCGGCGTGCGTTTTGAAATCGACGAAGCCAGGCTCACAAGGGCCTTTCTCGACTGGGTCGAGATCATGGAGGCGCAGAAGCGTTTCGCCGCGGTCGACCGCGCCGACTTCATCGTCTTTGCCGCCGGCCTCGTGCTGCGCGAACTGATACGACAGGCGCCGGCCAGGGAAGTCTCCGGCCTGAGCCATCTCGTCGAGACCGAGCAGAATGCCGGCACGCTGGAAATCGTGCGCTTCTGGCCTGAGGGGTTCCTCTACACCAATTATTGCGTTTCGGTGATTTCGGCGATTTACGAGCAGGAATTCGGCTCAGCCCCAAGCATCGACAAATGCGCCGACGACCTGCGCACATGGTGGTCCTATCGCGAGAACGTGACCGAGATGCCGGCCTATGCCGTGGCTTTCCTCGACCGCTTCCTTGGCGCCGAACCGAACTGGATCACGCCGGACCGTGCGCAATCGCGGCAGGCCATGCAGCGCGCGCTTGGGTCGGCCCGGGCCAGCGATGCGCTGCGCCAGCTTTGACACCCAGATTTTGGCGCCCGAACACCACGCTATTGAACATTTGACTTTTTGCCGGTAGCAAAGTGCAAAACTCCGGGGAGAAGCGCGTGGCGCGATCAAGGCCTGTCATTTTCGATTGCGACGGCGTTCTCGTGGACAGCGAGCCGCTGGCCGCCAGGGCCTATGAGCGCGTCTATGAAAAGCACGGCATGCAGGGCGTCCACGGCGGCATCATCGCCCAGTGCATCGGCATGAAACAGTCCGACATCATCGTCAAAATCAGGGAGTTGACCGGCCATCAGTTTCCGGCGGCGGCGGATGCCGACATCTGGACCGAGACCAGGATCCTGTTTTCGCAGGAACTGAAGCCGACACCAGGAATCGCCGCGTTTCTGGAAGTGCTTGAGGGCGACCGCTGCGTTGCCTCCTCATCCTCCGTCGAGCGCATAAACCACAGCCTGGCGGTAACCGCGCTGGCGCGGTTCTTCGGCGACGCGATCTACAGCTCCTCGATGGTGAAGAACGGCAAGCCCGCGCCGGACATCTTCCTGTTCGCCGCGGCAAAGATGGGCGCCGATCCGGCGGACTGCATCGTCATCGAGGATTCGCCCTTCGGTATCCAGGGCGCGGTTGCCGCTGGCATGACGGCGATCGGCTACACCGGCGGCGGCCACACCTATCCCGAGCATGGTGCGCGGCTGAAGGCGGCCGGCGCCGACTTCGTCTGCGCCGACTGGCAAGAGATCAGCCGGCAATTGTCCGGGCTCGGTGTGCCGGCCTAAGGGCAATCCGGGAAAACCGTACACACTTTTCCTGGAATTGCTTTAGCGAGTGGGCAGTCCGAGGCGAACCCATTCGTCGGGCGGAATCACAGATCCGACACGTAAGCCGAAGGACAAAACCCTGGTCGCATCGCTGTCGACCTCGCAGCGGAAGCCCAGATGGTACCACGTGCCCGTTGCGCGGAAAGCGACATCCGGGGCGTTGAGAATATTGCCGGCCTTCAGCGGCACGCTTGGGATCAAATCGGGGAAATAAGAGGCGTCCAGCAATTGCTGCTGCAATGCGCTGGCGCAAAGCTTGGCACCACGCTGGGCGCGCGGCACGCCGCCCATCGAGGTCGTGGCCAGCGCATCGCCGGTAGCGTCTTGCGAATAGAGCTTGCGAACGCCCGGAAGCCCGGAATAGCGCCGCGACGCGGCACTGGCGACATCAGGGGAAGCTGGGCTTCCCGCGCTCCCGTTGGGGGACTTCGGAACTTTTGAAGAGCCGGGCTTCGGCGCATTTGCGGGTTTTGGCGTCGGCTTTTCAGCCGATATGGGAAGCTCGACCTCAGTGTCGCCGTCATCGGCGGCCAACGGCGGTGCCGCAGCCGTTTGCTTGTCGGCCTCGGGCAACTCTGCCGGCTTTTCGGTGGCCGCCGGCGCGCCAGACTTGGTCTCTGCAGGCTCAGGCGCCGCAGGGGGCTTCGAGGCCTCCTCCTGGACAGGCGCCGGCGAATTGTCTTGAGCGCTGGCTCCTTCCAGGGATTTCCTGGGGCCGGCGTCCTTGTCGCCGAACTGAAAGACAGGTCTCAAGGTCTCGAACGGCGACGTCTTGCGCGGCTGCTTTTCCGGCGTAGCCGGTTCTTCAGCCTTCGTTTCCGGCGGCTTCTCGGCTTTGGGCTCCTTTGGCGGCGGTGCGGGAGCAGGTTTCGGTTTTGGCTGATCGGGCGGAGGCACGAGCGCGACATTTACCGGCTGGTCCTGCTGCGGCTCTTGGGCTGACCTCGGCAGGTTGTAGAACACCAGCGCTGCCAGGAGCGTATGCAGGATCAGCGATGCGGGCAGCGCCCACAACAGATCCCGACGCCGCTCTCGTGCCTCGTCCTTCATGCTGACCGATGTGGAATGAAATAGCGGCGGCTTCAAGCATCGGCTTTGGATTGACGCAATTTAACCGCTGCACAGCTTGGTGATCTGGATGATCCGCGCCGCTGCGCCGCCGTTCAGGCGTTGGCACGGCTGGTCGAGCGGCCGTGCCGTCCTGAATATTCGCGGCGACCCAGTTCTGTGACCTGTTGACTAGCCTTGCCGCTGGTGCTGGATCTCGTCCAGAAACCGTCCGTCCAGCCGCGTTTCGCCAAACCAGTTCAGTCGGTTGATGCTGACGAAGCCGGCATCGATCGCCTCGTTCTCGTCGCCCGGCTCACTTGCGTGAGCGCGCCCGCGCGGGACTGTGATGACAGTGCGATCGCCGTCGCTCTCCAGGATTTCAGCCTTGCGGCCGATCTTGTCGCGGCCGATGCGCGGCTGCCGGATCCCGGCCGGCAGCGAAGCCGGCAGGTTGATGCTGAGCCAATGGCCATCCGCCGCCCACTCTTCACGCGACCGCCAGAGCGAGGCAATCAAGGCGCCGAGCCACTCGTCGTCGGCACCGCTGAAGTCCGGATTCTTCACCCGGGAAAAGCCGACCGCCGGAATGCCCCAGAATGTCGCCTCGCGCGCAATGCCCAGCGTCCCGGAATAGGCAAGGTCCTCGGCGACGTTGCGGCCGTCATTGACGCCCGCCAGCACCAGGTCGGGCTTTTGGCCATCCGCGAACAGCCAGGCCATCGCACTCACCACGCAGTCGGCCGGAGTGCCGGAACACGAATACCAGCCGGGCTTGACGCGCCGCATCGTCAACGGCCGCGCGATCGTCAGCGATGCGCCCGCGGCGGTGCGCTTGCCGTCGGGTGCCACCACCCACAAATCGTCGCTCAGGCTGCCGGCCGCCTTGACCAGCCGGGCAAGGCCCGGCGCCTCGATGCCGTCATCGTTGCAGATCAGGAGTCTCATGTCTCTTTTCCTCGGCGTACCGTGATGCTCTGGCCGGTGCGGCATTGCGGGCGCAGCGATGGAATATGGGCTTTCAGATCGTCGAGGAGTTCGCTCGCGCAGGAATGGCCCAGCGTCTCCGGGCGCCCTGCCTTCTCCCAGATATCGACATTGCCCGACAGCGTTGGGTGGGTGGGCATGCGCACCCAGTCCGCCCGGCCGGCTTTGTGCAGCAGATCGCCGGGGGAGCCGGAGGGCAGATGCCCGGTCAGCAACACCGGAAAGCCGGCCCGATCGGCGCGCGGCAGCAGGCGGGACGAAGGCCCGGCCTCGCCCATGCCGTCATCGGCCAGCAAGGGCAGCGAGGGCAGCGGGTCGGCGTCGGCCCAGTCTGCGGCTCTACCCAGCCGTAAGCGCAGCATCTCGGATACGCCAGGCAGCAGCGCCGAAGTGGCGGCGATCTGCGCTTCGAGCGAAGCACGCATGCCGGCATGGATGGCGAAGGGTCCCGGCAAGGCCGCGATCAATTCCAGCGACCGCCCCGACAGCGGCGTCGGCAGGAGGCATCCGTTCGAATGTCGCGCCACCCAGCCCGAAATGGCCTCGGCGCGCGCCGCACCCGGCACGGGATCGGCGCCATAGGAGGCGTCGAGAACGAGAAGATCGCATTCGGGGATCGCGTCCATCACGAAGACGTTGCTGTCCGGCACCACGTCGGCTGAATAGACGACGCGGCTCTTGCCATCGTCGACGGCAAACCAGACGCCGCCGACGACATGTCCCGACCTCCCCGTCCTGATCGTGAGATTGCCGCTCTTCAGCAAATCGCCGGGTTCGAAAATCTCGATGCGATCTTCCGGAAAGGGAAACCGCTTGAGATCCCCGGGATCGGCATAGCCGGCCAGCGTGGCCGGAGCCTCGGCACGGGTCTCGGCCGTCATGAAAATCGGGCCGGCATAGCCGCGCGACAAAAGCCAGCTCAGAGCACCGACGTGATCCTCGTGGGCATGCGAGACGAACAATGCGTCGATGTCGGCGAACGACCCGTCAAGTGCCGGATAGTACTCCGCCCCCGTGGCCCCGACCTTTATGCCGATATCGAGCAGGATGCGATCGTTTCCGCTGCGGACGGCAACGCTGGTGCGGCCCTTTTCGCCGAAGCCGCCGGCCAGGTCCAGCTTCATCACGACGCCGCCTCCGCCGGGATCAGCCAGCCGGACTTAATGCGCAGGCGCGCCTGGGCTCCGCTCTCCAGCACGACCGGGTCGGGCTGCTCGAAATGCAAGGTAAGATCAGGTCCTGCGGAAGGCGTAAATTCGATGCGCGCCGAACCACCCTGGTAGATCACCCGCTTGACGAGGCCATCGAAGCCGGGGCCGTCCGGCGAGACGTCGAGATCGGCCGACCGGCAGCAGATCCTTGCGCCGGCGCGCGGCCGCTCGCCTGCCCGGCAGCGGACGACCAGCTCGGTTCCGAGAACCCGGACCTTGCAATGACCGGCTTCCTCGGCGCTCAGCACGTCGGCCGGAAGCAGAATGCCCTGCGAAATGAAGGAGGCCACCATTTCATTCGCCGGCTCATGATAAAGCTCGTGCGGCGTCGCGAGCTGGACCAGGCGACCGTGATCCATCACCGCGATACGATCGGCCAGCGCCATGGCCTCGGCCTGGTCGTGGGTGATGTAGACGATGGTCGTGCCGGTGCGCTTATGGAAGGCGGCGAACTCGTCCTCCATCGAGGCCCTGAGATGCACGTCGAGATTGGCGAGCGGCTCGTCGAACAATACCAGCGAGGGCGCCGCGACCAGGCAGCGCGCCAGGGCCACGCGCTGGCGCTGGCCGCCGGAGAGGTTGGCCGGCCTGCGGTCTCCTAACCCCTGTAGATTGACCAGGGCCAGCGCATCGGCCACTTTCTGGCGGGCCACCGCCTTGTCCAGCTTTGCAACCTTGAGCGAATAGCCGATGTTCTCGGCGACCGTCATGTGCGGCCACAATGCGTAGTTCTGGAAGACGATGCCGACCCGCCGCTTCTCTGGTGGAACGCTGCCGCCTCCACCCGACACGACCTCGCTGCCGATGCGGATTTCGCCCGACGTCACCTTCTCGAAGCCGGCGACAAGCCGCAGCAACGTCGTCTTGCCGCAGCCGGAAGGCCCGAGCACGGCAAGGAATTCGCCGTCGCCGACATCGATCGAAACGTCCTTGACCGCATCGAACTCGGCGAAGCTCTTGGTCACATGGTCCAGGGTCAATCGCGCCATGGCAGAACTCCGCTCGGAAGATGAGGGGCAAGCAGGTTGGTCACCAGCATCAGCACGAAGGTGACCGCGACCGTGATGACGGACATCGCCGCCGCGTAGTTGGAATCGCCGCCCTGTTCGAACGAGAACATCACCACGCCGATTGTCTCGGAACCCGACGACCACAGCAGCGCCGAGACCGTGAGCTCGCTGAGCGCTGTCATGAAGATCAGCAGGCCGCCGGCGATCGCCGCCGGCGCCACCAGCGGAAAGACGATGGTGCGCATGCGCGTGAACAGGCCGGCGCCCGCCACTTGTGCAGCCTCCTCCAGCGTGCGGTCGATCTGGTGATAGCCGCTGATCGTCGGCCGCAAGGCCAGCACCAGGAAGCGGGCGAGATAGGCGTAGAGAATGATCCAGACCGTGTTGTAAAGCTGTATGCCGGTCAGCGGGATCGGCCGCAGGAACAAGAGCAGCGAGGCGATCGCCAGCACCACGCCGGGCAAGGCATAGGGCAGCTCGACCGAAAGATTGAGCAGCCGCACCCAGCGCTGCTTGCCCCAGGCAATGAGATAGCCGATCGGCACGGCGACGAGGACCGCGAAGAACGCGGCGGCGATCGACAGCCAGAAGCTGTTGAAGAAGGCACGGCTGGCGGCAGCGTGCTCGAACAGCACGAAACGGTAATTGTCGAGCGTCGCCGTCTTGGCGCTGAGCGCGATGCCGTAGCCGGGAACCAGCGACGTCAGCACCAGCCCGAACAGCGGCAGGAACAACACCAGTACGACCAGCAGCCACATGCCGGCCTGGACGATCGGACGCCAGCGGCCAAGCTCGTAGGGCTCGGCGGGCAGCGAGGTGGAGCTGATGCGGTAGTCGCGGCGCCGGCTCATGACCTCCTGGGCGATGATGCCGGCCATGGCGATGATGCCGATCAGCACCGACAGGAACGCCGTCTCGCCGAGCACGGCCGGCCCGCCGCCGGCGAGTTTTTGATAGATCAAGGTCGGCAGCACGAGATAATTGGCGGGAATGCCGAGAAAGGCGGGAATGCCGAAATTGCCGACGCAGGACACGAAGGCCAGTGCCGCTGCCGCCATGATCGACGGTGTCATCAGGGGTAGCACGATGGTGACGAGCACGGTGAACCAGCTCGCGCCGCCGGCTCGCGCCGCCTCGACCAGTTCGCGCGGCAGCTTGCGCAGGCCGGCGCGCACCAGCAGGAACACCAGCGGGCCATACTGCACGCCGAGCAGCAGGATGATGCCCGACGTGGAATAGAGCGGGTTCTTGGTGCCGAGCGGCGGTGCGGCGCCGAACAGCTTGAGGAACGGGCTGGCCGGTCCGAACAGTTGCAGCCAGGCGAGCGCCGTGACCTGCGGCGCGATCATCAGCGGCATGACATAGCAGAGCACCAGCGCGCTTCGGCCGCGTATGTCGGTCAGCGTGATGAGCACCGCCACCAGCGTTCCCGACAGCACGGCAAGCACCGTGCCGCCTATGCCGACGACAAGCGTATGCCAGGTGGCGATCCAGGTCGCCGGACTTCTCAGTCCAGCCTCCAGGGCCATCGTCGACACGGTGCCGCCGGGCGCCACGATTTCCTTGATCAGGCGCAGCATCGGCAGCAGGGAGAGCAGCACGATGACGACGGCTACCGCCGCCGTCAGGACCATTTCCTGGCCCCGGCTTTCCCTGATCGTTGATGGCATGGTTGCTTTCCTGAAATTCGACCAGCGCGCAGTGGGGATGCCGCCGAAGCGGCATCCCGGCCGGATCGGCAAGCCTTCAGCCGCCGAACAGTTCCGAGAACTTCGCCTTGTCGGCGTCGGTCTTGGCGACGATTGCCTTGGTGTCGAACGACATCACCTTGACCTTGACGCCTTCCGGCAGCCATTCGGGCCGGCCGACCGAGGCCCGTGCCGGCAGGTAGCCCATGGAAAGCGCCAGCTTCTGGCCTTCGTCCGAGAGAATGAAGTCGACGAACTTCTTGGCGCCGTCGACATTCTTGGCGGTCTTCATGATCGCGACCGGTTCGGTCACGGCCGGCACGCCTTCCGAGGGGAACACGAATTCCACCGGCGAGCCCTTCTTCTTGGCGTTCATCGCCATGAAGTCGACGAGGATGCCATAGGGCTTCTCGCCTGATGCCACGGACTTCAGCACCGCGCCATTGCCGCGCACGCTGACGGTGTTGTTGGTCTTCAGCTTCTGGAAGAAATCCCAGCCATAATCGGCATCGCCGACGAAGCCCGAAAGCAGGTAGGCGGCGGCACCTGAATAGAGCGGGCTCGGCATGACGAGACCATCGGCATAGGCCGGCTTGGCGAGATCGGCCCAATGTTCCGGCTTCTCGGCGGCCGCGGTGTTGTAGACGATGCCGGTGGTGATCAGCTTGCTGCCGAAATAGGTCTTGTCGGCGTCGTACGCATCCGGCTCGATGCCGTCGAGCTTTGCCTCGGGATAAGGCAGCAGCCGGCCATCCTTCTTCAGCAACTCCATCGAGACCGCATCGGCGATCAACAGCACGTCGGCCTGCGGGCTGCCGGCAGCGAATTCGGCCGCCATCTTTGTCAGGATGTCGCTGGTACCGGAACGATAGATTGCCACGTCGATGCCGGGCTGCGCCTTCTTGAAGGCCTCCACGGTCTTGGCCGCATCGGCTTCCGGCTGGGATGTGTAGAGCGTCAACGTTTCGGCACTTGCCATGCCGGCAAACAAAGTTGCCGCGAGCGCCAGCTGGCTGCCCAGCAGTTTGATGAATAGCGTCTTCATGAGACCTCCTGTCCTGTCTGTGCACGACCGGTCCGGCCCCCGGCCGGTTCCCTGTCTCTTCCTCCCTGCACGGCGCATATGACTGGTGGATGACACAGCGCGTGGGATATACAAAATATGTTCATATGTTCGATGTCAATTACAAATGAACAAAACTGTGCAACAATCGACACGCTGGACATCCGGCGCCAGTTGACACGCGGCCGGCCTTTCTCCGAAGAGGCGATGCGAGGCCAAGGCCAAGGCTCATGAGGACGAAAAGCGATGCCTGTGGAAAAACCCAGACCGGCCCGCTCCGGATTGCCGATGGTGTCGTCGGATCTCAACGTCAAGACGGCGTGGCTCTATTATGTGGAGGGCTTCACGCAGGAGCAGATCGCCGAGAAGCTCGATGTCTCCAGGGTGAAGGTCATGCGCACGCTGGCCGCGTGCACGGCCGAGGGCATCGTCGTCACCATGATCAACGCGCCCACCGCCGAACAGGTGGCGCTCGAACGTGCACTCGAGAAGCGCTGGGGCCTCGACGCAGCCGTCGTCATCCCGACACCTTCGGCGCAAGAGCACCTGGAGAAGGCGATCGGCCACGCCGTGGCGGCCTATCTCGGCGAGCAGATGCAGGACGGCATGACGCTGGCGATCGGCGGCGGCGCGACCCTGCATGCCAGTTTGGGATTTCTCGCCCGCCGGCAGCTGAAGCACGCCTCGGTCGTGGCGCTCGTGGGCAGCCTGCCGCATTCGCAATGGATCAATCCGTCGATCGTCGCCGCCAAGGTCGCTGACGTCTTCGAGGTCGACAGCTATCAGATCACCGCGCCGGTTACGGTCGACGACCCCTCGCTGCGTGACCTGCTATGGGCGCAGCCGACGCTGCAGGACGTGCGCCGGCGCGCTGCCACCGCCGACATCGCGCTGCTCACCGTCGGCGACATGTCGCCGGACGCCACCATCTTCCGTCACGGCATTGTGCCGTCGTCGCTGATCGCGCCGCTGAAGGCAAAGGGCGCCGTCGCCAACATGCTGTGCTATTTCGTCGATGCCTCAGGCAGGCTGGTCGACCACGAAGTCAACGGCCGCGTCATGGCCATCGATCTCGATGTCGTCGGCCAGGTACCGAATGTCGTGCTGGCCGCCGGCGGCAAGCGCAAGGTGGCCGCGATCCTGGCCGCGCTGAAGGCCGTCAGCACCAATGTGCTGATCACCGACAGCGATACGGCGACGGCGTTGCTGGCAAAGGCTGGCTGAGGCTGCTTTCAGTGCCGCTCAGATAAGGCCGCGTTCGCGCAAGAAATCCTCGACGCCGACATGGGTCATGGATTCGAATTCGGCGATCGCCTCGGCCACCCGTCTGCGCTGGGCCGCTAGCAGCGTGAACACCTGCTTCATCTCGCCGGAAACGCCGAAGCGGCCCCAGCGCTCTGCGATATGCGCCGGCAGGCCGATGTCGGCGCAGAACGCATCCAGGCTCTCATAGCCGAGATGCGCGACGAGTTGCTTGGTTTCGTCCGCCGACATACGCGGCTCGAAGGCGTGGTCGTGCAGGCGCTGCGCCACCAGCTTGATGTCGGACGGAGACGCGCCCATCACCTTGCCGAACAGGGTCTTGACGTCGGATGGATCGAATGCGGGCATGCGGACCTCCCTTGATCACAGTCCACCTGAAACATGGGCGAAGGGTTCGCGCCTGACAAGTCGATTCTGTGGTGAGCCGGCGCATCATTCAACGCCGGCTCACGTCAACGTGACCTACGCCAGCATGCCCATCGGATTCTCGATCAGCTTCTTGAAGGCGACCAGCAGTTCGGCGCCGAGTGCACCATCGACGGCGCGATGGTCGGTCGACAGCGTCACCGACATCACCGTGGCGATTTTGATCTCGCCGTTCTTGACCACCGCCCGCTCCTCGCCGGCGCCCACCGCCAGGATCGTCGCATGCGGCGGGTTGATGACGGCGGCGAAATCCTTGATGCCGAACATGCCAAGGTTCGACACCGCCGTGGTGCCGCCCTGATATTCTTCCGGCTTGAGCTTGCGGCTGCGCGCGCGGCTGGCCAGGTCCTTCATCTCGTTGGAGATCACCGACAGCGTCTTTTCATCCGCCTTGCGGATAATCGGCGTGATCAGGCCGCCGGGGATCGACACGGCGACGCCGACATCGGCATGCCTGTGCTTGACCATGGCGCTTTCGGTCCACGAGGCATTGGCATCCGGCACCGCCTTCAGGGCCATGGCCATCGCCTTGATCACCATGTCGTTGACCGACAGCTTGTAGGCGGGCGCCTCGCCCTTGTCGGTCTTCTTTACCGGTGCGGCCGCATTGAGTTGCGTGCGCAGCGAAAGCAGCGCATCGAGCTCGCAGTCGAGCGTCAGGTAGAAATGCGGGATGGTGGTCTTGGCCTCGACCAGCCGGCGCGCGATGGTCTTGCGCATGTTGTCGTGCGGGACGAGTTCATAGGAGCCTTCCTCGAACAGGCGCAGCACATCACCCTCCCCCTTGAGGGGAGGGTGGCCGGCCGAAGGCCGGTCGGGTGGGGTCGCTTCGACGGGGCTCGGCGCAAAAGCGGTGCCTCCTGAGACGACCCCCTCCGTCCGCTTCGCGGACACCTCCCCCTCGAGGGGGGAGGAGAGTACCGCATCGATATCCGCCTTCACGACGCGGCCATGTGGGCCTGTACCTGATATGCCGGAGAGATTCAGTCCTGCTTCACGAGCCAATCGACGCGCCAAGGGTGTAGCGCGGGTTTTCCCCTCCTCCTCGAGGGGAGGGTGGCCGGCCGAAGGCCGGTCGGGTGGGGCCGGTTCGACCGGGCTCAGCGCGAGGGCGGTGCCTTCTGAGGCAACCCCCTCTGTCGACTTCGTCGACATCTCCCCCTCAAGGGGGGAGATTGGCGCCTTGTCCTGCTTGTCCCCGTAGCTTTCATCATCGGCATAGATCCACGCAACCGGCGCGCCGACGGGGATATCGACGCCTTCCTTGCCGGAGACATCGCGCAGGATGCCGCTGGCCGGCGCGTCGATTTCCATCGCCGCCTTGTCGGTCTCGATCTCGAACAGCACGTCGCCCTTCTTGACCCGGGCGCCTTCCTCGGCGAACCAGCGCGAGATCTGTCCGGTCGCCATGTCCATGTCGACCTTGGGAAGAATGACTTCAGTCGGCATGTCTCAGCGAACCCCTCTCACGAGGTCGCGCGCGGCGGTGACGATGCCGGGAACCTGCGGCACCGTCGCCTTCTCCAGCTCCGGATTGTACGGGATCGGCGTCTCCGCGCCGCCCAGCCGCACGATCGGCGCGTCGAGATAGTCGAACGCCTCGCTCTCGGCGATCATGGCGCTGACCTCGGCGCCGATGCCCAGCGTCTTGACTGCTTCGTAGACGCACATCAGCCGCGACGTCTTCTTGACACTGTCGATGACGGTCTGCTTGTCCATCGGCCGGATCGTCCTGAGGTCGACGACTTCGACGTCGATGCCTTCCGCCTCCAGCGCGGCCGCGGCGTCGAGCGCCTTCTGCACCATGATCGAGGTGGCGACGATGGTGAGATCGCGCCCTTCGCGGCGGATATCGGCCTTGCCGATCGGCACCGTGTAGTAGCCTTCCGGAACCGGGCCCTTCATCTTGTAGAGCAGCTTGTGTTCGAAGATCATCACCGGATCGGGATCGGCGACGGCAGCCAAAAGCATGCCTTTGGCATCGTGCGGCGTCGCCGGCTGGATGACCTTCAGGCCCGGCACATGGCCGAGCCAGGCCTCCAGGCTCTGGCTGTGCTGCGCGGCGGCACCGGTGCCGGAACCGGCAGGAAAGCGCATCACCACGGGAACGGAAACCTCGCCGCCCAGCATGAAGCGCATCTTGGCCGCCTGGTTGACGATCTGCTCCATGGCGAGCGTGGCAAAGTCGGAGAACTGGAACTCGAAGATCGGCCGCATCCCGGTGACGGCGGCACCCACCGCGACACCCGCGCCGCCCAGTTCCGAAATCGGCGTGTCCATGACCCGGTCGGGACCGTAGCGCTCGACCAGATCGCCGGTCACCTGGAAGGCGCCGCCATAGACGCCGATATCCTCGCCCATCAGGAAGACGCGTTCGTCCATGTCCATGGCGATCGCCATGGCTTCCTGGATCGCCTGGGCGTAGCTCAGTTCACGCACCATCGCGTCCATCACGCCTGCTCCGTATACACGTAATTTCCGGTCTCGCTGACATCAGGCGACGGGCTCGCCTTGGCGAACTCGATGCCGTCGGCGATTTCCTGCGCCACCGCTTCGCGGATCGCCTCGATGCCCTTCTCGTCGATGAAGCCGAAGTCGCGCAGTTCGCTTTCGAACAGGGTGATCGGATCGCGGTTCGACATCCAGTCCTCGATCTCCTCCTTGGTGCGATAGCGGTTGCGGTCGCTCTTGGAATGGCCGCGATGGCGGTAGGTCTTGGACTCGATCAGCGTCGGCCCCTCGCCCGCGCGTGCGCGCTCGACGGCCCTGTAGGACGCCTCGGCCACCTCCGAAAAAATGTTGCCGTTGACGATGACGCCGGGCATCGAATAGGCGGCGGCGCGCTCGGCGATGTTCTTGACGGCGGTCGAGCGGGCCGTCGACGTCGACATGCCGTAGCCATTGTTCTCGCACACGAAAATCACCGGCAGCTTCCAGATCGCCGCCATGTTGAGCGCCTCGTGGAAAGCGCCCTCATTGTTGGCGCCGTCGCCGAAGAAGGAGACCACGACCTTGCCGGTCTTCATCATCTTGGAGGAGAGTGCGGCCCCAACGGCGATCGGAATGCCGCCGCCGACAATGCCGTTGGCGCCGAGATTGCCCTTGGCGACGTCGGCGATGTGCATCGAGCCGCCGCGGCCCTTGCAGTAGCCGGTGGTCTTGCCGAAGAACTCGGCGAACATGCGCTTGACCTCGGCGCCCTTGGCGATGCAGTGGCCGTGGCCGCGATGCGTCGAGGTGATCTGGTCATCCTCGCCGAGCGGCATGCAGATGCCCATGGCGCTGGCTTCCTGGCCGATCGACAGATGCATGGTGCCGTGGATGAGGCCGCGCGTGTAGCTCTCCTCCGCGCCCTCTTCGAAGCGGCGGATGAGGTACATCTTGTAGAGCACCTGTCTGAGCTGCTCGGCGCTGTACTGGCGATAGACGAAGGGCAGGTTGGCGCGGCTGTCCGCGACGGCTTTGCTGGCTGCGGCCATGATCACGCCTCCACGGTTCCGTAGACGAGCTTGTCCTGGCGCGCGCGCAGTTCGGCGATCTTGGAACCCGGGGCCGGGGCGGCATTGGCGTAGGTGATGAGCTCGCCCTTCTTGATCGGCGCCGTCACCGAACCGCCCTGCAGCAGGCCGCAGGGAATAGCCCTGGCGGCATGCGCTTCCGGCGCCGTCATGATCCAGGCGCGGTAGCAATATTCGCCGATCGCATCGAGCTTCTCGCCCGGCTTCATGTCCTTCTTGGCCACGGCTGCGACTTCGGCCACCGGCTTTGCCAGCGGCACCATGTCGGCCTTGCCGTAGAGCACGACGCGGGCGCAGGTCAGCGGCACTTCGAGCGAGGTCAAATGGTAGGGCCGATGGAAGGTGAAGTACGGCCCCTTGCCCATCTTCAAATCTTCCATGCGCTCCGAAATGCGCGGATGCGACATGTCGGCGACGACGAACACGCCGGGCGCGACACCCTTGCCGATCGAATAGTCGACGACGCCGACCTTCGACAGCACGCCGCCGTCCTTCTGCGGCACCAGCACCTTGGACAATTCGCCGAGCGTCGCCGCCGGACCGTGCATGCCGGCCTTGTCGGGCACCAGCCCGGTGGCATTGGCGATCGCCGCCATCTCGACCATGGTCTTGGAGCCGTCGACGAACTCGACCAGCATGCGTACGTTCATGTGCCGGCGCTGGGCCTCTTCCTCATAGTCGGGCGGCGTGGCATCGATGTTGAGCGGATTGTTCTTGCCCTTGCCGGCGGCGACGATCGGATGGCCCATCGCCGAGACGAACTCGATCAGCTCCATGCAGGACGACGGCTCGTCGCCGGCGCCCAGCGAATAGGTGACGCCGAGCCGGTCGGCCTCGCTCTTGAGATAGGCGCCGATGGTGACGTCGGCCTCGACATTCATCATCACCAGGTGCTTGCCGTGCTCCATGGCGCGCAAGCCGATCTCCGCGCCGACGGCGGGAACGCCGGTGGCGTCGATGACGACGTCGATCAGGTCATTGTTGATGACCAGGCTGGCGTCGTTGGTGACCGCCACCTTGCCGGCCTCCATGGCGGCCGTCATCGCCGCGGCGTTCGACACTTCGCGCGCATGCCCGGTTTCCTGGAAGGCGATGTCCACGGCCTTGCTGGCCGTCGGCAGGTTCAGCTCGGAAATGGCGCCGATCTCGATGCCGGACATATGGGCGACGCGGGTAACGATGTCGGTTCCCATCTCGCCCGAACCGATCAAGCCGATGCGGATTGGCTTGCCCGACTTGGCCCGCACCTCGAGATCACGGGCAAGGCCCGTCAACGAAACATTGGAAGCCATATCGCTCATTCCTCCCGTAATGCTGCTATTCAATCACCTGACGGGTATTGAACATCTGTATTTCTGTCAAGACTAATGTCCAGATTTGCAGCACTTTTGCAGCACTTCCCAGCATCACGAGCAAGGTGGGAAAGCCGGCAAATCCGACAACCAAACGGCTCGCGACGGTTCGACGCATTCGGGCCCAGAAAACTTCGGGCTCAGACGCGCTTGCGCGTCCCGGCGCCTAGCCAACCGGAAAATCGTGGCATGGATGATCGTGCTGACCGGAATGCCGCCAGTTGCTGGCGATCAGCCGGTGGACATGTCCGGCGAAGGTGTGACGGACATTGTCATGGCGTTGCAGTAGCTCTTGAAGGGCATCGGCGTCGGTTAGCCTGACCTCGTCGAGCACCGGCATGTGGATGCCGAACGGCGGGTGGTGCATAAACAGGAGGACCGACCGGTCCTGTGCCCCTTGCAACCGCTTGCCGGCTCCCGAAGGCATCAGCCGGAAACAGAACGCCTCGCCTGGGCTTTACTGTGCCGTCCAGCCGCCGTCCATCGGCAAGGTCGTGCCGGTGATCTGCCTGGCTGAATCCGAGCACAGGAACAGCGCCAGGGCGGCAAGGTCCTCGACGGCGACGAATTCCTTTGACGGCTGTGCGGCCAGAAGCACATCGCGCTTGACCTGTTCCTCGGTCATGCCGCGCGCCTTCATCGTGTCGGGGATCTGCTTCTCGACCAGCGGCGTCCAGACATAGCCGGGCGCGATCGCGTTGACGGTGATGCCGTCCTGCGCGACTTCCAGCGCCACCGTCTTGGTCAGGCCTGATATGCCGTGCTTGGCCGAGACATAGGCGGATTTGAACGGCGAGGCGACGAGCGCATGCGCGGAAGCCGTGTTGATGATGCGGCCCCATTTGCGGCTCTTCATGCCGGGCAGCGCCGCCTTGACCGCGTAGAAGGCCGACAGCAGGTTGACGCGGATGATCGCTTCCCATTTGTCGTCGGGGAATTCGTCGATCGGCGCGACATGCTGGATGCCGGCATTGTTGACCAGGATGTCGAGGCTGCCGAACGCCGCCTCGGCCTCATGCACCATGGCGCTGACCGCCGCGCCGTCCATCATGTTGGCGTCGGAGTAGCGGCATTTGACGCCGAAATCCTTCTCGATTCCGGCGCGCTCCCGCTCGATATCGGCGGCATTGCCCAGCCCGTTGATGGTGAGATTGGCGCCTTCTGCGGCGAAGGCGCGGGCGATAGCCAGGCCGATGCCACTGGTCGAGCCGGTGACGAGCGCGTTTTTCGAAGACAGGGAAGCCATGGCGATCTCGCGAGAAGTGGGACGGAAGATGACGATATAATTGTGCGTCGCAGCATGACAATGACAGAGCCTCGCGCAAAGAAAAAAGCAGCGCCGGCGACCGGCGCTGCCTTTTTTTTCTGAAAGTGGCTGCGCCGACTCAGAACACCTGGCGAAAGACGATGAACAGCACGAAGGCCAGCGTGATCGAGCATGGCAGCGTCAGCACCCAGGCGAGCAGCAGGTTGCGCACCGTCGACCATTGCAGGCCCGAGCCATTGGCGGCCATGGTTCCGGCGACGCCGGACGACAGCACATGGGTCGTCGACACCGGCAGGCCGAGCCTGTCGGCCATGCCGATGGTCACCATGGCGACGAGTTCGGCCGCGGCGCCCTGACCATAGGTCAAATGGCTCTTGCCGATCTTCTCGCCGACGGTGACGACGATGCGCTTCCAGCCGACCATGGTGCCGAGGCCGAGCGCCAACGCCACGGCGATCTTCACCCACAGCGGGATGAACTTCGTCGCGTTGTCGACGGCCTTGTGATAATCGGTGACCGCCTTGAGGTCGGCACCCTCCATCGGCAGCAGCTTTTTCTTGTCGATCAGCTTGAGCGCCTCGCCGATCAGGTAGATGTCGTTGCGGGCGTTGCTGACGAGGTCGGTGGGCACCGTATCGACCGAGGCGTAGGGCTGCAGCCCGGCGGTGGTGTTGTGGATGTAGGTCTGCAGCGCGACCGTCGTCTGGTCGTTCCAGGTGCGTGTGCGCACGGCATCCTGCACAGTCGCCTTCGCATCCGTGACGCTGATTCCCGGCTTGATATATTTGCCCAGGGCCTGCTCGACCCCGGCCGAAGCGGATTTATAGGCTTCGAGATAGTTGATGTCGGGTGTGCGGTTGAGCGCGAAGGCCGTCGGCACCACGCCGATCAGGATCAGCATGATCAGGCCCATGCCCTTCTGGCCGTCATTGGAGCCGTGCGCGAAGCTGACGCCGGTGCAGGTGAAGATCAGCAGCGCGCGGATCCACCATGGCGGCGGCGTGTTGCCCTTCGGCGCCTCATAAAGAGCCTGATTGCGCACTAGAAGCTTCATCGCATAGAGCAGGGCGGCGGCGGCGAAGAACCCGACGACCGGCGACACCAGCAGGGTCGTGCCGACATTGGTCGCCTGCGACCAGTCGACGCCGCTGGTGGCGCTGCCGGCGGGCGCCGTGAACTGGTTGGCGAGGCCGACGCCGATGATCGAACCGACCATGGTGTGCGAACTCGAGGCCGGCAGGCCGAGGAACCAGGTGCCGAGATTCCACAGGATCGCCGCGACCAGCAGGGCGAACACCATGGCAAAGCCGGAGGAAGAGCCGACCTGCAGGATGAGTTCGACGGGCAGTAGCGACAAGATGCCGAAGGCGACAGCGCCGCTGGAGGTGAGGACTCCGAGGAAGTTGAACACGCCAGACCACATGACGGCGAATTCGGCCGGCAGCGAGCGCGTATAGATGACGGTCGCCACCGCATTGGCGGTGTCGTGGAAGCCGTTGACGAATTCGAAGCCGAGCGCGATCAGCAGGGCGATGCCGAGCAGGATCCACGGCACTGTCTTGGCGGCAGCCAGGTCCTGCCTGAGCGCGTAGCCGACATAGACGATGCCGACCAGCACCAGCACGCCGAAGACGGGCAGGAACCATTTGGCCCCACCCGATTGCGCGAGCGGGTGGTCCGGTCTCGGAATGCCTGCCTCGTTTGAAACTATGTCCACCACGTCCCGCTCCTTTTGCATTGCAGCAAAGAACCGGGAATGATGCTATGTCCGCACGATGAACCCTGTATGACGCGGGGCGACATCCTGGAAAAGCGCTCGGCGGTTGTCGGTCCGGAATTGCCTGGAAACCGAACCGCCCTGATGGTCCGTCAGGGTCGCTTGGCCCGGGCAGGACCGACATCGGGCGATCCGGCGATTTCCAGCAGCGACGACACCAGCAATTGCCGCTCGTCCGGGGAAAGCACATCCGCGTCGAACAGGTTCATGCTGCGCAGGCCCTCGATGGCGAGATAGCAGACCAGCAGCGACTTGAGATCCGGCGTCTCGCTCTTCAGTCGTTGGAAGAGTTGTCGCTTGAAGGTCTTTATCGGCGACATGAAGTCCGGATCCTCGGCGATCGCCGAAAATATCCACGACGCCGATGGCTGCTTGTCCTCGCAATCCTTGGCCGAAAGCCTGATGTAGACGGCGAGCGGATTTGCGCCATTGTCGTTGCTGCTGGCGGTCTCCAGCGCCTGCCCGAATTCGCGCAGATAGCCTTCGACCAGACCCTGCATCAATTTGGCCTTGGTCGGGAAATTGTAGAGCAGTCCGCCCTTCGATACGCCGGCGCGGCTGGCGACGGCATCCAGGGACAGGCTACCGGGGCCGGATTCCCGTGCGACGTCCGCCGCCGCAGCGAGAATCCTCTCGCGCGAGTTCGTTCGTTGGGCTTTCATGGCGCCTCCCATGGCAAGCTTAGGCCCAATTGACAAGACCGTCCAGACGGTACAGTAAGACCGCGGTCATTTGAAATCGGGGCCCGCAGTCGATATGTGTCCCGATATCCGCGCTTCGCGCCGGATTTCGACTGAGGGGACTTCCTTGTTCAAGCGCATACTCCGTTTCGTTATCATCATTCTTGTGTTGGCCGTGCTCGTCATTGTGGTCGGCGGCATCGTCGGGTTCAATTTCCTGCGTGACAACGGCATCAAGCAATATTTCGCCACGATGAAGCCGCCAGCGGCAACCGTGTCGACAACCATCGTCAAGCCGTCGAACTGGACGCCGGGCATCGAGGCGATCGGCACGGTCCGCGCCGTGCGCGGTGTCGACCTGACGGTTGAGACCGCCGGCATCGTCAAGGAGATCCCCTTCCATGCCAACGAGAAAGTGGCGGCCAATGCGGTGCTGCTGCAACTCGACGACGCCGTAGAGCGCGCCGATCTCGCGGCACAGAAGGCGCAGGCGGCGCTCGATCAGACATCGCTGACCCGCGCGCTCGAACTGACCAAGCGCGGTGTCGGCTCGGACTCGACCCTGGACACCGCACGTGCGGCCGCGTCCGCTTCGGCATCCCAGGTCAACAGGCTTCAGGCAGTGCTCGACCAGAAGCAGTTGACGGCGCCCTTTGCCGGCACCGTCGGCATCCCGAAGATCGATCTCGGCCAATATCTGGCGCCCGGCACCGCCGTGGTGACGCTGCAGGATCTCGACACGATGCGGGTCGACTTCACGGTTCCCGAACAGCAACTGCCGCTGCTCAAGATCGGGCAGACGGTTCGGCTGGGCCTCAGTGGCGGCGACATGCCTTTTGCCGGGACCATTCGCGGCATCGACCCCAAGATCGACCCGTCCAGCCGGCTGGTGAACATCCGGGCGGAAGTCGCCAATCCCGAAGGCAAGCTGACCCCCGGCCAGTTCGTGCAAGTGCGTGTCGAACTGCCCGAGGAGCAGAATGTGCTGGCGCTGCCGCAGACGGCGCTGACCACCAGCCTCTATGGCGACTACATATTCGTGGTGCACCCGGCAAAGCCCGCCGAGGCGCAGCCGACCAAGCCGGAGGCGCAGCCCGCGGCGGCGGCGACCGACAAGCCGGCGGACGCCAAGCCCGCGGCCGATGCCAAACCGGCCGAAGCCGCGAAGCCTGCCGCCGACGCGGCAAAACCAGCGGACAAGGCGGCTGCCGATCAGGCCAAGCCGGCCGCGGGGGGCGAGCAGCCTGCCCTGGTCCTGTCGCAGGTATTCGTCAAGCCCGGCCGCCGCAACGAGGGCATGGTCGAGATCGTCGAGGGCCTCAAGGCGGGCGATGAGGTTGTCACGGCAGGTCAGAATCGCCTCTTCAACGGGATGTCCGTCAACGTCGACAACACCATCGACCCAACCAAATCGGCGAACAAGCAGGCCGACCAGCAATGAGCGTTTCCGATCTCTTCATTCGCCGGCCCGTCCTCTCCACGGTCCTTGCATGCATGATCCTGCTCCTGGGTTTCCAGGGCATATTCAGCCTGTCGATCCGCCAGTATCCGAAGGTTGACGAAACCGCGATCACCATCACGACGGCCTATCCGGGCGCCAGCGCCGATCTGATCCAGGGCTTCATTTCCGCTCCGATCGCGCGCGCTGTCGCCTCGACCGAGAACATCGATTACGTCACGTCGTCGAGCCGCCCGTCCTCCAGCACCGTGACGGTGCAGATGAAGCTCGGCTCCAACCCGGACGTCGCGCTGACCGAGGTGCTGTCCAAGGTCCAGGGCGTGCGCGGCACCTTGCCGGACGCCTCCAAGGATCCCGTCATCGTCAAGGGCACGGGCCAGCAGTTCGCGATGATGTACATCTCGATGCAGAACCCGAACATGACGAAGGAGCAGCTGACCGAGTATATCGAGCGCGTCATCAGGCCCCGCATGTCGACGGTCGAAGGCGTCGCCGACGTGCAGATCTTCGGTGCCCAGGAATACTCGATGCGCGTCTGGATCGATCCGGTCAGGCTCGCCGCGCGCGGCGTGACGGCATCGGAAGTGCTGACAGCGATCAACAACTCCAACTTCCTGTCGGCACCCGGTAACACCGAGAACGAATATGTCGTCTCCTCGATCACCGTGCGCTCGACGCTGCAGACGCCTGAAGCCTTCGCCGAGCTGCCGCTGCGCTCGACCGACGGCAATGTGGTGCGGCTGCGCGATGTCGCCCGCGTCGAACTGGGCGCCGAGAACACCGACACCAGGGTCTCCTTCAATGGCAAGCCAGGCACCTTCCTCGCCATCTTCCCGACCCCGGCTGCCAATCCTCTGACCACAGCGGCGGCGCTCACCAAACTGGTGCCTCAAATCCAGGAGACGTTGCCGAAAGGCATGACGATCGAGATCGTCTACGACGCGACCGGACAGATCAGCGCCTCGATCGACGAAGTGTTCAAGACCATCGGCGAGGCTGTTGCCATCGTCGTCGTCGTTATCCTTCTGTTCCTTGGCTCTTTCCGCTCGGTGATGATGCCCATCGTCACCATCCCGCTGTCACTGATCGGCGTCTGCTTCCTGTTGTTCGCGGTGGGCTATTCGATCAACCTTCTGTCGCTGCTCGCCATGGTTCTGGCGATCGGCCTCGTCGTCGACGACGCCATCGTGGTGGTGGAGAATATCCACCGCCACATGGAAGAGGACCACATGTCGCCGATGCAGGCGGCCTTCAACGGCATGCGCGAGATCGCCACCGCTATCGTTGCCATGACCATGACGCTGGCCGCGGTGTTCGCGCCATTGGCCTTCACCGGCGGCCTGACCGGCGCGCTGTTCCGCGAATTCGCGGTCACGCTTGCCGGCTCGGTGGTGCTGTCGGGCGTGATCGCCATCACCATCACGCCAATGATGTCGGCGCGCCTGCTGAAGTCCGGCACGCCAGGCCGTTTCCAGCGCATTGTCGACGGCACTTTCGCGCGGGTCGAGCACGTCTATGAGCGGGCCGTCACGGGGTCGCTCAACTATCGCCCGCTGACGCTGATCATCGTGCTGGCGCTTGTCGGGGTGACCGGCTTCATGTTCACCAAGACCTCAACCGAACTGGCGCCGGAAGAAGACCAGGGCTTCCTGCTCTCGCTTGTAACGGCGCCGCGTTACGCGACATCCGACTACACCGAGACTTACGTCAACCAGATGCTCGGTCTGGTGAAGGATATTCCCGAAACGCGGGCGCAGTTCTCGGCCGTCGCGTTCGGCGGCACGACGAACAGTGCGTTCGTCGGTTTCGCCTTCAAGGACTGGGCGGAGCGCAAGCGCAACTCGAAGGAGCTGCAGGCCGACATCACAGCCCGTCTCGCCAAGGTGGCGGGCGTCCAGGCCTTCGTCTTTGCGCCACCGACGCTGCCGGGCTCCGGCGGCGGCCTGCCCATCGCCCTGGTGGTGCGATCGACCGGCGACTCCTCGGAAGTGTACGACGTGGCCGAGAAGATCAAGAACAAGGCACAGGCCTCCGGCCGCTTCATCGTCGTGCAGAATTCGATGGCCTATGACGCGCCGCAGGTGACGGTGACCATCGATCGCGACCGCGCCGCGGCGCTGAACCTGCCGATCGCCGATATCGGCCGGACGCTGACGCTGCTGGTCGGCGGCGCCGAAGTGGCGCAGTTCGACCGCGACTCCAACAGCTACGACATCATCCCGCAGGTGCCGAAAGAATTCCGGGACAATCCCGAAAAACTCGGCGAATACTTCGTGCGCAGCGTGACGGGCGAGATGGTGCCGCTGTCGGCGGTGGTGAAGATCTCGACCAATGCGTCGCCGGCCGCGATCGAGCAGTTCAACCAGCTGAATTCGTCGACCATCTCGGCGCTGCCGCTGCCCGGCGTCACCACGGGCGACGGATTGAAAGTCCTCGAGGACATCGCCAGGGAGAGCCTGCCCGACACCTTCTTCATCGACTATTCGGGCCAGTCCAGGCAGGAGAAGGAACAGGGCAATACGATCCTGATCGCTTTCGGGGCGGCCGTCATCGTCATCTATCTGGTGCTGGCGGCGCAGTTCGAAAGCTTCCGTGATCCGCTGATCATCATGATGGCGGTGCCGCTGTCGATCTTCGGCGCCATCGTGCCGCTCAATCTCGGCCTCGGCACACTCAACATCTACACGCAGGTCGGACTGATCACGCTTATCGGCCTGATCACAAAGCACGGCATCCTGCTGGTCGAGTTCGCCAACCAGCAGCGCGAGATCCACGGTATGCGGCGGCGCGACGCCATCATCGCTTCGGCCAAGGTGCGGCTGCGGCCGATCCTAATGACGACGGCGGCGATGGCGCTTGGCGTGGTGCCGCTGATCACGTCCAGCGGCGCCGGCGCCGCTGCCCGCTATTCGATGGGCCTCGTCATTTTCACCGGCATCCTGGTCGGCACCATGTTCACGCTCTTCGTCGTGCCCATGTTCTATACCTTCATTGCCAGCAAGGATCTGCCCGAGGTGGCAGAGAAGCCGGATCCCAAACTGATGCCGGCATTGCCGAACTAACAAAAACTAACAAAAAAAGAGGCCGGAACACCCCGGCCTCTTTTTTTGGCTGTGCTCGACTACCGTGAAAAACATGTTCCGGCGGGAGCCCTGAACGGATATGGCTGCTGTGCCGATCCGTTGCCAGCCAGCTACTTGACGATGACGATGCTGGTGTTGGCCGGCCCGAAGGTTTCGACGAGCTGGTAGAAATCGGCGGCATTGTCAGGATGCAGCCGCACGCAACCATGCGAGGCCGGCCGGCCAAGCCGCTTGATGGCATAGGTGGCGTGCACCGCATAGCCGCCGCTGAAGAACACCGAATGCGGCATCGGCGCGTTGTCATACTTCTTCGAATACCACATTTCATGCATGCGCGTCGGCTTGAACGAGCCGGTCGGCGTCACATGCGCCCTGTCGCCGGTGGAAACCTTCCAGGCGAAGGCCGGGCGGCCGTCGACCGAGACTTCCATGACCTGTTGCGAAAGCGAGACGCGCGCCACGATCTTGTTGGCGGCATGCGCGGTACCCGTGCCGGCGCCGAACAGAAGTGCCGCGCCCGTCAGGGCAGCGGCGGCGGTGATGTTGATGAGCTTGGCGGAAATAGCAGTATGCATGATGTCCCTCTCTCTGCCGGTCTGGCCGGCCCAAATTCGATGAGCGGCTTATCCTTGCATCATGTTTCGGTGAGATTTCGTGAAACGCTCGTTTGTGTTTCGAATGTGTTTCCTCTGATTAACAGAACCTAAGCCAAAAATGGCGGACATCGAAGCTGTCAACTTGGACAGGACACGGCACATAGGTATTCAGCTCGAAACGAAAGTTCGAATTTCCCCAAGCTGAAAGACTGGAGCTCGATTTCGAAACTGATCTGCAACAAAGCGCTACTTCAGGCGGCATGAAGCGGATACAGGCCGCCGGCAGAGTTGACGTAACGAAAGCAGACGGCAACGACCACGGGAACGAAAACGAATATGTGGTCCTGGTTTCTCGGGATCAGCATCGCAGCAGCAGCCATCAGCGGCGCCGGCACGGTTGCCGACGGTTCCATGGCCAGCCTCGCGGCGATGAGTTCGAGTGAGATCTCAACCCTGCATACCGTCCTGTTTTGTGCCACGGTCTGGATTGTTCCAGCCTGCGCATCGTCCGGCTCAAGGCCCACTGGCGGGTTGGCCTTCGGCTGCTGGCATTGCGCGGCCCCTCCGGCAACTTGCTGCTGAGAGGACCGAAGGCCCGCGCCGTGACGGGGGGCTCCGTAGACGGCGCGGGCACTTCGGGAGTTCCTGAAGTATGCCGAGGCGTCACGCGCCCACCCAAGACGGGCGTTGGTCTTCGGAAAACAAGCCGCCGCAACATGAATTACTGGGGGATTGACGCAATGAAGACGAAACTTGCAGCTTCCGTGCTTTCGGCACTGCTCTACGCGCAGGGCCTGCTCGGCTTTGCCGGGCTTGCCACCGTGCTCTTGAAAGAGCGCGCACATGCAGGCGAGTTCGCGACAAGCGGCGACATGCCGTCGGGGCCATCGCTACTGGTGGTACGCTGAGCCGCATGGCAATCGGGCCCAAGGTGAAAAGCCGTTCTGGGAAATCCGATGTTCAGCCAGGGGAATGACGTGAGCGCCCGGCCGTCAATCGGCGAATTGCGCCGGCGGATCGAAACGGTAGCCGGCGCCGCGTATAGTGGTGATGGCTTCCGTATCGAGCTTGCGGCGCAGCCGCACGATGCGCGAATCGATCGAGCGGTCGAAGGCGTCGGCATTCTCGGCGGGCGCCGCCGCGATTATGTCGTCGCGCGTCAGCACCTTGCGGGGACTGGCCAGGAACAGCCGAAGCAGCGCCACCTGGCCGGGCGAAAGCTGCTCCTCCGTGCCCGAGCGGTGCATGACGATGGCCGACCTCAAATCGACGGTCGCGTTCTCCAGCACGATCAGTTCCTGGGCGGCCCTGCCCCGCCGCGTCAGCAGGCCGCCGACGCGGGCGGCGAGTTCCCTGACATTGAGCGGACTTTCGATGACGTCGGCGGCACCGAGCTCGAGCGCAAGCACCTTGTCGACGAGATCGGCCGGCCGGCAGATCAGGATGAAATCCGGCCCGCCCTCGCCACCCCCGCCTTGGTTGCCATAACGCCTGAGCAGATCACGCCCCTCCGCCTGGCTGAGGCTGTCACCGACGACGACGACGTCGACGTCCTTTCCGGCCAGCATCGATTCCGCCTCCCAGGGCTGGCGCGCCTGACGCACGTCGTGGCCCCGGCGATCGAGATGATCGGCGAGTTCGGTCGCCACCACGTCGGCGACGCAGATAAGCCCGATGACGGCGCGTGCGGCCATGTTTTCCAACCGTTTCCTGGCAACCCGATATGAGTGCTGGACATCATGTTTATACCCAATCTACTTTCCACCGAAAGTGGGAGCGAGCGCATCGTGCGGGCGAGAATTGTCATTGTCGAGGATGAGCCCGATCTGAGAGAGGCGGTTGCCGAATATCTCGGCGCCGCCGGCTATGACGTGGCCACCGCCGAAACCGCGGCCGCCGCGCGCAGCCTGGTCGAAACGCAGTCGTTCCATCTCGCCATCCTCGACATCGCCATGCCGGGTGAGGATGGTCTATCGCTCGGCCGCTGGTTGCGCTCGAGACTACCGATCGGCATCATCTACGCCACCGCCGCCGGCACCGCGCTCGACCGCATCGTCGGGCTGGAACTCGGTGCCGACGACTACATCGTCAAGCCATACGAGTTGCGCGAGGTGCTGGCGAGAGTCCGCAGCGTGCTGCGCCGCGTCCCGCAGCCAACGGAACCGCAGGACAGGAAAGCCGGGACGGGGCGCCGCTCCGTCGCCTTCGGACCGTTCCTGGCCGATCTCGACGGCAGGCTGGTCACCGGCGCCAACGGTGCGGTGATCGACATGGCCAAAAGCGAATTCGACGTGCTGGAGATTTTCCTCACCCGCGCCAACCGGCTTTTGACGCGCGCCGCGATCTCGGAGGCGATCGGCTTCACCGAGGATCCCGAATCCTCGCGCGCCGTCGACATCCGCATCATGCGCCTGAGGAAGAAGATCGAGGCGGACCCGGCCAACCCGAAATTCCTGCGCACGGTGCGCGGCGAAGGCTATATCTTCTCGCTGCCGGCCGGCGACGGCAACTGAGCGGGCGCGGGAGATTCCTCCTTCGCCCGTGCTGGTCTGTGGACGGATTCGACGCAATGCCTGCCGTCCAAAAACGCTCTCGGTTTGGGACAAGGCATAAAAACAAGGATTGAAGCGCGGCGCATGGAATCCGCTTGGCACCGCAACAATGGCTGAAAATGACCGCTGAAGCAGCAGGCACGGACATGCAAGACGGCCGGCAAGGCGCGGCGATGGCGGCAGTGCGTGTGGTCCGCCGGCTGCGCGAGGCCGGCGACTGGCAGCGCGAGATGGACGCCATACTGGAAACGCTGTGCCGCGCCATGGATTGCCAGCGCGGCATCCTGTTCCGCCTGCGCGAACTGCCCGGCCAGGGATTTGCCCAATCCGTCGCCGCCTACTGGATCGATCCGGTGTTCGGTGGCGAGCTGGCTTCGCCGACGGTGATCGTGCAGTCGATCATCAACGCCGACCCGTTGCTGGAACGCCTGCAGGAGGATGAACGGCAGGGCAAGATTTTCGCCGGCCATACGCGCGATCTCGAAGGCTTCCTGAGAGCCGATTTCGAAAAACAGAGCATTAAGTCGTTCCTGTCCGTGTCCGTTTTCGCGCACGGCCATCTCTGGGGGACGCTGGCGGTCAATGATTGCGTCGAGGAGCGCGAATGGACCGACGAGGAAGAGGCGACGCTGCACATCATCGCGCTGGCCATCGGCGATGCCATCGAACGCTCGCCCTCCGACGCCCACGCCAGCGAGGTCATCCGCCGCACCATGCTGCAGGCCTCGCTCGATGCCATCATCGTCATCGACGAGACCGGCTCGATCGTCGAATTCAATCCGGCCGCCGAGAAGATGTTCGGCTTCCTGCGCAGCGACATCCTCGGCAAGGACCTGCTCGATACCATCGTGCCGATCTACTACCGCAAGGGCTATGCTTCGGGAGCCGAGTATATGTCCGGGCGCGGCGCGCCGATGGTCGGACAGCGGCTCGAGACGGTGACCCAGAACGCCGCCGGCGAGATTTTTCCTATCGAACTGACGGCGACCGAGATGCGGGTCGCCGACCGCCGCCTGATCTTCGGCTCCATCCGCGACCTGCGCGACAAGCTGCGCGCCGAGGAGGAGATCAACCGGCAGCGCGAGAAGCTGCACCAGAACGAGAAGATGGCGGCAATGGGTTCGCTGCTTGCAGGCGTCTCGCATGAGCTCAACAACCCGCTGGCCGTGGTTGTCGCGCAGTCGACATTGCTGCACGAATTCGCCTCCGATCCGCAGACCAAGGTTCGCGCCGAGAAAGTGCGCGCCGCCGCCGAGCGCTGCGGCCGTATCGTCAAGAGCTTCCTGTCGATGGTCCGGCTGCATCCCACGGAGCGGGCCGAGACGGACCTCAACCAGGTGATCCGCGCGGCGCTCGAGGTGACCGCCTACGGCGCGCGCTCGAGCGGCATCATCATCGATACCGATTTCGCGCCTGGCCCGTTGCTGGCCATGGCCGACGCCGATCACGTCACCCAGGTGGCGGCCAATTTCCTCATCAACAGCCAGCATGCGCTGGCCGGCGTAGGCGGCGACCGGCTGATCAAGGTGCGGACCTTCCGCAGCGAGCGTGGCGATCCCGGTTTCTCGGTCGAGGACAATGGGCCTGGCGTGCCGGAAACGATCCGGTCCCGCATCTTCGAATCTTATTTCACCACCAAACCGGTCGGCGTCGGCACCGGCATCGGCCTGTCCATCTCGAAATCGATTATCGAGCGGCACAATGGCAATGTCTGGTTCGAGGAAGTGCTGCCGAATGGCGCCCGTTTCGTCGTCCAGCTGCCGGCCATTGCAGCCGGCATCGCCATTGCCGGCCAGAGCCAGCCGCGATCGAGCGGGCTGCGCCACGCCTTGATCATCGATGATGAGCCCGACGTCGCCGGTTCGCTCTCCGACATACTCGAACTAATGGGTATCAAGTCACGGATCGCGCTCGTCTGGGACACGGCCACAACCATATTGGCTGGCCACATGCCGCCCGACATCGTCTTTTCGGACCTGCGCATGCCTGGAACAAGCGGCATAACCATCTATCGAGAGTTGCTTACCGAAAGGCCGGAACTGGCGCGGCGTTTTGTGCTGGTCACTGGCGACCTGATCGGCGCCAAGGCCGAAATCGAGGCGTTGCCGCCCTTGCAGCGTCCGCAGATACTGGAGAAGCCGTTCAGCACGCTCGATGTGCGCAGCGTGCTTTCCGCCATTGCCGAACAGGCGGCTTTGAAGGGATAGGCCGCGCCAACCGGTATTAAAAAAAGGCCCCCGACCGACAAAGCGGCGGGAGCCGAAGGGAGCGCTGGACGCACTCGGGGAGCGCCGCGGCACGTTCCAAAGCGGAGCCGCTTCGGACCCATGTTTCAGTCGAACTCAGAAAATATTCGGCGTATTGGTCAGCGGCGCGGCATTGGCGATCATCCGGATCGCACGGGCTTTGTGGGCTCCGGACTGCTCGGCTATGGCCCGCAGGCAATCGACGCTCTCGGCGCCCCAAGCCTGACCCTTGCATGCAAAGTCGATCATCGGCATCGGCAGGCGTGCGGTTCTGGTGGTGGTCATTGCGCCGCCGACGACGTTGGCCGGTGGATTGAGCGAAGCAAAGGCCGGGCCGACCGTCGGCGCGAACGCCATGCCGGCGAAGGCGCAAGCAGCCAGCGCCATGAACATCGCCATGGGGTGGTCGCTGGCGCGCTGGCGCAACGCCAGCTTCGGGCGGCGGCTAATGCGCTCTGGAGCCTGGGACCGGCGGTCGTTGCTGGCAATCTGAACTTTCGCATGCATCATCATCCCCTTCGTTGACTTTCTTTTTTTGATAAAACGAACTTAGTCGCGCTCTGTATCAGCGGAAAGCTGGCGTGAATCTGACATTGTAACCGCTTTGAAACGGCACCCGCGGCCAAATCCCACCAACTGGGCATCACGCGCCCGCTTGCCGATCTCGGCTCGGCGGATCGGCAAGCGGGCAAAGACGCGCGGCGACGCCTTTTGCCTCGGCTTCCGCCCTGGCAGGATTTGCTTCGAAAACACGCCGGAACCAAGCTTTGAAACCCAGGTTAACGCCCGGATTCTCCGGGGTTTCGGGGCGAACCGTCACATCGGATTGGATTGAAATCGGCGCGCCAATTTTCTTTCGAAAATATGCTTGTTTCCACAAGCCATTGCATTTCAATGAAAAATATGATTATATTGAACGGATATTCAATAAAAAGAAGAGACGATTTATGAACCCGCATCTCCCTGACGTGGCCATTCCCAACGATTGGGACCGGCGGGGACTGCCTGGCTGGAGCTACCATTCCGATGCCCTCCTCGAACTCGAGAAGGAGCACGTTTTCCGCAACCATTGGCAGATCGCCGGACATGTCAGCGACATCCCTAACGCAGGCGACTACCTGGCCATGGACGTCGTCGGAGAACGCGCCCTGATCGTGCGCGGCAAGGACGGCGTCGTGCGCGGTTTCAACAATATGTGCCGCCATCGCGGCAGCCGTGTCGTCGCCGACAGCCAGGGCAACTGCAAGAACGCGCTTGTGTGCCCGTTCCACGGCTGGGTCTACAATCTCGACGGCACGTTGCGCGGCGCTGCCCGCCCGCGTTCCTTTCCCGATCTCGACAAGACCGAGTTCGGCCTGATGCCGCTCGATCTGGAGGTCTGGATGGGCTTCATCTTCATCCGCTTCCGCGCTGGCGGCCCGCAGCCGTCCGTCGCCGAGCTGATGAAGCCGATCGAGCCCGAATTCTCACACTACAAGGCCGCCGACATGGTGCCCTCCTGGGGCATCTGGACCCAGAAAACTCCGGTCAACTGGAAGTCGGTGCGCGACGTCGACAATGAGGGCTATCACGTCGCCATGGCGCACCCGGCCCTGCAGGACCTCTATGGCGCGACCTATTTCGACGAACCCTTCGTCAACGGCGTGTCGCGCTCCTTCGCCAGCTACAACCCGCATGCCGGCCGTCGCTGGAGCGTCAGGAACTACGTCAAGATCGCGCCGGAGCCGGCGCATCTGCCGGACTATCTGAAGAAGGCCTGGGTCTATTATGGCATCTTCCCCAATGCCGTCCTGTCGGTGATGCCGGAATCGGTGCAGTTCTATCAGGAGTTCCCGCTGTCGACGGGTGAGACCCTGCTGCGCGGCGCCATTTACCGCTGTCGCGACGAAAGCCGCGAGCAGGCTGCGGCCCGCTATCTCTCCTTCCGCATCGACCGCGACACCATGTCGGAGGATGTCCAGCTTTCGGTGTGGTCGAACGAATCCATGCTGTCGGAAGCCTTCGAGGGCTTTTACCTCTCAGACCTCGAATACGGAGTGCGCACCCACCACGACCATCTGCGCAGGCAGATCCCCGTGCTTGGGCTCGAAACGGCGCCGGAGGAGAAGGACATGTGGAACTTGAACGACGCGCTGCGGTCGCGTGGGTAAGCGGGCGCTGGAGCTGCTAATCTCCCCCTCGTGGGGGAAATCGGTTAATCACCCCCGCCACACGCCTTCTTTCCTCAAATCATCCATCGTGCGCGAAATGCCCTCGCGCAAAATGCCGACCATATCGTCGATCTGCTCGCGCGTGATGACCAGCGGCGGCGACATCACGCACATGTTGATCAGCGGCCGCACCAGCAGCCCGAGCTCGTGGCAATGCGCGTCGATGCGTTTGCCGACATTCTTGTCGAGCTGCAGCGGATCCTTGCTTTCGCGGTCGGCGACGCATTCGACGCAGCCCATCAATCCCAGGCCGCGCACCTCGCCGACCAGCGGCAATTCTTCCAGCGTCTTCAGCTGCGCCTGGAAGTAGGGCGCGACCGCTTGCGTGCGGGCGAGTATGCCCTGTTCCAGAAGGTCGAGATTCCTGAGCGCCACCGCGCAGCCGACCGGATGGGAGGTGTAGGTCAGGCCATGGCCGAACATCGCGTCGGGATGGTTCGACCGGCGCAGTTCCTCCAGCAGCCGTTCCGATATGATGACGCCGCCGAGCGGGAAATAGCCTGACGTCGCGCCCTTGGCGAAGGTGATCATGTCGGGATCGATGCCGAACACATCGCCGGAGGCAAAGACATGGCCCAGCCGTCCAAAGCCCGTCACCACCTCGTCGGAGACATAGAGGATGTCGTTGTCGCGGCAGATCTCGCGAATGCGCTTGAGGTAGCCGTCCGGCGGCACGATGACGCCGCCGGAGGCCTGCACCGGCTCGCCGACGAAAGCGCCGATCCGGTCAGCACCGACACGCGCAACGGTGTCGCGGAACTGGCCGACGAGGAAGTCGGTGAAATCAGCTATGCTCATGCCCTGCGGACGACGGAACGGATCGGGCGAGGACAGCTTGATCACCAGATCGTCGGCGCCGTCCATCCAGTCGCGGTCGCGGGGGCGGCCATTGAGCGAGGCCGACAGATAGGTCGAGCCGTGATAGGCGCCGCCGCGCGACAGGATCAGCTTCTTCTCCGGCCGGCCCCGCACATTGTTGTAGAACTGCATGAAGCGCAGCGCCGTCTCCACCGCCGAGGAGCCGCCCGTGGTGTAGAAGACGTGGCTGAGATCGCCGGGCGCGTGACCGGCTATGCGAGCGGCAAGTTCCGCCGAAGGCGCGTTCATCGTGTACCACGGCGTGTTGTAGGACAGCGCCATCGCCTGGTCGTACATCACCCTGGCGAGTTCCTCGCGCCGATGACCGACATTGACGCACCACATGCCGGCTGGCCCGTCGATCAACCGCTTGCCCGTGCCGTCGGTGATGTAGATGCCGTCGCCTTCGCCGATCAACGCGCGCGCTTCCGCGCCGACCGAACCGGCATACGGCCAGGGCTGGACGAGATGGCGCCTGGCCAACTCGACGGCATCGGCGGCTCCAGCTCCGGCCATTTCGCTCGCCTTCAGGTCCCTCGCAGCCGCCATCGTCATCTCCACATCATTCGTCGAATTCAGGATTTCGAAATTTGGCCGGCAGTGCCGGGAATTTCCGGCATAATCCGCACCATTTTGAATGTCCGTTCAATCAATATCTCAGAAATAGCGCTTGATTTCAATCCGCGGATGCGGGCATGATGAAAGAAAGCCGGCAAGCTCGGAGCGCGGTCAGCAAAAACTGGTCACCGGTTTTGCGTTCGATCGCGCTCCAAAACAAAATTGGGAACAAACCGCCGGCGCCAGTCCAATGGGATACCGCATGGCGGGACGCTCCAGGCCAGCAACCGAGATCACAGCCGGAGTCCTGCCCCCCCGGAGTCTGGCAATGACGGCGGCGGCGGAAGGGTCGCCCCCGTTGCGCATGACGCGGGCCAGACGAAATGCCCTTCTGCAATCCGAACCCGTGCAGGGCTTTGCCCTGATCAGCCCGACCTTTCTCTACGCGCTCATCCTCCTGGTCCTGCCGATCCTGGTGGTTATCGCCCACTCCTTCTGGACACAGAACTATCTGACCATCGACCGCACCTTCACGCTGGAAAACTACCGCATCGCCCTGACCGAGCCGATCTATCGCGATCTGTTGTGGCGCTCGCTGTATATCTCGCTGACGGTCAGCTTCTTCACCGTCGTCCTGGCTTATCCGATCGCCTATTTCATTTCCTTCCATGGCGGCCGCCACAAGAGCCTGTGGCTGTTCCTCATCACCATCCCGTTCTGGACCAGCTACCTGCTGCGCGTGATGTCGTGGAAGGTCATCCTCGGCTATAATGGCGTCTTGAACTCCGGGCTGATCGGCCTCGGCATCATCGACGAGCCGTCGACGGCGCTGCTCTACAATTCGAGCGCCGTCATCATCACGCTGACCCACGCCTGGGCGGCCTTCGCCATCCTGCCGATCTTCGTCTCGCTGGAGAAGATCGACCGGACCCTGGTGGAGGCGGCTACGGATCTCGGCGACGGTCCCTTTCGTTCGTTCCTGCGCGTGACTTTGCCGCTGTCGGCACCAGGCATCATCTCGGCGGCGCTGATCGTCATGATCCCAACGGTCGGCGACTACGTCACCCCCAAGCTCGTCGGCGGCAAGGACGGCGTCATGATCGCCAACGCCATCCAGGCGCAGTTCGGCAAGGCCTCGAACTGGCCGCTGGGCGCCGCCCTTTCCGTCACCACGATGCTGGTCGTGACATTGATGGCCGGCGCCACGGTGCTGGTCATCCGTGCCGCCCAGAGGCTTGCGCGATGAGCACGGCGCGACGTCTGCTGCCGGGCGGCTGGCTGTCGGCCTACGCCTTCCTCTATGTCGGCTTCCTTTATCTGCCCGTGATCTTCCTGCCGATCTTTTCGATCAACACGGCGGCCACACCGAAATTCCCGCTCACCGGCTACACCCTCAAATGGTACGAGGACCTGCCCAACACGCCGGCGCTGCTCGACGCCACCTGGAACAGCCTGATCGTTGGCGTCTCGGCGTCTGTCCTTTCGACGGTCCTCGGCATCCTCGCCGCCCGCTCGATCACCCGCTACCGCTATCCCGGCTGGCGAGCCATCAACGGTCTGATCATGGCGCCGCTCGTGCTGCCGGAAGTCATCGTCGCCATCTCGATGCTGCTGGTGATGCTGCAGCTCGGCTTGAGCCTCTCCCTGTTCACCGTCGTGCTCGGCCATGTCCTGGTCTGCATCCCCTATTCGATGACGGTGCTGACCTCCGGCTTCGAGGGCTTCGATCGCAGCCTCGAGGAGGCCTCGGCCGACCTCGGCGAGAGCGCCTTCGGCACCTTCCGGCGGGTGACGCTGCCGATGGTGGCGCCGGCGATCATCTCCAGCCTGCTGGTCTGCTTCACCATTTCGCTGGACGAGTTCATCATCGCCTTCTTTCTGACCGGTACCGAGGCGACGCTGCCGATCTATATCTGGGGCCAGTTGCGCTTCGCGGCCAAACTGCCGGGCGTGCTCGCGCTCGGAACGCTGCTGCTGGTCGCCTCCTTCCTGCTGATGACCGTCGCCGAAATCCTGCGCCGCCGCGCCGCCAGACGCACCCAGAACGAGGGAGGGCTTTATGCCTGAGCAGGTTTCATCCGGAGGAGCCCTGTCCGAACGGACGATGATCGAGATCAACGGCGTCACCCGCAGCTACGGCGCCTTCAAGGCGCTCGACGATGCCTCCTTGACCATTCGCGAGGGCGAATTCTTCTCGCTGCTCGGCCCGTCCGGCTGCGGCAAGACCACGCTGTTGCGCATGATCGCCGGCTTCGACAACCCGACCAGCGGTTCGATTTCGGTCGGCGGCCAGCCGATGGAAGGCATTGCCCCCAATCGCCGGCCGACCAACATGGTGTTCCAGAGCTATGCGATCTTCCCGCATCTCAATGTCGAGCAGAACGTCGCCTATGGCCTGAAGCGGCTGAAATTGCAGGCCGGCGAGGAGAAGCGCCGCGTCGAGGAGGCCTTGGCGCAGGTCTCGCTGACCGGGCTCGGCAAGCGTCTCGCCACCGAGCTGTCCGGCGGCCAGCGGCAACGCGTCGCGCTTGCCCGCGCGCTGGTGATGCGCCCGAAGGTGCTGCTGCTCGACGAGCCGCTGTCGGCGCTCGACAAGAAGCTGCGCGAGCAGATGCAGGTCGAGCTGCGCCGCCTGCAGCAGGCCGTCGGCATCACCTTCGTGCTGGTCACCCACGACCAGTATGAGGCGCTGGCCATGTCCGACCGCATCGCCGTGATGTTCGGCGGCAGGATCGCGCAGGTCGCCTCGCCCAAGGAGATCTACCAGCGACCGGTCAACCGCCAGGTCGCCGACTTCCTCGGCGGCATGAACTTCGTCAAGGCCGAGATCGTCGAGGAGAACGGCGGCTCGCTGGTCGTCGACACGCTGGGCTTCGGCCGTGTGAAGACCGACAAGCCGAAGGCCTTCGTGCGCAATGGCGGCGGCGCCACGCTCGGCATCCGCCCGGAGCGCCTGCGCGTCCTGTGGGACAACGCGACGGCCAAGTTCGAGGTTGCCGGAAAGGTGGTCGAACGCCACTATTTTGGCGAGATCACCCATTTGATCGTCGAGATCCCCGGCCTGGAAAAGCCGCTGTCGGTAACCGAGACCAACGATTTCGGCGCCGACGATATTCCGGTCGGCACTTCGATCCGCCTTGCCTACGATCCAGAAGCCCTGGTGGCGATGGCGGATTGACGGTCTGCGATGATCTTTCGCGCCGCTATGCGACCGGCAATGATCGCTCCTTCGACATAGCCGGGGAATGACGGCGACAGCTCCGACGATGCGAAATGAACAGGCGGCGCGCCGGCCAGGAGCATAGGCTCGGCATCGGTCGCCGCGACGTCGACGATGATGTCGCTGTAGCCGCCGCCGCTCCAGCGGTCATGCGTCCAGTCGCGCTGGGTGAACTCCGCGATTTCGGCCGCGTCGGGGCCGAGGGCTTTCACCAGTTTCCCGGTCACTTCGGCGCGCAGTGCCGCCTCGCCAAGCTCACCCCAGCGCAAGGCGAGCGGGCCGCCGACGAAGACGACCAGCGCCGCGTGGCCTTCATCCGGACTGGCATCGCAAGCGAACAGCCCCGGCGGGTCGCGCCACATCACCATGCCGCTCAAGCCGCGGCGGCGCCAGAAGGCAGCGGGGTAGCGCACCAGCACCTTGATCACGGCGCCGCTTTCCCAGATGCCGAGCGCCTTCGCCAGGGATTCGGGCAGAGCGGGCGTGAAGTCCAGTTTCGCCGCCATGACCGGGGGCACCGCGACAAGTGCCGCCCGCGCTTCAATGCCACCCGCCGCCGAGACGATGCGAACGCCTTGCGGTCCATGCTCAATGCATGAAACGGCTGCGTTGAGCCGCAGCCGGTCGCCGAGATCGCTGGCCAGGTCCTCGGCCACCGATTGCATCGTCTCGCGCAGGAAATACTGCAGCTCCGGCACCTCATTGGTGATGCGCCGATCATTGTCGATCAGGTGCCAAAGTGGCAGTTTCTCCAGCGCCAGGCACCACAGGCCTTCGATCATCGAGCGGAAGGCTGCCTTGGCGGCATCGGCATCGTCCTGCCGGTCGAGCCAGGCGGCAACGGTCAGCCCGGCAATCGAGGGATCGCCCGGTGCAATCGCGTTCATCCGCTCGCGGATCGCCATCGAGCCAGAATAGATTCGCTTCGCCTCGGCGGCGGAGATTGGCGGCTGGGCGATAACCGCGCCCTCGACGTAGGTTTCGACCAGCGTCTTGCCGCGCGCTTCGACAAGCGTCATCAGCTCCGGCATGTCCTCGCACAGAAACTGGCCGCCACTGTCGATGCGCTCGCCGGAGCCGATCTCCACCGATTCGACGCGCCCGCCGACACGGTCGCGCGCCTCGAGCAGCACGAAATCGACGCCGGCCTTTTTCAGCTCGAGCGCGGCCGACAGCCCGGTGAAGCCGGCGCCGATGATGACGACATCAGCTCTTGCGGATTCGCTGTTCAATAGCCGGCCTTGATCTTCTCGAACTCGGCGATCATCTTGAGCTTGAGCTGCGACGGCACCGGCGACTGGAACAGCGTCTTGTCGACGAATTTCTGCACATCGTCATAGCCTTTTTCCTTCAGCACGGCCTGATCGACGCCGGCCATGCCCTTGGCATTGGCTTGGCCATAGCCCCAGTCCTTGACCAGCACCTTGGCGGTTTCGGGATCGTTGACGGCGTTCAGATAATCATACGCCTTGTCGATATTGCCGGGCGCGTCCTTGAACAGCACATAGCCGCAGACCCAGGTCGAAATGCCTTCGTCAGTGTCTTTCTTGGCCTCGATAGGCACGCCGGCGGCGACCGACTGCACGGTGGCGTCGTTCCACGCCCAGGCAAGATCGACCTCGCCACCGCTCAAAAGCTGCACCACATCGGTTGTGTCGGTCCAGTAGGAGCGCACGTTCTTATGCACCTGGCGCAGGAAATCCGACGCCTGTTTGAACTGGTCGTCGGTCATCTTGGTCCAGTCCTTGACGCCGATGGCGAGGCTTGCCAGCGCATAGGCGTCGTCGACATTGTCGCCGATCGAAACCCGCCCCTTGAACTTCGGGTCGGCGAAAGCCTTCAGCGACTGCACGTCCTTGGCGTCGACCTTCTCGGAATTGTAGGTGAGCTGCGTATTGCCCCAGTCCCAGGGCATGAACCAGGCCTTGCCGTCGGCGGTCGTGGCGAGATCCTTCATCGCCATGATTCCGGGATTGAGATCTTTCCAGCCTGTGATCTTCGATGTGTCGAGCGGCTGCAGCAGGCCGGCCTCGCGCCATTTCACCACGCTCTGCGAGCAGGGATGGCCGAGATCGGCCTTGAAACCCGAGCGCACCTTTTCGAACGCCTCGTCCTCGTCGCCAAAGAAGGCGAAGGTCGGCGAATCGCCGTTCTTCTCGACATATTTCGGATGGAAGCTCGGATCCTCATAGCCGGACCAGTCGAACACGACCAGGTCCTTGTCGGCGGCAACCGCCAGGGCTGCGGCCGAGGCCGCCAGCACGCCAGTCAATGCCAGGGTCAATGTCAGGCGTCGGGCCAATGTCAGTCGCTGGATTGATATCTTCATTGCTGTTCCATCCTCTTTTATTTTATCGATTGCTTCATGCCTTGCGACGCGTGGCGGCTGCTCCCTGGTAATGTTTGGGGAATGCGGCCGACAGGAATTCATTGGCTGCCTGCAAGGCGCTCTCGCGGGTGGTGTCTTCGGTGCCCATCATCAAACGCAGCCACAGTCCCTCCAGCATCGCGCTGAGCGCCAGCGCCATGACCTGCGGCTCATAGGCATAGCCGCCGCTTTGCTTGAGCGTCGCGCAAAGCTCGATGAAGATGTTTTGGTAGACGGCATCGCGGGCGCTGCTCAGCGCCTGGTAGGTCGGCCGCGACTTGGCCTCGCCCCAGAAGGCGCACCAGGCCGCCAGCTTGCGCTTGTTGCAGATCGAACGGTCGAAATCGGCCGCGACCAGGGTCCGCAACTGGTCGGCGGGGTCGTTCCCCGCTTTCTCCAAGGCATTGCGCCAATGCGCCGAGTACTCGTCATACATATGTCGCAAGGTCGCGATCAGCAGTTTTTCCTTGCTCTCGAAATGGAAATTGACGATGCCGCGCGAGAGGCCCGCGCCATCGGCGACGTCGGCCATTGTCGTCTCCGAATAGCCGCGCTTGGCCAGCGAATCGATCGTCGCCTCGATCAGCTGAAGCTGCCTGACCTCCTTGGAGGCCTTGCGCCCGCGTTTCTCGGGTTCGCTCGATGCCTCGGCGGACTGCTCTTGGCGTGCTGCAATTTTCATGGGTGCGGTCATGCTCCACATCGCCGGCTAGCCGACCATCTTCGGTTTTTGCCCGCGAAGATGAGTGGGACGGTGCTCGCCACTGTCAAGCACCTTCTGCATGGCCTCCCAGGTCGATCACCGGCCGCTCGACATCGAAGCCGGTGACGTGCGCAGCGCCATGCCGTTCGATCAGATGCAGCGTGATGCCTCCGGACCCGCAGCCGATGTCGAGGATGGTCTTGCCTGCGAGCGAAAGTCCCTCGAGCACGCGGTCGACTTCGTCGGGCCCACCCGGCGACAGGTACCCGTCGCCCCAGAGCGCCTCGAGGAAGCGGATGGCGGCATCGTCATACTCCGGCTCGGCCTCGGCCGTTTCGATCATCAACCTCGATCCCCAATCGATGAATATCCGTCTCGAACGCCTGCAAAGCCTAGCCCATGTCTGGGAAAACGCAACATCATTTGTTGAACATTCATTCAATATAGCTGGACAAAACGACGCCCGCCATGGCAAATTTCGCGCATTGAGGGGACGGATCACGCCAAAATGAACAGCGGATCGCATCGAAAGACTGGGCCAAAATGAAAGCTTGGGATGCGATCGTCATCGGCGGCGGACACAACGGCCTGGTCAACGCCTGCTATCTCCAGCGCGCCGGGCTCGACGTGCTGGTGGTGGAGAAGAATCCATGGGTCGGCGGCGCCGCCACCAGCCGGGAATTGACGTCGGGCTTCCTCTATTCCAACTGTTCCTATGTCTGTTCACTGTTTCGCCCCGAAATCATGCGCGACCTCGAACTGCCGCGCTTCGGCCTGCAGGTTATCTCCTATGAGGGCGGCGCGGTGTTCACCAGGGATGGCGATTATCTCGCCAATTACCGGGACCATGATGCACACCGGCGCGAATTTGCGCGCTTCTCGAAGCGCGATGCCGAAGCCTACGACCGTTATGCGCGCGACGTGACGCGCCAGTGCCGTTTCATCCAGCCGCTGTTGATGCGCACCGCGCCCGACCCGACCAGTCTGCGGCCGCGGGACTTGGGCGAGCTCCTCTATCTGGGCAAGAAATTCGCGGGCCTGTCGGCGGAGGAAATGGCGCTGACACTGCGCTTCTGGACCATGTCGATCTCGGATTTCCTCGATGAATATTTCGAGACCGATGTCATCAAGGCAAATTTCGCTTTGTCCGGCATCATCGGCACGGCGCTCGGGCCGATGTCGCCCGGCACGGCTTATGTTTTGCTGCACCACTATATGGGCGAGGTCGACGGCTCGGTCGGCGCCTGGGGCTATGCGCGCGGCGGCATGGGCGCGGTGACCAAGGCGCTGGCGGCATCCTTCAAGGCGTCGGGTGGAACCATTCGCACCGGCGCCGAGGTCGACCAAGTTCTGGTGAGCCGCGGCAAGGCCAAGGGTGTGGTGCTGGCCGGCGGTGAGGAGATCCGTGGCAAGCTCGTCGTCTCCAACGCCGACGTGAAGCGAACCTTCCTGAAACTGGTCGAGGAAAAGGAACTGCCAGAGATTTTCCTGCGCCGGGTCAGGAACTTCAAGATCCGAGGCTCGTCCGGCAAGGTCAACATCGCGCTGGACTCGATGCCCGAATTCCCGGCTCTGCCGAAGGATTCGCCGGTCTATCGCGGCGACATGCATTTCACCGATTCGATGGAGCGCATGGAGCGCGCCTATGACGACTGGAAGGCCGGGCGCTGGTCGGCCGATCCCTTCCTCGACATGGTCATCCCGACAACGCTCGACCCGACGATGGCGCCGCCGGGAAAACACTTCATGAGCTGCTTCGTGCAATACGCGCCGCCCAAGGTAGACGGCCATGAATGGTCCGCCGCCGATCGCGACGGATTCGCCGAAAGCGTGATTGCGCAGATTGCCGACTACTCGCCCGGCTTTCGCGACCGCATCGTCCACATGGAGGTGCGCACGCCGCGCGAGATCGAGGCCGAGGTCGGGCTCACCGAAGGCAACATCTTCCAGGGCGAACTCACCTTCGACCAGCTCCTGTTCAATCGCCCGGTGCCGGGCTACGCGCAATACCGCTCGCCGGTCGGCGGGCTTTATATGTGCGGCTCCTCGACCCATCCCGGCGGCGGCGTTATGGGCGCGCCCGGCCGCAACGCAGCCGCCGAGATCCTGCGCGATCTCGCAAGATCGACCTCGCATATGAGCCCGGCCCATGACGTCATATGATGCTATCGTCATTGGCGGCGGCCATAATGGCCTCGTCACTGCTGCCACGCTGGCCAAGGCAGGGCGCAAGGTGCTGCTGCTGGAAGCTGGGAACGATCTCGGCGGTGCCGCGTGCACCGAGGAATTCGCGCCGGGGTTCCGTGTCTCGTCGATCGCCCATCTGCTGAACCGCCTGCATCCCGACGTGGTGAAGACGCTGGAGCTGGAGAAGCATGGCCTGCGGATCACCCCAGATGACTTCGTGCCGTCGGTTGCGTTGTCGATGGACGGCCCCTCGCTGGTCCTGCACGGCGCCTATGGCGAAATGCTGACCGGCGCAAGTTCGTCCGAGCAATCCGCGTGGAAGCAGTTGCGCGCGCAGTTGCTGCGCTACGCCGGCATCCTGGAACCCTTCCTCTCGCGTCGTCCGCCCGATCTGGCCGGCATGTCGCTGCTGGAGACGGCGGCGCTCGGCCAGACCGCTCTGGCGCTGAAAAGACTCGGCAAGGAAGACATGCGCGATTTCCTGCGCGTGCTCTTGATGAACGTCGCCGACCTGCTCGATGAGCAGCTTGCAGACATCAGGCTGAAAGGGCTGCTTGCCTTCGACGCGACGCTCGGCAGCCATCTCGGCCCGCGCTCGCCCACCTCGCTGCTCGGCCTCTACTACCGGCTGGCCGGCGAGGCCGGCGGTGCGGCCGGCGCGCAGATAGTGCCGAAGGGCGGCATGGGCGCGGTGATCGCCGCCATCCGCGCCTCGGCCGAAAAGGCCGGCGTGAACGTCCGCACATCGGCGCCTGTCGCAAGGATCATTGTCGAGAAAGGCCGTGCCGTCGGTATCGCATTCGACGATGGCGAGGTGCTGCGTGCCAGGACGATCGTCTCGGCGACAAATCCGGCGACGACTTTGCTCGACCTTGTCGGTCCACGCGAACTCGACACCGGCTTCGTGCGCAAGGTGAACAACATCCGCATGAAGGGTGATGTCGCCAAGCTTCACCTGGCGCTCGACAGGCCGCCGCAATTCACAAATGTCGATGCCGCCGGCCACAGGGGGCGGCTGGTTATCGCCCCCTCGCCCGACCACGTCGAGCGCGCCTTCAATCCATCCAAATACGGCGCGTTCTCGCCCGAACCGGTGATGGAGATCACACTGCCCAGCCTCGCCGATCCATCGCTCGCGCCCGACGGCGCCTGCGTGCTGTCGGCGGTGGTGCAATATGCGCCCTATGCGCTGAAAGAGGGATGGGACGCCGGCAAGGCAAAATTCTTGGAGGCGATCATGGTTCAGCTCGAAACCTACGCGCCAGGCATCGGCAAGGCCGTGCGCCATACCGAGCTCTTGACGCCCGCCGACATCGAAACGCGCTACCGCATGCCGGGCGGCCACTGGCACCACGGCGAATTGCAGGCCGACCAGATGCTGATCTCGCGCCCGGTCTCAGGCTGGTCCGGCTACGACACGCCGCTCGACGGGCTGTTTCTCGCCGGTGCCGGTTCACATCCCGGCGGCGGCGTCTCCGGCGCGCCTGGATTGAACGCCGCTCGGCGCATCATTGCGATGAAGGGGTAAGGTGATGTTTCAGTTGGCCGCAGTCGCGTTCTACGGCGAAGGATCGCCAGCATGAATCAGCAACCATCATCCGCCCGCATCGCCGCCCAATCCCACTTCCGCACGTTGCGTCTCGGCACGCCGTTCCAGCCGCGCATCGATGCTCTGGCCAGGACCCAGGATTGGTACAACTGGGTGGGCTACCGCGCCCCCCATTCGCTGTGGGACGAGGAGCTGGAATATTTCGCCATTCGCAGCCAGGCGGCACTCTTCGACATCTCGCCTATGACCAAATACCGTATCGAGGGCGCGGACGCCGAAGCCTTCCTCGATCGGGTCACCTTGCGTGACGTGACCAGGCTCAGGCCAGGCCGCGTCCACTATACTGCATGGTGCGACGACCAGGGCTTTGTCCTCGATGATGGCACGCTGTTCCGCCTGTCGCCGACACGGTTCCGACTGTGTTCGCAGGAGCGGCATTTGCCTTGGCTGCTCGACAGCGCCATTGGGTTCGATGTGACTGTGGAGGAAGAAACCGAGGCCGTCGCGGGCCTGGCATTGCAGGGTCCGACCTCTTTCGCCGTGCTGCGTGATGCTGGTTTTGCCGGAGTCGAGAGGCTGAAGACATTCGACGTCGCCGAATTCCCGCATGATGGCGAAACCGTCACCATCTCGCGCACCGGCTTCACCGGCGACCTCGGCTATGAATTGTTCGTGCCGGCCGACAAGGCGCTGAGCCTGTGGGACCGGCTGATGGCGGCCGGCGAACTGCGCGGCATCCGCGCCATCGGCTATACCGCGCTCAACCGCGCCCGGATCGAGGCCGGGCTGATCGTCGCTAAAGCCGACTTCACGACAGCCGAACACGCCATCCGCGCCGACCGCTTGCGCATGCCCGATGAGATCGGGCTCGGCTTCATGATCGATCTGGAAAAGGCCTATTTCAACGGCCGTCACGCCATCTTCGAGGCGCGCGCCAAGCGCAAGCTGCGGCATGTGCTGGTCGGGCTGGAGATCGAAGGCAACATCCCGGCCGAACACGCCATCGTGTATCACGGAAAGAGCCAGGAGGTCGGGCTGGTCAGTGCCGCCATGTGGTCGCCGATGGCCAAGCGCAACATCGCCATCGCTTCGCTGGCGCGACCATATGGTGATACTGTCGTCGACGACCTCTGGGTCGAGATCTACGCCATGCGCGAGCTGCAATACCAAAAGCTGATGAAGCGGGCCAAAGTGGTGCCGCGGCCATTCATCAAGCTCAACCGCCGCACCGCCAATCCGCCGGTGGATTTCTGACCATGGGCGAGGAAGCCGACAAGCAGCAAGAAGAGGCGGCCGAACAGTGGGAACTGGTCAACACGCCACTCGGCGAAAAATGGTCGGGCCGCACACGCTATGCCGCCGCCATGTTCTTCTACAAGCGCGGCGAGATGAGCGCCGAGACGCTTGAGGTCTACCGCATCTGCGCGCGGCTCGATTCGGAAAACCCGCTGCCGATCATCCGCGACCGCGGCGTCGGCAAGGACTGGCTGAAGCGCATGGGATTCGGCTGAACTTCCTATCCTATGGTCTTCTCCAGCATGGCCAGCCAGTTTCGGTAGGCGATCTTTTCGATCAGCGCGCGGCCGAAGCCGCGTGCGGCGAGCGCATTGATGAGCTTCGGCAGGCCGGCGGCGTCGCCAATGACGGCCGGGATCATGGCTCCGTCGAAATCGGAGCCGAGGCCAACCCCATCCTCACCCAGCGCCTGCAGCAGGGACTCGATGTGGCGCACCATGATGTCGAGGCCGGTATCGGCATTCATCTTTCCGTCCTCGCGCAGGAAGCCGGTGGCGAAGTTCAGCCCGACCATGCCGCCGGTTTCGCGGATCGCGCCGAGCTGCCAGTCGGTGAGATTGCGTGAGTGGCCGCAGATAGCATGCACGTTGGAATGGGTCGCGACCAGCGGCGCATCGCTGAGCGCGGCGACATCGCGAAACCCCTTCTCGTTGAGATGCGACAGGTCGATCGTGATCCTGAGTTGGTTGCAGGCCTTGACCAGCGCCTTGCCGGCATCGGTCAAGCCGGGCCCGGTATCGGGCGAGGACGGAAAGCGGAACGGCACGCCATGGCCGAAAGCGTTCGGGCGGCTCCAGACGATGCCGAGCGAGCGCAAGCCGGCGGCATGCAGCACGTCGAGCATGGTGAGTTCGGGATCGATCGCCTCGACCCCTTCGATATGGAATACCGCCGCGATCGAGTCGCGCGCCATGGCGCCGCGCACATCTGCGGCATTGCGGCAGACGCTCAGCGCTCCGGCCCGTTCCAGCCTGAACAGGATCGAGGCCATCGCGATCGTCGAGGCCAGCGCATCGCTGTGCGGGAGTTCGGGCGGCAAAGGCTCGGTATCGCTGGGCGTCGATGGGACAGCGCCGCGCCGACCTCTCTCGACAGGCGGCGGGAAGATCGCGAACATGCCACCGGCGAACCCGCCGGCCCGTGCGCGCGGCAGGTCGATGTGGCCGCCCGATTTCCCTTCCATGAACAGCTTTTCGACGTCCGGGTCTTTCGACTGATAGAGTCTGAGCAGCGTGTCGTTATGGCCGTCGAAGACGGGAACGAGATCGGTTTCGGTCATGAAGGGATCATTCGATTCGATGTGTCGCACGCCGCCCGCGATATACCATATCTACTTAGGCAAGATGGGCCGAGCGTGCAAATGCCAAAGCCGTGCTGGCCTATCACACTGTTTTACTCCCGCGGGTCCCGAATGGTAAAGCGCCGGCTGATCCTAACCCTTCAGCACGTCGGCCCACTCCGGATGGCGGCGGAACTGGGCGTTGGCGAAGGGACAGAGCGGGATGATCTTCTTGCCCGCCGCGCGCGCGTCCTCGACGGCGCGGGTGACGAGCCGAAGCCCGGCACCCTGGCCGCGAAACGCGTCGGGCACTTCGGTGTGGTCGATGATGATCTGGTGCTCGCCGATCCTGGTGAAGGTCATCTCCGCCTCGGCGCCGCCCGGACCGCGCAGCACGTAGCGGCCCTTGGAACCACGATCTTCAAGTTCGATCTCCGGCAGTTGGTCAGGCATCACTTACTCCTTGGGCCACGCCGGCAAAGAGCCGCCGCGCCGCCTCGATTTCGTTCGGCCGCACTTCGTGGCCGCCTTCATGCCACTCCACTGTGACATCGGCGCCATCGGCGCGCAAATAAGCTTCGAGCCGCGAAGTCAGGTTCGGCGGACAGATCGGATCCCGCCTGCCGGCGGTCACCAGAATGCGGCGCCCGGCAAGACTGCCGTTCACCTCCGGTTCGAACGGGATCAGCGGGTGCATCAGCACCGCCGCGTCGAACAGGTCAGGAGCTTCGAACAGCAGCGATGCCAGGATGTTGGCGCCATTGGAGTAGCCGAGAGCGTATATCGCGGACGGCTTCGCCGCTGCTATCTGCGCCTTGACGAAGCCGTCCATCTTCCGCGTCGCGCGCGCCAGGTCCTGCATGTCATAGACGCCCTCGCCGGTGCGACGAAAGAAACGCGCGGCGCCTTGTTCAGACACATCGCCGCGTGGCGAGATGACGGTTGCCTGGGGCGCGAGATCGCGACCCAGCGAGACGAGCTGGCCCTCGTCGCCCCCGGTGCCATGGAAGACGAAGAGCAGCGGACCGCCCGGCGAACCGGGCAGCACCTTGTGGATGTAGCTGTCTGTGCTCATGACCCCGCCCCCTCAGTCTTCCAGCTTCTGCAGATGCTTTTCGAGATAGGGCCGCAGGTGCTGATGCTGCGCCGGCAGCTTCAAGGCTTCACCGAGATGGGCGGTGTCCTCGTCGCGGTCGAAGCCCGGCTCGTTGGTGGCGACTTCGAACAGAACGCCGCCCGGCGTGCGGAAATAGATCGCCCAAAAGTAATCGCGGTCGATCACCGGCGTCACCTGGTAGCCGGTATCCATCAGCGCCTTGCGCACTTCGAGCTGCCTGGCGCGATCCTCGACGGCGAAAGCGACGTGATGGACCGAGCCCGCGCCGAGATCGGCAAAGGCCGCACCGGGCAACGATTCGATGTCGGCGACATCGGCGCCATTGCCGTTCCTGATCGCCAGCCGCCTGACATTGCCGGATTTGTCGACTTCCTCATAGCCCATGAACTTAAGGAGTTCCTCTGTGGCGCCACCATCCTTCAGACGCAGCGACACGGAGTGAAAACCACGGATCGCCTCGTCGGCGGGAATGCCGCCCTTTGTCCATGGCTCGCGGGTGTCGGCCTTGTCCTCGACAAGCGCGAAACCGTCGCCGTCCGGTCCGGCGAAGGCCAGACGCTTCTCGCCAAAGGTCTCTTCGCGCGACAGGCCGGTGATGCCTTCCTCGGCGAAGCGCCTTTCCCAATAGGCGAGCGTGCCTTCTGGGACCGAATAGGCGGTGGTGCCGACTTCGCCGACGCCGTGACGGCCCTTGCCGATGTTGGGAAACGGAAAATAGGTCATCACCGAACCAGGCGTGCCGAGCTCGTCGGCATAGTAGAGGTGGTAGACGTCGGGTGCGTCGAAATTGACCGTTTTCTTGACCCGGCGCAGGCCGAGCTTCCCGGTGAAGAACTCATTGTTCTGGCGGGCATCGCTGGCCATCGAGGTGACGTGATGCAATCCCTTGATCTGGTCGAGCATGAGTGCTGCTCCCTTGTTCTGTTGCGGCCCCTGCCGCTGTCCCCGTCAATATGAGCATCGGCCTGTCCCCGTCAAAGGCGGCAAAGGCGAGATGGACTGTACTCTGGAAGTGAACAATCGAAGGCAGTTTGTTCACCAATCACCAGCGGGCCGGGCTTGCGCCGCGGCTGGATTTCGGTTCCATGAGCGGCGCTCGAACATAAAGGCAAGGATATCGCCAGTGACCGCAAAAGGCACGCGTCCGAACGTTCTCCTGATCACCTGCGATCAATGGCGCGGTGACTGCCTTTCGGCGGCCGGCCATCCCCTGGTGAAAACGCCGAACGCCGACGCGCTGGCCGCCGAGGGCGTGCTTTTCAAACGGCACTATGGCGGCGCCGCACCGTGCTCGCCGGCCCGCGCCTGCCTCTATACCGGCCTCTACCAGATGAACAACCGGGTTTGCCGCAACGGCACGCCGCTCGATGCCCGTCATGGCAATATAGCGCTTTCGGCGCGCGCGCTGGGCTATGACCCGACATTGTTTGGCTACACGGACGTGTCGCTGGATCCGCGCCGGCTCGCTCCGGCTGATCCGCGGCTGCGAAGCTATGAAGGCGTGCTGCCTGGCTTCACGGTGCGCCAATTGCTGCCCGAGCATCAGAAGCAGTGGCTGTCATGGCTGGGAATTCAGGGCATCGACACCGGCGCGGGCTCTCCCGCGATCCATCGGCCGGCGAACGGGGCAGGCGATGCCGGCTCGGTGACGACTGCGCCGCCTGTCTATTCGAAGGAGCAGACGCCGACCGCTTTTCTCGCCGGCGAGTTCATCCGATGGCTGGGCGAACAGGAGCATGCCGCGCCCTGGTTCGCGCATCTGTCATTCATCAGCCCGCATCCGCCTTTCATCGCGCCTGCACCATACGACACCATGTACGACCCCGCCGACGGCCCCGGCTTTCGCCGTGCGGCGAGCTGGCGCGACGAGGCGGACAGCCATCCCTATCTCGCTTACGACTTCGGCAGGCAGAAAAAGCACAAGTTTCGACCTCGCGCCGCAGGCAGCGTACATGACTGGAGCGAGGATGATTTCCGCCGCATCCGCGCGATCTATTACGGCATGATCTCGGAAGTCGATGCGCAGCTCGGCCGAATCTGGCAGGCGGTCAAGGCGGCGGGCGCCTGGGACGACACGGTCATTGTGCTTACCTCCGACCATGCCGAGATGATGGGCGACCATTTCATGCTGGGCAAAGGCGGCTTCTTCGACGCCAGCTATCATATCCCCCTGATCATCCGCGACCCGCGTCACGGCCGCACCGCGGGCGTGGCCGTCAACCGCTTTACCGAGGCGGTGGACATATTGCCGACCTTGCTCGACCTGCTGGAGGGCGAACCGGCGCCGCACCTCGACGGACATTCGCTGCAGCCGTTCATCGCCGGCAAGGAGCCGTCGGACTGGCGCGATGCCGCGCATTGGGAATTCGATTTCCGCTCGATCGCGGAAGGCGATGCCGAACGGCATTTCGGCCTTGCCGCGCGCCAGTGCAACCTCGCCGTGATCCGCACGGAAAAATTCAAATATGTGCATTTCGGCGGCGGCCTGCCACCATTGCTGTTCGATCTGGAGAAGGACCCCGCCGAGCTCGCCAATCTCGCCGCCGATCCCGCCTATCTCCCGATCAGGCTCGAATTCGCCGAACGGCTGCTTGCCTGGCGGGCCGAACATCTCGACCAGTCACTGGCGCTGGCGGAGCTGACCAGGGATGGCGTTGTGGGCTATGTAAGTAGGGCAGTAGGGGAATAGGGAATCCCTACTGCCCTACTGCCCTACTGCCCTACTGCCCTACTGCCCTACTGCCCTAGCTATCTCACGATCATCCGCTGCTGCTCGCGGTTCTGCGCATAGCTGCCCTTGTCATAGGCGGCCTGGGCCTCGAGCTGCTCCTTGGTGAAGGTCGTGTAGAGATATTTGTTGCCGTCCTTGTCGGTCATGAATTTCAGGTTGTCCATGCCGACGGCGACTTCCTTTTCGCCGATACCGAGGAAACCGCCGACATCGACGATGACCGCGTCGGGCTTGTTGTCGGGCGTCAGCACGACATCGCCGATCTCGCCGACCCTGGCGTCGTTGGCGCCGTAAACGGTGGTGCCCTTCAGATCGTCGGCCCTGATTTCGCCAACCGGCATAGCGGTCAGCGTCGACTTGTCGATGGCGGCCGTCTGCGTCTGGTCGGGAGTCGTGGCTGCCGGAGCTTCGGCTGTCTTGTCAGCCGGAGCGGCGGCAGGAGCCGTGGTAGCAGCCGGCGCGGTTGCCGCCGGCGCATTAGAAGCGGTCGTGACCGGAGCCGGATCGTAGGCCTTGCGGTTGAAGTCCGGCAATGCCTGCAGCTCTTCCTTGGTGGTTTGGGCCACCAGCCAGCGGTCGCCGTTTTTCTCGGCCCACTGGGCCTTGCCGAAATCATAGGTGACATTCTTCTCGCCGATGCCGAGGAAGCCGCCGACGCCGATGACCAGTGATTGCGCCTTGCCTTCCTTGGTCAGGACGATGTCGTTGACGTTGCCGATGTTCTGCGCATCGTCGCCGGTCCCGTTATAGACGCTCTCACCGATGATGTTGGTGGCGAGATTGCCGTCGGCGCGCTTCACCGGTTCCGCGGGAGCCGCGTTCATGTCGGCTGGCGCCTGGGCGGTATCGCTCGGCGCGGATGTGGACGGCGCCTGTGCGGTTGTCGATGCGGCCGGTGCCGGAGCATAGGGCTTGGTGTCGAACTCCGGCTGCGCCGTCAACTGGTCTTTGGTCGTCTGGGCGACCAGCCACCGGTCGCCGTTTTTCTCGGCCCACTGCAGCTTGTCATAATCGAAGGCGACATTCTTCGTCCCGACGCCCAGAAAGCCGCCGACGCCGATGATTACGGATTTGGCCTGACCGTCCTTGTCGAAGACGATGTCGGTTACTTTGCCGATATTCTCGGCATTGTCGCCGGTGCCGTTATAAACCGATTCACCGACGATGTTGGTGGCGATGCTGCCCTCGGCGTGCACCACAGGAGCGGCGGGTTGCTCCGCGCCAGGCGCAGCCGGTGTCGGTGTTGTCTGCGCATGCACGCCCGTCGCCACGAGCATGGCAAGAGCAGTCGTGGCTAAAAGATTGCGGATCATGATGGTTTCTCCTCGTGCCTGATTTTCATGCATGCCGCACCGGCCTCCGCCGTCATCGGGACGGGCGAACGCGGCATTCGCGTGATCACAACGTCGTGACTGCGCCCATTGTTCCGACAAAAGCCAGGACGCATATTCTCCGCACACGTGGCTCGCAACTTGCGTGCTGCAAAGGGAAATTCCCCGCATCATCCGGAACCTTTTTGCCGCTTGCGCCGTTCAGCCGACGGCTGGAGCTTCTCCGGCTTGGAGCTTTTTTGAGAACATGGAGGGGGCATGCGGTTTGCGGCGGTGCTGAACCGGGACGGTGGCACGTTGCGCACCACCGACCTAGGTGCCTTTCGCGATCGCATGCGCGACCTGCTGGAGGCGGCAGGCCATTCCATCGATATCGACGTGGTTGCCGGCAACGACATCGTGCCGGCGTTGGATAACGCGGTTTCGCGTCGCGGCATCGACGTGGTTCTCGCCGGCGGCGGCGATGGCACGATATCGACTGCGGCGGCCCGGCTGATGGGCAAGAAAAAGGCGCTGGCCATATTGCCCGCAGGCACCATGAACCTCTTCGCGCGCGGGCTCGGCATCCCACAGACGCTCGATGCGGCCTTGCGATCCTTCGCCGATGGCGAGGTGATAGCGGTGGACATCGCCACCGCCAATGGCCGGCCTTTCGTGCATCAGTTCTCGATCGGCATGCACGCCAAGATGGTGCAGCTACGCCAGAAGATGGAGTTCGGATCCCGGCTGGGAAAGATGCGGGCATCCGTGAAGGCGGCTTGGGAGACGATCAAGAACCCGCCGGCGATGACGGTCACCCTGACCATTGGCGAGGCCGAGATCACGGCGCGAACCACCGGCGTCGGCGTCACCAACAACCTGTTTGGCGAGGGTCACCTGCCCTTTGCCGACAATCCGGCGGGCGGCGTGCTCGGCATCTATGTCACGGTAGCGCGGCAGCGCGCCGAACTGGTCAAGTTCTTCTTCAACGTCGCGCGTGGCAAATGGCGTGACAATGAGCATGTCGAGATCCATCAGACGGAGCGGGCTGTGCTTAGGATCCGGTCGGCGGCCAGGAAATACCGCGCCGTCCTCGACGGTGAACTTATCAAGCTCGAGGACGAAATCACCATCGAAATCCATCCGGGCGCCTTGAACGTGCTGGTGCCGCGGCACGCCATGCGGGCAAAGGCGGCCTGATGCAGAGGCGGCCGACGAGGAGCAGACGACTAGCCGCTCGGAGCGCTGCCTTGTTCAGTGGTCGGCGATTTCGTGTACTCGCCATAAATCTCGACGACACCCCAGACGACGAAGGCCAGCAGAAGTCCGGCAATCAGGATCCGCAAACCGTGCCAGCCCCAGTGCCCCTGACGCGCTTTGTTTTCCGGAATGGTCTTGGGCATGGTCGGCCTCGATGCGATATGGACGCGTTGCGCGTCTCTGGCAAAACATCTTCGGGTAACGGTTCCTTGCTACGAAGGTTCCGCGCTTGGCCAAGCTCTTCGCCGGCAAGCCGGCAAGGCGAAGTCGGAGGGCTCGCGAGGAGGCGTTGGGGGCGCTGGTGAACAAGGCGGCGAAATTGGCGTCGGGCCTGCCGGCCGAAGTATTGCGCGTCGTCAACGACGCCGGCCGGCTGGCCGTGCTGCACGGCTTGCAGGCGCTGGATACAATGGCTGACGCCGACTTCGACGGCGTCAGCCGCCTTGCCGCGGCCGCCATGCGCGCGCCAATCGCGCTGGTTACGCTCGTCGACGTCGAGCGGCAATGGTTCAAGTCGCGTGTCGGCCTGGACGAGATTGAGACCGCAACCGACATCTCCTTCTCCGCCCATGCGATTGCCGCGGGCGGCGAACCGATGGTGGTACCCGACGCGACCTTGGATCCGCGTTTCAAAGCCAACTCACTGGTCACTGGCAAGCATCACATCCGCTTCTTTGCGGGCGCGCCGGTGACCGTCGCGGGTGCCAGGATCGTAACGCTTTGTGTTTTCGACCGTAAACCCCGTCCCCATCCATCGCGCGCCAGGCTCGACCAGTTGAAGGCGCTGGCCGGCCTCGCCGCCAGCCTGTTCACGCTGAAGGACGCGACGCGCAGCGGCGCCATCGCCGCGGCGGCGCTGGTTCGTGAAGAAAAACGGCGCGCCATAGCGCTCGATGCGGCATCGCTTGCCAGTTGGGCCTGGGACATCCGCACCGACATGATCGAATGCGACGCTCTGCTGCCCGAATTGTTCGATCTGCCACGATCGAACCGGTTGCGGGCGCGAGACATCCTGATGGCAATAGATCCACGCGACGTTTATCAGACCGAAACCCGCTTCCGCGACGCTTTGGCCGGCGGCGACGACTATTTCGGCGAGTACCGCGTGAAAGGCCTCCATCCGCCGCGCTGGCTGGCGACGCGCAGCCGCGTCATCGAGCGCGATAGCGATGGCAAGCCGACGCTCATCTTCGGGGTCAACTACGACATATCGGAGCGCAGGCTTGGCGAGGAACGGCAGCGGCTGCTGCTGCGCGAACTCAATCACCGCGTCAAGAACACGCTGGCCACCGTTCAGGCGCTGGCGACGCAGACCGTGCGCCACGCCCGCGAGCCGAGCGCGTTCCTCGAGGCCTTCGGCGCCCGGCTGCAGGCACTCGGCATCGCTCATAATCTCCTGTCCGACCGGGAATGGCGTGGCATCGGCATCCGTGAACTCGTCCAGATCGAGGTGAGGCCCTTCGACACTGCCGAGCAGCTGCGCATGACGATCACAGGTCCCGATCTGTTGCTGTCGCCCGACCAGGCGGTGGGGCTGGGCCTGATCCTGCACGAACTGGCCAGCAACGCCCTGCAATATGGATCGCTGTCGGCGACATCCGGCAAGGTCGATCTGAACTGGAAGACGCAAGGCAGGAAAAGCAACCGGCGCCTTGTCCTGACCTGGCGCGAAAGCGGCGGTCCTGCGGTTGCCCCGCCCGAGCGGCATGGTTTCGGCTCGATCCTGATCCGCCGCAGCCTGGCCAAGGTCATCTCCAGCGAAGTGGCGCACGAGTTCCGGCCGGAAGGCGTCTTTGCCGAAATATCCATGCCACTGGAGGATCTCTCCAAGTGACGGGCCCAGGTTTAATCCCGGTCAGCCCTTAATCAGGATCGCCGCCAGCCGGCCCGTCGGGACCTGGTTTCACATTCTCGCGGTAGATGGCATAGGCCGCCAACGCCGCGGCGGGACCGAGAATAGCTCCGAGGCCGCCCTTTCCCTTGAGCAGCGCCGGCAGCGCGGCCAGTGCGGCGGTGACGCCGATTGCCGTCATGTCGGCCTTGCGCCGTTCTGCCCGGCGCCGTGCGCGTGAGCCGGCCGAGAAACGATAGACCAACAAGATCAGGCCCGCGACGATCAGAAAGCCGACGCCGAATCCCAACGCCGCCGCGAGCGGACCATAGCGGCCCGCAGCCCAGATATAGCCGGCCCCGATCAGGAAGCCGACACCGCACAGCGCCGCGAGCGCGGCAAGCGCATAGACGATTGCAGCCGTGCGCGCGCGGCGCATGGCTGCAACAGTTTCGCCCGAAGCCAGGCCCGAGACAAGGGAAGCCAGCAATCCCATTTGAGCGGGACTAGCGGCGCGCCAGGAGCGCGAACAGGAAGCCGACGCCGGCGGCGATCGCCAATGATGTCACCGGCTTCTCGCGCACGCTTGCCGCTATCTGCGCCTCGATATCCCTGGTGTTGCTGCGCAGGCTGTCAAAGGCTGCCTCGCCTTGGGCGCGCAGATGCTCGACACCTTCGGCGGCGGCACGGCGGGCGGTGCCGTATCCATGCTCGCCCGTCTTGGCCAGCTGCTTCGTGAGCTTGTCGATATCGGCCTTCAACTGCCTGATATCGGCTTCGAGGTCCGAATTCGCCCGCGCTTCGCCTGCGTTCTTTCCTGCGGCCGCTGCCATTGCTTAACTCCTTGTGATTGCTTTGGTTTCAACGCGCTGCATGTCTCAAGGTTCCGAGCCCTCGGATAAACGGACATGATCCGCAAAGAGGGTGTCGGTTTGCCGAAAAGATCACGCCCAATCCAATGGATAGAGGCCATCCCGGTTCCATCTATTTGGACCCTAGCTCAAAATGGGTCCTCCTGCATCCGTTCAGATCAGCGGCCGCCGTTCCTTGCCCAGCCCTCCCAGCCGGCAAGCTGCTTCAACCCGTCATGGTCGTTGATCTAGCAGCCGCCATGGCGCCGCGCGATCAGCTTGCGACCCATCAGCTTGCGAATCGTCTTGTTGGTATGGACCAACGACAGGCCGAGCGTATCGGCGATGTGCTGCGGCTGCCGATGAAGGCGATGAGATAGGCGGTGCGCTGGATCGCGCTGCGGCGGCCGACGCTGAGCAGGTTCTCGTCCAGCATCCGCTCCTCGCGCGACGCGATCCAGATGATATCATAGGCCAGACCCGGATGGTTGCGGAAAAGCTCATGCAGGGACTCCCGCTTGAACACGCAAAGCAGCATCGGCGACAAGGCTTCGACGGAATGCTGCATTTCGCCCATCACGCTGCCTTGCAGCCCGATGGGATCTCCAGGGACGGCGTAGTTGAGGATTTGACGGCGGCCATCCGACAACAGCTTGTAGCGGAAAGCCCAGCCCGACAGCACCGTGTAGAAGTGGGCGCCGCGGCGTCCTTCCACCAGCACCGTTGCGCCCTTGTCGACCGCGAGTTCGCCTTTCTTCAATTTGTCGATAAAGGCCAGTTCCGATCTCTCGAATTTGCGGAACCCCGGCAGCGGCCACAATGGGCAATTCTCGCAATCAATGCGACGGCCGGAGCTGGCAAGGCCGTTCTGGATTGACATTTCGACCGCTCCTCGAGAACCGCGGGCTCAGCCGCTGCGGTGGCATGTCTTTTTTAAATGACAGCGCGTCAAATAGCGATCATGACTCGCTGCGTTTCAAGGAGCCATTGCCTGTGTCGCCTTTGCTTGACGGATTGCGCATTCTTGTCCTGGAAGATGAATTTCTCATCGCCATGGATGTCGAGCAGCTTTGCCGTGATCACGGCGCCGGCGACGTGGTGCTTGTCCGCGACCTGGCCGAGATCGATGGCCGACAGGTTGCCACCCAATTCGATGCGGCGATCGTCGACCTCATGCTGGGCGGCACTCCGACCTTCGACTTTGCATCGCGCCTGCGCGAAACGGGTGTGCCCTTCGTCTTTGCCTCCGGTTATTCGGATGCGGACGAGATCAAGGCTGCCTTTCCAGGGATAAGGCTGGTCAGCAAACCTTATTCGGGCGAAGATCTTGTGGAAGCGGTGGCCCTGGCCTGCGGACGAGTCCCGCCCGCCTGACGGCGCCGCATTGCGTAAGAGCCGGAGCGGCCGCGATGGCGGTCCTGTCAGCCGTTTCGATGCGACGCGTTTCAGTGCGCCGCCGTGCCCGTGACCTGTGCTGAGATTGCATCGGGACCGTACTCGTCTTCGCCGGAAATTTTCAGTATCTCCTGCAGGCGCGTGCGGGCTCGGCTGACGCGGCTCTTGATCGTCCCGACCGCACAACCGCAAATCTCGGCCGCTTCCTCATAGGAGAAGCCCGAGGCGCCGATGAGGATGATGGCCTCGCGCTGGTCTTCGGGCAACTGCTCGAGCGCACCGCGGAAATCCTTGAGGTCGAGCTGGCCGTGCTGGGCGGGATGCACCGCAAGCCTGGCTGTCATGATGCCGTCGCTGTCCTGCACCTCGCGGCCGCGTTTGCGCATCTGCGAATAGAACTCGTTGCGCAGGATGGTGAAGAGCCATGCCTTCAGGTTGGTACCGGGCTGAAAGCTCTCATGCTTGTCCCAGGCCTTGACCAGCGTTTCCTGAACGAGGTCGTCGGCCTTGTCGGCATTCTGCGTCAGTGACACTGCGAAGGCACGCAAGCTCGGTATTGCCCCAAGCAGATCGGTCTTGAAGCCTTGTGAGACCGTTGCCATGCCTCAGTCCTTTTTCTGTGCGGGCTCGGCCCGCTCCAGTTGGCTGAGCAACTGCGCGAAGCGATCCGGCACATCGTCGGAGACCAGCTCGTCATAATACTGCTTGAGTTTGCGTCCGATTTCGGAATTCGGCCCGAGCGGGTCGCCCACGCCGTTCCGGCGCCTGCTTGCGGCGCCAGTCGAGACATCTTTCGTCATTTCCTTCATTTCGCCCTTTAATCCAGCCCCATAGCCGCTCAACATAACTCAACACAACGCAAGCGGCATCCTCGTCTGGTTGCCCATCCCCAATTCAAACGCCGTTCAGGCGTATTAGTTCCCGGGCCCGGAACTTTTTGCGAAAGCCCGCGTTTGTGTCGTTGGGGCTTGCAATGGGGCTTGACCTGCATTTTTAGTCAATCACGTCATCTGAGGGAGACGTCCGTCATGAGTTTATCCGCCACCATCGCTCCGCATCTGCCGTTCCTGCGCCGCTTCTCGCGTGCCGTATCGGGATCGCAGGAGAGCGGCGACGCGCTGGTTGCCGCGATGCTCGAGGCCATCATCGCCGATGTCGACATTTTTCCCGAGGCATCCAGCGACCGCATCGCGCTGTACAAGGTCTTCGCCAAACTGTTCACGTCCGTCGCCATCCGCGTTCCACAGGAGCAGGCGCAATCGGCATGGGAACAGCGCGCCGCGGCCAATCTCAATGCCATCGCGCCGCTCCCCCGTCAGGCCTTCCTTCTGGTGGCCGTCGAGGGTTTCAGCGAGGATGAGGCGGCCGAAATCCTTGGCGTCGGCGAACAGGAATTCTCAGAACTGCTTGCCCAGGCGAGCAACGAGATTTCCCGCCAGGTGGCGACCGACGTGCTGATCATCGAGGACGAACCGCTGATCGCCATGGATATAGAGGAGATGGTCGAGAGCCTGGGTCATCGCGTCGTCGGCACGGCCCGCACCCATGCCGAAGCGGTGACGATGTTCGGCAAGACGCGGCCGAAGATGGTGCTGGCGGACATCCAACTCGCCGACGGCAGCTCGGGCATCGAGGCAGTGAACGAGATCCTGTCGTCGACTTCGGTGCCAGTGATCTTCATCACCGCCTTTCCCGAGCGGCTCCTGACCGGCGAGCGCCCCGAACCGGCCTTCCTGGTGACGAAGCCGTTCAACCCGGACATGGTCAAGGCGCTGATCAGCCAGGCTCTGTTCTTCGACCGGCAGGCGAAAGCAGCCGCATAGCCGTGCGCATCTGAAGCCGCCGCAAGAGCGCGAAAAAGCAAGGCACGGCCAGCCGACGGTTCCGCTGGCCGTGCCTTGCTTTTTCGCGCCACGATGGTGCGCGGGGGATCGTCTTTTTCGGCAAAAAGTGGAACAAACCGCATCCACCCACGTTTTTCTCGCATAGTTGGAAGGAGATGGAACCATGCTTTACTGGGCGCTCGTATTTCTCGTCGTGGCAATCATCGCCGGCGCGCTTGGTTTCGGCGGCATTGCCGGCACATCTGCCGGGATAGCGCAGATTTTGTTCTTCATCTTTCTCGCTTTCCTCATCATTTCGCTTCTCGCCGGCCTTTTCAGGCGGGCGTGAGCGATACCAGCCGAACACTGGAAGCCGCACCCCTCAAACGGTTTCCAGCCACCGCCGGGCAGTGTCCCTCAAGGACGCCGCCCGGCGGACCGCTTTTAGGCGTCCGGTTCCCGTAAAACCTGCCTTGGAACCCATTGGACCGTGAGCCGTTCAGCCTGAGTTGGGTGGACAGGTCGGATGCGTTCCAGGGCTCGAGATACCAAGAAGAACGAGCGGGGCGACGAGGTCATCGCCCTGCATCCCGCCGAAAGCGGGATGCAACTTGGCCGGGCGCTTCTCCACGCACTGCACAATGCCGGCATTTCCGTCCTCTACCAGGACCGAGACATGAAAACCGTCTGGGCGCGCAACATGCGCGCACCCTGGGCCGACAGCAGCGAGGGCGACGGCATCCTGCCGCCGGCACAGGCCGACCGCATTGGCGCTGCCAAGCGCAACGTCGTCGCAAGCGGCGATCCGCAGCGCCTTGAGATCGGCGTCCCGATGGAGGACGGCATGCGCTGGTTTCAGGTCTGGATCGACGCCGACCATGGCGAGGCCGGCGACGTGCAAGGTGTCATCACCACCATGGTCGAGACGACCGAGCAGCGACGCCGCGAACAGACGCTGACGACGCTGTTGCGCGAAGTCACGCACCGCTCGAAGAATTTGCTGGCGATCATCCAGAGCATCGCCACCCAGACGGGGCGCTATTCCGATAGCATCGGCGATTTCCTGACCCGCTTTCGCGGCCGGCTCCAGTCGCTGGCCTCCTCCCAGGATCTGGTAACCTCCTCCAACTGGCGCGGTGCTGCCCTTCGCGAACTCGTCGCCGGTCAGGTTGGCCGCTACGGGACGGACGCGTCGCACAGCCTTCGCTTCCGCGGCGCAAATCCTTACCTCAACCCCAACGCCGCGCTGCACATCGGCCTTGCGATGCATGAGCTTGCCGTCAACTCGGTCAGCTACGGCGCCCTGTCGCGGCCGGACGGCTTCGTCGAAGTGACCGCCGTCCTCGACGCCGCCACCGATGGCGACATTGCACTGTCGCTGACTTGGGCCGAAACCGTACGAACCGACAGCAACCAAGAGGGCAAGAAGCGCTTCGGCAGCGTCGCACTGGAACGCGTGGTGCCCTCTTCCCTGAACGGAACGGCGCGACTCGAGATCGCGGATGGTCGCCTCGAATACCGCCTCGTCGTTCCGCACGGCAATTTCGAGACGGACTAGGCGATCCGGCCATGCTTTTAACCGGCTGTTCACCATAAAGGCAGATGCGGTGTTTCCCAGATACGACGGAACTGCCGAGTCGAGGAGCATGCTTTCGAGGGCTTTGCAGCAGCGGAGGAGCGTCCTGACGATCGTCGACATAAACAGGCTGGAGCAGGCCGCCCGCATTTCGATGGGCGAATTCCAGGATCCCGGGACATCCGCAGCATCGCCGGCTGCTCATGGCATTCTGCGCATCGTTGCTCCAGCGCTGGCCGCGGCAATTGTCCTGATCGCCCTGTTCCAGCTGGCCTGATCCCGCTCCTGCGTTGGCGCGCGCATCGCTCGCGATTTTCGGTGGCCAAGGCATTGGCAAGCCCCGCGCCCAGAAAAAGACTCTCTTCACCAACAATAAATTGGAGCAGCAAAGGCCTTTTTTTCATGCTAAGTGACGGCTGGAGCTTATTAAAGTGAGGACACGAAGTGAGGAGTGACCCTATGCGGAAAGTTCTTATTGCCATGGCTGCCGTGGTCGCCGTCAGCGGCTGCACCTCGACCGAGCAGGATGTCGTCGGGGGCGGCTTGATCGGCGCCGGCGTGGGCGGCTTGGTCGGCGGCGGCAAGGGCGCGCTGATCGGCGCGGCCGTCGGTGCCGGTTCGGGCCTGCTGGTCCGCAACCTGCGCAATGGCTACTGCCAGTATCGCGATCATCGGGGTCGCATCTACACGGCGCGCTGCAACTAAGGCAATTCCTGGGAATTGCGAAACAAAGAGCTTGAGCGGGCCGGCGATTCTATCAGACGCTGAACCGCTCCGGGCATAGTGAACCGCACTGCTGTCAGGCTCTTTCGCGAACCCGACAGCGGTGCGGCAATTATCGGCTGGCCTGGAGCGATTCCGGCAAGGGCCTATGGCATTCACGCCGGCAGCGGAATCCTGATTTCCACATTCAATCCGTTATCGCGATAGTCGCGGTGGATCGTGCCACGCAGTTCACGCGTGACATTGAGGTCGATCAGTTTGGTGCCGAAGCCGGTCGTGGCCGGCGCGTCGACCTTCTTCTGCCCGCTTTCCTGCCAGCTCAGAGCCAGGACCCGGTCACGCCCGCGCCCTTCGACCGACCATTCGATCCTGAGGGCGCCGACCGTATTGCCGGCTTCGCCATATTTCAGCGCATTCGTCGCAAGTTCGTGGAAGGTAAGGCCTAGAGCCTGCGTCGTGGTTTCGTCAAGCAGCACCTCCGGCCCGGACAAAAGCTCTTCCGGCAGCTCCTTTCCGAACACCTGGCCAAGCTCGATGCGCAGCAGGTCGCCCAGATCCGCCTTCTGCCAGCGCGAGCGCGTCAGCATGTCCTGGGACGCGGCCATTGCCTGCAGCCGGGCCGAGAACGATGCCGAGAACTCATTGACGTCGCTGGCGCGCGACGCGGTCTGCCGCGCGATCGCCAGCACCCGCGTGATCGAATTCTTGATGCGATGTTTCATCTCCTGCAGCATCAAATCTTTTTCGAGCAGGCTCTTTTCCGTCGTCTCGTGCAGCAGCGATGCCGCCTCGTAGGCCCGCTCCTGATAGCGCGCGACGAGCGCGATGGCGCCGGCCAGCAGCAGCCCGAACAGACCGAGCATGACCGGAATGGCCCGCGACGATGGCTGCGAGAAGGCGCTTGTCGGCCTGAACTGCACGGTCCACGGGCGGCCCGCGACGCTGATCTTGCGTGTGACCAACAGCCTGTCGCCAAAGCCCGAGACTGGCGGCGTCTCCGACCGGAACAGCAGATGATCCGGATCGACGGCGCCATCGTAGATTTCGGTGTTGACCGGCAGCAGCGGCGCGCGGCTGAGCGCGATCTGGAACAGATCCCGGGCCCGGAAGGCCGCATAGAGAAAGCCTACAGTCGAGGATCGCGATGCGTTTATGGCGTAGGGTGCGGTTTCGACGTTGAGCCGCACGAAGACGTAGAAGCCGGTGAAGGTCTGCGCCGCGCCCGTGCCTTGGCCGAGTTGCACCAGCCCGCTCGCGTGCTGCTGATCATCGCCCATTGCCTTTTCGATTGCCGCGCGCCGCACCGGCTCGGTGAACATGTCGTAGCCGATGCTGGCCTTGTTGGACGGGCCGAGCGGCTCGAACAGCACAATGGGCGTGCGCCATGGCTGCGTCGTATCCGGATAGATCGGACGCCTGATGCCCTGGTCATGCAGCATATCGCGTTCGACCGTCGCCTCGTCGCCTGCTTTCACCAGCCGGAGAACGCCGATGCCGCCCAGGCCAGCGAAATTGGTATCGACATCGAGCGCATCGAAGAACGCTTTGAACTCATTCTGCGAGATGTCGCCATTACGGGCGTCGAACAAGGCTTGCGACGAGCGCAGCAGCGACAGCTGCAGGTCGATCCGGCTCTCGATTCGATTGAGCGCGTCGTCCGCGGTCGCGTCAAACTTGATGCGAGCCGCCTCCTGCGTCGCGAAATAGGCGAACCCCGCCATCGTCATGCTGATCAGCGCAACGGCAACGAAAGCGACGATTGGAAAAAGCTTCTTCAACGGATGATGCGGCCCATCAGCATGTGCGCCCTTTATGGGCAAGTCGCTTGGCCAATACAATGGCAAGGCCAAGCCATCCCGCCGGCTGGCATATCACATGACCGGCGATCGGGACCTTGCGACCAGGCGGTAACCGGGCAGGCTTCAGGCAGCGATCTTCAGCGCGCCTGGTCCGGGAATGGCGCCGGGCGGACATTTGCCCAGGATGATCATGCCCAGTACCTCGTCCTGGGTCACATCGCTGGTGCGGGCAGTGCCGACGACCTGGCCGTTTTTCATGACACACACCCGGTCGGCCAGTTCGAACACGTCGTGGATGTCATGGCTGATCAGGAAGATGCCGATGCCGTCGGATTTGAGCTGCCTGACCAGTTCCCCGACCTGGGCCGTTTCCTGCGGTCCAAGTGCTGCCGTCGGCTCGTCCATGATCAGGATGCGGGCATTGAACAGGATCGCGCGTGCGATCGCCACCGACTGCCGCTGTCCGCCCGACAGCTTGATCACCGGCTCCTTGAAGCGCTGGAAGCGGGGATTGAGCCTGCCCATCACCTTGCGTGCCTCGGCCTCCATGGCGACGTCGTCGAGTGTCCCCCAGGCGGTTCTCAGCTCGCGGCCGAGGAACAGGTTGGCGGCGGCGTCGACATTGTCGGCGAGCGCCAGGGTCTGGTAGATCGTCTCGATGCCGTATTTCTTGGCATCGCGCGGATTGGAGATGGAGGCCTCTTCGCCGTTGACGAAGATTTGGCCCGCGTCGCGCTTGTAGGCGCCCGACAGAATCTTGATCAGCGTCGATTTGCCGGCGCCGTTGTGGCCGAGCAGGGCCACGACCTCGCCGGGGAAAAGATCGATCGAGGCATCGTCGACGGCGCGAATGCCGCCGAACGCGATTGAGATGTTGCGCATGTCGACCAGCGGGTTGCCGGCGGGAGCGATCCTGTCAGCCATGATTGTCCTCCTCCCTCAAACGCGTTTGCGATAGACGGTGTCGAGCCACACCGCGATCACCAGCACGGCGCCGACGACAATGCTCTGCAGCGGCGAGTCGACGCCGAGCAGCACCATGCCGGATTGCAGCGACTGCATCAAAAGCGCGCCCAGCATGGCGCCGATGATGGTTCCCGAACCGCCGGCGAGCGACGTGCCACCGATGACAGCCGCTGCGATCACCAGCAATTCATCGAGCGTTCCGAGCACGTTGGTGGCCGAGTTCTGCCGGGCTGACGAGATCGCGGCGGCGATCGTGGCCAGCACCCCCATGATCATGAACACTTTCATCGTGATCCAGCGCGTATTGATGCCGGCGAGGTTGGCTGCTTCCGGATTGCCGCCGATGGCAAAGACATAGCGGCCGAAACGGGTGCGTTTGGTGATGAAGGTCATGACCAGCCCGACGGCGATGGCCATCAGCACCGGTATGGCGATGCCGTGGGCGATGAACAGACCGCCCTCGGGCACGGTGATGTTGTTGGCGGCTGCATATCTGTTCACGATGCCGACTGGCCACGGATAGGAATTGGCCAGCCAAACCGCGCCCATGATGACGGCGCAGGTCACCACGCCGATCAGCGTCTCGGCCCAGATCGGACGCAGCGGGAAACGGAAGCGCTTGCGCTGCACCCGTCCGTTGAACAGCGCAAGCACCACTGCAAGGCAGGCGGCGATACCGACCACCCAGCTCCAGGTTGCGCCGATCGATCCGGCCGGGCCGCCGCCCATCAGCTGGAACGTCGTGTTGAGCGGCGCCACCGTCTGGCCGCTGGTGACCCACCATGCCGCACCGCGCCAGACCAGCAATCCGCCCAGCGTGACGATGAAGGCCGGCACTTCGAGATAGGCGATGACAAAGCCCTGGAAGGCGCCGATCAACAGGCCGAGCACCAGGCCGATGACCAGCGCCAGGACCCAGATCCACGGGTTGCCGAGCTCGAGACCGACCATCCGCACCAGGAAGTGCACCTGGGCGAAGCCCATGACCATGCCGATCAACCCTTCGGCGGAACCGACGGACAGGTCGATATTGCGCATGACGATGACCAGCACCATGCCCGAGGCCATGATGGCGACGGCCGAGGTCTGCACCGACAGGTTCCACAGATTGCGCGGCGTGAGGAAGGTACGGCTGTCGAAATCGAGCGGATTGACGCCGAGACGCAGGCTGGACAGGACATGCAACCCGATCCAGATCAGCAGCAGCGCGCCGATCATGCCGAGCATGCGCGTGTCGATCTCGGTCGCCTTCAGGAACCGGGCGACGGCGCCGAGTTCCGACGCACGCGCGGTGTCGGCCTGCGGGTTGGACGTCGTGTCGGTCATGATTTTCTCCCACCGGCCTGCCCGTCTGACGCGGATGCCGGAAGCCAGCCTAGAAGTTACCCGCCCGGGGCGGAAAAACAAATCTTCTTGAAAAAACGCCGCGGCTTGGCAGCCGCGGCGTTCATCGCTTGAAATGGAAGATCAGTTGCAGGCCGCGACGCTGCCCGCCGCGACGCCGGCACAGACCTCGTCTTTCTTGATCCAGCCGGCGTCGATGACGACGTTGAGATTGTCCTTGGTGATCGCAACCGGGGTCAGGAACAGCGATTTGACGGTGTTCCCGCCGGGCGTGGTGAAGTCCTTGACGCCGGCGATATCGGTCATCTTCTTGCCGTCGGCCAGCTGCGAGGCGATCTCGGCGGCATTCTTGCCGAGTTCACGCGCGTCCTTCCAAACCGACACGGTCTGCGTGCCGAGGGCGATGCGGTTCAGCGCCGCGTGGTCGCCGTCCTGGCCCGACACCGGAACGGTGCCGGCCAGGCCTTGAGCCGTCAGCGCCGCCACGACCCCGCCGGCAGTGCCGTCATTAGCCGCCACCACCGCGTCGACCTTGTTGTCGTTGGCGGTCAGGAACTGTTCCATGTTCTTCTGCGCGTTGGCCGGCAGCCAGCCATCCGTATAGGCTTCGCCGACATTCTTGATCTTGCCGCTGTCGATGGCATCCTTGAGCACTTCCATCGAGCCGGAGAACAGGAAATCGGCATTCGGATCGGCACCCGAGCCCTTGATGAAGACGTAGTTGCCTTCCGGCTTCACCTTGAACACTTCGCGGGCCTGCATGCGGCCGACTTCCTTGTTGTCGAAGGTCAGATAGAAGACGTCCTTATTCTCGATCAGGCGGTCATAGCCGACGACCGGAATGCCTTCGTCAAGCGCCTTCTGCACCGCGGGGCCGATGGCGGAGGCGTCCTGCGCCAGGATGATCAGCGAATTGGCGCCCTGCGAGATCAGGCTCTCGACGTCGGTGAGCTGCTTGCCGGGATTGGACTGGGCGTCGGCGGAAATATACTTGTCGCCGGCGGCTTCGATCGCCTTCTTCATGGCGGCCTCGTCGGTCTTCCAGCGCTCTTCCTGGAAGTTCGACCAGGAAACGCCGATGACCTTGTCCTTCGCCTGCGCGACCGACGCGAGCGTCAGCGACATGGCGACACCCGCCAGGATAGCGGCTGTGAATCTCTTCATCTTAATCCTCCCTGCGCCGCGTATGGCGCGACCAAACAGGCCCTTAGGCCGGCACAAAAGGCTCTATTTTTTCGAGCCTCGAAAAAACACTGATCCATCGTCGGAACGCTGTCAACGCCGATTCTGATGTATTTTGATGTCCTCGGGAATTTTTTTCGAGCTCCGGAATAAATAATGACAGCCAAGGCCGGTTCTGCCAGTATTTGACGGTCGTCGAGGCCTGGGGAGAGAACGCGGCGACCGGGAGGATGCGAGAAGAATGTCGGTCGGAATCCGCCACGACGATCTGCGCCGACGCAACCGGGCGATGGTGATCGCAGCCGTGCGCCGTGCCGGGCAGCCCTCGCGCACTGAGATTGCCGCGACCACCGGGCTCAGCCATTCCACCATATCGGCGATCTCCTCCGACCTGATTGGCGAAGGCATCCTGGCGCAGAGCAAGCCGAGCGAGGCCGGTGCGCTGAAACGCGGCCGGCCGCAGGTCGGTCTCAGCCTCAACCCTGAAGCCGCGGCTGTGATGACCGTGGTGCTGTCGCTGAATTTCCTCTCCGTCGCAGTCATCGACTATGCCGGCCAGGTGATATCTGAAGAGCAGCGCCGGCTGGACACGCTGACCCTGTCGCGCGAGGCGCTGATCGGCGAATGTGTGGCCATCGTCAGGCGGCGGTTCGAGGATCCCGACCTCGACGTCGGCAGCATCGCCCGTATCGCGCTGGCGATCCAGGGCATCACCGACACGGATGCGCGCACCATGCTGTGGTCGCCGATCACGCCGCAGACCGACATCGCCTTCGCCGACATACTGGAGACCGAGTTCGGCATTCCCGCCACCATGGAGAACGATTGCAACATGATGGCGGTGGCGCTGCGCTGGCGCGATCCCCAGCGCTACCGCGACGACTTCATCGCCATCCTTTTGTCGCACGGCATCGGCATGGGCCTGGTGTTGAAGGGTGAACTGTTCACCGGCACCCATTCATCCGGAGGCGAGTTCGGCCACATGATCCATCGCCCCGGCGGGGCGCTCTGCCGCTGCGGGCGGCGCGGCTGTGTCGAGGCCTATGCCGGGAACTATGCCATCTGGCGCAACGCTAGGCAGCTTGGCGAGGACACCGAGCCCGTCGACGTCAGCGACGCCGACATGCGCACCCTGGCGGCCTCGGCGCGCGAAAAGGACGGGCCGGAGCGCGAAGCCTACCGCAAGGCCGGCGAGGCGCTGGGCTATGGCCTTGGCAGCCTGTTCGCCCTGATCGATCCGGCGCCGGTCGCCATGGTCGGCGTCAGCGCGGCCGCCTTCGACCTGATCGAGCCGGCATTGCGCGAGGCGATCGCCCAGACCGCCGGCGGCCAGCACTCGAAATCGATTTCCTTCGACACCGAGCCGAACGAACTGCCGCTGATCCGCGAGGGTTGCGCCATGCGCGCGCTGACCTTCGTCGACCAGGAAATTTTCGCGCCGGGGGCACAAGCGAAATCAGGCATAGGCGAGAACGTTGCGTGACATATCCCTAGTCTTCGCGGATCGCATACCCCGCGCCCCGAATGGTGCGGATCACGTCAGGCATGCGGCCATTGTTGACCGCCTTGCGCAGCCGGCCGACATGCACGTCCACCGTGCGCTCGTCGATATAGATCGTTTCGCCCCAGACATTGTCGAGCAGCTGACTGCGCGAGAACACGCGGCCCGGGTGGCGCATCATGAATTCGAGCAGGCGGAACTCGGTCGGCCCGAGCCGGATCTCGCTCTTCTTGCGGTAGACCCGGTGCGATTCACGGTCGAGCACGATGTCGCCGACCTTGAGCACGCTGGACAGAACTTCGGGCTTGGCGCGGCGCAGCAGCGCCTTGACGCGTGCCATGAATTCCGGGGTTGAGAACGGCTTGACTAGATAGTCGTCGGCGCCGGTGGAGAGACCGCGCACCCGGTCGCTTTCCTCGCCGCGCGCCGTCAGCATGATGATCGGCAGCCGCTCGGTCTCGGGCCGCATCCGGAGACGGCGGCAGAGTTCGATGCCGGAAACCGCCGGCACCATCCAGTCGAGCACAAGAAGGTCAGGGACATTCTCCTGCAAGCGGATCTCGGCTTCGTCGCCGCGCGTCACCACCTCGACCTGATAACCCTCCGATTCCAGATTGTAGCGGAGCAGCACACCCAGCGGCTCCTCGTCCTCCACCACCATGATGCGTGGCGCGATCATCGACTGGTCACCCCTGCCGTCACGCCGCTGGCGCCGACATCGCCGTCTCGTCCTGCTTCGGGCGATTGGCGGGCAATTGCGTGCCGGTCAGCACATAATAGGCATTTTCGGCAATGTTGGTCACGTGATCACCGATGCGCTCGAGATTCTTGGCGCAGAACAAAAGATGCGTGCAGGCGGTGATGTTGCGCGGATCCTCCATCATGTAGGTCAGCAGCTCGCGAAACACCGATGTGTATTTGACGTCGATGCGTTCATCGTCGGCGCGCAGCTTGGCAAGTGCCGCGGAATCGCGCGCCGCATACTCCTCGATCACCCCTTGCACCTGGATCAGCACCAGCTGCGCCATGACATCGATGGAGTGCGACAGGTTGCGCGGCGTGGCGGCCAGGCCGACGGTGCCGACGCGCTTGGCGATGTTCTTGGCGAGATCGCCGATGCGTTCGAGATCGCCCGCCATGCGGATCGAGCCGACGACATGGCGCAGATCGTCCGCCATGGGCTGCCGCTTGGCGATCAGGGTGATGGCGCGGTCGTCGAGTTCGCGCTGGCGCGCATCCATGATCGCGTCGTCGGAGACGACGCGCTGGGCGAGCGCGTTGTCGGAATTCAGGAGCGCCTTGGTGGCGCCGCCGACCATCGATGAGGCGAGATCGCCCATGTCGCGGATCAGCCTGCTGATCTGTCCGAGATCTTCGTCAAAGGCTGCGACTGTATGTTCGGCCATGATCTTGGTCCTCGTGTGCGTGGGATCAGCCGAAGCGGCCGGTGATATAGTCCTGCGTGCGCTTCTCGCGGGGCGACGTGAAGATCTTCTCCGTGCGGTCGAACTCGACCAGCTCGCCCAGATACATGAAGGCGGTCTGCTTCGATACGCGCGCCGCCTGCTGCATGTTATGGGTGACGATTACGATCGTATAATCGGCCTGCAGCTCGTCGATCAGTTCCTCGATCTTGGCGGTCGACAGCGGATCGAGTGCCGAGGCAGGCTCGTCGAGCAGGATGACCTCTGGCTTCACGGCCACCGTGCGGGCGATGCAGAGGCGCTGCTGCTGGCCGCCCGAAAGGCTGAGGCCACTGGCGTTGAGCTTGTCCTTGACCTCGCTCCACAGTGCCGCGCGCTTCAGCGCCTGCTCGACACGGCCGTCCATCTCGGCCTTGCTGAGCTTCTCATAGAGCCTGACGCCGAACGCGATGTTCTCGTAAATCGACATCGGGAACGGCGTCGGCTTCTGGAACACCATGCCGATCTTGGTCCTGAGCAGGTTGAGGTCCTGCGACCGGTCGAGGATGTTCTGGCCGTCGAGCAGCACCTGGCCCTCGGCGCTCTGCTTCGGGTAGAGCTCGTAGATGCGGTTGAAGACGCGCAGCAGCGTCGACTTCCCGCAGCCCGAAGGCCCGATGAAGGCGGTGACGCTGCGCTCAGGCAGCGACAGGCTGATATCCTTCAGCGCCTTCGACTGGCCGTAGTAGAAATTGAGGTTCTTGACCTCGATCTTGGCTTTCTCGACCGCGACTTCGGGCGTGTTCAACTCGGTGGACAACATCGGTTTCATCTGTCCTCTCTGCGTCCGGTAAGGCTGCGGGCGAAGATGCTCAGCCCGAGAACCGTAAGGGTGATTATGAGTGCGCCGGTCCACGCCAGCTGCTGCCATTCCTCATAGGGGCTGAGAGCGAACTGGAAGATGGTGACGGGCAGGCTGGCCATCGGCGCGTTGAGATTGCTCGACCAGAACTGATTGTTGAGCGCGGTGAAGAGCAGCGGCGCCGTCTCGCCGGAAATGCGGGCGATGGCCAGCAATATGCCGGTGACGATGCCCGACAGCGCCGCACGGTAGGCGACCGAGCGGATGACCACCCAGCGCGGCGCGCCGATCGCGGCGCCGGCCTCGCGCAGGGCGTTCGGCACGAGGTTGAGCATGTCCTCGGTGGTGCGCACGACGACCGGGATGACCAGGATGGCCAGCGCGACGGCGCCGGCGATCGCCGAGAAATGCCCCATCGGCCGCACCAGGAGTTCGTAGACGAACAGGCCGACGATGATCGAGGGTGCCGACAGCAGGATGTCGTTGATAAAGCGCACGATGGTGGTGAGGCGCGAGAAGCGGCCATATTCGGCCATGTAGGTCCCAGCGAGGACACCGATCGGCGTGCCGACGATGACGGCGATGACGGTCATCATGATACTGCCGTAGATGGCGTTGAGCAGGCCGCCGGCATCGCCTGGCGGTGGCGTCATTTCGGTGAACACCGAGAGCGAAACACCCGACAGGCCCTTATAGAGCAGTGCGCCGAGGATCAGCGCCAGCCAGGCCAGGCCGATGCCCGCCGCCGTGACGCATAGCGTCATCATCACGGCATTCCTGCGCTTGCGTCGATTGTGAAGCGATGTGGCCGTCGACATCGGTCAGGCTCCCGTGCGGCTGTCCATGCGCAGCAGCATGTAGCGCGCAAGGGCAAGGATCAGGAAAGTGATGACGAACAGGATCAGGCCGAGCGCCACCAGCGAAGACGTATAGAGATCGCCGTCGGCTTCGGTGAACTCGTTGGCGATGGTTGCCGAGATCGTCGTGCCGGGCGCGAACAGCGAGGCGCTGATGCGGTGGGCGTTGCCGATGACGAAGGTTACCGCCATGGTCTCGCCGAGCGCGCGGCCGAGACCGAGCATGACGCCGCCCATGATGCCGACGCGGGTATAGGGGATGACGACGCGGCGGGTGACCTCCCAGGTCGTGCAGCCGATGCCGTAGGCCGATTCCTTCAGCACCGACGGCACCGTGTCGAAGACATCCTTGGTGATCGAGGTGATGAAGGGCAGGACCATGATGGCAAGGATCAGCGCCGAGGTCAAAAGGCCGATGCCGTAGGGCGGACCGGCAAACAGGCTGGAGAGCCCCGGCACGTCGTGGAAAAGCTTGATGATGAAGGGCTGCACCGTCGTCTGCAGGAACGGCGCGAACACGAACAGGCCCCAGATGCCGTAGATGATGGAGGGTATGCCGGCAAGCAGCTCGACGGCGATGCCGATAGGGCGCCGGAGTGGCCGCGGGCAGAGTTCGGTAAGGAAGATGGCGATGCCGATGCCGATGGGAACGGCGATCAGGATAGCGATGGCGGCGGTGACGATGGTTCCGTAGATCGGGGCCAGCGCCCCGAAATTCTCGGTAACCGGGTTCCACGATTCGGTCGTCAGGAAGGAGAACCCGAATTTCGACAGCGCTTCCCACGAGCCGGCAACCAGCGAAATCGCCACGCCGCCGAGGATGAGCAGGACGAGGATGGCGGAAAAGCGTGTCGCCGCCCGGAAAATCGTATCGGTGAGCGCGAAGCGCCGGACCGTCGCTTCCCTGGCCCGCATGGCGGCCGACGATGGCATGGCTTCGGAGACGGCGGTCATCTGGCCCTCGCGTTTCAAGGAAGACAGGGAGGGCGCCGTGAAGCGCCCTCCTCATTCAGCAGGGATTACATGGCGGAATAGAGCGGCTTGCCGTCTTCGCCGACGATGTCCTTGGTCCACATGTCCTCGACGCTCTTGACGACCGCGTCGGGGATCGGAACGTAGTCCAGCGCCCCGGCCATGTCGTCACCCTTCGCGTAGGACCAGGCGAAGAACTTGAGCGCTTCACCGGTCGCCGCCACGTCGCCGGGCTTCTTGTAGACCAGAATCCAGGTGGCCGACGTCATCGGCCAGGATTCGGCGCCCGGTTGGTTGGCCAGGATGACGCCGTAACCCGGCTGCGAGCTCCAATCGGCATTGGCCGCCGCCGCCGAGAACGCCGCCGCCGTCGGCTCGACCTTCTTGCCGTCCTTGTTGATCATGTCGGCATAGGTCAGCTTGTTCTGCTTGGCGTAGGCGTATTCGACATAGCCGATCGAGCCGCCGGTCTGCGAGACGTTGTTGGCGACGCCTTCATTGCCCTTGGCGCCGATACCGACCGGCCATTCGAGCGCGGTGTTGACGCCGACCTTCGACTTCCAGTCGGCGCTGACGTCGGCCAGATAGTAGCTGAAGTTGAACGTGGTGCCCGAACCATCGGAGCGATGCACGACCGCAATCGCCTGGTCGGGAAGCTTGACGTCGGGATTGAGCTTGGCGATCGCCGCGTCGTTCCAGTTGGTAATCTTGCCGGCGAAGATATCGGCCAGCGTCGGGCCGTCGAGCACCAGTTCGCCCGGCTTGATGCCTTCGAGATTGACGACCGGAACGATACCGCCCATCACCATCGGGAACTGTGCAAGTCCGGTGGATTCGAGATCCTCGCCCTTCAGCGGCGCATCGGAAGCGCCGAAGGTGACGGTCTTGGCCTTGATCTGCTTGATGCCGCCGCCCGAGCCGATCGACTGGTAGTTGAGACCGATGCCGGTCTCCTTCTTGTAGGCATCGGCCCACTTCGCATAGATCGGGTAAGGGAAGGTGGCGCCGGCGCCGGAAATGTCAGCTGCCATTGCCGCTGAAAGGGTGAGGGTGGACGCCGCAGCCATTGCGATCGCAACGGCCGCCGAGCGGATGAAATGTCTCATGTGGCCTGCTCCTGTTCGGAAGATGGTCTCTCGGCGCCATTCCTTGCCAGCGCCCGCTGAGGCCAATAGCGTTCGATTATAACAGTCGCATGACAGTTTCGTGTCAGCCCGGTAACGCGTCGCCGGCGCTTGGAAAGGCGATGGCGATCGGCGGCTGCGGCATGGCGCCGGTTTGCCTTCGGGAATCAGGGACTTGCGCTATCTGGCCACCCAAACAGCCCTCGGATTCGGCATGGAGCGCTGATCGAAGAAAAGCCGGACGGGAGCGCGTTGCTCGAGGCCAGAGGATGTCTTGGCCGGGCCATCGCCAAAAACAGGTCCGTTGGGGTAGATTGACGCTGCTTCATACTGGCGGTCGCTGCTCCCGCCCGTAACTAGAAGAGAGCGGAAATTCGATGCCGTCATTGTCCCGGCTGGACGCCGGCTTTGATATGGTGCGATCGCACCATAGTCTTGCTCGAAGGGCAGCGGCCGACCCCGACTGATTCTCGCCGCAATCCCGTGGAAGGCGCGAAGCCTATCCCGCGTTGCGCCGGGCCTGGCGACCGGCGCCGACCCAGCGCTCGACCTTTTCGAGCAGGGCCCTGGGGCTGATCGGCTTGGGCAGATAATCATCCATGCCGGCGTCAAGGCAGCGTTCGCGATCGCCCTTGAGCGCATGCGCGGTGACCCCGACGATCGGCACATGCGTGCCGGTTTCCTCCTCCAGCCGGCGAATGGCGGCGGTCGCCTCGAGCCCGTTCATCTCCGGCATCGAGACGTCCATCAGGATCATGGACGGATTGAGCCTGCCGAAGGCGTCCAGCGCCTTGCGGCCATTGCCGACGATCTCGAAACCGTAGCCGGTCTCGCCGAGGATCTGGGTGAAGACCATCTGGTTGACCTCATTGTCCTCGGCCACGAGGATGTCCAGCCGCTGCTCGCCGCCGGTCGCGGCAAGCCGAGGCCTGACCGGCGGCGGCTGCAGCAACGCGCGTTGGCCCGACGCCGCCGCTGGCGATGGTTGCGGACCGTTCCCCCCGCCTCCCTCGACAGCAAGCGGCTGGGCGACATCGGTAGCGTGGCGATGCCGCTGGATGGTGGCGACCAGCGTTTCCAGGAGCACCGAGGAGCGTGCGGGCTTGATCAGTTGGGCATCAATGCCGAGATCGCGGTAACTGGTGTTGGCCAGCGACTGGTCGACGGAGGTCAGCATGATGATCGGCGTGTCGGCAAGCCCGGCGGTGTTGCGCACGACACCTGCCATCTCGGCGCCGCTCATCTCGGGCATCTGATAGTCGAGCACGACGCAATCGACCGGCACGCCGTAGGCGGCGGCAGCGATCAGTACTTTCAGTCCCTCGGCGCCGCTCTCGGCCGCGCAGGAATCGAAGGTCCATGACGTCATCTGCTCGGTCAGGATGGCGCGGTTGACGGCATTGTCGTCGACGATCAGCACCCGCGCGCCGGTCACATCCACCGGCATGATGCGCTGCGCGTTCTGTTGTCCGGCCCTGGGCAGCGTGACCGCGAACCAGAAGGTCGACCCCTTGCCTTCGGCGCTTTCCACGCCGATGTCGCCGCCCATCAATTCGACCAGCCGCGAGGTGATCGCGAGCCCGAGCCCGGTGCCCTCATGCCGCCTCGTCGAGGAGGTGTCGACCTGGCTGAATTTCTCGAACACCTGTTTCAGCTTTTCCTCGGGGATGCCGATCCCGGTGTCGGTGACCGAGATCGTCAGCCTGGTTCCGTCCGGCACACTTTCGCCGGTGACGTCGACGAGCACGTGTCCTTCGTCGGTGAACTTCACCGCATTGCCGAGCAGGTTGGTGACGATCTGCCGGATGCGGCCGACATCGCCGATGAACAGGTTTTCGAGCCCAGGCTCAATGCGCACGATGAGCTCGAGGTCCTTTTCCTTGGCGCGCGTCGATACCAGCGTCGCCACGTCCTCGATCGCCTCGGCGAGATTGAAAGGGGCGGGATCGAGCACCAACTGGCCGGCATCGATCTTGGAGAAATCCAGGATATCGTTGATGATGGTGAGCAGCGCATTGCCCGATTTGACGATGATGTCGGTGAAGGTCTTCTGCTTCGGATCGAGATCGGATTTGGCCAGGAGTTCGGCCATGCCCAGCACGCCGTTCATCGGGGTGCGGATCTCATGGCTCATATTGGCGAGGAATTCCGACTTGGCGCGGTCGGCAAGTATGGCGCGCTGGCGCGCCTCGCGCAGTTCCGCCTCGCGCAGCTTCAATTCGGTGATGTCGGTGGTCGACCCGATCAGGTAGAGCGACCCGTCGGACGCGATCATCGCGCCCTTGCGGGCGAACTGGTGGCGCACGCTGCCGTCCGGGAGTGTCACCGTCTCCTCGACCTCCTGGGTTTCGCCGCTGCGCAGCACCGCGAGGTCGCCATCGACGAAGGCTTCGCCGTCCGGCCCGAAAATTTCGATGTCGGTCTTGCCGATCGCGTCCTGCTTGCTGAAGCCGGTGAGATCGCACCAGCCCTTGTTGACGTAGAATTGCCTGAGATCGGAGCGCTTGGCGTAGATCGACACCGGCACGTTGTCGATCAGGCTGCGGAACACCTCGTTCTCGCGCATGCTTTCTTCCAGCGCCCGCTCGCGCGCCTTGACCTCGGTGATGTCGGTGCTGGAGCCGACCAGATGCACCGATCCGTCCAGCGCCACCAGCCGGCTCTTGCGCGTCATCAACTGCCGCACCGTGCCGTCGCGATGGGTGACGGGCTCCTCGACCTCCCTGACGCTGCCGGTGAGGGCGACCTCGGTGTCGTCCAGGCTGTAGCTCTCTCCGTCCCCGTCGCCGAACAGCTGCCGATCGGTGCGGCCGATGACGTCTTCCTTGGCGAGCCCGGTGATCGCGCACCAGGCCTTGTTGACGAACTCGATGCTGAGGTCCTGCGCCTTGATGAAGGCGGCCACGGGCAGTTCGTCCAGCACGTGCCGGAACAGGTCGATCTGCCGCATCGAATCGTGCAGCGCCTTTTCGCGGCTCTTGATCTCGGAGATGTCGACACGCACGCCGATGAACGTGCCGTCATCGGTGCGCATGTCGTAGACCTGATACCAGCGGCCGTCGGGATTGAGACGTTCGAAGGATGAGTATGGCAGGCGGTAGCGGGCGAGGATGCTGTCCAGCCAGGGATCGAGATCGCCATCATAGAGCGCATCGACCCGCGGATCGCCGCTCGAGCGGAAATAGCCGGCCGAATGACCGAGCGATAGCGCGTCGCGAAAGGTGCGGCCGGGCTGCCATGCCGGCTTCAACGCCGGCAGCGTGTCCTGCATCTTGCGGTTGGCGAAAACGAAATTGTCGTCGCGGTCGTAGATGATCACGGCGGCCGGCAGCGATTCCAGCACGCTGGCCAGGTGTTTGCGGGCGTCCTGCGCCTCGGTCTCACGACCCTTCATGTCCGAGACGTCGAAGAGGAAGCCGGCCACGTAGCTGCGGCCGCTTGCCATTCTAACGCGGTTCTTCCTGACGACGCGCGAGCAGTTGACGCCGTCGACTTCGAAGCTTTCTTCCACCTCGTAAGGGCGCCCGGTCGCCAGCACCGCGCGCTCGCTTTCCTCGAACAGCGCGACCTCGGCCGGTGCGAGAAAATTGCCGCCGGGCTTGCCAAGCATGGTTTGCGGCGTCTGGCCGAACAGGCCCGCGAACGCTTCGTTGACGAAGACGAAGCGCAGATCGTCGTCCTTGACGAAGATCGGATCCTTGACGCCGTTGATCACCGCTTCCGCCAGTCGCGCCTTTTCCAGCGCTTCGGCCAGTTCGGCTTCGCGATCCTTCATGTCGGTGACATCGACATAGGAGATGAGCCGCTTGCCGCCGGCCAGCGGGGCCAGCGATGCGACCAGGGTGCGCCCGTCATTGTGCGGCAATTGTCTGGAGCCGGCGACGCCGGCCCTGATCTCGGCCTCGCGCTCGGCGGTATGGCGCTGCCAGGCAACGTCGTCGGCACCGTAGGAATCGACGGCGCGGCTGGCCTCCATCAACTCGCGGAAGCCCGAGCCGATCCCGGCGCGCTGGGGATCGATTTTCCACAAATCATAGAAGGCCCGGTTGATCACTTCGGCGCGCAGGTCGGCGTCGAGGACCATGATGCCGATCGGCATCGAATCGACCATCGTGCGAAGATCGGCAAGGCCTCCCGAAGACGCCTCTCCTTGCTGCTTCTGTTCCAGCTCTTCGAAGGCGGCGGCCAATCCCGTGACATTGCGTCCAATGCCGCGATAGCCCGCAAATTTCCCCTCGTCGTCGAAGCGTGGAAAGCCTGAGGTCAGCACCCAGCGGCAATCGGCGCGACCTCCCTTCAGTTCGTAGACGAAGTCACGGAACGGCCGATGCGCCTGCAGATCCTCCAGATGCATTGCCGCGCTGCGGTTGCCGTTCAGGACCTGCTTCAGAAAATCGAAACGGAAACGGCCGAGCACGTTGGCCGGGTCGATGCCCGTGACCGTCTGGTAGTTGTGCGAGAGCCAGGAAAAGCGCAGCTCGGCATCGGTCTCCCAGATCCAGTCCGAGCCCGTCTCAACCAGCTGGCGTAGCATAGCCAAGTCCATGCCCTCGGCGAACGAGGCCGCGTCGTTCACCGCCATTTCGCCCGACCCGCGCTCGCCGCGCACGCCGGCTGTCTCGTTCGCTTCAGCCATGCCGTCCCCACCCCGAATCCAAGGCCGAACCCTCCCTCCGCGGTTCGTCGGCGGAATGTGCCCGAGAAGCATTAACGATCCGCTAACCTTAACGAGCCGTTGCGCACCGGGCCGGCCCTGGCCTGCGCCATTGCGCCCGGTTGTCGGCTGGATCGAAGCCGCGCTATAAACCCGAACAGGGGTGTTGCTGATGTTTGGACGGATTGTGCCTTGCTTGCTGAGCGCGGCGCTGCTTTTCGGCAGTGGCTGTTCGCGCAGCTATGACGGCACGGTCGTCATTCCGCGCCCGCTCGATGCCCGGCGTTTCTGGGACCGGCCGCCGCCCAATGTGGAATACGGGCCGTCCGGAATGGAAAACGACGCTTTTCCGGCGCCGCCACAACCGCCAGCCCGGTTTTCCGAGCGCAGGACCGCGCCGCGCGCCGCACCGAGACGTCATCTTTCAAGAGTTTCGAGGCCACCTCCGCCGTCCTCCGATGAGGAAAAGCCGCTGGCATGCAGGAATGTCAGCGAACCCGGAAAGAGGGTTCGCATGGTCTGCGACTGATGGATGCCACCCAAAATTGACATTGGCTGGGAAACCGCGCCTACGCCCGGAGCGGATGATCATTCGGCTGGGAAGAAGGCCGGGCCAACTATTCTCACCGGCCGCTTGCCGGCCTCTACCGACTGATGCTGGGCCGCCCCGGAGGCTTCGGCGTCCGCCGCGGGAATTGCCGCGACGCTGCCGAGATCCGGCTTGGCCGACGGCAAGGGGATGATGGCATTGGTCATGTTTGTGGGCGTCACCGTTCTGGCCCTCAATTCGGCGACCCTGCTGTAGTAGCGTTTTAGGTCACATGCCTTGAAATTGACGTCGTCGCGGTAGCGGAATGCGGTCGGCAGATCGGTGTAGGGCTTGCGCGTGTCGAGAGCGACCATCTTTTCGGTTTCGAGGCTGACGTCGCTGAGCGTATAGAGGTCGACCCCCGGCTCGTCGCAGATGTAGCGGCATTGATCGGCCATATCCTTCACATCGTCGCTGCCGGCGAACTGCGACTTGGGTGCTGGGAAGAAATATCCATCCGAAAGGCGCACACAGAACAGCATAGCGTTGCCGGCGCCCGTTGCCCTCGCCGCTGGCGCCGTCACAGACACCGATTGGGTCTTCGCCGCCGCGCGCTTTGCCGCTGGCGCGCAGCCAAGCGCGACAAAACGCGCCCGCAGCCCCGACATGTCCCGGCCTGAATTGGAGGCCGCCGCGATCCGGCGCTGCACCTCGCTCCTGTTCCTGGCAAGATCGGCGCATGCGTTGAAGAAACCACCGAGGGAATTTTTCGCCGTACACTTGCGCTGCCTCTCGATGCCTTGGATGGCGGCAAGCTGGCGGTGCAACTGGGCAAGCTCGGGGCTCGTGCCGCCGCCACGGCCGGCCGAAGACAACTGATTTCTTATTGCACTGCAACTGTCGGCATAAGAACTGGACATGCCGAGCGCGAGCACGGTCAGGGTGACGAACGCGATCATCATGGGGGACCAGAAACGGATCATCGGAAGGACGCGGCCCTTGTTGCTGAGAACCTGGAATGACAACTCTTTCGACTTCGGTAAGCTTTCACTAAATGAGTTTTATCTAATCTTTCTAGCCTCCATGCATTGAGAGACTTGTCTCTAGTTTAATAGAAGAACCTCTGTGAATTCAATATTGCATTTTTATTTCAAGATTGAGACGAACTGCAAAACAATGCAGCCGGACCGATGGCTGGCAGGCCTGCCGGATCACTCCGGCGTTATCGGCATCCGGCCCTGAAACCTTTGCCCGGCCTTTCGCGTTGAAGCGCGAAGGAGAACGCAGATGTCGATCCAGGTCACGGTATCGGAACTGACAAGAAATCTTTTTCATTCCCTGGGACTTGATCCGAGGCCCCTGAGCGCCGAGCAAAACCTGCTGCTGGAATGCTATCTGGCCGGGCAAATCCCGGAATCGGCCTGGAACGACTACGTCTTCGAGACACCCGACCTGGCGCGGCACGCCGAGGCGCGGCGTACCAGCCACTGACCGATGAGGGCGGTGCCGGGCGAGATGGTTTGGTAGTAGCTACCTGAGCGGCTCACTGACGCCGGCAGATGTTTTCCCTCAGGAATTGCGTAAAAAATGGAAGCGGGATCGGCGATCCGCCGAATGCCGAACGGCGCAACACATAAGCCGCGGCGCGCCCTGCGCGGAGAGTTGCGGAAAACAGCTATTCGCCGACCTTGGGAGAGACGAATTGCAAGGTGAACACGTTGCCGGCAATCCCTTGCGCGAGTTGCGGCGAAAGGCTGAGCGGCGTGCAATTCTTCACCGCGGCCGTTGCGGCGTCGATAAACGACTTTCGCGCCTTGTCGTCGCCGGCCACCTTGGCGGCGGTCGGCCGTGGCGGACCAAGCAGCGTGCCGTCGCGCTTGAAGCTGAAGCTCAGCGTGACGATGGAATTTCCAGCATCCGCTGGCGGCGTCCAGCATGCCTGGATCGCCGTGCCGACTTCGTCCATCGTGTTGAGCTGAGCGGCAGCCGACGGGGATGTGGCGCCCATCACCACCGCGCCGGCAATCAGGAGCATTCCAGCGGTTCTTTTCATTGCAATTCCTCGACCTTCGACCCTCTCCAGCCGCCCACGTGCGCACGGCAGGATTGATGGTAGGGCCTGAAATGGCAAGGACAATATGCTTTGACGAAGGTATTGCCGAAAGCATTGGAGGCGGCCTTACCGCAACGGCCGGCCAAAAAACAAAAGGCCGGCGTGAGCCGACCTTTGTTTTCACCGCAGCGCCAGTACATCCGTGGTCGCGGGTGAATTGTCTCCAGTAGACAGGTTATAGGTAAACGAAACCTTAACCGACGCCCGCCTCCACGCCATAGCTCCGAACCCGGCTCCAGCCAGCGTTCCATGCACTGTATCTGACGGAGCGCTCGAGCGGGGGCGGCTGAATATTGTTCGATGCTGGGGATCAACGGCTAAGCCGTTTTTCTTGGTACGCCCAAGGGGAATCGAACCCCTGTTCCCGCCGTGAGAGGGCGGTGTCCTGACCGCTAGACGATGGGCGCGTTCAAGAACCGGCGATATAGGCTGGCGGCGGAGAAAAAGCAACTGGGGTTCCGCCGGCTTTCCCGGGATCAAGAAAAAGCCGGCCGGTGCTAGCGTTTGGGCTCGATCAGGTCCCATAGATTGCCGTGGAGATCGGCGAAAACCGCCACCGTGCCGTAGGGCTCCAAGCGCGGTGGCTCGCGAAATTCGACGCCCTTCGCCACCATCGCCGCATGATCGCGGGCGAAGTCGTCGGTTTCGAGGAAGAGAAAAACCCGCCCGCCGGTCTGGTTGCCGATGCTCTTTCTTTGTGCCTCGTCGGAGGCCTCGGCCAGAAGCAGCCGCGCGCCGCGCCCGCTGGCCGGCGCCACCGTCACCCAGCGCTTGCCGCCGCCAAGGTCCACATTCTCCAGGAGCACAAAGCCCATCCGCCCGACATACCAGTCGATCGCCTCGTCATAGCTGTCGACGACCAGCGCGACGGTGGCGATATGACGGTTTTCGGCAAAGCCGGTCATTTCTGCGGCAAACTTGTTTGCTGCATTGTCGCCGGGCTTCATTTGTTGCGGATTGCAAAGCGGCCGATTATGCGCCGCTCGCCCATATCGTAGACGAAGATCGTGCGGCTGCCATCAACGAGTTCGGCGTCGATCGAGACGCGATTGCCGGACAGCGACTGGCTGACCACCCTGGCGCCGACCGGCAGCACGATGTCTCCGCTGAGCGGCTCGCCGGCGGGCACCTGGATGTCGCCGGCCAGCGGCGGGCTCACCGGCGCTGCCTTGCGGGATTTGTAGACAATCGCCGCGATCACCACCATAAGGGCCAGCAACAGCAGGCCGAGATTGATGGCCATGAAGCGGATGAGCCTGCCGCGCACCTTTTCGATCTCGGGGTTGAGCGGCTTTTCCCCGCCTTCAACAACGGCGTCTTCGTCGGCGGCGGGGCGGGCCATGGCAAACATTCCGGAACGATTCTCGATGAGCGCTCATAACGAAGAGGCCCCCGGATTGATAGAGGACCAATTCATGCAGGCAGAACCGACCGTGCTCGTGGCCGGAGCCGACGATGCCGGCCAGCGCCTCGATCAGTGGCTGGCAGGCAGGCTCGGCCCGGACATGTCGCGCAGTCGCGTGCAGATGCTGATCAGGCAGGGCGCGGTCTTGGTCGACGGCAAGGCCGTTGTCGAGACCAAGCGCAAGATGTCGCCGGGCGAAACTGTCTCGGTCGCCATGCCGGAGCCGGAACCGGCGGAGCCACAGGGGGAAAACATCGCCCTCGATATCCTCTACGAAGATGACGAACTGATCGTCATCAACAAACCCGCCGGGCTTGTCGTCCATCCCGGCGCCGGCAATTGGACCGGCACGCTGGTCAATGCGCTGATCCATCATTGCGGCGACAGCCTGTCCGGCATCGGCGGCGTGCGCCGGCCGGGCATCGTCCATCGCCTCGACAAGCAAACCAGCGGCGTCATGGTCGTGGCCAAGACCGACCGCGCCCACAAGGCGCTTTCGGAGGCCTTTGCCGATCACGGCCTGACAGGCGATCTCGAGCGCGCCTACCTGGCGCTGGTCTGGGGCATACCGCAGCGGCCGGCCGGAACGGTGGATGCCCCGCTCGGCCGCGCCGCCGACCGTGTACGGCGCGCCGTGGTACCCGAAGGACGCGACGATGCCCGCCACGCCGTCACCCATTTTGCGGTGCAGGAGCGCTTCGGCGAAAACCAAAAGGAATTCGCAACCGCAAGTCTGGTCGAATGCCGGCTAGAGACCGGCCGCACCCATCAGATCCGCGTCCACATGGCCCATATCGGTCATCCGGTACTCGGTGATCCCGATTACGGCCAGGCCTTTCGCACCAAGGCGAACCGGTTGCCCGAACCGCTGAGAAGCCAGGTCAAGGCATTTTCCCGGCAAGCTTTGCACGCCTGGCTCCTTGAATTTCGCCATCCGACTACCCATCTATCCATGAGGTTCGAGGCACCGATACCGAGGGACATGGAGGAAGTCGTCGGCGGCTTGCGCAATCTGTGATCCGCCACTGGCAAGCTTCAAATCAACCGTCAAAAAACCTGACTGGCGTTGTTCACTTCAGCGTGACACACTGTTTCGTGTTGAACAAATGCCTGTCTTTTCTGGTTTTGTTCCTGTATATATCCGATGTCGCGAGCAAGCCTTTGGTGCTCGCGTCACATGCCCGCCTCGTTTCGGGGGCATCACTCCAATAGAGAGGGGGCGCTATCATGGCCCAGTCACTACCCAGTATCGTTTCCGGCGAAGGCGGCCTCAGCCGCTACCTGGAAGAGATCCGCCGCTTTCCGATGCTTCAGCCGCAGGAAGAGTACATGCTCGCCAAGCGTTATGCCGAGCATGAGGACACTTCCGCCGCGCACAAGCTCGTCACCAGCCATTTGCGGCTCGTCGCCAAGATCGCCATGGGCTATCGCGGCTACGGCCTGCCGATCGGCGAAGTGATCTCGGAAGGCAATGTCGGCCTGATGCAGGCCGTCAAGAAATTCGAGCCCGAGCGTGGCTTCCGCCTCGCGACCTACGCCATGTGGTGGATCAAGGCCTCGATCCAGGAATACATCCTGCGCTCGTGGAGCCTGGTCAAGATGGGCACGACCGCCAACCAGAAGCGTCTGTTCTTCAACCTGCGCAAGGTGAAGGGCAAGATCCAGGCGCTTGACGACGGCGACCTCAAGCCCGACCAGATCGCCGAAATCGCCACGAGGCTGAACGTCTCGGAAGCGGAAGTCGTGTCGATGAACCGCCGCCTGTCGGGCGACGCCTCGCTCAACGCGCCGATCCGGGCGACGGAAGGCGAGTCCGGCGAATGGCAGGACTGGCTGGTCGACGACCACGAAAGCCAGGAAGAGATGCTGATCGAGCAGGACGAGCTGGAAAACCGGCGCGGCATGCTGTCAGGCGCCCTTGCGGTGCTCAACGAACGCGAACGGCGCATCTTCGAGGCGCGCCGCCTCGCCGATGAGCCGCTGACCCTGGAAGAACTGTCGGCCGAGTTCGACATCAGCCGCGAGCGCGTGCGCCAGATCGAAGTGCGCGCTTTCGAGAAGGTGCAGGATGCGGTCAAGGCCGCCGCCAAGCGCCAGACCCAGGCGCTGCGCACCATCGAGGCGCAGCCGGCGGCTTAAAAGCCAAGTTCGGCAACGAAACATCCAGGCGGCGTCAGGAAACTGGCGCCGCCTTTTTCGTATACCGCATCGGCTGCCGTGATTGCTTCAAAGCCCATCCAGCGGAAATTTCAGATACCGTCGGCCATTGGCTTCCGGTTCCGGCAGGCGTCCGCCATTCATGTTGACCTGTAGCGCATGCAGGATCAGCCTCGGCATCGGCAATGTCCGGTCGCGCGCCTCGCGAAGGGCAACGAACTCGGCCTCGCTGCGCGCGGCGGCAAGATGAATGTTGTCGGCTTTCTGCGCGGCAACCGTGCTCTCCCATAGCGCCTGACGCCCGCCGGGCTGATAGTCATGGCCGACAAAGACGCGCGTGTCCTCCGGCAAGGCTAGAATGTCCTGGATCGAGTGCCACAGGCGCGCGGCACTGCCACCGGGAAAATCCGTTCTTGCGGTGCCGCTGTCGGGCATGAACAGCGTGTCGTGCACGAAGGCTGCATCCCCGATCACATAGGTGATCGACGCCAGCGTGTGCCCGGGCGAGAAAAGCACCCTTGCTGGAAGCGTCCCCACCCGAAAAGTCTCGCCGTCACCGAACAGCCGATCCCACTGCGAACCGTCGGCGGGAAAGTCCGGCCAATTGTAGATCGCCTTCCACAATTTCTGGACGTCGACGATCCTCTCGCCGATCGCCGTCGGCGCCCCGGTCTTCTGCTTCAGGTACTGCGCGGAAGAGAAATGGTCGGCATGCGGATGGGTGTCGAGGATCCATTCAACGCTCAGTCCCTCCGCCCTGATGAAATCCAGCAGCGCATCGGCATTGCCGGTCGAGGTGGCGCCGGACTTCTCGTCGAAATCGAGAACCGGATCGATTATGGCGCACCGATTCGTCACCCGGTCGGCGATGACATACTGGATGGCGCCGGTCGGCTTGTCGTGGAAACCGGTGACTTCAGGCTTTGCCGAACCTAGGTCCAATCCGACTTCCCCTCCCGTTAGCCGGGCAGGAATGATTTTCTCTGCCAGAGCAACATAAGAGCATGCTTGTCTAGCAGGGCGCTGCCGTCAAGCACGCCTTGCCAGAAAAGCTACGGAAGTCGAAAAAAGCCGTCCAGGCAACTGGAGCAATTCCAAGCGGTTTCCCGGGAAAGCGCATAGCGCTTTGCCCAGGGAACTGGGCAAAAACAAATGGTCTACGCGGAAGGCTGCTTGGTCTTCCGGAGATAGGGCAGGATGGTCTCGTAGGCGCCGAAGCGCTTGATGGCGTCCTCGTTGGAAACGGCCGCGGTGATGATGACGTCCTCGCCCTGCTTCCAGTTCGCCGGCGTCGCCACCTGGTGCTTGGCGGTCAGCTGCATGGAATCGACCGCGCGCAGGATCTCGTCAAAGTTGCGGCCCGTGGTCATCGGATAGGTCAGCACCAGCTTGATCTTCTTGTCGGGCCCGATGACATAGACCGAACGCACGGTGGCATTGTCGGCGGGCGTGCGACCCTCCGAGGTCTCGCCGGCACCAGCAGGCAGCATGTCGTAAAGCTTGGCGACTTTGAGATCCTTGTCGCCGATCAGCGGATAGTTCACCGAATGGCCGGTCGCCGTCTTGATGTCGTCCTGCCATTTGCCGTGGCTTTCGACCGGATCGACCGAAATGCCGATGATCTTGACGTTGCGCTTCTTGAACTCGCCCTCGAGCCCCGCCATCGTGCCCAACTCGGTCGTGCAGACGGGGGTGAAATTCTTCGGGTGGCTGAACAGCACCGCCCAGCCGTCACCGATCCACTGGTGAAAGCTGATCGGTCCTTGCGTGGTCTCGGCGGTGAAATCCGGGGCGATATCGTTGATGCGAAGGCTCATGATGTTTCCCTACCCTTGAAATGATGCCGGCAACGGCTGGCGAGCGCTCAAATCTTTTTAACACCTCGGCGGCAACCCACAAATGCCTAAAGCCACAGGCGCCCGTCGCGCCCGCGAAAAAATTTCTCATCTTGCCGCCAAGTTCGGCAGGATTTTCCGGGGAGACCGCTTATGCCTTGTTGACGGCCAGCGTCGCCGCAAGATCTTCCATGCGCTGCGCCAGCGCGCCAAGCGCGTTGGTCAGCACGCTGTCGCTCTTGTCGGCCTTGGTCAGCGCCTCGTCGCGGGTCTTGCGCAAGGTCAGCACTTCGCTTTCCATGCCCTTGACGCGCTTCTGCAGCTCCGAGAGTTCATCCATGACCATGATGCCGGCCATGACCGTCAGCCGCTGGTCGCCGATCTCGCCGAATGAATCCTTCAGATGCGAGACGTAGCGGTCGAAACGCTCGGCGAGATCGATCAGATGCTCTTCCTGGCCTTCGTCGCAGGCCATCCGATACTGCTTGCCGTCGATGGAAACCGTGACCTGTGCCATGAGCCTACCTATCCAACACAGCGCGGATGGTTTCCATGGCGGTCACCAGTCGTCGCGACACTTCCTTGTTGGCATCCTCCAGCCGCTCGGCGCGCGCCTCGGAATTGTCGAGCTCCTGCGCCAGCCGCGAGCGGTCGGCATTCATCCGCTGCACCTCGGCCTCGGCTTCCGAATAATCGCGCTCGTGCTCGAGCTTGGCCGCGACGGCGTTTTCCAGGCCTTCCATGGCCTTGCCCAGCCTTGCGATGACTTCCTTGAGTGTCGTTTCCCCGGTCATGGCCTCGTCCTGTGCCCTGCCCATCACCGAATCGTTCGCGTTCAGAACGCGTTATCTCTGAAACATTAGGCACCGGGTGAAGGCGACGTCAACAAAGCTCTCGCGACTGTCCCCTGCTAACGCTAATATAGGCCTGCCCGCGGCATCACAAGGCCGGCAAATGCGCACCGGTTTGTTGACTAAAAGTGCGCGCCTGCTATGTGTCGCGCACGCTTTTCAAGGGCTCTCCCAAGGCCCCGAACCCCACCCCGGAGGAACCATGACGTCGCGTGAACAACATGACCGGATGGCCAATGCGATACGCTTTCTCTCCATGGACGCCGTCGAGAAGGCGAATTCCGGCCATCCCGGCCTGCCCATGGGCTGCGCCGACATTGCCACGGTACTGTTCACCCGCTTCCTGAAATTCGACGCCAAGGCGCCGCATTGGGCCGACCGCGACCGCTTCATCCTGTCGGCCGGCCATGGCTCGATGCTGCTCTACTCGCTGCTCTACCTGACCGGCTACGAAGACATGACGATCGACCAGATCAAGCACTTCCGCCAGTTGGGCTCGAAAACCGCCGGCCATCCCGAATATGGCCACGCCGCCGGCATCGAAACGACCACCGGCCCGCTCGGCCAGGGCCTTGCCAATTCTGTCGGCTTCGCGCTCGGCGAGCGCATCATGAACGCCGCCTTTGGTAACGACCTCGTCAGCCACTACACCTATGTGCTGGCCGGCGACGGCTGCCTGATGGAAGGTGTCTCCCAGGAGGCGATCGCGCTTGCCGGCCACCTCAAGCTCAACAAGCTGATCGTGTTCTGGGACAACAACAACATCTCGATCGACGGCCCGGTGTCGCTGGCTGACAACACCGACCAGGTCGCGCGCTTCCAGGCTTCCGGTTGGAACGCCAGCCACATCGACGGCACGGATCCGGAAGCCATCGCCTATGCGATCGAAGCCGCCCGCCATTCCGACAAGCCGACGATGATCGCCTGCAAGACGACCATCGGCTTCGGCGCCCCGACCAAGGCCGGCACCAACAAGGCGCATGGCTCGCCGCTCGGCGCCGACGAGATCGCCGGCGCGCGCAAGTTCTTCAACTGGGAGTCACCCCCCTTCGAGGTTCCAGCCGACATCCTCGATGCCTGGCGCAGCGCCGGCACGGCTGGCGCCGAGGCGCGCGCCGACTGGGAAGGCCGCCTCGCCAAGGCCGACGCCAAGCTCAGGGCAGAGTTCGAGCGCCGCGTTGCCGGCAAGCTGCCGTCCAACTTCGACGCCGTCATTGCCGACTACAAAAAGAAGCTCTCCACCGACAAGCCGAAGGTCGCCACCCGCAAATCTTCCGAAATGGCGCTGGAAGTCATCAACGGCGCCGTGCCGGAAACCATCGGCGGCTCGGCCGATCTTACCGGCTCCAACAACACCAAGACCAGCCAGACCAAGAACATCACGCCGGACGATTACGGCCAGCGCTATGTTCACTACGGCATCCGCGAACACGGCATGGCTGCCGCCATCAACGGTCTGACGCTGCATGGCGGCCTGATCGCCTATGGCGGCACTTTCCTGTGCTTCTCCGACTACGCCCGCCCCTCGATGCGGCTGGCCTCGCTGATGGGCATCCGCTCGATCTTCGTCATGACCCATGACTCCATCGGTCTCGGCGAAGACGGCCCGACCCATCAGCCGGTCGAGCATGTGGCGGCACTGCGCGCCATCCCGAACCACAACGTGTTCCGTCCGGCGGACGCGGTCGAGACCGCCGAATGCTGGCAGTTGGCCCTTGAATCGCAAAAGACGCCGTCGACGCTGGCGCTGACCCGACAGAACCTGCCGACCGTGCGCACCGAATTCACAGAGAAGAACCTGAGCAGCCAAGGCGGCTATGAGCTCGCCGCCGCCAGTGGCGAAGCCGCGGTGACGATCTTCGCCACGGGTTCGGAAGTCGAGATCGCGCTCGGCGCCCGCGCCCTCCTGGAGAAGCACGGCCATCCGACCCGCGTCGTCTCGGTTCCTTGCTTCGAACTGTTCGACAAGCAGAGCGAGGACTACCGCCGCAAGACGATCGGCAATGCGAAAGTGAAGATGGCGATCGAAGCCGGCATCCGCCAAGGCTGGGATCATATCATCGGCTCCGATGGCATCTTCATCGGCATGACCGGCTTCGGCGCCTCGGGAACGATCGAGCAGCTCTATCCGCATTTCGGCATCACCGCGGAGGCGGCCGCCAAGGCGGCGGAAGCCCGCCTGCATGGCAAGTAAGGCCGTGCATGTTGCCCAAAAGTGTATCTCGATTTTGGGACAGCGACATGTATGAAACAAGAACGCCCGGCGAAACCGCGTACAGCGGTTCCGCCGGACTGGCCTGACCTAATCGATTTAAATCCACGTCGCCGCGGCTGGATTCTTTCCGCTTCCGCCGCTATGAAGCTGCGGACCAATCGTCTGCCCTCCAGCTCCCAAGGAGAGAAAAATGACCGTCAGAGTTGCCATCAACGGATTCGGCCGCATCGGCCGCAACATCCTGCGCGCCATCCATGAATCCGGCCGCAAGGACATCGACGTCGTCGCCGTCAATGACCTCGGCCCGGTCGAAACCAACGCCCACCTTTTGCGCTACGACAGCGTACACGGCCGCTTCCCGCACGAAGTGTCGGTTTCCGGCGATCAGATCACCGTCGGCAAGGAGACGTTCAAGGTCACGGCGATCAAGGATCCGACCCAGCTGCCGTGGAAGGAGCTCGGCATTGACATCGCGCTCGAATGCACCGGCATCTTCACCGCCCGCGACAAGGCCGCCGCGCACCTGACCGCCGGCGCCAAGCGCGTCCTCGTTTCGGCGCCGGCCGAAGGCGCCGACCTCACTGTCGTCTATGGCATCAACCACGACAAACTGACCAAGGACCACATCGTTATCTCGAACGCGTCCTGCACCACCAATTGCCTGGCGCCGCTGGCCGCAGTCCTGCACGAGACGGTCGGCATCGAAAAGGGCATGATGACGACGATCCATTCCTATACCGGCGACCAGCCGACGCTGGACACCATGCACAAGGATCTCTACCGCGCCCGCGCCGCGGCACTCTCGCAGATCCCGACCTCGACCGGTGCCGCCAAGGCTATCGGGCTGGTGTTGCCCGAGCTCAAGGGCAAGCTCGACGGCATCTCGATCCGCGTGCCGACGCCGAACGTCTCGGTCGTCGACTTCAAGTTCATCGCCAAGCGCTCGACGTCGGCGCAGGAGATTAACGAGGCGGTGATCGCCGCCTCCAACGGCAAGCTCAAGGGCATCCTGTCGGTTACCCATCATCCGAACGTGTCGATCGACTTCAACCACGACCCGCACTCCTCGATCGTGGCGCTCGACCAGACCAAGGTGATGGACGGCAACTTCGTTTCGGTGCTGTCCTGGTACGACAATGAATGGGGCTTCTCCAATCGCATGGGCGATACCGCGGTCGCCTTCGGCAAGACCATCGCCTGATCGCGGGCCCATCTTCCAGAGACTTGAAACGCCCGGCTTCGTCCGGGCGTTTTTCGTCGGAGTGCTCGGCAAGGCGTCGCTTCGCTCCTGCTAAGCCTAAGGACGACGAAGTTGTAGGGCTTCGGCCAAAAAACCGCTCTCCCGCCTTGCGCCGGCCATGCCTTCGCCCCACTCTTCCTTGAATCGAGAGAAGAGGCAGGGGACAAATCACGGATGGAGCATGCGATCTATCTCGTCACGCTGGTGGGCACCGCGCTTGTCGTCGTCGCCGCGTTTTCGAGCCTGATCGCCTTCCGCTTCGGCGCACCGCTGCTGCTTCTGTTTCTCTGCATCGGGCTCGCCACCGGAACCGATGGCCTCGGCATCGAGTTCGACAACGCCCGCATCGCCTATTTTGCCGGCTCACTCGCGCTGGCGGTGATCCTGTTCGATTCCGGCTTCGGCACGCCTCTCAATGCCTTGCGGCAGGCAGCCGGGCCGGCGCTGTCGCTGGCCACATTCGGCGTGATCCTCACCACTGGCCTGTTCGGCGCCGCCGCCTACTATATGCTCGATCTCACCTGGCTGGAATCTTTCCTGCTCGGTGCCGCCGTCGCCTCCACCGACGCCGCCGCCGTGTTCTTTCTTTTGCGCGCCGGCGAGATCAATCTGCGCGAGCGCGTGCGCTCCACGTTGGAGGTGGAGTCCGGCACCAACGATCCGATCGCCATCTTCCTGACCATCACCCTGGTCGAGATCATAGCCGCCCATGCCGACCCCGAGGCCAATGTCCTGGTCACCAACCTCATGCTCGGCTTCCTCATCAATATGGGCCTGGGCGCCATTGTCGGCGCGCTGGGGGGCCTCGCCATCGTGCGCCTCGTCGACCGGCTCAATCTCGACCATGGCCTGCTGCCGATCTTCGTGCTGACCCTGTCGCTGATGGTCTTCGCCGCCGCCGGCGCCATCGGCGGCTCCGGTTTCCTGGCGGTCTATCTTGCCGGTCTCATCGCGGGTAATTCCGACATCCGCGCCGTCACTATCCTCAAACGCTTCCAGGACGGCATGTCGTGGCTGGCGCAGATCATCATGTTCCTGATCCTCGGCCTGTTCGCGACGCCCTCGCAATTTCCGGCAATCATGGTGCCGGCGGTGCTGCTCGGCCTGTTCCTGATGTTCGTCGCCCGGCCGATCGCGGTCTGGCTTTGCCTGATCCCGTTTCGTCTGCCGCGCCCCGAAGTCGCCTTCGTTTCCTGGGTCGGCCTGCGCGGTGCCGTCTCGATCCTGCTTGCCATCACTCCCTTGCTCGGCGGGCTGGAGAATGGCCGCACCATCTTCAACGCCGCCTTCATCATCGTCCTGGTGTCACTCGTCATCCAGGGCTGGACCGTTGGTCCGCTGGCGCGCCGTCTCGGCCTGATCGTGCCGGCGCGGCTCGGACCTCTGGACAAGGTCGAGCTCGAACTGCCGGGCTCGGCCCATCACGAGCTCCTCGCCTACCGCGTCGCGCCGGGCAGCCCGGTGGCGCGCGGCGAGCGCATCCCTCGCTGGGCGCGGCCCTCGCTGGTGTTGCGCGACGGACGCTCGATGCGTTTCCAAGACATGGGCAGGCTTGCCGCCGGCGACCAGGTCTACATCTTCGTGCCGGACCGCTATCCACGCCTCCTCGACAAGCTGTTCGCCAGCCGCGCCGTCGTCGACCCCGAGGATGCCGATTTCTTCGGTGCGTTTGCTGTCGATCCGGCGCGTTCCGCTGCCGAACTGGAAGCCGCTTACGCGCCGGGCCTGAGCGAGGCGGAACAGAACCTGACCGTCGGCGCTCTGGTCACGGCGCGGCTCGGCGGTCATGTCGAATACGCCGATCGCGTTCTGATCGGCCCGATCGAGCTGATCGTGCGTGACGTCGACGACAAGGGCAGGATCACAGGCCTGGGCCTCTCCTTCGAACCGACCGCGCCCGTGGCGCGGGTACCGGTCTTCCTCAGCGCAGGCGAGATCGCCGACCAGATCAAGGCTTTCGTCCAAACCTGGCGCAAGCCGGTGGAAACACCGATCACCGCGGCACGCGCAGACGAGAAAACCGAGCCGGCGGTGGAAAAAGCAACGACCGAAAGCTGACACGGCGATCCTTTGCGCCGCACCCATCCGCCTGCCGTGACGCTTCGCGACGTCAACGCCTTCGCCTTGAAAATTTCGCGCCCTCCCCAGCCAAGTCTTGCATCGTCGTCGGTGCGGGGTATGGTCCCGGCGATTTCTCAGCGAAAGGAACCAGCATGGCCAGCTTCAAGACACTGGACGATATCGGCAACATCAATGGCAAGCGCGTGCTGGTGCGCGTCGACCTCAACGTTCCCGTCGCTGACGGCAAGGTCACCGACACGACCCGCATCGAACGCATCGCGCCGACCATCGCTGAATTGTCAGGCAAGGGCGCCAAGGTCATCCTGCTCGCCCATTTCGGCCGGCCCAAGGACGGTCCCTCGTCGGAATTCTCGCTGGAGCCGATCGCCAGGGCGACGGCCGAGGTGCTTGGCCGCCCCGTGGGCTTTGCCGGCGACTGCGTCGGCGACACGGCGGGAAGTGCGGTCGCCGCCATGAACAAGGGCGACGTGCTGCTGCTCGAGAACACCCGCTTCTACAAGGCCGAGGAGAAGAACGACCCGGCCTTCACCGAACGGCTCGCCGCCAATGGCGACATCTTCGTCAACGACGCCTTCTCCGCTGCCCACCGGGCGCATTCCTCGACCGAGGGACTGGCGCATCTGTTGCCAGCCTTTGCCGGCCGCACCATGCAGGCCGAACTGGAAGCGCTGGAGAAGGGTCTTGGAAATCCTATTCGCCCCGTGGTCGCCATTGTCGGCGGCGCCAAGGTTTCGACCAAGATCGACCTGCTGATGAACCTGGTCAAGAAAGTCGACGCGCTGGTCATCGGCGGCGGTATGGCCAACACCTTTCTCGCCGCACGCGGCACCGACGTCGGCAAGTCGCTGTGCGAGCACGACCTCGCCGCTACCGCCAAGCAGATCATGATCGAGGCGGCCGAGGCCGGCTGCGCCATCATCCTGCCCGTCGACGGTGTCGTGGCGAAGGAATTCAAGGCGGGTGCGGCCAGCGAAACCGTGGCCATAGCCGACGTGCCTGCGGATGGCATGATCCTCGATGTCGGCGAAAAGACCGTGAGGGCCGTTGCCGACTGGATCGACCGCGCCGCGACCTTGGTCTGGAACGGCCCGCTCGGCGCGTTCGAGATCGAACCCTTCGACCGCGCGACGATGGCGGCAGCCAGGCATGCGGCGGCGCGCACCAAGGCCGGCAAGCTGGTTTCGGTGGCTGGTGGCGGCGATACCGTCGCGGCGCTCAACCAGGCCGGGGTTGCCGACGATTTCACCTATGTCTCGACCGCCGGCGGCGCCTTCCTCGAATGGATGGAAGGCAAGCCGCTGCCGGGCGTCGACGTGCTCAAGCATTGAGACGATCAACTCGAGGCGAGCGCACGGCGTTGCCGGGACTTTCGATCGATTCGAGCTTTCCGGCGTCATTCCTTTGGCGGTAGTGTTCTGTCAGGCGCAGAACAACACCGTCAAGGAGAAGCACGATGAGCGAACGTCTCGAAGACATTGCCGCCGCGATGGTGGCCAACGGCAAGGGTCTGCTGGCCGCCGACGAAAGCTCGGGAACCATCAAGAAGCGCTTCGACGTCATCGGCGTCGAATCGACCGCGGACAGCCGGCGCGACTACCGCGAGATGATGTTCCGCACCAGCGACGCCATGACCAGGTATATTTCCGGCGTCATCCTCTATGACGAGACCATTCGCCAGAAAGCGGCCGACGGCACGCCGCTGGTCGATATCATCAAGGCTTCAGGCGCTATTCCCGGAATCAAGGTCGATGCCGGCGCCAAGCCTCTGGCCGGCTTTCCCGGCGACACGGTCACGGAGGGCCTCGACGGCCTGCGCGAGCGGCTCGCCGACTATTACAAGCTCGGCGCCCGCTTCGCCAAATGGCGTGCCGTGATCGACATCGACACGGCCAAGGGCGTGCCGTCAGTCACCTCGATCAGCGCGAACACCCACGCGCTCGCCCGCTATGCGGCCCTTTGCCAGGAAGCCGGCATCGTGCCGATCGTGGAGCCGGAAGTGCTGATGGACGGCGCCCACGACATCGACACGTGCTATGAAATCTCGAGGGCGACGCTGACGAAGCTCTACGACGAGCTCTACGCGGCCCGGGTGGTGCTCGAAGGCACGATCCTGAAGCCCAACATGGTGCTGGCGGGCAGGAAGTCGGGCGCGGTGAGCAGCCCTGAAGAGGTCGCGGAAAAGACCATAAAACTGTTCCGCGAGGCCGTGCCGGCGGCGGTGCCGGGGATAGCCTTCCTGTCCGGCGGCCAAGAGGACGAGGAAGCGACCGCCAACCTCAATGCCATCAACGCCATCGGCCCGCATCCGTGGAAGCTGACCTTCTCCTATGGCCGCGCCCTGCAGGCTGCCCCGCAGAAGGCCTGGAGCGGCAAGGCATCCAACGTTGCCGCGGGCCAGGCCGCCTTCACCCACCGCGCCCACATGAACCATCTGGCGGCGCTTGGACAATGGAAGCCGAGCCTGGAGCAGGCTGCCTGACCACGGTTTCCGTCTCTATCGGACCCGGGCCATGCGCCCGGGTTTTGCTGCGCTCCGCCGGACTTGGGATAAAGCGCCTCCATCCCTATTTCTCTCCAGCGCAGCCGGCGCGATGTCGGCTCACGCCCGTCCCGAACGTCCTTGGGATGAAGCCAGGGAGAGGTTCATGCACCGCAACAAGGTCGTTTCACGCGAGGATTGGTTCCAGGCGCACAAAACTCATCTGGCGCGCGAGAAGGAATTGACGCGATTTCGCGAGCGCATCGCGGCGGAACGGCGCGAATTGCCCTGGCTGAAGGTGAGAAAGGACTACGTCTTCGAAACCGAGCAGGGTCCAAGATGCCTGGCCGAACTGTTCGCCGGCCGCAGCCAGCTGATCGTCTATCATTTCGTGTTCGGGCCCGGCTCGACCCATCATTGCGAAAGCTGTGCGTTCGTCGCCGACCACATCGACGGCGCCAATCAGCATCTGAGACATCATGACGTGTCGCTTGTCGCGGTGTCACGCGCGCCGCTCTCCGAGCTGCTGCCCTACCGAGAGCGCATGGGTTGGAAATTCGACTGGGTCTCATCCTATGCCTCGGACTTCAACTTCGACATGCAGGTGTCGTTCACCGACAAGCAGATCGCATCCGGTGAAGCGATCTACAATTTCGAGACGCCCGTTCTGAAATCGAAAGACCTGCCCGGCACCACCGCGTTTTACCGCGACGAGACCGGCGACATCTTTCTGACCTTCATGTCGCGCGCCCGCGGCAGCGAACAGCTGATCGGTGCCTATCAATATCTCGACCTTGCGCCGAAAGGCCGCGACGAGACCGGCCCTTACAGAACCTTGATGGACTGGGTGCGGCTGCATGACCAGTATGGAAACAGGTCGCAAGCGGACAGGGCTTAGGGCATTCAGCGATCCCATCGAACATTGGACGCTTGAAGGCGTCCGCCACCGGTGCAAGGATCGTTCACCTCCGGCGCAACATGCGTTAAATGCTGCTCGATGCGACGCTTTCCGGCTCTCCTCACCTGGCTCGCCTTCCCTGTCTATGTCTGGCAGGGGCTTGGCGTGCGCCGACGCACCTCGCGCATGCTGCCCGCGCAAGGCCCGGTCATCCATGAGATAGCCGGCGGGCAGCCGGCGGTCTGGCTGCTGGTGCTGGGCGATTCCTCCGCCGCCTCGGTCGGCATCGAAAAATCCGAGAATGGCCTGGCCGCGCAACTGGCCGCCCTGATCTCGCAGCGAACCGGCCGCGCCGTGCGCTGGCGCGCCGCTGGGTTCAATTCGGCGACCTCTGGGCAGATCCGCGACCACGTCCTGCCCAATCTCTCGGCCGATCCGTGGACGCATATCGTGCTCGCCATTGGCACCAACGATACCAAGAATTTCCACTCCGTGCCCCGCTTCAAGAAGGCGTTCGGCGGTCTGCTCTACGCGCTGCGCGCCAAATGGCCTGAGGCCCGCGTGGTGTGGTCTCCTGTGCTGGAGTTCACGCAAGCGCCAGCCATGCCGCCGCTGCTCGGCAGAATCCTGGAAGTTCGCGCCGTTGAAATGAACCGGATGGGCGAACGTCTTTGCCTCGAACGCGGCGCGGTGCCGGCGCCGCGCTTGCCGATCACCAATCCCGATGCCGGCTTCGCCTCGGACGGATTTCATGCTTCGGAAGCCGGTTACCGGGCCTGGGCCGAGCACCTCGTCGGCTGCGTGATCGAAGAGTGATTGCCGCCGGCTGCGTGCCGGCCGACATCTTACGCATTCCGGGCGGAAAACCGCCAGACACCTTCCTGGAACTGCGCTACGTCCAATGTCCAAGCACGGCCGTTATCGAAATGGCCGCCATGGCCAGGAGCGCCAGCTTCCAGAAGTCGCTGCGCCGTTTCAGCCCCGGCCAGCCGAGCGGCTTGATCAACTGGATGACCATGATGCCAAGGATGACGAGGGCGAGGAGTTTCGACATGCCGCCTTTGACCAGCATCGGAACCCGCTGTCAAAGCCTCTCGCGAGCGCCGAACCGGGCCATGCCGGCACTGATCGGCCATTACTTCGCCGGGCTGACTCCCTCTGACAGACTGCTGTCAGGAGGGGTGTGCGATAGTGGCTCATCGAAGCAAGAGGAGGATAGCCATGAACGGGTTCACCATTCTGCATAATATGAAGCACTATGTCGGCAAGGTGCGCACGATGCGCAATGAGATCCGCACCCGGCGGTTCCTGAATGCATTGCCGGCGGACGTCCGCAAGGATATCGGCTGGCCGGACATGTATGATGGTCTTCATATCCGCGACAATTGAGGCGATTTTTTCAGGCAAAGCTTGGAGGCCGGGATTGCCGCACCCAGATATCAAGCCCAGGCAAGCAAGTAACGCAATTCCCGGCGAAGGCGAACTGAACGAGTGCGGCCTGTCACTTGAGACCGCGCATCTGGAGACGGAGCAAGTGCATGCCTGAGCAAAAGACGATTGGCTTTTTGTTCATCGAAGGCTTCGCCGACTGGGAATATGGCCTGCTGGCGGCATCTGCCGTCGAATGGTTCGGCGCCCGCGCGGTTTCGCTGACGCCGGACGGCAGGCCGGTGAGCGGGATCAGCGGTTTCCGGCTGACGCCCGACCGCTCGGCCCGCGCCGATGAAAATGCCGATCTCGATGCAATCGCGGTCATTGGCTCCGACCGATGGGCGGGCGAGACGCCGCCCGAGGTGGCGGAATTGCTCAGAGATGTCGCGAGGCGGGATGGTGTCGTCGGCGGTATCTGCGCCGGAACGCTGGCGCTGGCCCGAGCCGGCATGTTCGAGAAGGCGAGGCACACCAGCAATGGCCGTGACTGGATCAATCGCCACATTGCTGGCTATGCCGGCGATCACAATTATCAGGACGTGCCGCATGCCGTGTCCGACGGCAAAATCGTTTCCGCGCCAGGTTCGGCGCCCGGCACCTTCGCGCTGGCCTTCCTGAAGACGCTCTATCCTGAACGAAACGGCGAACTTGCCGAGATGCGGACGCTATTCGCCAGGGAGTATGCTGAACCCTCCTGACAGAATGGTGTCAGGAGCGCCATGCCATAGATGCGAGCGGTGAACAGGACGAGCGATGAAGAGCTGGACCGACAGATTGAACACGCCGAGGGTCAACGGCATCAAACCGGCCCCGCGCACGGTGGGAGATGGAGTCGAAGACCAGACGATGCTGGTGCCGACGGCGCGGCAGGTCGACGAGTTCATCCGTTCGGTTCCCGAAGGCGTCGAGACGGACGTTCGCGCGCTGCGCACGGCGCTTGCCTTTGAACGTGGCGCCGAAGTGACATGCCCGGTCGCGATGGGCTATCATCGGCGTACCGTTGCCGAAGCAGCCATTGAGGATCTCGGGCGCGGCATGACGCTGAGCGATGTAGCGCCCTTCTGGCTCGATGCCGATGACGCCGACAACGAGGAAATTGTGCTTCGGCGCGGGATTTGTGGCCGCGCAGCGCAAGTGCGAAGGCCCGAAACCACGATGCATGCCGCCGAGTGTTCTGCGGTTTCGGAATAAAGGCATGCGCAAGAACACGATGCATGCAGCCCAAAAGTGGGAACCGGTTTTGGGCGACATGCACAGAAACAACATCGAGGGACCATACGATGCGACGCGCCGACAGGCTCTTCCAGATCGTGCAGCATCTGCGCGGTGGCCGTCTGGTCACCGCGCAGAAGCTTGGCACATGGCTCGAGGTTTCCGAGCGAACCATCTATCGCGACATAGCCGACCTGCAGTCGACCGGAGTGCCGATCGACGGGGAAGCGGGCGTCGGCTACATGATGAGGGAGGGTTTCGACCTTCCACCGCTGATGTTCACGCGTGACGAGATCGTGGCGCTGGTCGCCGGCGCCCGCATGGTGCGTGCCTTTGGCGGTGCGGCCATGGCCCGGGCTGCTGATGAGGCTTTGGTCAAGATCGGCGCAGTGCTGCCCGATGCCGAAAAGGACCGTATCGCCCGCACCGAGATCCACACGCCGATGTGGGTGGTGAGCGACGCCGCGCGCGAGGCGATCGACCTGATCGAGCGCGCCATCGAGAAGCGCCAGGTGCTGACCATCGACTATTCGGACGAAGCTGGCCGCGGCACCGCCCGCGACATCAGGCCCTTGGGCCTTTGGTTCTGGGGCAAGGTGTGGACGCTGGTCGCCTGGTGCGAGATGCGCGACGATTTCCGCGCCTTCCGCATCGATCGCATCGCCTCGGTGGTCATCGCAGGCCGCGTCTTCAAGCCGGAGCGCGGCAAGCAGCTCGCCGATTTTTACCGGGCGGTGGAACGCAGCGAGGATTACGGCATGGCGCCGGACCGCGCGGCGCGAAGCTGAAATCTCCCGACCACGTAAAAAAGCCCGCTCGAAGCGGGCTTTTCGGTCGAATTGACGAGAATTCTACTCCTCGTCGTCGTTATCCTTGTCCTTCGACTTCAGAGCCGAGAGCTTGGCGAACACGGCGTTGGCGTCGAGTTCGGCATCTTCGTCCTTCGGCTTTTCGGGAGCCGGAACCAGGCGCTCGGTCAGCGCCGCCGGCAGCAGTGTGTCGCCGACCGGCTGTGCCTGCTCGCGGCCGCGCGACGCGCGGTTGACTTCCATGTCAAGATCGATCTGCGAGGCGAGACCGAGCGTCACCGGGTCCATCGGCTGCAGGTTGGCAGAGTTCCAGTGCTTGCGCTCGCGGATCTGCTCGATCGTGGACTTGGTGGTGCCGACGAGGCGCGAGATCTGCGCGTCCTTCAATTCGGGATGGTTGCGCACCAACCAGAGAATGGCGTTCGGCCGGTCCTGACGCTTCGACAGCGGGGTGTAGCGCGGACCCTTGCGCTTGGATTCGGGCACCCGCACCTTGGGGTCCGAAAGCTTCAACCGCTGGTTCGGATCCTTCTCGGCACGCGCGATCTCGTCGCGGGTCAGCTGGCCGGTCATGATCGGATCCATGCCCTTGATGCCTTGCGCCGATTCGCCGTCGGCGATCGCCTTGACCTCGAGCGGATGCAGCCCGCAGAACTGTGCTATCTGCTCGAAGGAAAGCGCGGTGTTGTCGACCAGCCAGACGGCGGTCGCCTTGGGCATCAGCAGGGTGTTGGCCATTTAAAAATCCTTCTCGTTCGCCCGCGTTCCCGCGCGGGCGGTGGTTTAGAGCCACCAAAATGGGAAATTCGCAGGTTATATAACCGCTCTCCGGCGGTTCCGCAATGTTTTTGGGAATGCGTTTTTGGGAACGCGCGTCGATCTGGCAGCCACACCGGGGGCGGATCGATCACGGACCGGCACGAAATGGCGCCGCGAATATGTTTGGGATCCAGAAAGACAAAACCCGCCGGACAAGGTCCGGCGGGTTCGGAACCGGCGACGAGCAAGCGTCTGCGGCGGCTCTGCTTTGCGACCCCGCCTCGCGGCGGGGTGGTTCCTGAAGTCAGATCGCCTGGCGGGCGATCTTCTCGATGTCGGCGCGGTTGATGCCGAGATCGCTGAGCTGGCGCGCATTGAGGCGGTTCAGTTCGCGCACGGTCTCGTTGTACATGCGCCAGTTACGGAAAGCGCGGATCGGGTTCATGTCAGTCCTCCAAGCGGGGTGTTCGTTTCGATGATGCTCAAATAGTCATCATCGAGCGGTACTTGAATGGCTGATTTTGCATAGCAATGATGCAAATGCTGCATTGCACCATTAAGCTTTTGTTCAGCTTGCAGGCAGGGGCCGGGGTCGCGGGTATGAGCCTGCCTCGGCCAGCCGGGCATCGGCAATGTTGGCGTCAGCCGACGTCGAGCACGATCTTGCCGATGTGATCGCCTTCCTCCATACGCTCATGCGCCCGCCAGGCATCGGCAAGCGGGAAGATCATGTCCATGACGGGCGCGACCCGGCGCGTGCCGAGCAACGGCCACACCTGCGCTTCGAGCGCGGCTGCCAGCGCCGCCTTGAACTCAACGGTGCGCGGCCTCAGTGTCGAACCAGTATGAACAAGCCGCTTGACCATGATTTTCGAGAAATCGGCGCTCGCCACCGCGCCGCCTTGCAGGGCGATCTGGACGATCCGGCCCTCGACCGCCGCGGCCTCGTAGTTGCGCGCCACATAGTCGCCGCCGACCATGTCGAGGATGACGTCGGCACCCTTGCCGCCCGTCACTTCCTTGACCGCCGCGACGAAGTCCTCCTCGCGGTAGTTGATCGCCCGGTCGGCGCCGAGCTTCAGGCAGGCATCGCATTTCTCCTTGTTACCGGCCGTGGTGATGACATGGGCGCCGAAGGCAGATGCAAGCTGGATCGCCGTCGTGCCGATACCCGAAGAGCCGCCATGGACCAGCAGCGTTTCGCCTTTCTTCAAGCCGCCGCGCTCGAACACATTGTGCCAGACGGTGAAATAGTTCTCCGGCACGGCCGCCGCTTCCGTGTGGGTGAAACCGGCCGGCAGCGGCAGCACGCTGCCGGCATGGACCTTGACATATTCGGCATAGCCGCCGCCGGGGGTGAGCGCGCAGACGCGCTCGCCAAGGCGCCAGCGAGAGATCTCGTCGCCGAGCGCGGCCACTTCGCCCGACGCCTCCAGGCCCGGCAGGTCCGACGCGCCGGGCGGCGGTGGATAGGCGCCCTTGCGCTGCTGCACGTCGGGCCTGTTGACGCCGGCGGCGCGCACCTTGATCAATATCTCGCCGGGGCCGGGCACAGGCACATCGCGCGTCTCCGGTTTGAGCACCCTGGGCCCACCCGGCTCCGAGATCGCGATGGCCGTCATCCTTGCCGGAATCTTAGATCCGCTCGCCATGAAGTCTCCCGTCTTTCCTCGCCGCATTCTTGCCGGCCGTTTGCATCGACGCCCCTGCCTTATGTATGCTCATTGGCAAATCAGGCAAATGGCCAATCGGTATGGCGGAGGAGGAGCACAAATGGCGATCTTCGACGACGAACCCAAGAAGAAGGCGCGTCCGCACGAGATCGGCCAGGACCTGTCGCTGCTCTCTGTCGGCGAGTTGTCGGAACGGATCGGCATCCTGCGTGACGAGATCGCCCGGCTGGAGGCTGAACTCAAGTCGAAGGACAGCACCAAATCCGCGGCCGAGGCGCTGTTCCGCCGCGGATAAGGCCGAAAAGACCCGCCTCCGAAAAGCCCGAATGCGACTGTCTTCAGACTCTGCGTCTCTCCTCGATTTCAGCCGGATCAAAAAATGCTCGCAGCCTACAGACCGATCCTTTCGCTGCTGCGCGGCACCGCTTTCCTCTTGGCGGCGTCGGGATTGCACGGCCTGCTGTTGCCCCTGCGCGGCCAGGTGGAAGGCTTCTCGACCGCATCGCTCGGCCTGATGGGCACGGCCTGGGCCGGCGGCTTCGTCACCGGCTGCTTCTTTGCACCACGTATCGTGCGTCGTGCCGGCCACGTGCGCGCCTTCGGCGCCTTCGCCGCGTCCGGCGCCATCGTTGCGCTGCTCACCGGACTGGTCATCGACGAATATGTCTGGATCCTGCTGCGCGCTTTCACCGGCTTCACCATGGCCGGCGCCTTCATGGTCATCGAAAGCTGGCTGAACGAGAAGGCCACCAACGAGAATCGCGGCACCGTCTTCGGCCTCTACATGATGGTCACCTATGCCTCGATCATGGGCGGCCAGATGATCGTGGCCGGTGGCGACGTGAAATCGGCCTCACTCTTCATGATCACCGGCATCCTGTTCTGCCTGTCGCTGATCCCGACCGCGGTATCGACCGCCTCGCACCCCAAGCCGCTCCAGGACGTCAAGCTCGACGTCAAGGGGCTCTACGCCAACTCGCCGGTCTCGGCCATCGCTTGCGTCCTCATCGGCATCGCCAACGGCGCATGGGGCACGCTTGGCGCCGTCTATGGCGCCCGCATCGGCATCTCCACCGCCGAGATCGCCTTGATGATGAGCCTGGTGGTGGTGGCGGGCGCCGCCATGCAGCTTCCGGCAGGGCGTTTCTCCGACAAGACCGACCGGCGCTTCGTGCTGGCGGGTGCCGCCTTCGGCGCGGCGCTGTTCGCACTCTTGATCTTCCTGTTCGAGCCGCGCTCCGGCGTCTTCGTCATCGTCTTCACCGCCGCCTACGGTGCTTTCGCCTATACGCTCTATTCGATCGCCGTGGCGCATGCCAACGACCACGCCAGTGCCGAGGACTTCGTCAAGGTTTCGGGCGGCCTGCTGCTGCTCTATGGCTTCGGCACCATGATCGGACCCTTGCTGGCGGCCGCCCTGATGGGCTGGATGCGCCCCGAGGGCCTGTTCCTTGCGACCGCGTTCGCGCATCTTTCCCTGGCAGGCTACACGCTGCTGCGCATCAGCCGCCGCGCGCCGGTGCCGATCGAGGACCGCGATGCCTTCAAGACGCAGCCCGCCGACCGTTCGGTGACGCCGGAAGCATTGCGGCTTGACCCAAGAAGAAAAGCAGAAGCAAACGGTTGAGATGCGAAGAACTTTGCCCCACAAATGAGGCATGATGCTTTCCGACGCCTTCATGGCGATCGCCGATCCCAACCGGCGCCATCTCCTGGAAGAACTTCGACGCGGTCCAAAAACCGTCAATCAACTGGCAGCCGGGCTGCCGGTCTCCCGTCCGGCCGTATCGCAGCATCTGAAGGTGTTGCTCGATGCCGGCCTTGTCCACGCCAAGGCCGAAGGCACGCGGCGCGTCTATACGGTGAGCAATGCCGGCTTCCTGAAGCTCAACATCTGGCTCGACCAATTCTGGCAGGCTTGATCGTTCCTGTTGAAACGACCGATCAAGGACCACGATCAGCCATCATTATAGGGGAAGAGCTCGAAATAGGGCTGCGCCTCCTCGATCACCCTGATGAAGGCCGGCCGCTGCAACAGCCGGTCATGATAGCGCTTCACGGCAGGATATCTGTCGCCGAACGGCTCGACCTTGTTGGCGTAGAACAGAGCCGGGGATGCCGCGCAATCGGCCATGGTGAAGGCATCACCCACAGCCCAGGTCCTCGACGCCATCTCCTGTTCGATGATCGCGTAGGAATTGCGCAACTGGTCGCGCGCCTGTTCGACGCCGAACGGATCGGTCCTGCCTTCCGGGCGCAGCCGGTCGCCGACGATCTTCTGCATCGGTTCCTGCACATAGAGATCGTAAAAGCGATCGGCCTGGCGAACCGCGATGGCGAGGTCGATATCGGCCGGGACGAGTTCGACCGGCCCGGGATAGTGCACGGCCAGATACTCGATGACGATGGTCGATTCCAGCACGGTGCGATCGCGCGCATCGTCGCGCAAGGCGGGCATCTTGCCCGAAGGCGCTATCTCCAGGAAGGCCCCGCGCGACTGCTGGTCGCCGAGATCGACGATGACGGACGCGAACTGCGTGCCGTTCTCGTAGAGCGCGATCAGCGGCTTGCAGCAGAACGAGGCCAGCGGATGGTAGTGAAGCGTCAGGGACATTTTTGCTCACCTGTCTCGGGGTTCACGTCACCTAATACTGAAGTGTTTACTTAACTATTGTCCAAACTTGTGGCGTCAGGACCGCGCTTTGAGTGCCAATTGGCCCGGGTATGAGCGACGATGCCGGCGACGATCACGTCCCAATCCTCCGGATGCAGTTCGTGGCCACCGCCTTCAACCCGGAGGAGTTTCGCGCCGGCGACCGCCCCGGCCAGCGCTTCGCCATGCTCGACCGGAAAGATGGGATCGGCCGTACCATGGATGACCAGCAGCGGCGCCTTCATCCCGTGCAGTCGGCCCCTCCATCGGTCGCTATCGCCCTTGAGCAGGAAATGGTTGGTCGCGCTGAGCAGACCGCCGGAGCGATCATAGTCCCGCTCGATAAAGGCTCTCATGTGGCCCTCGTCGAAGGGATGCGCTGTGCTGGCGATTGCCCTGGCATCTTTGATCATGAAGTCGATGACCTGGCGGCGATCCGACCAGTCAATGTGCGCGCCTTCAGCCGAATGTTTGATATAGGCATCGCTGGTCTGCGGCAGGTTCGAGGTGTCCACTCCCATCGGTGAGCTGCTGATCACGGTCAGCGACGCGACGCGGGACGGATGCTTGAGTGCCACAAGCTGCGCGACCATGCCGCCCATCGACATGCCGGCGATATGCGCCTTGTCGAGGCCGTGGCTGTCGAGAACGCCGATCGCATCGCCGGCCATGTCGTCGAATGTGTAGGGTGGCTCTCCAGGCGGGTATTTGGTCGATCGGCCGGTATCGCGATTATCATAGCGGAGCACGAACAGTCCGGCGGCGGCGAGTTTCCGGCAAAGCGCCTCCGGCCACCACAGCATTGAGGCCATCGCTCCCATGATCAGCAACAGAGCGGGGTCGGCGGGGTCGCCAAAGGCTTCGGATATGATATCGGGGCGTCCGGTCTTCCTCATCGCGTGGCCTCCTCATCTGCTTGCATTTTGCAATCGGTTGCACCATAATAAAACCGATACGATAATGCAACCGGTTTTGGAGAAATCGAATGAACATCGATCGCCGCTCGGGTTGCCCGATCAATCTCTCGCTGGAAGTGTTCGGCGACCGCTGGAGCCTGATCATCCTTCGCGACATGATTTTTGGCGGCAGGCGCCATTTTCGCGAATTGCTCAACGGATCGATGGAAGGCATTGCCTCCAACATACTGGCCGACCGGCTGAAGCGGCTGATGGATCTGGGCATGCTGACCAAGGCCGACGATCCCTCGCACAAGCAGAAGGCGATCTACAGCCTGACCGAAATGGCGATCACCCTGGTGCCGATCCTGGCCCATCTCGGCGCCTGGGGCCGCGTCTGGCTGCCGGTCAGCGCGGAATTGTCGATCCGCGCCGAGCTTCTGGAAAAGGGCGGGCCGCCACTATGGGAGAAATTCATGGACGAGTTGCGCCACGAGCATCTCGGCACGCCCGTCGATCCAGCGTCCGGCCCTTCTGTACGTGCGACCCTGCAGACCGCCTATGAAGCCGTGCTCGCCAGCAATGCTCTCAGCGCCAACCCGGCCGCTTGACCAACTATTTTCCCCGTTGAGTGGCCGGCTCTGCTACAAGAGGCCGAAAATCACGTCACGAGATTGGAACAGACTCTTGGTTGAGAACTCTAGGGATACTGCCCGCGCGCGCGCCGATCTGCGCTTTAAGAAGCAGGAAGAAGCGGCCACGGTCCGACAGAAGGCGATGGCCGAGTATGTCGCCGAGAGCGATGCTCGCAAGGTCAAGACCGACAAGCTGCGGGCGCTGCGGCTGGCCAAGGAAGCCGAAGACCTTGCCAACGCGCCGGCAGTGCCCGCCAAGAAGCCCGCCCGCGCCAAGAAGAAGTAGCACGCCGCTCCCCGGTTGCTTCGTTGCCGGCCCTGAGCCGTTGGCCGTTGATCGTGTTGGCATCGCGGCATCGGATCCGAATTTGCGGTGCCATCATCCCGCTTCCAGCGCGAAGCAATTTCAACCGGAACCTGGGTTGCCTCGTCCGGCTGGCCGCCGATGATATCCGTTTCAAAACAGGAGACTGCCATGACCGCGCTGCCGCTCGACAAAGCCCTCGAGATCATCGATGCCGCCTTCACCAAGGGCGCGGAGCTCAAGCTCAGGCCGCTCGGTGTCTCGGTGCTCGACGCCGGCGGCCATCTCGTCGCCTTCCAGCGCCAGGACGGCGCCTCGTTCCTGCGCCCGCAAATGTCCGCCGGCAAGGCCTATGGCGCGCTCGCCATCGGCATGGGCTCGCGCCGCGTCGAGGCCTTCGCCAAGGAGCGCCCGCATCTCATGACCGGCATCTCCGACGTCTCGGGCGGACGCGTGTTGCCGGTCGTGGGCGGTGTGCTGATCCGCGACAAGGCAGGCAGCATCATAGGCGCCGTCGGCATTTCCGGCGACAGCTCGGACAATGACGAAGCCGCCGCCATCGCCGGCATCGAGGCCGCCGGCTTCACCGCCGATCCGGGCTGAGGTTAATTCAGGTTGATATCCCTGCTCGCCGACCGCATCGACACCGAGAAGCCGGCGAGCACGTCGAACAGCGCGATGATCATCAGCGTGAAGAAGACCGAGTGCGCGGCGCCCTTGACCAGCAGGAACTCGACCAGGAAGGCCACGAAGACCAGCGTCGACAACAGATGGTCCATGATCGAGGCATTCGTGGTGCGCGCCGATTTCACGATCTCGACGAAGAGGAAGATGAGCCCGATCAGCACTATCAGGTCGCCGAGCGTCATCGAGAACACCCCGCCCGACATCATGCCGACGGAAAAGACCTCGCTCGCCCACGGATCGTCACCGCTGCCGAATATTCCGAGCAGCCCGAGATTGTAGAGAACAAAAGGCACGATCAGCAGCGGGACGGCACCGAACATCTGGCGTCTCCATTTGGGGGCACCTCTTTTGTAGAGTGCGCCAGCGGCACGCCGTCAAGAATTTTCGCAGCACGCCCCGAACACGCTAGAAGACCGAATGCAACAACGATGTCAGCCGGTTGTCCGGCCGACATCTTTGAATCGAGCCGCGGGATGCGTGACCGCGCACCCCGCTCGCGCTCAACGCTTGAAGTAGCCGGCGCGCACGGCCGCGCCGATGACGTTGAGGATGATATGGCCGGCCGTCATCGAGGTGATCTCGTTGACGTCGCGCGCCGGCGCGATCTCGACGATATCCATGCCGACCAGCCTTCCTTTGCCGACCAGCCCCTTGATGAGCTCAATCGTCTGCCGGTAGCTGACGCCGCCCGGCTGTGGCCCCTCGACCGCCGGCATCACCGCCGGATCGAGGCCGTCGGCATCGATGGTGAGATAGTAGCGGCCGCCGTCGGGAATTCGCTTCAGGAGCGCGGCGGTGCCGATGTCCTGCCATTCATTGGTGGTGATGATGTTGGCGCCATAGGCGCGGGCGGCCTCGACCTCCTCGGTGCGCGCGCTGCCTTGGCCGCGAACGCCGACCTGAAAAATATCCTTGATATGCGCCATTTCCGAGGCCCGCCGGATAGTGCTGGAATAGCCCTCCTTGACCCCGTTGACGTTGTCACGCCAGTCAAGATGGGCGTCGAGCTGAACCAGCGTGATCGGGCCCTCGCCATCGAGCGCCCGGAAGATCGGGATCGGAATGCCGTGGTCGCCGCCGATTGTGATCGGCAATGCGCCCGCGGCGCGGATCTTGCGGATCGCCGCTTCGGCTCTGCCGTAGTGCCCGACATGATCGGCCGCCGCGCCGGGAACGTCGCCGACGTCTACCACCTTGATGTCCTTGCCGTCGAAGACTGGCCCACCAATGTCGAAATCATAGCGGTCGAGCGCCTGGCTGATCCGCTGCGAGGCGCGCCGCACCGCGGTCGGCGCATTGGTCTGGTCGTTGATCAGCTCGTCGATCGTGTAGGGATCGCCATAGGGCATGCCGATGATGGCGACATCGGCCTTCAGCGTGTCGAGGTCCTCGACCAGCGGAAAGTTCATGAATGTCTGGAAGACATCGCGCGGCGCGGTGGTGAGTTTGGACATGGGATCTCCTCTTCGTTGAAGCTTTTTTGGATCAGGCGCCACGGCGGGCTGCGAGATGGGGCTGCAGCCTATGCTCCAGGCTGCGCGAGATCGCTGCCACGAAGGCCGTCAGCCCCCAGTACAGCAATGCGATGGCGGTGAATATTTCCACCGGCGAGAAGGTGCGGCCAATGATATTCTGGGCCATGTAGGTGAGTTCCGGCACGGTGATCGCCGACAGGATCGCCGATTCCTTGATCAGCGTGATGGTGAGATTGGTGGCCGCGGGCAGGATGTAGCCGAGCACCTGCGGCACCAGGATCGTGCGGAAGATGGTCAGGTAGCGCAGTCCCAGCGCGTAGCCGGCCTCGACCTGGCCGTACGAAATCGACTGGATCGCGCCCCTGATGATCTCGGCGGAATAGGCGCTGGCATAGGCCGACAGCGCGCCGATCGAAACAACCACCGGGGAGAGCCTGACACCGAACATCGGCAAGGCGTAGAACAAAAGGAAGATCTGGATCAGGAACGGGATGTTGCGGAATATTTCGACATAGGCCGAGACGATTGCCGCCGGCACCCGTCCGCCGCGCAGCCGGATCAGCGCCAGCACGGTACCGAGCGCGAAGCCGAACGGCAGTGCGACAGCGCACATCAGCACCGTGTTGCCGAAGCCCTTGGCGAGTATGTGCCAGTTATCCGCTATGACGGAAAAATCGAAGCTCATGCGCGTGCGCCTCGCGCCTTGAATTCCAGATGCCTGGTCAGCAGACTGCATGAGAGCAGCACGACGAAATACAGCACCGCCGCGATGCAGAAGGCCTCGACCGGCCGGTAGGTGACGTTCATGATGTTCTGCGCGGTGCGGGTCAGTTCCACCACCGCGATCACCGACAGGATCGAGGATGCCTTCACCAGCATGGTGAACTCGTTGACCATCGGCGGGATAATGGCGCGGAAGAGCTGTGGCAGGATGATCTTGAACCAGGTCACGGCAGGCTTCAGCCCGAGCGCCTTGGCCGCCTCGTACTGGCCGGCGGGAATGCGCGTCAGCCCGGCGCGCAGGATTTCGGCGACGAAGGCCGCGCTGTTGAAGCTGAGCGCCAGCACGCCGGCCAGGAGCGGCGGCAGGTCGATACCGACGAGGCCCGGCAGCACGTAGTAGACCATGAAGATCTGCACGATCAGCGGCGTGCCTCGGATGAAGCTGGTGTAGAGCGCGCCGATCCAGCGGATCACGCGCCAGCGCGACCTGCCGCATGCGAGCAGGCCGAAGCCGATCAATGTGCCCACCAGAAACCCCAGCGCCGAGACACCCAGCGTGATGCCGGCGCCGGCCAGGAATTCCGGCAGGAAGGTCAGCGTCTTGGAAAAATGGAACATTTTTCAGCTCGAATGATCCCTGAACGTCCGGCCCATCCAAGACCGGCGCGTCCAATGACTGGAACCGCCGGTCCGGCAGCACCGGGCGCCTGGTCGGCGGGCTTAGAGCGCGCCAGGCGGCAGATAGCCCTCGTCGGGCGTCTTCATCTCGAACCCGAACCATTTGAGCTGAAGCTCCTTCAGCTTGCCGCTATCCTTCAGCTCGCCAATCTTGGCGTTGATGAAGGCGCGCAGGTCCTTGTCCTCCGGCCGCACCACCCAGGACAGATAGGAGAATTCGCCGATCGAGCCGACGACCTTGTAGGTGTCGGGAACGTTCTTCATCAGAACGGCCGCCGAAGGCGAGGCGATGACGATGGCGTCGACCTGGCCGGAGGCCAGAGCGACATGGGTCTCGGGGAAGGAGGTGAACAGCTTCAGCTCGCCGACACCCTTGCCGCCCTTATCCTTGAGCTCCTTGTCATAGGCCTCGATGATGGGCTGCACGGAGGAGGCGAGTTGCGTGGCCACCACCATGCCGTTGATGTCCTCCGGCTTCTTGATGCGCTCCTCGTCGACGCGCACGACGACGACGTTCTCGAAAGAACCGGTCGGCCGCGTGTAGGCGTATTTCGCCGCCCGCTCGGCGTTGATGCCGGTCGAGGTTGCCATCAGGTCGAACTTCTTGGCCAGCAGCCCTGGCAGCAAGCCTTGGAAAGGCAGGTTGAGCTGGTCGAGCTTCACGCCGAGCTGACCGACCACATAGTCGAGAATGTCCTTGTTATAGCCGACGATCTGGCCGTCGCGGACGAATTCGAACGGCTCGAACGCCGCCTCGGTTCCGACGAGAATGGCGCCGCGTTGCTTGATTTGATCGACCAGCCCATCGGCATGGGCGGTGGCAGCGAACGGCAGGAGGAGCGGCGCGGCGGCAAGAAGGGCTAGGACGCGGCGGCGCGAAGCGGAAAGAAACTCACCCATTGTTACCCTCTTTTTTCTTCGGTTTTGCTGTGCTGGTAAGCCCGGCCGCTATGCTTGAAGACGCGACCGATCATGTAGCTCTCGGAATCCTTGATCCCGGGAACGTTGGCCAGTTCACTGACGAGGAAATCGTGCAAGCTGGTCGTGGATGGCAAAGTGAGCTGGATGATGATGTCGAACGGCCCGGTCATGGCGTAGACGCTGTCGACGAACGAGTATTCCGATAGTTTTCGAGCAACGCTGATGATGTGCTCGCGGTCGACGTCGAGCCCGACAATGGCCGCAATGCCGACATCGCTGCGCAAAGGGCGCACGACCGCCTGGATGCAGATATCGGGGTCGTCGAGCACACGGGCCATTTTCCGCCGCACCGTTGCTTCGGTGACGCCGATCCGCTTGGCGATATCCACGCTCGACATCCGCCCATCGACCTTGAGTTGGGAAAGCACGGCCTGCTCGGTATCGTCGAGATCACTTGTGCTGACGAAATCCCACATCGAATGCCCAATCTGTGTCGATTTCCGACTATAAATTCGAAAATTACATAAGAAACCGTCTATGGCAATCCCACAGATTGCGAAAAACACCGAGCGACGCTGCCTCCGGCGGGTGCCGGGCATCGGGCTCACGGTTCGATCATTGGGAAAAGGCGTGTCGAGCGATGTCGAAGGCGATGTCCGGCACGTAATCGGCTATGCCTCGAGGATGCACGACGAGGCAGCGTCCGGGCCGATCGGAGATCAAGGCCTGGAGACGCAGCTACGCTGTCGGTCGTCGGGTCCGACAGACGCAAAAAGACCGGCCAGCGGCCGGTCTTTTTAGCTCAAACATCAGGAAAGCTGGTCTCAGCTTTCCTTGGGCGTCAGCACCTGGCGGCCGCGATACATGCCGGTCTTCAGGTCGATGTGGTGCGGGCGGCGCATCTCGCCGGAGTTCTTGTCCTCGACATAGGTCGGGGCCTTGAGGGCGTCTGCCGAGCGGCGCATGCCGCGCTTGGACGGAGAGGTTTTTCGTTTCGGAACGGCCATGGATATGCTCCACTACATGGTCAAAAGCCCCGCCCGCCCTCGTGAAAGGGCCGTGTCAGGGGCCGGAATCTGAGAAAGTCGGGTGCCTATACACGCCCGGTGCCGTTTTGGCCAGCGCTGCCCGCGAATTTTTTTGTGTCGGCTACTGGAGGCAGCCGACATAAGCGCCGGATCGGCCGGCGCGCCGCTCGATCAGGTTGGCCAGCCTCCTCAGCCCCGGCCCGGGCTTGGCCGGGTTGCGGGCGATCGGATTTGGCAAGCTAACGGCAAGCAGCGCGGCCTGACGGCGCGACAGCTGTTTTGCCGAAATACCGAAATGGTGCCGCGCCGCCGCCTCGATGCCGTATATGCCGGGCCCCCACTCGGCGATGTTGAGGTAGATTTCCATGATGCGCCGCTTCGACATCACCGCATCGAAGTACACGGCCAGCGGCAACTCGACGACTTTGCGAACCGTGCCCAGCGGACGGGACCACAAAAACAGGTTCTTCACCGTCTGCATGGTGATGGTCGAAGCGCCGCGCGCCCCTTCGCCTGCCAGCGCGTCGTCGACGACACCCCGCAATTCGCCGAGGTCGACGCCGCGATGGAAACAGAACTGTCCGTCCTCCGACATGATCACCGAATTGGCCAGCACCGGTGCCACGTCGTCGATCGACACCCAGCGGCGGTCATAGCCGGAGAAGGTGGCGAGATCCTTCAGCATCAACGTCGACACCGGATGCACGAAAGACGGCAGATAGAGGAAGGTCAGCACTGTAGGGATAAGCGCCAGCACGGCAGCCACGACGATACCGCGCCGGACCCAGCGTTTGAGAGCACGACGGTTCACGCCACGGGATCTCGTCGCCATGTCCAGCTTTTCGGTTTCATGATCGACGATCGGTTCCGCCAAGTCGCCCAACCCGTGTCTCTCCCTCCCCCGGCATAATGGCGCTTGTCTTCTTGCGCAACGTCTGAGTGTCGGCTACCGGTCCGGGCCATGACGAATGACGACGAAATGGCGTTCGAAACGGCGCTCGTTGCACGGGCCGCCGCCGTCGAGACCTTGCTGCGGCGATTGCTCGCCGACCGCGCGCTCACGGGCGAGATCGCGCGGCCCGAGCGCCTTATGGCGGCGATGCGGCACGGCGTGCTCAACGGCGGCAAGCGCCTGCGCCCCTTTCTGGTGATGGAAAGTGCGGCGCTGTTTTCCGCCGACGGCGACGCGGCACTGCGCGTGGCGGCCGCACTGGAATGCGTGCATTGCTATTCACTGATCCATGACGATCTGCCGGCGATGGACGACGACGATCTGCGCCGCGGCCAGCCTACCGTGCACAGGGCCTTCGACGAGGCGACCGCCATCCTGGCCGGCGACGCCCTGCTGACGCTTGCCTTCGACATCCTCGCCGAGGAGACTACGGCGCTGCCGGCGGAGCGGCGGGCCGCCCTTGTGCTGGCGCTCGCCCGCGCCGCCGGGACCGGCGGCATGGTCGGCGGCCAGACGCTGGACCTCGAGGCCGAGCGCATCGCGCCTGACGAGGCAGGGATCATCCGGCTGCAGGCGATGAAGACCGGTGCGCTGATCCGCTTTGCCTGCGAGGCGGGCGCGGTCGTCGCCGGCGTGCCTGCCGGGGATCGCGAAAGACTGGCCGAGTTCGGCTCGGCGATCGGGCTTGCCTTCCAGCTTGCCGACGATCTTCTCGATTTGACCGCGGATGCCGCACAGATGGGCAAGGCGACGGGCAAGGACGCTGCCGCCGGCAAGGCAACGCTGGTGGCGCTGCACGGCGAGGCATGGGCACGCGCCCAGTTGCATGGCCTTGTCCATCAGGCGCATGCGCTGCTCGAACCCTATGGCGAGCAGGCCGGCCTGCTGAAAGCAGCCGCGACCTTCGTGGCGACGCGCAACAATTGAGATCGGGACAGACCCCGAGGCTTGGCGTGAAGGTTTCTGTTTAACAGGGCAATCGGGAGGATCAGGTTCGATGTCGGCCAAATTGTTCGATCTCAGCGGGCGCACCGCGCTCGTAACCGGCTCCTCGCAAGGCATAGGCTTCGCCTTGGCCAAGGGCTTGGCCGAAGCCGGCGCCAGAGTGATCCTCAACGGCCGTGACGAGGCAAGGCTCGCCGCGGCGGTTACGCAGATCCCCGGAGCGGAAAAGCTGGCCTTCGATGCTACCGATCATGAAGCGGTCCGCTCGGCGATCGACCGTTTCGAACTGGGCGGCGGAGCGATCGACATTTTGGTGAACAATGCCGGCATGCAGTTCCGCGCGCCGCTCGAGGAGTTTCCCGCCGATGCGTTCGAGCGCCTGCTGCAGACCAATGTCGCCAGCGTCTTCCATGTCGGCCAGGCGGTGGCGCGCCATATGATCGGCCGTGGCCGTGGCAAGATCATCAACATCGCCAGCGTGCAGACCGCGCTCGCCCGTCCGGGCATCGCGCCCTACACGGCAACGAAAGGCGCGGTTGGCAACCTGACCAAGGGCATGGCTACGGATTGGGCCAAACACGGCCTGCAATGCAATGCCGTTGCACCCGGTTATTTCGATACGCCGCTCAACGCTGCCCTTGTCGCCGACCCTGCGTTCAGCACTTGGCTGGAAAAGCGCACGCCGGCCGGCCGCTGGGGAAAGGTCGAGGAACTGGTCGGCGCCTGCATCTTCCTGGCCAGCGACGCCTCCTCTTTCGTGAACGGCCATATTCTCTATGTGGACGGCGGCATCACAGCGTCGATCTGATCCGCCGCGCCGAACAGGCCGGCGCGCCAAATGCTGCCCGATCGATAATCGGTTGACGCGGAGCCGACGTCACTCGTGGCAGCACGGCCGTGGCCTCGTTCCCGGCCAGAGTGTGTGGGGAACTGGTGCGTCGGGAGCTGGTGTTTCGGGAACTCGTGTTTCGGGAACAATTGCACCCGTCGCGACGTTCGGGACCAGAAGCAGGAGGCAACCCATGAACGACAACAAGCATCGCAAACAGCCGAGGCCAAGCGATCGCGACTTGCGCAACGACCCCGGCATCGGCGCTTCCAAAGGCACCATCAAGGGTGGCGACATCCTTGACGACGACGAGGAACTCGATGGCGAAAACACTTTTCGGGGCGATGTCGAGAACGACACCACCCCACAAGGCGGTGTGAATCCCGACCAGACCGGCCGGACGAACAAATAGAGGGAGATATCCCATGACCGGCAAGAAGACCCACGAACAGCAGGTGCAAATCATCGAGGAGCGGGTGAACACCAAGAATGCGGACAAGAATTTCAATGCCGAGGACGAACTGAAGCGATCGAAGCAGGAGAGAACGGCTCGCCAGCAGGGCCAGGCGCTCAGGGGCGGCGACGTCGATCTGGTCGATGCCGACGACCGCGAAACGCTTCGCGGCTCGAACCAGGAATCCCGGCATCACAAACGGCCCGCGGATTGAAGGAACACCCGAAGCTTGACCGTCCCTTGAAGTGCCGCCGCCCTTCATCTCGGCGCAGCCGGGAGGATACATGGGAGGCTCTGCGGGAGTCCGAGATTCTCGGTCGCCAGAACGAAATCTTAATGTAAATCAAGCGTAATCCCGACCGTTAAAATAATGCGTATGTGTTGGGGTTGCGCATGCCGGAATATTCTTCCTTCATACGGTCCATCCGGACCCGTTATCTCTCAGGATTGCTGATCTTCGCGTTGGCTTCGCTCGCGATCATGGTTGCACTTGATCGTGTCAATTCCTTCCGCCACCAGGTCGATGCGCTGAGCAGCAACCTTGTCATATTCACTCGCGACCTGCGCAACGCGACCAGCTTCGCCGAAACGACGGGAACCGCCTGGCGCGCTGAGACGCGCGATGCGTTGGCCGCATCGGCGCGCGGCCATTCGGAACGCCTCTCCCGCGAGATTGGGACGCTTGCGGCCCAGATCGCCGCATTGCGTCCACGCCTGTCGACAAAGACTGTCAACGAGCTCGAATCCGCTTCGGTCAATGGCGACCTGTTCTGGTCGCCGCGCGATATGGTCCGAAACTTCAACCTCATGTCGGTGGCGCAAAAGGTCGATGAGTGGAGCTATCGCGAAATCCGCAACCAGAACGACCTGTTTGCCCAGCCGATGCTGGTCCGCGTCCGCACCGCCATGGACGACGAGCGCCATTTGGCCGACGCCTCCAGTGACCGGCTGCTGCTGTGGGCGAGCGGATTGCTGTTCGCGGTGCTCTCCATCGCCGCTTTCTGGATCTTCCGGCCGATGGAGCAGGCCATCCGCCGGGCCTTCGCCGAATCCGCCGAGTCGCTGTTCAAGGCCGAGGCCGCCGACCGCGCCAAATCGGAATTCCTGGCCAATATGAGCCACGAAATCCGCACGCCGATGAACGGCGTGCTCGGCATGGCCGAGTTGCTGGCCAAGACCGAGCTGACCGCGCGCCAGAAGACCTTCACCGACGTCATCGTCAAATCCGGCAACGCGCTGCTCACCATCATCAACGACATCCTCGATTTCTCCAAGATCAATGCCGGCCAGCTCACGCTCGACCCGGCGCCGTTCCGCCTTGCCGAGGCGGTCGAGGATGTGGCCACGCTCGTCTCCGCCCACGTTGCCGAAAAGAACCTCGAACTGATCGTGCGCGTCGACCCGCGCCTGCCGGCCTACGTCGTCGGCGACGCCGGGCGGTTCCGCCAGATCGTCACCAATCTGCTCGGCAACGCGGTGAAGTTCACCGAGAAGGGCCATGTGTTGATCGACGTCGGCGGCGAAACCGTCAATGATGTCGTCCAGCTTAAGCTGCGCGTCGAGGACACCGGCATCGGCATCCCGGCCGAGAAGTTGCAGAACGTGTTCGAAAAATTCGCCCAGGTCGACGGCTCCTCGACCCGCCGTCACGAGGGCACCGGCCTCGGTCTCGCCATCGCCGCCCGCCTCGTCGACCTGATGGCCGGCAAGATCGGCGTCGAGAGCGAGATCGGCCGCGGGTCCGTATTCTGGTTCGCGGTGCCCCTGCCCGTGCATCGTGCCGAGGCTCGCGACGAGATCGTGCCGGTCGACGTCACCGGCGCGCGCGTTCTGGTCATCGACGACAATCCGGTCAACCGCGAGATCCTGCTCGAACAGCTCAGGAGCTGGAGCTTCGACTGCGCCGCCGCCGAAAGCGGTGCGGTCGGCTTGGCTTTCCTCGACCGCGCTTGGCAGCTGGGGGCCGCCGTCGATTGCATTATCCTCGACTACCAGATGCCCGGTATGAACGGCGCCGATGTCGCGAAAGCCATTGCCGCCGACAGCCGGCTGTCGGCCATACCGGTCGTGCTCTTGACCTCGGTCGATCAGGTCGATTTCGGCAAGATGATCATCGATTTCGGCATTGCCGCGCATCTGACCAAGCCGGCACGCTCCGCGGTCCTGCTCGGCACCGTCATCTCGGTCGTCCAGAAAGCCCGCTCGCAGCTCGGCAGGGCGCAGTTCGTTCGCGAACCGGTACCTGCCCTGCCGCAGGCGGCGCCGCCCGCCTTTACCGTCATCCGCGGCCCGGCAATGCCGGCCGTCTCCGTGCCGGAGCCGACGGTCGCGCCGAACGGTCCGATCGACATCCTCATCGCCGAGGACAATGAGGTGAACCAGCTGGTGTTCGGCCAAATCCTCAACGGGTTGGGCTTGAGCTATCGCATAGCCGGCAACGGCCGCACGGCGGTCGAGATGTACCGCTCGCTGCGCCCGAGGCTGATCCTGATGGACGTCTCCATGCCGGAAATGAACGGCTACGAGGCGACCCGCGCCATCCGGGCGACGGAGGCCTCGGATGGCAGCCGCATCCCGATCATCGGCGTCACCGCGCATGCGCTGAAGGGCGACCGCGACAAGTGCATCGAAGCCGGCATGGACGATTATCTGCCGAAGCCGGTTTCACCCGACCGCCTCGGCGCCAAGATCGGCACCTGGCTCAGCGAAACGGTGGTGGCGAAGACGGCGTAGATGTGAACTGACGGGCGCAGCGGTTTTGCGACAACGACATGCGCAAAACAAACATTTAAAGCATGTCGTTTCGATGCGCTTTAAGCACGCCCGGCCTGGAGCCAGATCAGCGCAGCCGGCCGATCGGGATGATTTCCGGCGAGGTGGAGACATAGGGTTCGCCCCGCCAGTCGCCGAGCCATTGCTCCACCAGCAGGCCTGACTCGTCCAGCATCGCGGCAAGGTCATCCTTGTCGGGGAAGGCTATTTTCGATTCTGCGGCCAGCACCTGTCTGCCCCCCGGAATTTCATAGAAGGTTGAATAGGTGACGACGCCGGTGGCGGCATCATGTTCGACATCATTCCAGGTCTTGACGGCGCCGAGGCTGAGATGCGTCACCATCCGTTCGGAGCGCTGCGGCGTCCATTCGCGCCATTCTTCCATGGCGGGATTTCGTGTGTCGAAAATGAAGCGCCCGCCCGGAGCGAGATGATTTGCGATGGTGCGCAACACCGCCGCTTGATCCTCGGCCGTCAGGAAGACTTGGAAGGCATGTCCCGTCAGCAATATTAGGTCGAAGTGCCGCCCAAGCCGAACGGTTCGAGCATCGGCCTCGACCCAGTCGACCTTGTCTCCGCCGGCCCTGCCGCGCGCGACATCGAGCATCGCCGACGCGGGATCAACGCCGGTGACGGAGCGTCCTTCACTAAGGGCCGCGGCCAATTGCCCAGTGCCGCAGCCGAGATCAAGAATCGAGTGGGCATTGCCGGCGAATCCAACGCAATAGTTGAAATCGTCGCCGCCTTTATTCTCGATATCATAAAACTGGACGAGATCCGGATCGCTGTAGAGTCTGTCGGTCATGGCGATCGCCTATAATCGAAATTTGTGATGGATGCGACAGACGCATTCGGGCGAACAAAGCGTTACCCAGCTCGCTCATGCGGCTCTACCGGTTGCGCACCACCACGCATGCCCCGCCGACACTTTGCAGTTTCTGGCAAATGGCGCCCGCGGCGGCACGGTCGTCGACCCCGATCCTGACCGCGTAGATGCCGCGTCGGCCGATCGGCGTCCGCACCCGGCTGACCACCGGATCATGCCCGGCTAGCAGGGCCGGGAAGCGGCCCCTCACCCTGAGCCACTGGTTGATCGCGGCGCTGCGGCGGAAATTGCCGGCCACCTGGACTCCCCACGGCCTTATGTTGATGGAAGCCATCGCCACCGTCCGCGACATGATCACCGGGAGCTTGCGGCAGGCCGCGACGAAATCGGATTTCGCGTCGAGCGGTCGCACGCTTCCGGCATAGGCGCGATCGGCGAACTTATCGACCGGCTCGCCCATAATGTCGAAGACATAGCTTTCGGTTTCCATCGGCAGGAAGCCGCCCGAGCCCAGCCAGCGCGAGACCCGGTTTTCGCCGGCATTGTAGGCGGCGGCCGCCAGGCCGAGATTGCCATAGCTGGTCTTCATCTCGGCGAGGTATTTCGCCGAGGCCGGGATCGCCTGGTTGATGTCGAAGGAATTGGCGAGCCCGCGCATCTTGGCGGTCCCCGGCATGAACTGGGCGATACCTTCGGCGCCGACCGGACTGACGGCGTTGGGATCGAACCGACTTTCCTTCCAGATCAGCCGGGCGAAGAAATCCCTGGGCAAGCCGTTCTGGTCGGCATGGGCCTGGATCAGGTTGCAGACCTTGTCGATCAGCCGCTGCTTGGCCGATTGCGGCGGATCGGCCTGGGCCAGGGTCGGCCACCCGCACAGCAGGATCAGCGCCACCGGGAGGAAGCGCAGCATTCGACCTACTCTGCCGCGGCCTTGCCGCGACCAAATCGTTGCTCGATATAGTCTGCGACCATCTTCTCGAAATCCTGCGCGATCGACGGTCCGCGCAGCGTCGCCGCCTTCTTGCCGTCGACGAAGACAGGGGCTGTCGGCGTCTCGCCGGTGCCGGGCAGCGAAATGCCGATATCGGCATGCTTGGACTCGCCCGGGCCGTTGACGATGCAGCCCATCACCGCGACCTTGAGGTTCTCGACCCCTGGGTATTTCTCACGCCACGCCGGCATGTTCTTCCTGAGATCGGCCTGGATGTTCTGGGCCAGTTCCTGGAACACGGTCGAGGTTGTGCGGCCGCAGCCGGGGCAAGCAGCGACGATCGGCACGAACTGCCTGAAGCCCATGGTCTGCAGCAATTCTTGCGACACCTGCACCTCGCGCGTGCGATCGCCATTCGGCTCCGGCGTCAGCGATATGCGGATTGTGTCGCCGATGCCTTGCTGCAACAGGATGCCCATGGCGGCGGATGAGGCGACGATGCCTTTCGAGCCCATGCCGGCTTCGGTGAGGCCGAGATGCAGCGCATGGTCGGAACGGCTGGCGAGCTCGGTGTAGACTGCGATCAGGTCCTGCACGCCGCTGACCTTCGCCGAGAGAATGATCTTGTCGCGGCCAAGGCCGATCTCCTCGGCCATCTCGGCCGAGAGGATGGCCGACTGCACGATCGCCTCGCGCGTCACTTGCTGTGCGGTCAACGGAAAGCCGCGAGCCTGGTTGTCGTCCATCAGCCGGGTCAGGAGTTCCTGGTCGAGCGAGCCCCAGTTGACGCCGATGCGCACCGGCTTGTCATGTTTGATCGCCATTTCGACGATTGCCGCGAACTGCCGGTCCTTCTTGTCCTTGAAACCGACATTGCCGGGATTGATGCGGTATTTGGCCAGCGCCTCGGCGCAGGCCGGATGATCGGCCAGGAGCTTGTGGCCAATATAGTGGAAGTCGCCGACAATCGGCACGTTGATACCGAGCCGCGCCAGCCGCTCCCGGATGCGCGGCACGGCGGCGGCGCTTTCATCGCGGTCGACGGTAATGCGCACGATCTCGGAGCCGGCGCGATGCAGCGCCGCGACCTGGGCGACCGTCTGGTCGACATCGGCGGTATCCGTATTGGTCATCGACTGCACGACGACGGGAGCACCGCCGCCAACCACCACGCCGCCCACATCGACGCCAACCGAGGTGCGGCGCGGGAAGGGGAAGGAATAATATCCGGTCATGCCGGCAGCCTTTAATCTCTGGGGCGCCGCGCGTCCACTTGGACGCACAAAAGCGCGCTCCGGGCCGATGCGCTGAAGTCCGGGCATGAGGTGGAGGAGCAAAGATGGCTTGTCAATGGCGACAGGTCGCCACTGGCCGCAATCGATCCCGCCGCCAGTTCCTTGGCACCCGATTTTTGCCGGTCGCTTGCGTTGGCCAATCGGCTACCTGGCGATTGGCGGACCCCCAATCGCTTCACCATTCCGGGAATGAGTTCCGGGGAGGAGCAAGGAGAAGAGCGACGCAGCACAGACCCAGAATCCAAGCCCTGACCTCAGAGCGCCACGGCAAGGCAGAATTCTGCTCCGCTGCACTCTTCGGTCAAGAGTTACCGCATGGATTCAGGGATTCCCGCGAAGCGCTTCGCTCCTGCTCGTCCTCGGATTCCGAAGTCGGAAGGCCTCGGCCTGGTACGAATATCTGTGATGGCCGACCTGAAAACGGAAATCAAAACCACCAGTCCGGCGGCAATTGCCGCCGGCAGGAAAGACCCGGATGGTGAGCGGTTATGTCAGTGGGGCGTCAATGCGTCGTGGGTTTGGCCCTCAGTTTTTCAATCTCGTCCTTGATTGCCAGCTTGCGTCGCTTGAGATTCACGATTTCGAGGTCGTCCACCGACGGATGATTCATCGCATCATCGAGCTCGCGTTCGATGTCGCCGTGTTTCCGCTGCAACTCATCAAGATGGGATGCAAGAGACATGATTGGTTCTCCCTTTCATGGTTTCCTCGATTGCAGCCGCCAAAGGCGCGTCCACCGCAGGCTCGCTCTGTGACGGCACAATGACAGTGTGCCACCTTCGCGCAGCGATGTCGAATGATCCGTGGTAGCATTCCACGGCACTGTGAAATGTGATATGGGCTGCGCGCCGGTGGCAAAACGAGCCGCCCCCGCCCAATCAGGCCCAGTTTTGGGCGCCGCAGACGTGCAGACGGTAGAGAATGTCCGATCAGGAACAGGCCGATATTCGCCTCGAATTTTCCCGGCTGAAGCAGGAACACGCCGATTTCGACGCCGCGATCAATGCGATGATCGCCATGAACTGCGACCCGCTGCAGATCCAGCGCATGAAGAAGAAGAAGCTTGCGCTGAAGGACCGGCTGATGAAGCTGGAAGACAAGATCATCCCGGATATCATCGCCTGACTTCAGGTCCAGGCCGCGATCGAAAGCCTCGCCGCGCGCTCGCGCAGCAGGGCCAGGAGTTCACCTGTCTTGTCCTGCGACGTGTCGATGGGCACCACCAGGCACATCGTCGCTTCAACCGTGCCGGGAGCTGAAAACACCGGCGCGGCGAGGCATTTCGTATAGGCGTCGACGAGCCCCGAAGTGATGCAATAGCCGGTGGCGCGCGCCGTCGCTATGTCGGCGATGAAATCGTCCAGCCGCAATCTGCGGCCATCGGGCAGGATGAGATCGTCTTCCGATATCATCGCCTCGATCCGGGCCTGTTCGAGACCGGCGAGCAGGAGCCTGCCTGAGGCGGTCCAGGGCAGCGGGATCTGCAATCCGGTGGCGGAGCTGATGCGGAACGGCCGGGTGCCCGGGCTCGAGTGGACGATCGTGTAGCGGCCGCTCTGCAGCATGCACAGTTCGGACGTCTCGCCGGTCTCGCGCGACAGGTTGTCGACCTCCTGGCGTCCTCGCCTCAAGAGGTCGTTACCGCGCACATAATCCATTCCATAGAGATAGAGCTTCTTGCCGAAATAGACGCGGTTGCCGTCGCCGGCCATTTCCAGGAGGCCGGCATCGACCAGCGATCGCACCAGCGTGTAGGTGGTCGAACGCGGCGCGTTGACCCCCTTGGCTAGGTCGCCGATGCCGATGGCGCGCTGTGTCGAATGAAGGAACTCCAGAATCTCGAGCACCCGGTTGAGGCCCTTCTCCCGAGAGGCCGAAATCTTTGCGTCCGCTGAGACCGCCAAGGCGCTGCCATCTTGCATTGTCGATTCCTGATGTTAGTATCTGTCTTGTACAGGATACACACGTCCCTTGTAAGAGACAATTTTTGAATGATCCGGGCGCGTGTATTGCCTGTGCGTAGGGGAACACAACACGAAAGGAGGTCGCCGTGAACGACACATCCAAAAGGCGTGATTTTCTGAAACTGGGCATGGCCGGACTGGCAACGGCCGGCGTCATGAGCGCGGCGGCAACGGTCGACGTCCAGAAGGCGGCGGCGCAGGCTGCGCCCGATAGTCTGCTGCGCACCGTGCTGGAGCGCGGCAAGCTGATTGTCGGCACCGGAAGCACCAATGCGCCCTGGCATTTCGAGAACGATGCCGGCGAACTCGTCGGCATGGACATCACGATGGGGCGCATTCTCGCAAAGGGTTTGTTCGATGACCCGGCCAAGGTCGAGTTCGTCATGCAGGACCCGGCGCAGCGCATTCCGAACGTAACGACGAACAAGGTCGACATCACCATCCAGTTCATGACCATGACCGCGCAGCGCTCGCAGCTGATCAACTTCTCCAGGCCCTACTACGTCGAGGGCGTCGCCTTGCTGACTTTGCCCGGCGCCGAGAACAAGACCTTCGACAAGCTGCTTGCCGCAGGCTCCGCGACGCGCGTTTCCATCCTGCAGAATGTCGACGCCGAATCTTCGGTGCATTTTGCCTTGCCGGAGGCGCAAGTGATGCAGATCGATACACAGGCCAACGTGCTGCAGGCATTGGAATCCAAGCGTGCCGATGCCGCTGCCGTCGACCTCTCCACCGTGCGCTGGCTCGCCTCGCGCAATCCTGACAAATACTTCGATGCCGGCAAGAGCTGGTACTCGATGCTATATGGCGCAGCGCTCCGGCAAGGCGATCTCGACTGGCTGACCTTCGTCAACCAGACCTTCACCATCGCCATGTTCGGCCATGAGACGGCGCTCTATGACGCCGCGTTCAAGGACTATTTCGGGCAGGAGCCGCCGGCGCGCCACCCCGGTTTCCCGGTTATCTGACGTCATCGGCGGGAAAGGCGCCGCCGGCGCCCTTCCCGCCCTTTTTCCTGGCGACGCGGCCAGCTTTGCGTCACATCGGGAGCACTGAGGCCGACGCATGGGTTATGCGCTTAATTTCAACCTGATCTGGCGGCATTTCGACAAGCTGTGGGGCGGCCTGCTGCTCAGCCTCGAACTCGCCGTCATCTCGATCGCCATCGGCATCGTCATCGGCCTGGTCCTGGCGGTCTGGTACGTGTCGGCCGGACGCATGGTGCGCGGCATCATCGCCGCCTACGTCGAATTCATCCGCAACGTGCCGCTGATCCTGCTCGTCTATCTCGTCTTCTACGGCCTGCCGACCGTGGTCGACATCGCTTACAGCGCGCAAACCTCGTTCGTCGCCACGCTGGCGCTCTACAGCGGCGCCTATCTGGTCGAGGTGTTCCGCTCCGGTCTCGAAGCGGTTCCTCGCGGCCAGCTCGACGCCGGCAAGGCGATTGGCCTGACGCCCTGGCAAAGGCTGCTGCATGTGCGCCTGCCGACCATGCTGCGCATTACGCTGCCGGCGCTTTCCAACACCTTCATATCGCTGTTCAAGGATACCTCCGTCGCCTCGGTCATCTCGGTGCCCGAGCTGACCTTCGGCGCGCAATGGATCAACTTCAACACCTTCCGCATCGTCGAGGTCTATCTCGTCGTGACGGCGATGTACCTGTTGACCGGCTACGCCCTGCTTTACGCGCTCCGGCTCGTCGAACGCTGGTTCAAGGTAGTGCACTAGCATGCTTAGCCAGATCGCCTACGCCTTGCCTTTCCTTGCTCAGGGTTTCGCCCTGACGCTGTGGGTGTCGCTGCTGGTCGTGACGTTCTCGCTCGTCGCCGGCGTCGTCCTTGGCGTCGGCCTGGTCTACGGCCCGGCGCCGGCGCGCTGGGCGGTGCGCATCTTCAGCGACACCATTCGCGGCATACCGATCCTGGTGCTCATCTTCTTCGTCTATTACGGGATGCCGGCCGTCGGGCTTCACCTGCCGTCCTTCTGGGCTGCCGTGCTGGCGCTGACCTTGTTCAAGACAGCCCAGGTCGTCGAATACCTGCGGGGCGCCGTCGGCTCCATCCCGAAGGGACAATCGGAGGCCGCAATGGCGATCGGCCTGACCTTCCGCCAGCGGCTGGCCCATGTCATCTTTCCGCAAGCGTTCAGGCGTTTCCTGCCGCCTTGGATCAATGGCGTCACCGACGCGGTCAAGGGCAGCGCGCTGGTCTCGTTGCTCGGCATCACCGATCTCATGCAGGCCATCAACCAAGTCATCGGCCGCACCTACGAGGCCATGCCGCTCTACATCCTTGGCGCCCTCATCTACTTCGCCGTCAACTATGCGCTTTCGCTTGCCAGTCGGCGGCTGGAGCGGCGTTTCTCCTTCATCCGGGAATAGCAATGTCCACAAGCTCGAACGATGCCCCGGCCCTTCTCGATATCCGCGATGTGTCCAAATCCTTTGGCGCCGTTCAGGTCCTGCGCTCGGTCAGCCTGCGCGTGGCGCGTGGCGAGGTGGTGACGGTCATCGGGCCCTCGGGCAGCGGCAAGACCACGCTGCTGCGCTGCGTCAACTTCCTGGAGAGCTATGACAGCGGGTCCATCCGCATCGACGGCAAGGAGGTCGGCTTCCGCGAAACCGGGGCCCCCCAGCGCCGCAGCGAACGCGACCTTGCCGCGATGCGCGCCGAGACCGGCATGGTGTTCCAGAGCTTCAACCTGTTTCCGCATCTCACCGCCGCCGGCAACATCATGCTCGGCCTCACCAAGGTGCGCGGCAAAAGCACCGCGGAGGCGCGCGCGATTGCCGAACACTGGCTCGGCCGCGTCGGTCTTGCCCATAAGGCCGACAGCCTGCCGGCGGAGCTCTCCGGCGGCCAGCAGCAGCGCGTCGGCATTGCGCGCGCCGTGGCCATGGGGCCGAAAATCCTGCTGCTAGACGAGATAACCTCCGCCCTCGATCCGGAACTCGTCGGCGAGGTGCTTGAGGTGGTGCGCAGCCTCGCCGAGGACGGCATGACGATGGTGATGGTCACGCATGAGATGGCCTTTGCCCGCGACGCCTCGAGCCGCATCGTCTTCATGGCCGATGGCGGCGTCGGCGCGGTCGGGCCCCCGAAGGAGATCCTTGCTGCGGACGCCGACAATGAGCGTCTGCGCAATTTCCTGGCGCGCTTCCGCGCCTCGCACTTCTGACATTGGATGGTTGACGCCGTCCCAAGGAGCCTTCTTCCATGACGCCTTACACCAGGCTCGCCGAACTCGGCCTCACATTGCCCGAGCCGCCGACGCCCATCGCCAACTTCGTCACCCATGCCGAGAGCGGCCGGCTGATCTTCTTGTCCGGCCAGGGACCGCTGCGGGCCGACGGCACGCTCTGCACCGGGAAGGTGGGCGAGGACGTGACAGTGGAGCAGGCCTATCAGCATGCCCGCCTCACCGGCCTCAACCTGCTTGCCGTCATGCATGCTGCCGCCGGCGATCTCGGCCGCATCGTGCGCGTCGTCAAGCTGCTCGGCTTCGTCAACGCCACGCCGACCTTCAGCGACCACCCCAAAGTGGTGAATGGCTGCTCCGATCTTTTCGCCGACGTTTTCGCCACGATCGGCGGGCATGCCCGCTCGGCGATCGGCGTAGGCTCCTTGCCCGGAAACATCACCGTCGAAATCGAAGCGGTCGTCGAGATCGCTGCCTGATCTGTCATCCACGGGATTGCTCACATGAAAACCTATTCAGACACCGGCTCCAACACCACGATCCGCGAACGGCTCGGCCTTCGCCCGATCATCAACGTCTCCGGCACGATGACGGCGCTCGGTGCGTCGATCATCGTGCCTGAAGCGATCAGCGCGATGTCTGAAATGGCATCGCAATGGGTGGAAATGGACGATCTGCAGCGCGCCGCAAGCGCCATCGTCGCGCGCCTCACCGGTGGCGAGGCCGGCTTCATCACCGCCTGCTGCGCCAGCGGCATCACCATGGCGATCGCCGGCGCGATGACGGGAACCAACCTGCTCGCCATCGAACGCCTGCCGGACGACACCGGCGACCTCAGGTCGGAGGTGATCATCCAGCTTGGCCACATCGTCAACTACGGCGCCCCGATCGACCAGTCGGTCCGAGTTGCCGGCGCCAGGGTGGTGCCCGCCGGCACGGTCAGCGTCACGCAGGACTATCATGTGCGCGACGCGATCAACGAGCGAACGGCGGCAGGCCTCTATGTCGTCGCGCATCACACCGTGCAGTACGGCATGCTGTCGCTGGAGGAATTCTGCGAAATCTGCCACGCCAGGGGCGTGCCGGTGATCGTCGACGCGGCTTCCGAATATGACCTGCGCGGCTTCCTGGCGCGTGGCGCCGACATCGTCATCTACAGCGGCCACAAATTCCTGAGCGGCCCGACCAGCGGCATCGTCACCGGACGCAAGGATCTGGTGCGCGCCGCCTATCTGCAGAACCGCGGCGTCGCCCGCGCCATGAAGGTCGGCAAGGAAAGCATCGCCGGCACCATGGCCGCGCTCGAGGCATGGGAGAAGCGCGACCACGCCGGCATCCGCCGGCGCGAAGAGGCCGCGCTCAACCTGTGGAAGGATGCTCTGCAAGGTGTTACGGGCATTGGCGCGGAGATCATTCCCGATCCGACCGCCAACCCGCTCGACCGCCTGCAGGTCTTCGTGCTGCCGGAAAGCCGCTTCACCGCCGCCGGCCTTGCCTCGGCGCTTGCCGGTGGATCGCCGCCCATCATCGTGCGCAATCACGAGGTCGAACGCGGCCATTTCTTCCTCGACCCCTGTAATCTTCATCCCGGTGAGGCGGAGATCGTCGCCGAACGGCTGCGCGCCCTGTTGACCGCGAAGGACCGGCCCGCCGACGCCATGAAGATTGCTCGCAAGGACTCTTCCGGCGCCTTGCGCTGGCCGGATTGAGCGCCAAGCGGACCAACGAACCCAAAGCACCGGCTGATCACGTGACCGTGAACAGCCGGATGCGTACGCGGCGGGAATAAATCTCGGCCGCAACGGGTCTCCTCGACATAGGCCGCTACAGGCGTTGAGGAGATCGGCATGTCCGTGATTATGAAAACGACAGCGAACACGGCCGCGGCGGCGGCGGCCGCCATGTGCTGGAGCGCATGACGTTAGCCGGCCTCTCTCCCATGATGCACGGCTTCCCCATTGCGCTTGACACTGGTGACGCAGATGAATCCACTTTCGCCACGGCAGGCGGCTTTGCCTGTTGCCGAGGGTTTCGCCCGCACGGGCGGGGCGAGATCACCGGTATTGCTTGAAAGCGCACGGCCTGTTCCTCGTGGAGTATCGGATGGTGCTGCTTTGAGCGAGAAGGCCGGAGCCGAGCGCTTCAGCGAGGTGGTGCTGCCGCATCTTGGCGACGCGCTGGCGCTTGCCCGCTGGTTGACCGGCAATGGCGCCGATGCCGAGGATGTCGTGCAGGACGCCTGCATAAAGGCGCAAGCGGGCATATCAGGCTATGCAGGCGGCAATGCCCGTGCCTGGCTGCTGACCATCGTGCGCAACACCGCCTATACCTGGATGTCGCGCAACCGGCCGCGCGGCATGTTGGCCGTCGGTGATCTCGGCGATCTCGACGAGATGGCGGCGGCACACGGCATCAGCGTGCCGGACGAATATGGTCCGGAGGCAAGCCTGATCGCCAAGGCCGACACGGTGGCGCTTGAAACGGCGATAGCAGCCCTGCCGCAGCCGTTTCGCGAGACGCTTGTGCTGCGCGACATCAGCGGCCTCAGCTATCGCGAGATAGCGGCCATGCTCGGCGTGCCGATGGGCACGGTGATGTCCAGGCTGGCCCGCGCGCGGAGCCTGCTTATGTCTGACCTGGGGAGAGCGCCATGACCATGCATGACGATGGACTGCCCAATGATCCGGAAGGCATCAGGCTGATGATCCACGCCCTCGTCGATGGCGAACTTGATGCAGCCGCCGCGCTGGCGGTTGAGCGGCGCATTGCGGCCGATCCGCGGCTTGCCTCGGAGCATGCCCGCATCGTCGCCTTGCAGGGCGCAATTGGCCGCCTGTCGCGCCCAGATGTCGACGCCGCCTTTCGCGCCCGCATCGCGGCCATTGGCACTGCGGCCACCGCGCAGCAGGCGTCAGGCGAAACGGCCAAGCCGCAGCAGGGCCCGACGGCGCTCCCGGGGGTGATTGCCCCGGGCGGGGGAGGCCAGAGGCGAAACGCCGATACGCGGCTGTCGCCAAGTCGAGCACGCCGCTTCGGCTCGTTCGACTGGCGCGCTCTTGCCGCCTCGATCATGATCAGCGCGGTGTTGGCCAGCGGGGCGACGCAGTGGGTGATGGTCAACGGCACGTCGGACAGCTTTGCCGCGGCGGTCGCCAGCGGCCATCGCCGCAGCCTGCTTGCCGCCAGCCCGATCGACATCGTCTCGTCCGACCGCCATACGGTAAAGCCCTGGCTCGACGCCCGGATCGGCGTTTCGCCGCCGGCACCGGATCTTGCCCAGGACGGTTTTGCGCTGATCGGCGGCCGGGTCGAGGTGATTTCCGGCCGCCCGGTGCCGGCCCTTGTCTACCGCCACCGCGAGCATCTGATCACGCTGGTCGCCGAACCGCAGCAGGGCGGCAAGACCAGCGAGCCTGACGATCTTTCCTCGGGCGGCTTTTCGCTGGTGCAGTGGAGCGACGGCGCCTTCTCCTACTGGGCGATCTCCGACATGGAGCGGCCCGAACTCGACGACTTCGTCACCCGTTTCCGCAAGGCTGCGGTGTAAGCCGATTTTCCGGCCGGACGCCGGCAATGCCCCGCATCCTTGCCGCCGCCGCCGAATTCCGCTAAGGCGCGCCTTTGTCGCCGGGAGCAGAAGCTTGGACGATCAACGCGCCGACGTCGCTATCATCATGGGCAGCCAGTCCGACTGGGCGACCATGCGCCACGCTGCCGAGACGCTGGAGGCGCTTGGCATCCCGCACATCAGGCTGATTGTCTCGGCGCACCGCACACCCGACCGTCTCTACGACTTCGCCAAGGGCGCCAAGGCGGCCGGCTATAAGGTCATCATCGCCGGCGCCGGCGGTGCGGCGCACCTGCCTGGCATGACGGCGGCGATGACACCGCTGCCGGTGTTCGGCGTGCCGGTGGAATCCAAGGCGCTGTCGGGACAGGATTCGCTGCTGTCCATCGTCCAGATGCCGGCCGGCATTCCCGTCGGGACGCTGGCCATCGGCAAGGCGGGTGCTGCCAACGCGGCCCTTCTCGCGGCCGCCGTGCTGGCGCTCAACGACGACAAGCTTGCCCAGCGGCTCGATGCCTGGCGCGCGTCGCAGACCGCCAAGGTCGCGGCCGAACCCACGGACACGCCGTGAGCCTGCCCGCCGGATCGACCATCGGCATCATCGGCGGCGGCCAGCTCGGCCGCATGCTGGCAATGGCCGCCGCCCGCCTCGGCTACCGCACCGTGGTGCTGGAGCCACAGCCGGATTGCCCGGCGGCGCAGGTCGCCAACCGTCAGGTCACGGCCGCCTACGACGACCCCGCCGCGCTTGCCGAATTGGCCGAGGCAAGCGCCATCATCACCTACGAATTCGAGAACGTTCCGGTTGCCGCGGCAAATGCGCTTGCCGCCAAAGTGCCAGTCTATCCGCCGCCGCGCGCGCTTGACGTGGCGCAGGACCGGGTGAACGAAAAGACATTTCTCAACGGTATTGGCATTGCGACCGCCGACTTCCGGCCGGTCGACACTGACGATGAGCTGACGGCGGCGCTGAAGGCATTCGACGGCAGCGGCATATTGAAGACACGGCGCATGGGCTATGACGGCAAGGGCCAGCGCGTCTTCCGCGACACGCAAGCGGGCGATTTTGCCGGCACCTGCGAGGCCATGGGCAACGTGCCGCTGATCCTGGAAAGCTTCGTGCCGTTCGAGTGCGAGGTTTCCGTCATCGCCGCGCGCGGCATCGAAGGCGCGGTCGCCGCCTACGATCCGGCCGAGAATGTGCACCGCAACGGCATTCTCCACACATCGACCGTGCCGGCCGCGATCGCGCCTCGAACAGCAGAGGCGGCTCGGGCGGCGGCGTCAAAGATCCTGTCGGCGCTCGATTATGTCGGCGTCATCGGTGTCGAGTTCTTCGTGCTGGCCGACGGTTCGCTGCTGGCCAACGAGATCGCGCCGCGCGTGCACAATTCGGGCCACTGGACGGAAGCCGCCTGCATCGTCTCGCAGTTCGAGCAGCACATCCGCGCCGTCGCCGGACTGCCGCTCGGCAGCCCGAACCGCCATTCCGATTGCGTGATGGAAAACCTGATCGGCGACGATATCTTGCGCGTTCCGGAATTGCTGGCCGAGCCAGACCTGATGTTGCATCTCTACGGCAAGGCCGAGGCGCGGCCCGGCCGCAAGATGGGCCATTTCACCCGGATCAGCCGCCGCGCCTGACAGCAATCTCGACGCCGCGAGCTACTGGCAGGAAAACTCGGCGCATGTCGTTCCCAAGTCACGTGGCGACCACCACATCATACCAGCCGGTGCAGAGCCATTGGCCGATTGCGGATATTTGATGACATCGGGCATTCATCTCCGCTACCAGGCATGCTTGCGGTTGACACGGACAAGGCTCCTCGTTTATGAGCCACCCACAGTTCAAAGGCGCGTCTTCTGGCGCGCCTTAAAATTTCGACCCGGACCGGGTCCACACCGACAGGCAAGACCATGAAGATCAAGAATTCGCTCAAGGCGCTGAAGGCGCGTCATCGCGACAACCGTCTGGTTCGCCGCAAGGGCCGCATCTACATCATCAACAAGACCGCCCCGCGCTACAAGGCGCGCCAGGGCTGAGCTTCGTCGCGAGGCTTTTTGCCTTCGGAGTTGGTGTTTATCGTCGGTCCGCCGGCCTTTCACGCTAAAATCAGTTTGACGTTCCGCCGCCCGGGACTAGATTCGGGCGATGCGGTTTCTTTTTGCATTTTTGACGGTCCTTCTCTATTGCAGCGCCGTCTCGTTGCCGGCTCGGGCCGATGATCGGGCGGCCGGGCAAGCGGCCCCGGAGCCGGCGCCTCCGGATGCCCAGCCAGTGCCGGAAGCCGCGCCTCCCGCAATGAACCGGGAGGCCCGACTCGACAAGCTGTTTGCCGATCTCAAGCGCGAGCGCAACGAAAAGGCGGCAGAGCGTATCGCCGGCATCATCTGGAGCGAATGGTCCCAGTCGGGCAGCGCCTCGATCGACCTGATGATGCAATGGTCGCAAAAAGCGATCGAGAACCAGAAGTTCGACGTCGCGCTCGATTTCCTCGATCAGGTGGTCACCTTGCAGCCGGCCTATGCCGAAGGCTGGAACCGGCGTGCCACGGTGCATTTCATGATGAAGAACTACGGCAAGTCGATGTCCGACATCGACCATACGCTGCAACTCGAACCACGCCATTTCGGCGCGCTGTCGGGGCTGGCGCAGATCATGACCGTGACCGGACGCAAGCAATCGGCGCTCGAGGCCTGGCAGAAGGTCCTTGCCATTTATCCGATGCTGCGCAGCGCCCAGGACCAGGTCGGCACGCTTTCGGAAGAGCTCGCCGGCGAAGGCATTTGATAGTGGAAGGCAGTAGGGGAATAGGGCAGTAAGGCAGTAGGGAAAAGATCGCCCGGGAATAACTGCCCTACTGCCTCTCGTATATCCCACATGAACCTGCTCTATGCCGTCTTCGCCTTCCTTCTGGCGCTCGTCCTTGGCTTTGTCGGCATCACCCGCGTCGGCTCCTGGCTGATCGAGCGCCGCAACCCGGCCGTCGGCGAATTCGTCGACATCGATGGCGCACGCATCCATTATCTCCACGTTCCTGGCCCCGCCAAGGCCGACCTGCCGCCTGTTGTTTTCATCCACGGCGCCAGCGCCAATCTCAGGGATCAGATGCTGCCGCTCAGGCCGCTGCTCGAAGGGCGCGCCGAATTGCTGTTCTTCGACCGGCCGGGATTCGGTTGGTCGGGACGCGGGCCCGGCAACAACGAGGATCCGTGGTCGCAGGCCGAGACCGTCGCCGCGCTGATGGACCATCTCGGCATGAAGCAGGCTATCATCGTCGGCCATTCCTTCGGTGGCGCGGTAACGACCGCCTTCGGCCGCGAGCATGCCGACAAGACGCTCGGGCTGGTATTCCTGGCACCGGCGACCCATCCGTGGCCCGGCGGCGCAACCGCCTGGTACTACGACCTGACCACCATTCCGGTGATCGGCCGGCTGTTCTCCGAAACGCTGAGCTATCCGGCAGGAATTCTGCGGATCGCCGAGGCTACGACCTGCGTCTTTTCGCCCAACAAAGTGCCGGACAATTATGTCGCCGAAGCCTCGATCCCGCTGGTGCTGAGACCGTCGGCCTTCCGCGCAAATGCCAGCGATGTCGCCGGCCTCTACCGCTATGCCCTTGGGGCCGCGCCGCGCTACGCCGAGATCAAGGCGCCGACCGTGGTCATCTCGGGCGATCGAGACAAGGTCGTCTACGCCCATATCCATTCGGTCGGCCTCGAGCGCAACATTGCCGGTGCCGAGCTCATCTGGGTGCGCAATCTCGGCCACAAGCCGGACTGGATCGCGTCTGATCTGGTCGTTGGCGCCATCGAGAAGGTCGCCGGCAGGAGCCTGGATCTGGAGGCGATGGCAAGGGCGGTGGAAGCGCGGATCGCCGGCGATGCCTATGGCGCCGGCGAATGCGCCGACCTCAAGGAACCCGAAGCGGAGTTGGCGCCGACCTGATGTGCGTCTTCCGGAAACGGTCATCGACAAACGGCATGGGGCCAGAGCGGCATGTACGTCCTGAAACACGGCATAAAGACAAATCCGCAGAAGCGATGGGCATTGCCGGATCGCATCTTTTTCGGGCACGGCGCGTGCCACATTCTTGCGGGCGTCTTTCTCACCCATCCGCCTCTTGGAGGATTTTACGCGGAGCGAATCACCCCAGGCGAAGGTTTTTCGGGCAACCATATTTATGTGACGAACGGCATCGTCGCTTTCGACTACCACGGCTATTCCAGCCGCGAGCGGCTCCTGGAGCACCACGGAAAAGGATGGGCATCGCACAGTGCGGGATGGCACGCTGCGATCACAAAGGTCGATTTCGATCTGCTCGACACAGCAGAATTGAACCAGCGCAAAATGTACGGGCCGGATCAGTATCTATATGATCCGGTCCCGCGCGCGTCCCGGTTTCTCCAGCGTATAGACCACGCTGCAGCGGCAGCAAGCTCTCAAAATCGCGACGCGGTGAAGCCCTAGGGGCGCTTATCGGGTGCCCAAGTCCGATCCGACATAGGCGATGCGCAGCATATTGGTCGAACCGGGCGTCCTTAGCGGCACGCCGGCGGTGATGATGACGCGGTCGCCGGGCTTGCCGAATTCCTCTTCCAGCGCGATGCGGCAGGCGCGATCGACCATGTCGTCGAGGTCGGTGGCATCGGGGGAGACGACGCAGTGCGTGCCCCACAGCAGCGACAGCCGCCGCGCCGTGTTGACGATCGGCGACAGGGCCACGATCGGCACCTGCGGGCGCTCGCGTGCGGCGCGCAGGCCCGTGGTGCCGGAAGCCGTGTAGGTGATGATCGCCGACAGTTTCAGCGTCTCGGCGATCTCGCGGGCCGCCAGCGAGATCGCATCGGCGCCGGTTGCTTCAGGCTCGGAACGCTGGGCGTTGATGATGCCGGCATAGGTAGGATCGGTTTCCACCTTGGTGGCGATGCGGTTCATCATCGCCACCGCTTCCACCGGATAGGCGCCCGCGGCCGATTCGGCCGAAAGCATGATGGCGTCGGCGCCTTCGAAGACGGCGATCGAAACGTCGGAAACTTCCGCGCGGGTCGGCACGGGCGCTGTGATCATCGATTCCAGCATCTGCGTGGCGACCACCACCGGCTTGCCGGCGCGGCGCGCGGCGCGCGTGATCTGTTTCTGGATGCCGGGCACCGCTTCCAACGGCATCTCGACGCCGAGATCGCCGCGCGCGACCATCAGCGCATCCGACAGTTCGATGATTTCGGCGAGACGGGCAACCGCTTGCGGCTTCTCGATCTTGGCCATGATCAACGCCCGGCCGCGCGCGATCTTGCGCGCCTCGGCAAGGTCCTCCGGCCGCTGCACGAAGGACAGCGCTATCCAGTCAACACCGGTGGCGAGCACCGCGTCGAGATCCCTACGGTCCTTCTCGGTCAGCGCGCCGACCGGCAGGTCGGTATCGGGCAGGCTGACGCCCTTTCTGTCGGAAATCGTCGTGCCGGCAACGACGGTGCAGACGATGGTCTTGCCATTGGCCTTCACCGCCTTCAGCTCCAGCTTCCCGTCGTCGATCAACAGCCGGTGGCCGGCTTCGACCGAACTCAGGATTTCGGGATGCGGCAGATAGACCCTGGCCGCGGTCCCGGGCTCGGGATTGTCGTCGAGCGTGAAGGTCTGGCCGACGGTCAGCACCTCCTTGCCGTTGGCGAACTTGCCGACGCGCAGCTTGGGCCCTTGCAGGTCGGCAAGGATGCCGATCGGCCTGCCGACCGTCTCCTCGACGGCGCGGATGCGTCCGACCAGCGTGCGCATCAACTCGTGATCCGTATGGCTCATGTTGATGCGGAACACATCGGCGCCCGCTTCGAACAGCTTCTTCAGCATTTCCTCGGAAGAGGAGGCCGGACCGATGGTGGCTAGGATCTTGACCTTGCGGCTGCGTCTCATTGACTGTTTGTTCCCGGGGCGGCTGGTGCGCCTCCCGTTGCGGGGTCGTCGGTCAGCTGGACCATCCAGCTTGCCTGCTCGCCCGTGTCGTATTCCTGGAATCCGGCGCGCTGGAAGCCCCGGGCGACGCAATCGGTGACGCCGGCGATCTTGAACTCTTTTTCAGCCACGCACATGTTGATCGGGCCGTCCCAGCGTCCGCCGCGTTCGGCGTCTTCTGCATAAAGATAGTAAAACCTTGATGACAGCGGCCCCTCGATCAGCGTCTTGCAGCTCGATCCTTCGATGTGCCACCAGCCCTCGGTGATCCAGCCGGCCTTGGCACGATAGCCGATGCCGACGCCGACCAGGTTTTGCGTCGCGTTGCAGACGCGGAAATCAGCGCGTGCGGGCGAGGCCGCAACCATCGCGGACAAGCCCACGGCGAGCGTCAGGAGCGGCATGGCGAAGGCGAAGCGCACGCGCCGCCCGCCGGCGGAACTCATCCTGAAACCCCTCAAGAACCACATCAGCATCTCTCTGCGCCCCTTTTCGGAAAAGTCCGGGCGCATGTCAACGCGCCGTTTTGTCCAATTCCAATCGATTTAAGAAGGCTCCCGGCGCGCGATCCGTCGCCCCTTGCCAGATTTCAGCGGAAACCTTGGCCAAACAACGGCATTGCGCCCGCGTCGTCTTCGTGGAAAGACGATAGCATCCTCCCCCGAAGCCAGCGAACAGACCCTTTCCCGCCAATGACCCGATCCACAGTTTTCGCGCCTTTCGATGTCGTCGAGGGCGATCGCAAGCGGGGCGTGGTGCTGCTTGCCGACCATGCCCGACGCGACCTGCCTGAAGACTATGGCAGCCTTGGCCTGCCGGCGGCCGCGTTCGACCGCCACATCGCCTATGACATCGGCGTCGAGGCGGTGACGCGCGAACTCGCTGCCTTGCTCGACGTGCCAGCGGTGCTCGCCAATTTTTCGCGGCTGCTGATCGATCCCAATCGCGGCGAGGATGATCCGACGCTGATCCGCCAGCTCTATGACGGCACCGTCGTGACGGGCAACTATCCCCTCGCCCCGGAAGAGCGCGAAAGACGGCTTGATCGCTTCTACCGGCCCTATCACGACGCCGTCGGCGCCATGATCGCCTCGGTCGCGCAGGCTTCCGGCAAGGCACCGTTCATCTTCTCCGTGCATTCCTTCACGCCGGTCATGCAGGGCAGGCAGCGGCCGTGGCATGTCGGCGTACTGTGGGACCGCGACGACCGCGTGGCGCGGCCGCTGATCGACATGCTGGCCGCTGACAAAAACCTCGTTGTCGGCGACAACGAGCCCTATGACGGCGCGCTGCGGGGCGACACCATGTTCAGGCACGCCATCGTCAACGGCTATGCCCACGCGCTGATCGAAATCCGCCAGGACCTGATCGCGACCGGCGGGGATGCGCTTTCGTGGGCTGAGCGTCTGGCGCCGATCGTTGACGCGATCGATCGCCGTCCCGATATACACAAAGTGAAGATGTTCGGCTCACGCACCGGGCCGTTATGAGGAGGTTTCGATGACCGAACTCAGCGACGAACAGAAACGTGACTTCGAGGCCGCCGCCTTTCGCAGGCTGGTGGCGCATTTGCGTGAGCGCGGCGACGTGCAGAACATCGATTTGATGAATCTCGCCGGCTTCTGCCGCAACTGCCTGTCGAACTGGTATCGCGAGGCCGCGGAAGCCGAAGGCGTCGATCTCAGTAAGGACCAGTCGCGCGAGATCGTCTACGGCATGCCTTACGCACAATGGCAGGCGCTACACCAGACCGAAGCCTCCGACGCCAAGAAGGCCGAGTTCGAGACCAGGCGACCCAGAGACCACTAGGTGGTCTCTCACGTCCTCGATTACCTCAAGGCTTCGGTTTGGCCCAAATGCTTCCCGAGCGCAGCGCTTGACTGGAAATTGAATCGATCTAATTTGCCGCGCAAAGCCACTTTCTGACCGGATTCGCCTATGAACGCGTCGAATGCAATGCAGACCGCCATTCGCGGCCGCTGGGCCGTGGCGGCCATCTTCCTCGCCAATGGCTTCCTGACCGGCAGCTGGGCGCCGCAGATCCCGGTGTTCCTGACCCGGCTCGATATTTCCAAGTTCACTCTGGGGCTTTTGATCCTGCTGTTTGGCGCCGGCGCCGTCACCGCCATGACCTGGTGCGGGCACCTGATCTCCAAACACGGCTCGCGCACCGTGCTGCGCTGGTTTGGCCTCTGCGGCAGCCTCGGCCTGCTGGTCGTGGCGCTGGCGCCCAACGTGCCGCTGGCTGCCGTCGCCATGTTCATCTTTGGCGGCTCCATTGGCGGCATGGATGTCGCCATGAACGCCAATGCGGTAGTGGTCGAGCGGCGGCTGTCGCGCGCGATCATGTCCTCCTCGCATGGCTTCTGGAGCCTAGGCGGTTTCGCCGGCGGTGCCCTTGGCGGCTTTGCCATCCAGAATTACGGCCACCTCGCCCATGCCGCGGTGGTGACGGCGCTTGCCTTCGCGGCGATCGCGGCGGCGGTGCCCTATATCGTCGCCGAGGGCAGGCCGCAGGCTGCCGAGCATCATAAATTCACCTTGCCGGGGAACCCGCTGGTCTACTTCGTCGGCCTGATGGCGCTGCTGACGATGGTCTCCGAAGGCGCCGTGCTCGACTGGGCAGCGCTTTATCTCAGGCAGGAACTTGGCGCCGATCTCGCCATTGCCGGCCTCGCCTACGCCGCCTTTTCCGGCGTCATGGCGATCATGCGTTTCTTCGGCGATGGCGTGCGCAATCGTTTCGGGGCCGTGACGACGTTGCGCGGTTCGGCGATCATCGCTGCCGCCGGCATGCTGATCGCAGGCCTGTCGCCCTCACCCTGGCTTGCCATCTCGGCCTTCGCGCTGTGCGGCTTCGGCATTGCCAATATGGTGCCGATCATCTTTTCGGCCGGCGGCAACCAGGAAGGCATGTCGTCGGGCACCGGCATGAGCGTGGTCACCACGATGGGCTATTCCGGCATCCTCGTGGCGCCCTCCGCGATCGGCTTTGTCGCCGAGCATTCCAGCTTCGGCCCGATCTTCATCGCCATGTCGGGCCTGCTGATCGTCGTCCTGCTGATGGCCGGATTGGCTCATCGCGCCGAATTTGCTCCCGACGCGGCGCCGGCCGAATAGCGTTTCAGTTCCTCGTGAAGGGAAATCCGCCACGCGTCGGATGCGCACGATCATTCTGCGCGCCGGCGATTTCTTCGGCGGCACCGCAACGGCTCCTGGTTCGACCTCGTCGTGGCCGCCAAGATGAGCAAGGGCATCTACACTGCGCCTGGCCCGGCCGATCTGGTGCATAAATGGGCCTATCTGCCGGATTTCGCTGTCGGTTTCGTCGCGCTGGCGCGCAATCTCGACAGGCTCGGCTCTTGCGAGGCGCTGAATTTTCCGGCCCACGCCGTCACCGACATCGAGATCAAGACGGCCGCCGAAAGGCGCTCGGACGCAAGCTTAAACTAAGCTTGATGCCCTGGTGGGTGCTTGCGCGCCGGCAGCCCGTTCGTGGCGATGTGGCGCGAGATCGTCTCGATGTCCTATCTGCGCTTCGAAGCGCACCGGCTGGCCTCGGCGCGACTGAACGAGATCTTGGTGAAAATCCCGCACACCCCTCTGGACCAGGCGGTGCACGAAGCCTTGCAGCATATCGGCGTCGCCGTCGCGCCGGCCTGGCACCAAGCAGCGTGATTGCCGAGCGTGCCGAAAAGATGAGAACGGCAGGCCCGGCCGCAAATCGTTGCCGGTCAGATCCGGCCCATCAGAAGCAGGATAAGCACCACGACGAGGACGACGCCGACGATGCCCGACGGCCCGTAGCCCCAGGAGCGCGAATGCGGCCATGCCGGCACCGCGCCGATCAGGATCAGGATCAGGATGATGATGAGAATCGTACTGATCGTCATTTTAGCCCTCGCCGTCTGGTTGAATGCGAGGGAACAATGCAAAAGGCCGCCCGGTAGTTCCCAGGCGGCCTTTTGACCTACCTTGCGAAACCGCTCTATTCGGCGGCCTTCGGGAAGGCGATTGCCGGCTCGGTGTCGCCATCGGCCGTTGGCTCCTGCGGCGAGATCTCTCCCTTGCCGCGTCGCAACAGCCGGCTGAACCACCCTCGCCGCGCGCCGGGCTTGACCTTGGCGCGGGTGAACACCATCAGCATCGACGGCGTCACCACCAGCGTCAGCACGGTGGCGAAGGACAGGCCGAACACGATCGCCGAGGACAGCGAAATCCACCATTGCGTCGACGGCGCGTTGATCGTCGTCTCATGATGGAAGATCTCGAGGCCGAGGCCGAAGGCGATCGGCAGCACGCCGAGGATAGCCGAAACAGCCGTCAGCACCACTGGGCGGGCACGCTCGCGGCAGGTCTGCAGCACCGCTTCCATCTTGTCCCAGCCCTCCTCGCGCAGCCGGTCATAGGTGTCGATCAGCACGATGTTGTTGTTGACCACCACGCCGGCCAGCGCGATGACGCCGATGCCCGACATGACGATGCCGAACGCCTCGCCTGTCAGAAGCAGGCCCAGGAACACGCCGATCGTCGCCATGACCACGCAGGAGAGCACCAGCCAGACGCTGGTGAACTTGTTGAACTGCGCCAGCAGCACCAGGAAGATCAGGAAGATCGCCGCGCCGAAGGCCTTGCTGAGGAAGGCGCTCGCTTCCGCGCTGTCCTCGTTGGAGCCGGCGAGCTTCCAGCGTATGCCGCTGCCGAGATCCATGTCCGAGACCGCCTTGGTCACCTGCTCCTGTACGGCGGCGACCTGCGCGCCGGCGGCGACATTGGCCTGCACCACCACGGTGCGCGCGCCGTCGATGCGGTTGAGGATGCCGACCGTCGGCTCGGGCTTGCGCACGACGAAGTTGGAGATCGGCACCGACCCTTGCGACGTCTGCACCCTGAGTTCGTCGAGCGTCGACAGCGTGCGCCGGTCTTCCGGAAGGCGCAGGCGGATGTCGACGGCATCGTCGGCGCCCGCCGGCCGGTATTCCGACAGCTTCAAGCCGTTGGTCACCAGTTGCACCACGGTGCCGACCGACGTCGGGCTGATGCCGTATTGGGCGGCCTTGGCGCGGTCGACCTCGAGCGCCCAGTCGACGCCGGGCGGCGGCAGGCCGTCCGAAATGTCGATGACGTTGGGCACCTTGGCGATCCGCGCCGCCACCGCGCGCGCCTTGTCGTCGAGCCCCTTGGGATCGGCGGCCGAAAGCCTGATCTGGATCGGCTTGCCGGTCGGCGGACCGGCCTCCGGCACGCGCACCTCGACATCGACGCCGGGAATGCCGGCCATGACGCCGCGCAGGTCGCTGAGGATCTGGTTGGCGGATTTGCGCTCGCGCCAGTCGACGAACTCGTACTGGATCACGCCGACGACGTCCTCGGGAATGTCCTGGCCGCCGCCCTGAGTCTTGCCGACACGGGTATAGACCGATTTCACGCCCGGCCAGCCGAGCAGCCTGTTCTCCGCTGTCTTGGTGGCGGCATCCATCTCGGCCAGCGAAAGATTGCCGCGCGCATGCACGTAGAGCAGGCCGTAATCCGGCTCGACGCTGGGGAAGAACTCGACGCCGGCGCCGTATTTCGAATAGGCGTAGCCGACGCCGAACAGCAGCGCCACGGTGAGCACCAGGACGGTGATCGGGAAGCGCACTGCCTGCTTGACTATGGCCATGTACCAGCCGTCGCGGTTGTCGTCCTCGTGATGCTTCGGCGCCTTGGCGAAGATCGCGCCCAGCGTCGGCGCGAACACCAGCGCATAGAGCATCGAGGCCGACAGCGTGACGATCAGCGTGATCGGCATGTATTTCATGAAGTCGCCGATGATGCCGGGCCAGAACAGGAGCGGCGAGAAGGCGGCGATGCGCGTCATCGTCGCCGCGATGACCGGGCCGGCCATGCGCTTGGCGGCGAGTGCGAAGGCATCCGCCTTCGGCATGCCTTCGCTCATGCGCCGTTCGGCGAACTCGGTGACGATGATGGCGTCGTCGACCAGCATGCCGACCGCCAGGATGAGGCTGAACAGCACGATCATGTTGATCGTGTAGCCCATCATGGCAAGCAGCAATATGCCGATCAGGAAGGACGATGGAATGGCCAGCCCGATGAGCAGCGAGGCGCGGCCCGACAGCGCGTAGAGAATGACGATGAACACCAGGATCACGGCGATCATGACGTGGTTCTGGAGGTCACCCAAGAGCTGGTTGACAAAGACCGACTTGTCCTGCGTGTAGGTGACATGCATGCCTTCGGGCATCGTCTTGATGAAGGTGTCGGACACCTCCCTGACATGGTTCAGCGTGTCGATCAGGTTGGCGCCGATGCGCTTCTTCACCTCGATGGCGATAGCCGGCTTGCCGTCGAGGCGAGTGACCGTCTCGGCATCCTTGAAGGTCGAGCGTATGGTGGCGATGTCCTTGGCCTGCACCACGGCGTTGGGTGTGGCGACGACCGGCAGGTTGGCGACGTCCTCGGGCGTCTCGATCAGCGACGGCACCTTGACTGCGTATTTGCCTTCCGAGCCTTCGAGATTGCCGGCCGCGACCAGGCTGTTGGAGGCGCCGACGCCTTGCATCAGCTGGTCGAGCTGCAGCCCGTAGGAGGACAGCCTCACCGGATCGATGACCACTTCGACCAGATCGTCGCGCGCGCCCTGCAGCGAGCCTTCCAGCACGCCCGGCACCTCTTCGATGCGATCGCGCAGTTCGCGCGCCGCCGCCGTCAGCACGCGCTCCGGCACGTCGCCCGACAGAGTGACGACGAGGACCGGAAACTCGGAGACGTTGACCTCGTTGACCGTCGGCTCTTCGGCCGCCTGCGGCAGGTCGGCCTTGGCGTCCTGCACCTTGCTGCGCGTGTCCTGGAGCGCCGTGGCCAGATTGGTCTGCGGCTGGAACTCGACCAGCACGTAGCCGCCGCCCTGGAAGGCGGCCGAGCGCATCTCCTTGAGGCCCTTCAGGCTCTTCAGCTTGCTTTCCATCGGCCGCAACAGAAGCCGTTCCGAATCCTCCGGCGAAATGCCCTGGTAGATCAGGCTGATATACATCATCGGGATCGGAACGTCGGGTTCCGCTTCCTTGGGCGTCGACTGATAGGCGACCCAGCCCGCCGCCAGCAGGAACAGCAGGGCGGATATTGTGAGGCGGGCGTTGTGGATTGCGAGTCTGACGATATCCATGACTTGATGCCTGCTGTTTCTTCGGAAGCGGCGAACTGGCGGGCGGCGCCGGAGATCCCGGCGCCAGGGTTTGCGCTACTGGGTACCGGCGGTGGCTTCGCCGATCAGCTTGTTGATGGTCGCCTGGTCGGCCTCGACGGGCTTGACGATGTCGCCTTCCTTCACCAGTTCCTGGCCGGCGACAATGATGCGCGCATCTTTCGGAATTCCGCCGAGCACGAGGCCGTTCGGCATGTCGTCCACCAGGTCGATCGGGTAGAAGGCCACCTTATCGTCGCTGCCGACGGCGCGGATGCCGAGATCGCCCTTGTCGCCAAGCGTCACCACCGAACGCGGCAGCAGAACCGCGTCGGTCGGTTCGGCGCTGAGCGTGATCTCGGCCGTCATGCCGGCGGGGATGCTGCCATCCGCATTGGGGATCGCCACTTCGACACGGAAGGTGCGGGTCTGCGAGGAGGCGTCGCGGCTGATATACCGCACGGTGCCGGTGACCTTCTGGTCGTTGACCAGGCGCACATTGGCCTCTTCGCCGATCTTGATATAGCGCAGGTCGCGTTCGCTGATTTCGCCGCGGGCGATCACCGGATCGAGCTTGAGGATGGTCGCCACCTCGCCGCCTTGCATGACCGAGCTGCCGAGTTCCACCGGCACCCTGTCGATGACGCCGTCGAACGGCGCCTTGACCTCGTTGCGGTCGAGCTCGGCCTGGGCGGTCTCCAGCATCGATTGCGCCGCAGTCAAATTCGAGCGCGCCGTGTCGAGCTGCAGCTTTGGCAGATTGCCGGTCTTGGCCAGCCGTTCGGCGGCGTCGAGCTCGGCCTTGCGTTGCGCCAGCAACTGCTTGGCGTTGTCGACATTCGAGATTTTCTCTTCGGCCGCCAGCATCAGAACCAGGTCGCCCGTCTTGACGTGCTGGCCTTGGCTGACCGGCAGTTTGTCGATGACGCCGGCGACGCGCGTTGCCAGCACCGCGCGCTTGTCGGCCTCGGTCAGCCCCGAAATGCGGATAGCGCGCGCATAGGTCTTGCGCGGCGGCGTCACCACCGCGACGGTCCGCGGCGCGGCCTTCGGCTCGGCTTGCGCCGTGTTCGGCTTGCCGGCCTCCGCCGTCTTGGCCTTGTCGGCCTCTGCTACCTTCTGGGCGTCGGCGGCACTGCCAACGGAGGAAAACTCGCCCGTCGCCATCCAGGCGGCGAAACCGATGAGCACAACAATGGCAGCAAGCTTGTGAAACCTGATTTTCGGCATCGTCGTTTTTTCCACTGCGGGGTTTGGCCGGGACTGCGTCCTCATCGAGGAGCGCGTCGCCGATATGGGTGCGCGCCAGGCCGTGTTCAAATTGCCGTGATCGGCGAAGCGCGCTTCTACATCAAGTTTGCAACGCAATACAGTCGGAAAGTTGCAGCAGCATTGCAAAGCCGGACGGAGTGTGACTGCCGCGAAACGTTTTTTTGCTTAAGGCGGGTGCGGCTTTAGCGGGGCTCGCTGGCGGCCCATGATCGGCCGTTAAAGGCCCGGTGCCGACGGGCCTGCGTCTGCTCTCTGAGGCACGATGCCGGCGCGGGACGATTTTTCGCCCTGCGCGGGTTTCGAGCATGCTGATGACCTCTGCCTGATGGATCATCGCGGCGCACGGCGTTTCATGCAACGCATTGGAATTGCTTGAAGAACGAACCGTTCAACTCAGATCCGAATTGCCGGTTCTTGATCAAGCCAGATGTTCCAAGAGCGAGGCGGGTCGCCGCGATGCGTGTGCTCCATGGGTCCCGCCGACTAGATTTGAGACATGACACAGTCCCAAAAGACCGCCTGCCGACCCTGTTGGTGACAGCATTCGTCGCCGCCAGTCACCGTTCAGGATACGGTCGAGGGATGGCGCCCAACAGCGGCGCCCGCACGACACTGGCAGCAGGCGTCAGCATGATGATGCGCGCTTCACACGCGATGGTTGTTACCGATGCTGGAAGGAACTTGCTGGCGCCGCGCGGCAGATCATGCCCGTGTGACGGATGCGGGTTCAGGCCCGGCGGCGCTCCGCTTCGGGGCTCTTGCGCGCCGCCAGGAATTCCTTCACCCGTCGGCCAGGTGCCGGCCCCCGCACCGGCTTGAAGCCATCGTCGAGTTCGCCGGAGAGGTCCAGCGTCGGCCGCTTGCCCACGGCATCATAGTTCTCCTCCAGCCAGTCGCTGGCGGCGGTACGGCCGAGATCGCGCAGATAAGCCAGGAATGCCCATTCGGCATTGACCTTCGATGATGCCGACAGGTCCTTGAACGCTTCGTCGGCGTCGATGCGGTGCATGCGGATGTCCCGGTACTCGCCCCGCGGCAGGCGGCCGGCGGCGATCAGTTCCTTGACGAAGGCGATCGAGCGGAATTCACGCAGCAGCCCGGCGTTGAAGGTGATCTCGTCAATGCGATTCTGGATCTCGTTGGCGCTTTTAGGCGTTCCCTCGCGCACGACCGGATTGATCTGCACCAAAAGCACGTCCTCGGTGGCAGCCGCTTTGAAGAACGGATAGAGCGCCGGATTGCCGCCATAACCGCCGTCCCAATAGGGCACGCCCTTGATCTCGACGGCGCGGAACAGTTGCGGCAGGCAGGCCGAGGCCATCACTGTGTCGAGGTCGATCTCACCATCGGAAAACACCCGTAGCTGTCCGGTCTCGACATTGGTGGCGGAAATGAATAGTTCCATCGACTTGCAGGCATGCACATTCTTGAAATCAATCTCCTGCGCAACGACGTCGCGCAGCGGATTGAGGCCGAGCGGGTTGGCGACATAGGGCGAGAACACCCGCGACATCGTGTCGAAGAAGACATAGCCCGGCGTGTTCTCGATCGACCAATTGCCCCAGGCGACGTCCCACGGCGTGCGCTGCACCGGGCTGAACCGGCCCTTCGCCGCCACCGCATGCCAGAAGTCGTCGAGCTTCTTGCGGGCGCCTTCGATGCCGCCGCGAACGAACCCGTCGGCCAGCGCCACCGCGTTCATCGCGCCCGCGCTTGTGCCGGACACCGCCGCGATCTCCAGCCGGCCATCCTCCAGAAGCCGGTCGAGCACGCCCCAGGAAAAAGCCCCGTGCGAACCGCCGCCCTGAAGCGCGATGTTGATCTTCTTTACTTCCTCCGCCTTGCCGTTCTTCGTCATGCGTTCCTGTCGATCCCGGTGCCTGACTTATTGCGCGCCCGGGAATCGGGACGTCAGCGTCACGGCAGACCTATGTTGCAGTGCAGCATATAAGGACGCACCAAGGCAAGAACACGAGCACGGTCGCGTGATCGCATGAAATTTCGATCATGCGGAAACACCTCCGCCTTGTGGCGGAGGGCGCGGTGTATCTTCCAAACAGATTTGATGCTCAGGCGACGAGGTCCGGCATCGGTCCGACATAGCGCGACAGCGGCCGGATCAGCCGTCCCGTCGTCTGCTGCTCGCGCGCATGCGCTACCCAACCGGCGACGCGCCCGGCCGCGAAGACATTGCTGAAGGCTTGGCTGAGAAAACCCGCCGCTTCCAGCACCAGCGCGGTGTAGAACTCGACATTGGTCTGCAGCGAGCGCTGCGGCTTGGCGATGCGAAGCGCCTCGAGCGCAGCCTGCTCGACTGTCTCGGCGAAGGCCAGCCGACGGCCGGTTTCGCCCTCCCCGCCGAGTTGGCGCACAACCGCCTTCAGCACATCGGCGCGCGGATCGCGCACGCGGTAGATGCGATGGCCGAAGCCCATGATGCGTGCGCCACGCGCGAGCTCGCCGCGCAGCCAGCCGGCGGCGTCGCCATGCGCCTGGATGGCGTCGAGCATCTCGATGACAGGGCCGGGCGCGCCGCCATGCAGCGGCCCCTTAAGCGCGCCGAGGCCAGCCAGCACCGACGATGTCAGCCCGGCCTGCGTCGAGGCGACGATGCGCGTGGCGAAGGTCGAGGCATTGAGGCCATGATCGCAGACGGTCACGAGGTAAGTGTCGAGTGCCTTTGCCAGAGCCGGCGTCGGCACGGAACCGTCGAGCATCCTCAGCATATCGGCGGCATGATCGGCCTTCCCGTCGGGCGCGACCGGCTGTTCGCCGCGCTGCATGCGCAAGAGCGCCGGCGTCAGCACGGCGGGCGCCGCGATCAGCCGAAGCGCGTCCGTCAGCGTCTCGCCGTCCGGCAGCAGCGCCATGCCGGCGCGCATGGCGCTATAGACGTCGAGCGGCGCCAGCAGGGGCAGGCAAGGCAAGAGCCGGTCGAACACCTCGACGCGCGCCTGGCCCAGTTTCGCGGCCAGCTCCGCGTCTCCGGGAAGGTCGTCGAAGAAGCCGTTGAGAAGCAGGCGAACGACCTGCGGATAGTTCCATCGCCCGGCCAGTTCCGGCAGGGAATACCCCCGGATCGTCAAGCGGCCGCCCAGCCCATCCACGTCGGACAGCACCGTTTCCGCCGCCACCACGTCATCGAGCCCGTTCGCCATGGCTTTGTCTCCTTGAGCTTTTCCGACATCAAGGATAAGGATGGGCAACACGCGCATCAATCTTGATCAATAGAATCAATATGGGGCCGACATGTCCGAATGGCTGTCGCGGGACGAAGCGCTGGAACGGCTCAAGGTGCGTCCGCAGACGCTCTACGCCTATGTCAGTCGCGGGCGCATCGGCATGCGCCCGGACAGTGCCGATCCGCGCCGCAGCCAGTATCGCGCCGACGATATCGCGGCCTTGATGATGCGAAGAGCGCGCGGACGCAGCCCATCGGCCATCGCCGAAAGCGCCATCGCCTGGGGCGAACCCTCGATCGTCACCTCGATCTCGACCGTTTCGCACGGGCACCTTGTCTATCGGGGCCGTGACGCCGTTGCGCTGTCCGAACATGCGACGCTCGAAGAGACCGCCGCCGTGCTGTGGGCCCTGCCTGAGCCGGTGAGTTTCGAAGCCCCGGCCTCGGATCAATCCCAACAACTCGGCCGAGCCCCGGCCTTCATGCAACTTGCCATGCTCGCCGGCCAGGGGCGGCCTTCACTTGGACGCGGCGCCGCCTCGCTGTGCACCGACGCCGCGCGCGCGATCGGCGTGCTGGCCGGCGCCCTTGGCGCCTCGGCGGGATCCGATCCCCTGCACTTGCGGTTGGCGCGAGGCTGGTCGGTGGATGAAGGCGGGGCGCAGGCTATCCGGCGCGCCCTTGTGCTGCTTGCCGATCACGAACTCAACGCATCGACCTTCGCGGCGCGCGTCGCGGCCTCGACCGGAGCCTCGCCCGCCGCCTGCCTGCTCGCGGGTCTGGCGACACTTTCCGGTCCGCGGCACGGTGGCGCCAGCGAGGCGGTGATGCAACTCGCGGACGATGCGGCGCGGCACGGCGCCGATGCGGCGATCCGGCGCTGGCTCAGCCACGATAGGCCTTTGCCAGCGTTCGGCCATCCGCTCTATCCCGAAGGAGATCCCCGCGCCACGGCGCTTTTGGCGGCCATCGACAACACCGACAAAACATTGCGATCGCTGGAAATCGCCGCCATTGCCGCGACCGGCGCCCGCCCGAACGTCGACTTTGCCCTGGCCGTTCTGACGCGCAGCCTCGGCCTGCCGCGCGATGCGCCGTTCCAGCTGTTCGCGCTTGGGCGCAGCGTTGGCTGGGCCGCCCACATGGTCGAACAGGCAACGAGCGGCGGCAGCATCAGGCCGCGCGGTCGCTATGAGGGATTATTGCCGTAGGATCGGAAGAAAAGCGCTGCGCCCTCACGACATGGTGTCGAGCTTGCGCTGCATGGCCGCGATCTGGTCCTTCAACTGCTGCAGATCGTCGGGTTTTTCCGGCGTTTCCTTCCTGGCCGGTTCGGCGGGGGCCGCCGCAGGTGCCGAGCCTGCCGGCGGGAAAGGCGTGAACAGACGCATGGCATTCTGGAACATTTCCATGTTGCGGCGCGTCTGCTCCTCCAGCGCCTTGATCGGCGTGGCCATCTTCATCATGTCGAGTGGTGACTTGCCGATGGCGCCCTTCATCTGCTCGCGGAAGCGCTCCTGTTCCTTGGAGAAGGCGATCATCGATTGTTCGAGGAAGCTCGGCACGATCATCTGCATCTGGTCGCCGTAGAAGGCGATCAACTGGCGCAGGAACGGGATCGGCAGCATGTTCTGCCCGTCCTTGTTCTCCAATTCGAAGATGATCTGGGTCAGAACCGGATGCGTGATGTCATCACCGGTCTTGGCGTCCTGCACCGTGAACTCTTCGCCCTTCTTGACCATTTCGGCCAGGTCCTCGAGCGTCACATAGGTGCTGGTGCCGGTGTTGTAGAGCCGGCGATTGGCATATTTCTTGATGACGATCGGATCGTCTTTCGCAGCCATCTGCATCCTCCCCGGACACCGGCGCGCCTGAGTAAGCCGCCGGTAACGATTGCGCCCGTTCAAAGGATATGCGCAAAAGCGTCACAATTCCAAGCAGTTTGTGCAGTGCGGGATTAATTATCGCTGCATGGCCGGTGAAATATGCTGCGCAGCAGCGGACAGCTTGATGTCGCGGCCATGCGCAGCTTGCCTGCGACGCATGGGTGCCCTGCCGATTTCCGGTTTGACTCGCGATTTGGAAAGGGCAAGAAAAGTCTTCAACCACAGAACATCAGCTTGAAGTTTGGAGAACAGAATGCCCGTTTCCAATGCCATCGTCGTCGCCAGCGCGGCGCGCACACCGGTCGGTTCCTTCAACGGCGCTTTCGCCGCCACCCCGGCGCACGAGCTTGGCGCCGTCGTCGTAAGGGAATTGTTGTCGCGCGCCGGCGTCGAGGCGGCCGAGGTCGACGAGGTCATTCTTGGCCAGGTGCTGACCGCGGCCCAGGGGCAGAACCCCGCCCGCCAGGCTTCGATCCTCGCCGGGCTGCCCAGGGAGACCACCGCCTGGGGCCTCAACCAGGTGTGCGGTTCGGGCCTGCGTGCGATTGCGCTTGGCATGCAGCAGATCGCCGCCGGCGATGCCAAGGTGATCGTCGCCGGCGGTCAGGAATCGATGTCGCTGTCACCGCACGCCCAGCATCTGCGCGCTGGCGTCAAGATGGGCGACTACAAGATGATCGACACCATGATCAGGGATGGGCTGTGGGATGCCTTCAATGGCTATCACATGGGCAACACCGCCGAGAACGTCGCGCGTCAGTTCCAGATCACCCGCGAAGATCAGGACCAGTTCGCGCTGGCCTCGCAGAACAAGGCCGAGGCCGCGCAGAAGGCGGGCCGGTTCAAGGACGAGATCGTCGCCTTCACCATCAAGGGCAAGAAGGGCGATACAATTGTCGACCAGGACGAATACATCCGCCATGGCGCGACGCTGGATGCCATGACCAAACTGAAGCCAGCCTTCGACAAGGACGGCACTGTGACCGCCGCCAATGCCTCCGGCATCAACGACGGCGCCGCCGGCGCGCTTTTGATGAGCGAAGCGGAAGCTGCCAGGCGGGGCATCACCCCGCTGGCGCGCATCGTCTCCTGGGCGACCGCGGGCGTTGACCCCGCGATCATGGGCACCGGTCCGATTCCCGCCTCGCGAAAAGCGCTGGAAAAGGCCGGCTGGTCGGTCGGCGATCTCGACCTGATCGAGGCCAACGAGGCTTTCGCCGCGCAGGCCTGCGCGGTCAACAAGGACATGGGCTGGGATCCCTCGATCGTTAACGTCAATGGCGGCGCCATCGCCATCGGTCATCCGATCGGCGCCTCTGGCGCGCGCATTTTCAACACGCTGCTCCACGAGATGCGCCGAAGAGGTGCCAAGAAGGGTCTCGCCACCCTGTGCATCGGCGGCGGCATGGGCGTCGCCATGTGCGTCGAAGCGCTCTAAAAGAGAAGTAAATGGGGAGTAGCGAACAGGGAAGAACGGCGTCGGCGCAACGGGATATCTGATCCCTACTCGTTATTCGCTGCTCCCTGTTCACTCTCCCAACCAAAGGGAGGGAGCGCATGACCAAGGTTGCAATCGTCACGGGCGGATCGCGCGGCATCGGCGCGGCAATATCGATGGCGCTGAAGGAAGCCGGCTATTCGGTTGCCGCCAACTACGCCGGCAATGATGAGGCGGCGAGCAAATTCACGGCCACAACCGGCATCAAGACCTACAAATGGTCGGTCGCCGACTACGACGCCTGCGCCGCCGGCATCAAGCAAGTCGAGGCCGATCTAGGCCCGGTCGCGGTGCTGGTCAACAATGCCGGCATCACGCGCGACGCCATGTTCCACAAGCTAACGCGCGAGCAATGGAAGGAGGTCATCGACACCAATCTCTCCGGCGTTTTCAACATGACGCATCCGCTGTGGAGCGGCATGCGCGACCGCAAGTTCGGCCGCGTCATCACCATCTCCTCCATCAATGGCCAGAAGGGCCAGGCCGGCCAGGTCAACTACTCCGCGGCCAAGGCCGGCGACATCGGTTTCTCGAAGGCTCTGGCCCAGGAAGGAGCCCGCGCGGGCATCACCGTCAACATCATCTGCCCAGGCTACATCGCCACCGAAATGGTCCGGGCGATCGACGAGAAGGTGCTCAACGAACGCATCATCCCGCAAATCCCGGTCGGGCGCCTCGGCGAGCCGGAGGAGATCGCGCGTTGCGTCGTCTTCCTCGCCTCCGAGGACGCCGGTTTCATCACGGGATCGACCATCACCGCCAATGGCGGCCAGTACTTCGCCTGAGGTCTCGCCGGGCTGCCGGCTTCCCGGTGCCGATTTGAAGGAGGGCTCGTTCGCCATCCGCTTGGCATGTCCGTGACGCCGTCCGATGATGGCTGTCGGTCTGCTGTTCCAATCCGGCACGTAAAGGTTAATGGCGCCAGCGGGTATTGTGCAAAACTGCATGGACAAGCTGTGCATTGTCGGTGGAAAACCTGTGCGCAACACTACATCTTGTCGTGAACAAACAGGGAAAATCCCGACGTCGCCGATTCGTCGCCCTTTCGTTCCATGTTTGGCCGAAACGTTAACGAGAGCAGCCGCAATCGCCTGTCAAACCGTTAATTCTGTTAAGAAAGATCAACAATTTCATAAGCTTGGATGAAGCAAGGCGGGCTGCCGCGCGGCCTTGCCGGCAAAAGTTAACGGCGCTCTCGCCTAGCATGAATCGGGCCAATTCCGTGATTCAGCATGTGGTAAGGATCATCAGCCAAAACTCCACATCTAGCCGTGAACAAAACCTGAATCCGAGTGAGTCAGCGATTCGTCGCCGATTCGTTCCAGACTCGTTCCAACCCTTAATCAGCAGCCGAACCGAAGCTTGACGGAGGCGGCTTCGAACCGACGGCGGAACATTCCGCTTTCGCTTCGCGCCTGAAATCCCTATGTGTCGCCTGTCATACGCGCCGACCGAGGCGTGCTCCCGACAATGAGAGGCCAGAAAGCCTTATTTCCGAGCCGATGAACATCCATCCGAAACCCACCGAGCCGCTGATCCTGTCGGGTCGCGACGTGACTGCCGTGCTTGGGCCGACCAACACAGGCAAGACCCACCTCGCCATCGAGCGAATGGTGGCGCATGAAAGCGGCATCATCGGCCTACCGCTCAGGCTCTTGGCGCGAGAGGTCTATACCCGCGTCTGCGAAAAGGTCGGTGCCCACAAGGTGGCGCTCATCACCGGCGAGGAGAAGATCCAGCCGCCAGACGCCAGATATTCGGTCTGTACCGTCGAAGCCATGCCGCGCGAGACCGATGCCGCCTTCGTCGCCATCGACGAGGTGCAGCTTGCCGGTGATCTCGAGCGCGGCCATATCTTCACCGACCGCATCCTGCACCTGCGCGGCCGCCAGGAGACGCTGCTGCTCGGCGCCGCCACCATGCACGGCATCTTGCAGCGCCTGTTGAAAGGCGTCTCGGTGGTGACGCGGCCGCGGCTGTCGCATCTGGCCTATGCCGGTTCGAAGAAGCTGACCCGCCTGCCGCGGCGCACAGCGATCGTCGCCTTCTCCGCCGACGAGGTCTATGCCATCGCCGAACTGATCCGCCGCCAGCAGGGCGGTGCGGCCGTCGTGCTTGGCGCGCTCTCGCCCCGCACCCGCAACGCCCAGGTGGCGCTGTTTCAGTCGGGCGACGTCGACTATCTCGTCGCCACCGATGCCATCGGCATGGGCCTTAACCTCGATCTCGACCATGTCGCCTTCGCCCAGAACCGCAAGTTCGACGGCTACCAGTATCGCAACCTGACGGCGGCCGAACTCGGCCAGATCGCCGGGCGCGCCGGCCGGCACCTGCGCGACGGCACCTTTGGCGTCACCGGCCAGGTCGACCCGCTGGACGAGGAATTGGTCAAGAAGATCGAAAGCCACGACTTCGACCCGGTGAAGGTTCTGCAATGGCGCACAGCGCGTTTCAATTTCGCCAGCCTCGACGCGCTGAAGCGCTCGATTGAGACCAATGCCCCGGTGGAGGGCCTGACCCGCGCGCTGCCGGCAGTCGATGCGCAGGCGCTTGAGCACCTCTCGCGTGACGAGGACATCAGGGCGCTCGCCACCGACGCAAGGCGCGTCGCGCTGCTGTGGGAGGCCTGCGCGCTTCCCGACTACCGCAAGATAGCCCCGGCCCAGCACGCCGACCTCATTGCGTCGATCTACATGGACCTCGCCAGGCATGGCCATGTCGACGAGAATTACATGGCCGAGCAGGTGCGCCGCGCCGACACCACCGAGGGTGACATCGATACGCTCTCGCACCGCATTGCCCAGATCCGCACCTGGACATTCGTGTCGAACCGGCCCGGCTGGCTGGCCGATCAGGCACACTGGCAGGAAAAGACGCGCGAAATCGAAGACAGATTGTCGGATGCGCTGCATGAGCGGTTGACGAAACGCTTCGTAGACCGCAGGACTTCCGTCCTCATGCGGCGCCTTAGAGAAAATACCATGCCTGAAGCCGAAATAAGCCCAACCGGAACCGTCCTCGTCGAAGGCCACCATGTCGGCGAGTTGCAGGGGTTCCGTTTCACCGCCGATCAGAGCGCTGGCGGCGAAGACGCCAAGGCCGTGCGCGCGGCCGCCCAGAAGGCGCTGGCGGCGGAGTTCGAGGCACGCGCCGAACGCTTCGGCGCCTGCGCCAATGGGGACATCGCGCTCGGCTCCGACGGCACGCTGCGCTGGATCGGTGCGCCGATCGGCACGCTGGTGGCCGGCGAGGACGCGCTGAAGCCTCGCCTGGTGCTTTTGGCCGACGAACAACTGACCGGCCCAGCGCGTGACAAGGTCGCGGCGCGCGCCGAGCGCTTCGTCAATTTTCAGATCGAATCCCTGCTGAAGCCGCTGGTCGATTTAAAGAATGCCGAGCAGATATCGGGTATCGGCCGCGGCATTGCCTTCCAGCTGGTCGAGAATTTCGGCCTTATCAATCGCCGCGACATCGCCGAGGAGATGAAGTCGCTCGACCAGGAAGGCCGCGCGGCATTGCGCCGGCTGGGCGTGCGCTTCGGCGCCTATCATGTCTTCGTGCCGGCGCTGATCAAGCCGGCGCCCGCGGGATTGGTGACGTTGCTGTGGGCGCTGAAAAACGACGGCAAGGACAAGCCCGGCTTCGGCGACGTCGTCCATGCGCTGGCATCGGGCCGCACCTCGGTGGTCATCGATCCGGCTTTCGACAAGGCCTTCTACAAGCTTGCCGGCTACCGCAATCTCGGCCGCCGCGCCGTGCGCATCGACATTCTGGAACGGCTGGCCGACCTGATCCGCCCGGCGACCAACTGGAAGCCCGGCCTCGGCCAGCGTCCGGATGGCGCCTATGACGGCCAGTCTTTCATGGTGACGCCGCCGATGATGTCGATTCTCGGCGCCACGGCCGATGACATGGAAGAAATCCTGAAAGGTCTTGGCTATCGTGCCGAGCCGAAGCCGGCGGCCGAAATCAAGGCACGGCTGGAAGCGCAGGACAATGCCGCCCGGGAAGCCGTGGCGGCCAAGCTGGCAGCGGAAGAGACCGCGCGCGCCGAGCGGGCCAAGGCGGCGGAGGCGGCTGCGACGGATACGCCTGCGGAGACATCGGCGGAATATCCGGAAACCGCGACTGCCCAGACCGCCATCGAAATTCCTGCTGAACCCATTGCGGAAGCGGCCAAGTCTGTTGCGGAAGAACAACCCGAAGCTCCAGCCGAAGCTACGGAAGGGGTTGCGCCTGTAGCAGAAGCCGTGCTTGAAACTCCTGCCGCCGAAAGCGCCGACGCTCTCACCTCCCCCTCGACGGGGGAGGTCGCGGAGCGAAGCGAGGGGGGTGACAGCGCCGACGCTCCCCAACAGGGACAGGATGAAGCCGGCGTGCCCGCCGCGGAAGCCGAAGAGCCTAAGCCGATCCTGTTGTGGCGGCAGGGCCGCTTCGACCAGCGGCCTCGTCACCGTCACCACGAGAACCGCGCCCGGCCGCGCAACGGCCAGGCGGCGCGCTCCGATGCCCCGGCGGATGCCGCTGGCGGCCAGCCCGGCACCCGGCCCGCTCATGAAGGGCGCCGCGATGGCGCCGGCCAGCCGCGTTTCGATCGCTCGAAGTTCAAGCCCAGGCCGCAAGGCGAAGGCGGGGAACGGCGGGAGAGCAAGCCGCAGGGCGAGCGTTCTGACCGCCGTGAAGGCCGGCCGGGCGGCAGGCCGGAAGGCAAGGGCGGCCCGCAGGGTGGCAAACCCTCGTTCCAGGCAAAACCGCGCGAGGAGCGCCCGGCGCGCTTCGATCCCGACTCTCCCTTCGCCAAGCTCGCCGCTTTGCGCGACCAGCTGAAGAAGTAGCCGCACAGGATCCGATGGTCGCCCCGATGGCCACCGACCGCCAGCGCATCGACAAATGGCTGTTCTTCTCGCGCGCGGTGAAATCGCGCTCGCTGGCCGTCAAACTGGTAGTGGCCGGCCGGGTGCGCATCAATCGCGACAAAGCAGCGCAGGCCTCCGACCTGGTCAAGCCTGGCGACGTCCTGACCATCACGCTGGAGCGGCGCATCTTCATCTGGAAGGTGCTCGATGCGGGAAGCCGGCGCGGCCCCGCCGTGGAGGCACGCACGCTCTACGAAGACATGTCGCCGCCTGCCGCGCCGACGGGCGAGGCGCCTCCCGACGCGATCCCAGGGCTGCGCGAGGCCGGAAGCGGCCGCCCGACGAAGAAGGAGCGCCGCGAGACCGACCGTTTGCTTGGCGACGACTGACCGCCGATGCACGGAGAGAGCATGTATGTTCCTCCACGCCGCCGACACAACGGTCCGAGCACATGACCGATGCCCGCCATTGCCGACCCGTTGGAATTCCATTCCGGCAATGCCGGCATGGCCGGAATGGCCGCCCTTGCAAGCGAGCGCCAAAGGCGTTACCTCACGGAAAAAGCCAACAAAAACGGGACGTCCCGGAGCAGATCGATGACCTATGTCGTGACCGACAATTGCATCAAATGCAAATATATGGACTGCATCGAGGTCTGTCCGGTCGACTGTTTCTACGAGGGCGAGAACATGCTCGTCATCCATCCCGACGAGTGCATCGACTGCGGTGTCTGCGAACCGGAATGCCCCGCCGACGCGATCAAGCCCGATACTGAGTCGGGCCTCGACAAATGGCTGCAGATAAACACCGAATACGCCGAGAAATGGCCTAATATCACCGCCAAGAAGGAGCCGCCGGCCGACGCCAAGGCCTTCGATGGCGAGGCCGGCAAGTTCGAGAAATATTTCTCGGCTGAACCCGGAGAAGGCGACTGACAGCGTTGCCGTTTCAACCGGTATGACGCGGCGTAAGAGGTACGGCCTATTAACCGCCTTGACAGGCGGCGTGAACCTGTGGCCTTCGCTTATGCAGCAAAACCTTGATTCTTCCGACTTTTTGTGTTACATGAGCGAAACATGCCGGTGACACAACGTCGATTTATGGCGCTAACGCCCCAAATCACTGAAAGGTGAAAATCCCATATCGGACCAGAGCGATCTGGGCCAGGCGATCGCAATCGTGCGGTTTGCCGGTCCCGGCTTTTCCGGTGGGTTCATCTGTTGTGCGGCTAATGATCGGTAACCCGATCGCGCGAGTTCAGCCGGCACCGCCGCCGGCCCACAACAAGGAGTTCAGGGCGTAATGGCAACGATCACCCCGCAGAAGAAGTCCACCGCTGCACGTCACGGTTTCAAGACCGGCGAGTACATCGTTTATCCGGCGCATGGTGTCGGCCAGATCGTCTCGATCGACGAGCAGGAAGTGGCCGGGCACAAGCTGGAACTGTTCGTCATCGATTTCCAGAAGGACAAGATGCGCCTCAAGGTGCCGGTCGCCAAGGCAACCTCGATCGGCATGCGCAAGCTGTCGGAAGAGGATTATGTCGAGCGCGCACTGAAGGTCGTGCAGGGCCGCGCCCGCGTCAAGCGCACCATGTGGTCGCGTCGCGCGCAGGAATATGATGCCAAGATCAATTCCGGCGACCTGATCTCGATCTCGGAAGTTGTTCGCGACCTCTACCGTGCCGACAACCAGCCGGAGCAATCCTATTCCGAACGCCAGCTCTACGAGGCCGCGCTCGATCGCATGGCCCGTGAGATCGCCGCGGTCAACCGCATGTCGGAAACCGAAGCCGTGCGTTTGATCGAGGTCAATCTCAACAAGGGCCCTAAGCGCGGCGCCAAGGCCGACAATGAGGAAGCCGAGCAGGAAGAAGCTGCCTGAGGTGCCCTGCGCCTTTTGAGTTTTTGAAAACCCGGCCTTGCGCCGGGTTTTTTGTTTGCAGGCAATATTTGGAAAGTTGGTGCACGCCCCTCGGCGTGCAATCGCCGTCCATCGAAATAGAAACACCGTGGCTGACGGCCGGCTCACGAGGAGAAATGCCCGGCGGGGGGCAAGGGCAGCGCAGGCCTACGACGAGAAATTACCGCCTTCTCCCCCACCCTCCTTCTCCGCCATTTCCTGCTTTAGCGTCGCGATGAATCGCCTTGTCCGTTCGCGCTCCGGATTGCCGAACAGCACCGCCGCGGGGCCCTTTTCGACGACAATGCCGGCGTCGAGGAACACCACCTCGCGAGCGATCTTTGAAGCAAGCCGCAGATCGTGCGTGGCCATCACCATCGTCGTCCCCTCGCTGGCGAGCCGGCCGAGCACGTCGACGACTTCCTGCGCCAGTTCCGGGTCGAGCGCGGAGGTCGGCTCGTCGCATAAAAGCACCTTTGGCGACGGCGCCAGCGCCCGGGCGATCGCTACCCGCTGCTGCTGGCCGCCCGACAGCGTTGCCGGCCAGGCATCGACCTTGTGCGCCATGCCGACCTTTTCCAGCAGCGCGAGCGCCCGTTCGCGCGCCCGTGCCTGGGGCCACTTCAGCACCGTCACCAGCCCTTCCATGACGTTCTCGATCGCGGTGCGGTGCGGGAACAGCTGGAAGTTCTGGAACACCATGCCGGTCTGCAGCCGCAGCCGCTGAATGTCCCGGGCCGCCACCTTCGCTCCCGGATGGAACTCCAGCGCCTGATCGCCGATACGCACTGTGCCCGAGGTTGGGATCTCAAGCAGGTTGATGCAGCGCAGCAGCGTACTTTTGCCACCACCCGAAGGACCGACCAGCGCGGTGACGCTGTCTTCGGCAATGGCAACCGTCACGCCCTTCAGCACGAGATTGTCGCCGAAGCGCTTTTCGATGTTGGCAAGGTCGATCACGAGCGCGCCTCCAGGAAGCCGCCATAGCGGTTGAGCCGCGCCTCCAGCCGCGTCTGCAAGGCCGACAGCACCGAACTCATCGCCAGATAGAGGATCGCCGCCTCGACATAGAGGATCAGCGGCTCATAGGTGGTGGCGACGATGCGCTGCGCAGCCTGGAACATTTCCGGCACGGTGATGGCGGCGGCCAGCGACGTGTCCTTGACTAGCGAGATGAAGGTGTTGGAGAGCGGCGGCACCGCCACGCGCCCGGCCTGCGGCAGGATGGTGCGGCGCATCGCCTGGCTCCAGGTCATGCCGATCGAATAGGCCGCCTCCCATTGCCCCTTTGGCACCGCGCCTATCGCCGCGCGAACGATTTCCGACGAGTAGGCGCCGATATTGAGCGTGAAGCCGATCAACGCCGCGGGAAACGCGTCAAGCAGGATGCCGACCGAGGGCAGGCCGTAGAAGATCAGGAACAGCTGCACCAGGAGCGGCGTGCCGCGGAATATCCAGACGTAGAAACGCGCCACCGCGACCAGGGGCATTGGCCCGAAGAGCCGGATCAGCGCGGTTCCGAGACCGACGCTCAAGCCAAGCACAAAGGACAGGAGCGTCAGCGGTACGGTGAAGATCAACGCCGCCCACAGCAGCGAAGGCAGCGATTCCAGCATGAGTTGCAGCCAGTGCGGCACAAAAGGCTCCTTCTTGCGACTGCCGTATATCACGCGAAAGGCGGCGGGCCGTCAAAACGGTCCGCCGCCGGGCGATGTCGCGCGGGCCGCCAACGGCCCGGCCGTAAATTACTTCGAAACGTCCTGGCCGAAATAGGTGTCTGCGATCTTCTGATAGGTGCCGTCTGCCTTGATGTCGGCCAGCGCCTTGTTGATCGCGGCAACCAGTTCCGGATCGCCCTTGCGAACGATGACGCCGGAATAATCGGCGTTCTCTTCCTGGGCCGCGATCTTCACATTGGCATCCGGCTTGTGCTTCTTGAAATCGAGGAAGGACAGGCTGTCATTGATGGTTGCGTCGGCGCGGCCGGTCAGAAGCAGCTGGATCGACTGGTCGAACCCGTCGGTGCCGACCAGTTCGGCGCCGTTGGCCTCGGCAAGCTTACCGAAATTCGAAGTCAGCGACTGCGCCGACTTCTTGCCCTTGAGATCTGCGAAGCTCTTGATGTCGGTGTCGTCGCCGCGCACGATCAGCACTGCCTTGGAGGCAATGTAGGGGTCGGAGAAATCGTATTTCGCCTTGCGGGCGTCGGTGATGCCGACTTCGTTGATGACCGCGTCATAGCGGTTGGCATCGAGGCCCGCGATCAGCCCGTCCCATTTGCCCTCGAGGAACTCTACCTTCACGCCGAGCTTGTCGCCGATCGCCTTGGCGATTTCGACGTCGAAGCCGACCAGCGCTCCGCCGGCATCATGATAGGTAAAGGGTGCGTAGGTGCCCTCCGTGCCGACCTTGATGACGCCGGCCTGCTTGATCTGATCGAGATTGGCGCCGGCATAGCCTGCGGTAACAGCCAAAACCTGCAAAGTTCCGGCGACGATGAGCGACTTGAGCCATTTCATTTTTCTGTGATCCCGTCCTGGCCTGATATCCGGCATGGTGTGAGCGCTGGAAATTGACAGATGTAAGTTGAAAAAATAAGGAATGGAATTTCAAAAACATCAATCATTGGGAATCGTATTCTACAACTGACGTTTCCGGCGGCGTCTCGAACCCGCCCGGAGTTTTTCGCGCAGCTTCCACGCAGCGCCGCCAGCGGCGGAACCTTTCCCGCGCATGGCACGTTTTGCGTTCGTTGTAGGGCAGGACGCCGTCATTTCAAGTCGAGGCGGCTGCCGGGCTTCGAATAACATCCGTATCGCCTGAGCCAGGGAGCGCCTCATGATGGAAGACACGGCAGGACGGATCATGGTCCGCGCGGCAATGAGAGCTCCCTATCTCGAACGCGACGAGGAGCTGCGGCTGGCGCTGCGCTGGAAAAAGGACAACGATCAGAACGCGCTGCACAGCATCACCGTGGCGCATATGCGCCTGGTCATTTCCATGGCCTCCAAATTCCGTCACTACGGCCTGCCGCTTGGCGATCTGGTCCAGGAGGGCCATGTCGGTCTGCTCGAGGCCGCGGCCCGTTTCGAGCCGGAGCGCGAAGTGCGGTTTTCGACCTATGCGACCTGGTGGATCCGGGCCTCGATGCAGGACTACATCCTGCGGAACTGGTCGATCGTGCGCGGCGGCACCAGCTCGGCGCAAAAGGCTCTGTTCTTCAACCTGCGCCGCCTGCGCGCCCGGCTGGCGAACGGAGCCGCGGAGCCGCTGTCGAACAGGACGCTGTACCGCGAGGTTTCAGCGGCTCTCGGCGTCTCCGAAGCCGACGTCGCGCTGATGGATTCGCGGCTCTCGGCGCCCGACTCCTCCCTCAATGTTCCGCTTGCCGACGATGGAGGCGCGACCGAGCGGATGGACTTCCTGGTGTCGGGCGATCCCTTGCCCGACGAGGTCGTCAGCGACACCATCGATATCGAACGCCGCTCGATATGGCTGAAGGCGGCGCTTGCCGCACTCAACGCGCGTGAGCTGCGCATCATCGAGGAACGTCGGCTGAGCGACGAGGGCGCCACGCTCGAAGCGCTCGGCGAGACGCTTGGCATTTCCAAGGAACGCGTGCGCCAAATCGAGGCCCGCGCCATGGAAAAGCTGAAAGTGGCGCTGGTGAAGCAGAACCCGGAATTCCTCGCCACCGCCGCCTAAATCAATTCCAGGAAAACGAGGGAGCGGGTCACCGCCGACTATCGGCTATTTGTCGGTGACGATCTTGACCTTGTCGCCGGCCGAAACCGCAGCCCCCGGCGACAGCGCGTTGAGCACCCGGAACAGGTCGAGTTTGCGGTCGACGCCGACCATTTGCGCCGAAAGCGAACCCATCGTCTGCCCCGGCTGGACGGTGACGACGCGGATATGCAGCGGCTTGAGTGCCGCCTTTTCGGCGGCACTCAGAATGCGGAACGAGCCGCTGACGGAACGCGCCACGGTGTCGAGCGACGTGCTGGCGGACGGTGCCGCCGTCAGCAGCCGGTAGACCTGGCCGCCGGCGCGGACTACCGCGATATCGAACTGCCAGCCTTCGGCACCGGCATGCGCTGTCGCCGCCTCGTTGCCGTTGATCGTTTCCTGCCTGACGCTCGCGTCGTCGAGACCGGCCACCCAGCCGCTCCTGATATAGTCGGTCAGCGCACGGTTCTTGTCGATCGACACGCCGTCGAAGCGGATCGCAATGTCGCCCGGCCCGGTCGCCGTCACGGCGGCGGCCGAATTGTCGATGATGAAGCCCTCCGGCACCGAGAAGGACACGCCCAGGCCCGGATGCAGAAAGGTCTCGCCGCGCACATAGCCTTCTTCCGGCGTGTCGCCGTAAAGCAGGCCGTCTATGCCGGCGAGAAAGGCGTCGCGATCGCGGGTGCCTACGCCCGGCGGGCCGAACTGGCGGGCATGGCGTTGCGCAAGGTCGATACGCTGCGGCGTATTGGGATGCGTTGCCAGGAAATCGAGGCTGGCGTCGGTGGCGCCACTGATCGAGCGGAAATCGGTGTAGGCCGACATGGACTGCAGGAAACGGCCGGCGGCGTAAGGATCGTAGCCGGCTTCGCCGATCGACTTGATGCCGATCGCGTCGGCCTCCAGTTCCTGGTTGCGCGAAAACTGCGCCAGCCTCAGCTTGCCGCGGATCAGCGCCGCCTTGGCGGTCGGGCTGTCGCCGAGCACGTCGGAAACAACCTTGGTGGCGAGCCCCTCCTCGGCCTCGAGCTGCTGGCGCTGCAGGCCGTGGTTGGCGGTGACATGGCCCATCTCATGCGCGATGACGGCGGCGAGCTCGGCCGAATCATTAGCCAGCGCCAGCAGGCCGCGCGTGACGTAGAGATAGCCGCCTGGCAGCGCGAAGGCATTGACGTTGGGCGAATTGAGGATGGTGATGCGATAGGTCTGGGTCGGATTGGCCGACACCACCGTCAGGCTGCCTACGACCTTGGCGACCATGCGCTCGAGCTTGGGATCGGAATATTCGCCGCCATAGGTCGCCAGGATGCGTGGATGCTGCGCCTTGGCCAGTTCGGCCAATTTGTTATTGGCCGCGACATTGTCGACCGTGATCGGTTTGTCGGAAGGCTGGAAGCCGGATTCCTGGACTTCCGGAGGTGTGAACATCTGGCAGCTTGCCAGGGCCACGACAAAGCCGGCCAGCGCCAGAAAGCGCGCCAGCATTTTCCCTCTTGGTCTTTCCGTGCCGGTCGGCAGAACGGCTTCCTTTCGGGTCTGGCGCATGCCCGCGAAAATCGGGGCGATCCTCGCAAGGGCTCATGCGCAAATCAAAGCATTACAGCATCCACGCCATACCAACGCGCGGCGGATGCTGCAGGCAAATCACGGCCTGCACCGGACCGGTACGGGGCGGACCTAGCCACACTACCTCTGTCATGGCAAGCAATCGCCCCGTCGCCAGGAGCCGGTTTGAGCGTAAATTATGTCCGCTTCCGGGCAATATCTCGTGATCCAGCCTCCCAGGCGCTTGTGCCAACATAGCGCCGGAAAACTTCAGGACCAGCCCCGGCAAAGAAATCATCCGCCTTGCCCTTGGCGGCAACCATGCCGTTGTCGAGGAACACCACCTCCTCACAAATACGGCGTGCGTCCCGTGGCTGGTGCGTGACGAACAGCAGCGTCATGCCCCGCTCGGCATGCACGTCGGCGACAAGATCGAGCATGTCGTCGCGCAAGGCCGGTCCGAGTGAAGCGAAAGGCTCGTCCAGAAGAAGCACCGGGCGGTTGCGAACCAGCACGCGCGCCAATGCGACACGCTGGCGTTCGCCTCCCGAAAGTTCGCGCGGCAGGCGTCTTTCCTTGCCCGCGAGGCCGGTGCGCGCGATCGCCTCCGCGATATCAGCGCGGTCGGCCTCGGTCAGCCGCAGCGAGGGCGAGCGGCCGAGCCCGACATTCTCTTCGACCGAAAGATGGGCAAAAAGATTGTTTTCCTGGAACACCATCGACACCGGCCGCGCCGAAGGCGGCGCCGCGCCGACATCGGCGCCGCCGATCAGCACACGGCCGGACTGCGGCGTCTCGAAGCCCGCCACCAGATTGAGCAGCGTCGACTTGCCCGAACCGCTCGGCCCCATGATGGCGGTGATTTTCGACGCGGCGAAATCGACATCGAAAATAAGCGGCGCATCGCCGTAGCTGAACGAGACCGAGTCCAGCCGCACCTCGACTCCCCTTTTCGCACCATTGGTGGCGCCCGCAGCCATCAATCTCGTTCTCCCCTTCCCAGCCAGCTCGCCGCCACCACAAGCGCAAGGCAGACCAGACCGAGCAGCAGCGCCAGGCCGGCGGCGTCCTCGGTACGGTAGCTGCCCATGCGCGCCAGGAGAAGGTAGGGCAAGGTCTGCACGGAATCACTGCCGAACAGTGCGATGACGCCGAGATCGCCAAGTGACAGCGCCATGGCAAACGCGAAGGCGGTGGCCAGCGGCCGTCGCAGCGACGGCCAGTCGACCAGCCGCAACCGGGCCCAGCCCGCTATTCCCAGAAGCGCGCAGAGCCGCTCATGGCGCTCGCTCGCCGCATCGTAGGCGGGGCGGATGGCACGGATGGCGAAAGGCATCGCCATGACTGCATTGACGGTGACGACCATGACCGGGGCTATGGCAAAGACATCGCCGACATGGCGCAGCAGAAGGAACCAGCCGGCGCCGATGACGATGGGCGGCACGACCAGGACGAAGCCGGCACCGGTGTCGGTGGCGTGTTCGAGTACGGTCTGCGGACCGGAGCGGCGCTTCAGGCTCAGCACGCGGCGCGCCATGGTGAGCGAAAGCGACAGCGCAACCGACAGCAGCGCCGACAGGAAGGCCAGCACGGCGCTGGTCAGCGTCGCCTGCCGCACGGCCGTCTCGCCGGCGAGACGGCCGAGGTCAGCGCCGAGGCCTGACATCACCGTCGCCGTCATCGGCCCAGCGACAAACAAAAGGGCCAGCACGACGAGCGCGGCATTCAGCGCGGTCTCGGTCCTGCCGGCCGAGACATAGCGGCGCGGCGCAACCGGCAGATCGGCGTCACCGGTGGTGTTGGCGCCGAGCCGCGTCAACGCCAGCACCACGACAAAGGTCAGCGCGATCTGCAGCAGCGTCAGCGCCACCGCACGCGCGGGATCGAAATCGAAACGCAGCGCCTGGTAGATGCCAACCTCCAGCGTCGTCGCGCTGGGGCCACCGCCCAGCGTCAACACGATCGTGAAGGATGTAATGCAGAGCATGAACACCAGGCCGGCGACGCCCGGCAGAGCGGCGCGCAGTGTCGGCCACTCGATCAGCCGGAAAGCCGGTGCGGCACCCATGCCGAGCTGGCTCGCCAGCCGCCACTGGTCGGCTTGGATGGTTTGCAGCGCTTCGAGAAACAGCCGCGTGGCCAGCGGCAGGTTGAAGAAGACATGAGCAACGAGGATGCCGGAGAGGCCATAGATGCCCGGCCAATGGTAACCGCCGACGGCACCAAGAAAGCCGGCGAAATAGCCGGCGCGGCCGTAAAGCGCCAGGATGCCGAGCGCTGCCACGATCGCCGGCAGCGCCAACGGCAGGGCGAAGAGCTGGAGGATGAAGCCGCGGCCGCGAAAGTGCGGATGGCGCGACAGCGCGCGAGCCACGAACAGGGCCGGCGCCACCGACAGCAGCGTCGAAAGCGCCGCCTGCCACAACGTAAAGCGCACGACGCGCAGGAGATAAGGATCGAAGGCTGCCCAGGCTCCGGAGAAATTGTTTGCGCCTTCGAAAAGAAGACCCGCAAACGCGCCGCCGATCAGCAGCGCAATCGCCGCAAGCGCGAGGATGCCAGCGGAGATGCGGGGGTCAGACGCGCGCTGCACGCTGGGCCGCCCAAAGGACCTTTAGCGAGCGTCGCGTTCCTTCGCGCCCCCCTCTGTCCTGCCGGACATCTCCCCCACTTGGGGGGAGATTGGCTGCTTCAGCGCTCCACCCTCTCCTGTGACGTCGCCAATTGGCGAAAGCTGTCGTGACGGCCAATCTCCCCCCTCGTGGGGGAGATGTCCGGCAGGACAGAGGGGGGCGCCGTAGAGCACTCATCGTTCGATCATACGACCAAGCTACTTGCTCATCACCGCGAGCCATTCATCCACCCATGCCTTGCGGTTGGCCGCGACCTCCTCGGGACTGAACAGCAAGGTCTTGGTCGGTTTGACCAGTCTGTCGAAGGCCGGATTGAGCGGCTTGTCGGTCTTGCCGGCCGGGAACATCCAGTTGGTCTCGGGGATGGCGTCCTGGAATTTCGGCCCGGTCATGAAGGCGATGAACTTTTCCGCCAGCGGATTTTTGGCTCCCGTCGTGGTGATGCCGGCGACCTCGACCTGCAGATATTCGCCCTCCTCGAAGGAAGCTGCCTGATAGCGCTCGGTGTTCTCGGCAATCATGTGGTAGGCGGGCGAGGTCGTGTAGGACAACACCATCGGCGCCTCGCCCTTGGTGAACAGGCCGTAGGCCTCGCTCCAGCCCGGCGTCACGGTCAAGACCTTCGCCTTGAGCTTGGCCCAGGCCTCCGGCGCCTTGTCGCCATAGACCGACTTCACCCATAACAGCAGGCCGAGGCCCGGCGTCGAGGTGCGCGGATCCTGGATGACGATCTTGTCGTCGGCACTGCCCTCGACCAATTCCTTCAGGCTCTTGGGCGGCGTCTTTAGCTTCTGCGTGTCATAGATGACGGCGAAATAGCCATAGTCGTACGGGACAAAGACGTCGTCGTTCCAGCCGCCCGGCACATTGAGCCCGGTCACGGCGCCATGCGGTGCAAACAGGCCAGTGGCCCTGGCCTCGGCGGTGAGATTGGTGTCGAGCCCAAGCACGATGTCGGCCTTGGTCGCGGCCCCCTCCAGCTTGACGCGATTGAGCAGCGCGACGCCATCGGCGACCGAGACGAAATCGACATCGCAGCCGCATTCGGCCTCGAATTCCTTCTTCACCACCGGGCCGGGACCCCAGTCGGCGGTGAAGCTCTCATAGGTGTAGACGGTGAGCCTGTCCTTGGCCAAGGCCGGCCCGGAGAGAACCACGACCATTGCAGAGACAAGGGCGTATAAAAGCGTGCGCATCGGCGCCTCCTTCGTTCGCGTTAAAGGAATTGAGGCGTCGGACTGTCCGAAACGTCTAATCCCTCCGCCGGTACAAACCGGATCAGGTTCAGCGGGTTGGCGAAACTGCCTCTCAGCCGGTCCGCGAAATATCGCGTCCGGCACCCCGTTAGAGCGCCTCGACACATAGGCCCGGCCGGTGAACCGCGCAAGTGGCTGTTTGCCGGCCTTCCGTTTCCGCCGCCGGGCTGGTAAGGGCCACACGATATGAGCACATTCACCATCCTGCTTGGCGGCGATCTCATCCGCACGCCACGGCTCGACCGTCAGGTCGAGGGAACCCGCGTCATCGCCGCCGATGCCGGCATCGGCCATGCGAGGACGCTCGGCCTTGTGCCGGAACTGTGGGTCGGCGATTTCGATTCCGTGCCCGCCGGCCTGCCGGATGAGTTGGCTGCTGTGCCGCGCCGAACCTTTCCGGCAGAGAAGGACGCCACCGATGGCGAACTCGCGATATCGGCCGCCCTGGAGCGCGGCGCGACCAGCCTCGTGCTTGCCGGCGCCTTCGGCGGCAAGCGCGCCGACCATGCCTTCCTGCACATGGCGCTCGCCCTGCGGCATGCCGGGGCCGGGACAAAGGTGCTGTTGACCAGCGGCGCGCAGGAAGGCGTGCCCCTGGCGCACGGCACGGCCCGCTTCGACTATCCCGACGGCACCCTGTTCTCGATCCTGGGTTTTTCCGAGCTTGCCGGGCTGACCGTCGCCGGCGCGAAATGGCCGCTTGACCGCGTCACGGTCGCGTTCGGCTCGTCGCTGACCATCTCCAACGAGGTCAAGGGCAGGCTGGAGATCGCGCTGGGAGCGGGCCGCGCGCTGCTGCTCGCCCATCCCTATCCCTTGCCAGAAAGCTGATATGGCGCCGCCTCTTCTCAATCTCGACGGAATAAAACTGACCTTCGGCGGCACGCCCCTGCTCGACGGCGCCGGCTTGGCAGCGTCGGCCGGCGACAAGATTGCGCTGGTCGGCCGCAACGGGTCCGGCAAGTCGACGCTGCTCAAGATCGCCGCCGGGCTGATCGAGCCGCAGGACGGCGAGGTGTTCCGCCAGCCATCGGCGACCGTCCGCTATCTGCCGCAAATGCCCGACATGGACGGCTTCGCGACCGTGCGGGCCTATGTCGAGGCCGGGCTCGGTCCCGCCGACGATCCTTATCGCGCCAGTTACCTGATGGAGCATCTCGGCCTCTCCGGCGAGGAGCGGCCAGGCGACCTCTCCGGCGGCGAGGCCAGGCGCGCCGCCCTTGCCCGGGTCATGGCGCCCGAGCCCGATATCCTGCTGCTCGATGAGCCGACCAACCATCTCGATCTCTCGGTGATCGAATGGCTGGAAGAGGAGCTCGTCCGCACCTCCTCGGCTCTCATCGTCATCTCGCACGACCGCCGTTTCCTCGAGCGCGTCTCGCGCGCCACCGTCTGGCTCGACCGGGGCCAGACGCGCCGGCTGGATAAGGGCTTTGGCCAGTTCGAGGAATGGCGCGACCAGGTGCTTGAGGAAGAAGAGCGCGAACAGCACAAGCTCGGCCGCCAGATCGTGCGCGAGGAACACTGGCTGCGCTATGGGGTGACCGCGCGGCGCAAGCGCAACATGCGCCGCCTGGGCGAATTGCAGACCATGCGCCAGCGTTTTCGCGGCCATCGCGGCGCCGAAGGGGCCGCGACCATGGTGGCCAGCGACGCCGCCGAATCCGGCAAGCTGGTGATCGAGGCCAGGAACATCGAGAAGAGCTTTGGCGATCTTACCGTGGTCAAGGGATTCTCGACCCGCATCCAGCGCGGCGACCGCGTCGGCCTGGTAGGGCCGAACGGCGCGGGCAAGACGACGCTCCTGAAGATGCTGACCGGGGAGTTGCAGCCGGACGCCGGTTCGGTGCGGCTCGGCACCAATCTGGAGATCGCCACGCTCGACCAGAAGCGCGAGGCGGTCGATCCGCAGGAGACGCTGGCGCAATATCTCACCGACGGGCGCGGCGAGAACCTTGTCATCAATGGCGAGCAGCGCCACGTCGTGTCCTACATGAAGGATTTCCTGTTCAAACCGGAACAGGCGCGCACGCCGGTGCGCGAGCTTTCCGGCGGCGAACGCGCGCGGCTGATCCTGGCGCGTGTGCTGGCGCGGCCGGCCAACCTTCTGGTGCTCGACGAGCCCACCAACGATCTCGACATGGAAACGCTGGAGTTGCTGCAGGAACTGGTCGCCGGCTTTGCCGGCACGGTCATCCTGGTCAGCCACGACCGCGATTTCCTCGACCGCACCGTGACCAGCGTGATCGCGCCGGACGGCGGCGGTCGCTGGGTCGAATATGCCGGCGGCTATTCCGACATGCTGGCGCAGCGCGGCGGCACCAGGCTCGATGACCGCAAGGCGCGGGCGAAGGCGGATGCAAGCGAGGCCCCGACGGCCAAGGCGGACAGCGCCACCGCCAAAGCCCCGGCAAAAAAACTCTCGTTCAAGCAGAAATTCGCGCTGGAATCGCTGCCCAAGAAGATCGAGGCGGTCACAGCCTCGATCTCACGGCTGGAGAACAACATCGCCGATCCCGCCTACTACGAGCGCGATCCGGCCTCGTTCCAGAAGACCATCGCCGCCCTCGACAAGGAGCGCGCGACACTGGCGGCACTGGAGGAAGAGTGGCTCGAACTGGAGATGTTGCGCGAGGAGATGGAGGGGTGAGCATTGCATGCGCTACGTTATGCGCCTCTATTATGCGCATAAAAGAGGGCTCTCTCCGTGCTTCAATCGACGCCAAAGCCTCAGCGAAAGTCGGTCAACACATCCATTGACGCTCAGCTGATCAACGACGCCAAAGCGTTGGGCATCAATCTCTCCCGCGCCGCCGAGGCAGGTATCGCAAAGGCCATCGCGGTGGAAAAAACGCGTCGGTGGCAGGAAGAGAACAAGGAAGCGATCGAACGCTCGAACGCTTATGTCGAGCGCAACGGGTTGCCATTGGCCAAACGCCGGCTGTTTTGATGGCACGCTACGATCTTTATCGGAATAGCGATGGCAACGGTTATCTTCTTGAGCGGCTGAGCACGAGAGTGGTCATTCCACTGATGCCGTCTGATATAGCCCCGGTTCCCGGCTGCCGACTGAACCCGACCTTCCCTATAGATGGCAAGGATCATGTAATGGTCACCCAGTTCATGTCGGCCTTGACGGCCTCCGAATTGCCGGATGCCAAGGGGATCTCTCCAGGCATCACGACGACATCGTCTCCGCGCTCGACATGCTGTTCCAGGGTTTCTGACCGACGTCGACTTTACCTCAGCCGGCCGTCTTCGCCTGCCAGGCCTTGATGGCCTCGTCGAACACCTTCTCGCCGGGAATGCCTTTTTCCATCGTCAGCAACGCTCGTCGTCCGGTCTTGTAGACGACGGGCACGTCGATCCAGTCCTGTCCCCGAAGCAAGGTCAGGTTGGCGTCCTCGTCTGCCTTGGTGTCGTTGAGCGCGACGAGGAAGAAGCCGTCGGCGATCTTGGCCGGAATGCCTATCAGCGGACTGCCGGCGTCCTGCTCGGAACTCTTCATGGCCACGCGCAGGATGTTATCGACGCCGCCGCCTTCGAAACCGTCGGGCGTCAGGAAGATCATCTCGATGATGTGGCTGGCCGGCAGCGTCTGGTCAGTGTTGCGGCGGATGGTCATACGCAACTGGATGTCCTTGCCAGGAATGGTCGCCTCGGCGCGGATCGCCGGCTCAGGCGGCAGGTCGCCGCCGGGCGATTCCTGCACCAGCGACCAGACGATGTTGCCCGGCTCGGCCGAACCCTGCGCGGTGCTGGTGCGCTCCTCGTAGAAGATCGCCTTCTGGCCGACCGGCAGAGAGGTTTGCGTCGGCGCACCGGCCGGCGCGGGCGGCGTGGCGGCGTTGTCAGCCGGCGCCGCGGGTGCCGTTCCATTGGCGGGTGGCGCCGTTGGCGCAGCGCCCGGTGCAGGGGGCGTGGTCCCGGCGGGCGCGCCTGCGGCCGGCGTGCCTCCTGCCGGAGCCGACAAGGCCGGGGCGGTCGTGGCTGAAGGCGGCGTCGTCAGCGCCGCGACGGACTCGCCCTCGCCCACGCCGCTCTGTCCGCCGGCCGGGCCAGGATCGACCTCGCTTCCTTGCGGTGTCAGTCTTTGAGTGAACTTCGGTGTCCCTTCGGGCTCGGCACCGCTGGCCGCAGGTGCCGGGGGCGTTGCCGCCGCATCGCTCGCCGGTTTGGCGGGTGTCAATTTGACCGGCTCGGTCTTCGCGACCTTGCTGCCGGCGCCCAGACCCAGAAGCTTGCCGAAGGCATCCTTGTTTAGCCAGATGCCATAGCCGCCGCCGGCAATGACCAGCAACGCAACCGCAGCGGCGATCAGCCCGCCATAGCTGCGCTTGCGTTCAGCCGGACGCAGGCGCTGGAAAGTGTCGGCGGTCGCAGGCTCTTCGTCGCTCGCAAAGACATCGGCATGCTCGTCGTCCTGACCCGCGTCCAGACCAGGCTGAGCCCTGTCGTCGAACTCCGGGGCCGGCTGCACCGGTACGGGCTTTTGCCAGTTCGACTCGACCTCGGCGGTCGGCGATGCGGGCCTGGAGATGTCAGGCTTCGGAGCGGGGGGCGCAGGCTTATAGGGTTCAGCGTTCGGGGCGGGCGCTGCCGGCCAGGCCGGCTTCGCCTTTACCGGCTGCTTGGTATGGGTCGACTGGTTCTTGTTGCGGTCGATGGAGGAAAATATGTGTTCCAGTTCCGCAAGCGGATCGCTCTCCGGCACGCTTTTGGCATATTCGCGCTCGAGCCTCGATATGGCGTCTTCCAGGCCGCGCTTCTGCCTTTCGGCATCCGACGGCGAAAGCGGCGGCTCGCGCTCGGCAATCTTCTTTGCAATCGTCGAGCGCGCTTTGTCGTAGACTTTGGCCCGCAGCTCCGGCGTAGGATCGCCAAAATTGTTTATCGTATCCCTCAGAGCAGAAACGAAATCTTTCGCCATGCGTCAGTCGACCTGTATTGTGCTCCGGACCGGCCTCCGCAAATCAGCCGCAACGCCCGGAAAGGCTTGAGAAACTAGTCTTGAAACGGATCGGTCACAAGTATCGTGTCGTCCCGTTCCGGGCTGGTGGAGAGGAGCGCGACCGGCGCGCCGATCAACTCCTCGATATGGCGGACATATTTGACGGCCTGGGCTGGAAGGTCGTTCCAGCTGCGCGCGCCGGCGGTGGTGCCTTTCCACCCCTCCAGCGTCTCGTAGATTGGCTCGACGCGGGCCTGCGCGCCCTGGCTGGCGGGTAGATAATCGATCGTCTCGCCGTCGAGGCGGTAGCCGGTACAGACCTTGATCTCGTCCAGCCCGTCGAGCACGTCGAGCTTGGTCAGCGCGATGCCCTTGATGCCGTTGACGGCGACGGCCTGGCGCACCAGCACCGCGTCGAACCAGCCGCAGCGGCGCTTGCGGCCGGTGACGACGCCGAATTCATGGCCCCGCGTGCCGAGGAATTCACCGATCTCGTTCTGCTGCTCGGTCGGGAACGGACCTTCGCCGACGCGCGTCGTATAGGCCTTGGTGATGCCAAGCACATAGCCGATGGCGCCCGGGCCCACGCCGGCACCGGCTGCCGCCTGGCCGGCGACGGTGTTGGACGAGGTGACGAACGGATAGGTGCCATGATCGATGTCGAGCAGCGTGCCTTGGGCGCCCTCGAACAGGATGCGCTCGCCGGCCCGGCGCTTGTCGTCGAGCACCTTCCAGACCCGGTCCATGTAGGGCAGGATTTCGCCGGCGACCGAGGTCAGCTCTTGCATGACCGCGTCATGCGTGGCTTCGGCATGGCCAAGTCCGCGACGCAGTGCATTGTGATGCGTCAACAGCCTGTCGACCTTCAGGGGTAGTGTTTCCAAATCCGCCAGATCCATCACCCGCACCGCGCGCCGGCCCACCTTGTCTTCATAGGCGGGGCCGATACCGCGGCGGGTCGTGCCAATCTTGGTTCCGGAATTTGAGGCGGCGTCCTCGCGGAAGCCGTCCAGTTCCCGGTGCAGGGACAGGATAAGCGCTGTGTTTTCGGCTATTTTCAGGCGCTCCGGCGTTACCTCGACGCCCTGCCCCTTGAGCTTCGCCACTTCGGCGACGAATGCGTGCGGATCGAAGACGACGCCATTGCCGATGATGGACAGCTTGCCCTGCCGCACGACGCCCGACGGCAACAGCGACAGCTTGTAGACCTTGCCATCGACGACCAGCGTGTGGCCGGCATTGTGGCCGCCCTGGAAACGCACCACGACATCGGCGCGCTCCGACAGCCAGTCGACGATCTTGCCCTTGCCTTCGTCACCCCATTGCGAGCCGACGACCACCACATTGGCCATGTTTCTTTTCCTTCGAGGCGCCGCCGCGCGGCTTGAATACGGTTCGAAACGACAGGCCTCTATAACGTCAAGAGCAGGCCGATGCGACCTTTCTTTGCCGCCGAAAATGGCCTGAGGCACAACAATTTTCAGCTTTGACATCATTTACTTGTCCAGGCGGGGGCAATAGGCCGGCAGGCACGCCCCATTCACCTCTTCCCGCTGCGACCCGCCATGCACCGAAGCGCCTACATGTTCCTGCTGCTCACCACCTTGCTTTGGGGCGGCAACTCGGTGGCCGGCAAGTTGGCGGTCCATCACGTCTCGCCGATGACGCTGGTCTTCCTGCGCTGGGTGCTGGCGGTAGCGATCCTGCTGCCGATCGGCTGGAATGCGCTGAAAAAAGATTGGCCCGTCGTGCGCAGGCACTGGTTCGTGCTCGCCGCACTTGGCGCCAGCGGCTTCACCTTGTTCAACACGATCTTCTATACGGCGCTCAATTACACGACCGCGATCAACGTTTCGATCGAGCAGGCGGCAATGCCTATCCTGATCATCGTAGCCAATTTCATCTTCTTCCGCCTGCGCGTGAACTGGGCGCAGATCGCCGGCGTGGTGCTGACGATCTTCGGCGTCATCCTGACCGCCTGCCACGGCGATCCGCGCCGGCTGCTGACATTGGAGCTCAATTTCGGAGACGCCATCATGCTGGTCGCGGTCATTCTCTATAGCGGCTATTCGGTCGGATTGCGGCTGAAGCCGGCCATGCAATGGCAGAGCCTGATGTTGGCCATGTCGCTCGCCGCGCTCATCACCTCGCTGCCGTTCTTCCTATGGGAAATCGCGGCCGGCAAGGTCATCGTTCCCGACGCGCGCGGCTGGGCGGTGATCGTCTATACTGCGATCGGCGCCTCGGTCGTCTCGCAGATATTCTACATCAGGGGCAATGAGCTGATCGGCGCCAACCGGGCCGGCCTGTTCATCAACCTGGTGCCGATCTTCGGCACCCTGCTTTCGGTGCTGATCGTCGGCGAGACATTCCAGCTCTACCAGGCGTTGGCGCTCGTCCTCGTGCTGGGCGGCATCGCGCTTGCCGAATATAGCGGCCGCAAGATGGCGATACCGGGACCGAGCTGAATGCTGGCCGCCCTTGCGGCCTTGTCGCAGCAATGCCTTGCGCACCGCCGCTAAGTCGTCGGAGGAGACCGCAGGCACGGAATTGCCCCAGCTGCCGCGCACGGAAGTCAGCACGTCGGCGATCTCCCGGGGTGCAATGCAGCCACGGCGGCTCAGCCGTGGGCATGCGAATGGCAAACATCCGTTTGGGGATGATCAAGTCGGGACACCCCGATGTGCCGTCGGCAGCAACGGGCGCAAATCCGCCGGACGGTTGAGCCGGCGCCGGAACGTCCCCTATGCTCGCCGGCACGCGGGACGTCGCGATGATGCTGGGTGCGGCCCGTGTGGGGCCTTACACCCCACCGACGTCGAACTGTAGCCGCTTGGCCGAATCGATCGATTTGTGCGCCCGCACCTGCTCCAGCACTTTTTCCGGGAACGGTGCGTCGAGATAGAGCAGTGCGATGGCATCCCCCCCCGGCCGGTTGCGGCCGAGCTGGAAGTTGGCAATGTTGACGCCGTTCTCGCCGCACACCGTGCCGAGCAGGCCGATAATGCCCGGCGCGTCGGCATTGGTCGTGTAGAGCATGTGCTGGCCGACCTCGGCATCGAGATTGATGCCCTTGATCTGGATGAAGCGCGGCTTGCCGTCGGAGAAGCAAGTGCCGGCGATCGAGCGCGTCATATGCTCGGTCTTGACCGTCAGCTTGATATAGCCGTCGAACACGCCCGATTTGTCGCGCTTGACCTCGGCAACGATGATGCCGCGCTCCTTCACCATGATCGGCGCCGACACCATGTTGACGTCGGCGACCTGCGGCCTGATCAGCCCGGCGAGGGCCGCGCTGATCAGCGCGCGCGTATTCATCGTCGCGGTCGAGCCATCGAACAGGATTTCCACCTCCTTGATCGGGTCCTCGGTGACCTGGCCGACAAAGGCGCCAAGCACTTCGGCGAGCTTGACGAAGGGTTTGAGCCGCGGCGCTTCCTCCGCGGTGATCGACGGCATGTTGATGGCGTTGGAGACGGCGCCCTTGATCAGGTAGTCCGCCATCTGTTCGGCGACCTGCAGCGCGACATTCTCCTGCGCCTCCGCGGTCGAGGCGCCGAGATGGGGGGTGGCCACCACATTCTCCATGCCGAACAATGCGTTCTGTTCGGCCGGCTCGGCCTCGAACACGTCGATGCCGGCGCCGGCCACCTTGCCGCTCTTCAGCGCCGCCACCAGGTCGGCTTCGACGACCAGCCCGCCACGGGCGCAGTTGATGATGCGCACGCCGTCCTTCATCTTGGCGATCGCGGCGGCATCGATGATGTTGCGCGTCTTGTCGGTCAGCGGCGTGTGCAGCGTGATGAAGTCCGCGCGCGCGAAGAGCTCGTCCAGTTCAACCTTGTCGACGCCGAGTTCCTCGGCGCGTTTGTCCGACAGGAATGGATCGAAGGCGACGACATGCATCTTCAGGCCGACGCCGCGCGTGGCGACGATCGAGCCGATATTGCCGCAGCCGATGACACCGAGCGTCTTGCCGGTGATCTCGACGCCCATGAAGCGGTTCTTTTCCCATTTGCCTGCATGCGTCGAGGCGTTGGCTTCCGGGATCTGGCGGGCGAGCGCGAAGATCATCGCTACCGCGTGCTCGGCCGTCGTGATCGAATTGCCGAACGGCGTGTTCATCACGATAATGCCCTTGCGGCTGGCCGCCGGTATGTCGACATTATCGACGCCGATGCCGGCGCGGCCGACGACCTTGAGCCTGGTGGCGGCATTGATCAGCTTCTCGGTAACCTTGGTCGCCGAGCGGATGGCGAGGCCGTCATACTGGCCGATCACTTCAAGCAGCTTCTCCTTGTCCTTGCCGAGATCAGGGAGATAGTCGACCTCGATGCCGCGATCCCTGAAGATCTGAACGGCGGTGGTGGAAAGTTTATCCGAGACGAGAACGCGAGGCATGGGATTGGTCCTTGTTGCTTACCTCACACCCGCTTTCGCTTCGCTCAGGCACCTTCTCCACAAGGGGAGAATGTGAGGCGCCGATCCTTCTCCCCTTGTGGGAGAAGCTGGCCGCGAAGCGGCCGGATGAGGGGTGTTCCAGAAAATAACTGTTGAGTTTCAGGCCGCTGCTTTGAGCGACGCCTTCTGACCGGCGAAGGCCCAGTCGAGCCAGGGCAGCAGAGCTTCGAGATCGGAGGTCTCGACCGTTGCGCCGCACCAGATGCGCAGGCCAGGCGGCGCGTCGCGATAGGAGCCGATGTCATAGGCGACACCTTCCTTGTCGAGTACCGAAACCAGGCCCTTGGCGAAGGCCGCCTGTGCGTCGGCATCGAGTGCCGCGACTTGCCCATCGGTGAAGGACAGGCAGACGGACGTGTTCGACCGCGTCGCCGGCTCAACGGCGAGATGGCCCAGCCAGGAGGATTTCGCGACGAAACGGTCGAGCACGGCCGCGTTGGCGTCGGCCCTGGCGACCAGCGCATCGAGGCCGCCAATCGATTTCGCCCAGTTGAGCGCGTCGAGATAGTCCTCGACGCACAGCATCGACGGCGTGTTGATGGTTTCGCCCTTGAAGATGCCTTCGATCAATTTGCCGCCCGAGGTCAGGCGGAAGATCTTCGGCAGCGGCCATGCAGGCTTATAGCTCTCCAGCCGCTCGACGGCGCGGGGCGACAGGATCAGCATGCCATGCGCGCCTTCGCCGCCCAACACCTTCTGCCAGGAGAAGGTCACGACATCGAGTTTCTCGAAATCGAGCTTCTGCGCGAAGGCGGCCGACGTCGCGTCGCAGATGGTCAGACCCTTGCGATCGGCCGGGATGAAACCGCCGTTCGGCACGCGCACGCCCGAGGTCGTGCCGTTCCAGGTGAAGACCACGTCGCGGTCGAAATCGATCTTGCCGAGATCCGGCAGTTCGCCGTAACCGGCCTCGAGCTTGCGCACATCGGCAAGCTTCAACTGCTTGACCACGTCGGTGATCCAGCCGGAGCCGAAACTCTCCCAGGCGACCATGTCGACGCCGCGCTCGCCCAGCAGCGACCAAAGTGCCATCTCGACGGCGCCTGTGTCGGACGCCGGCACGATGCCGATGCGGTAGTCGGCAGGAACCTGGAGAATTTCGCGGGTCAGCGCGATCGCCTGTTCGAGCTTGGTCTTGCCGATCTTGGCGCGATGGGAACGGCCGAGTGCGGCAGCTTTCAGCGCCTCGACCGACCAGCCGGGACGTTTCGCGCAGGGACCTGAGGAAAAATTGGGGTTTGCCGGACGGAGTCCGGGCTTCGTATGCGTCGTCATCGTGGTCTATCCTTCCAGATAGTGGCCCCTCGTTGGGGAGGGGTGGCCCACGGACGGCGATATGCGCTCGGGCTTCGGGCGTCAAGGGGAAAGTTTTTGTCGCGGGCAGGATACTGGCGATCCGCGATCAGGATCTCGTGAGCCTCAAACGCAAACGGCGGACCGAAGAGATCCGCCGCCAGGGTTCATGTATGCCAGCCTGCTACCAGAGATCGTAGCGTAGCCCGAGCTTGACCTGATGATTGCTGATCCCCTTGTGGACCGGAAACGAGGTCAAGCTCTCGGCCGTCACATATTCGGCATCGGGCGCCGAGAAATACTGGTAGCCGAGATCGACGGAAACATTCTTCGACACCTGATAGGCAAGGCCGGCATTCAGCGTGTAAGCGAAGGAATATTTGGTCTTGTCGTCACTCAGGCCGAAGTCGTCGGTTGGATCGCCATTGTCGGTGAAATAGCTCGCCGAGAGCTTGTGCGTGCTCCTGACGATGCCGATGCCGGCGCCGAGATAGGGTGTTATGCCGACATAAGTACCAAGGTCGACATATCCGTTGAGCATGCCTGAAAAGGCATAGTTCTTCAGGGACGCCGACGCCAGGGTCGCCTCTGCCGCAGTCGCTGAATCATCATAGCCAATGCCGATCTTGTTGCCGGGCAGGTAACCGAGATTGAGATCGGCGCGCAGATAGTCGTTGAAGTGGTAGCCGAAGCCGATGCTGGCGAAGATCGGGTCTTCCTCGTTGTCGAAGCTCGCCGGCGTGAAGGCGAAATCCTCATTTTTGAAACTCTTCTCTACCAGGTAGGAGACATCGCCGCGCAGATACCAGCCCGAGCCGACCTCGACCGGCACGTAGTCGGGGGCCTGGTCGACATAGACCGGCGGATCATAGTCGGCGGCCAGCGCAGGCGTCAGCGGCATGATGGCGAATGTGGCAAGCACCGGCGCCAGACACGATATGAGTTTCATGATCCCCTGCTCCCGATTTCGGCGCCACCAGACGGCAGCCATCGTTTCAGGGAGCATTGTTAACCATAGTGGTTAAGTCGGGGTTAAGGCTAACAGAGCGTTAGCGAATTGACTTTCGGGCAGCCCGACAAACGAAAACCGCCCGGCTGATGCCGGGCGATTTCGGGCCGTTGGAGGGTCGGATGTTACTTGGTGTAGATCGGCTCGGGTTCGGGCTGATAGGCCACCGTCGGCGCGGCGCAACCGTTATTGCCGCCGAACTGGTAGCGCAGGCCGCCGCGCACCTCATGCGTGTCGATGCCACGGTCGAAGCCCGGCCCGGCGCTGCTGATGTCCCACTCGAACATGCGGCCGCCCTGGATGTGGCTGTAGCGATAACCCGCGTCCAGGATCAGCTTGTCGGTCAGACAGTAGGAAGCGCCGGCCATGAGCGCGTAGGCAAAGCGCCAGCTTTTCGCACCGGGGTTGAACTCGGTGGTGTTCGGATCCCTGACATCGTCCCATCTGACATGCGCGCCGCCGATGCCGGCGCCGACATAGGGCGTGATGCCGTGATAGGTGCCGAGATCGACATAGGCGTTGGCCAGCAGCAGCAAGGCGCTCATTTTCGACACTTCGGTCGATGTCGAGAAAGCGTCCGAAGTTCCGCCGTCGAAGTTCGACTTGAACCAGTAATCGGCGGTCAAATCCGTACGAAAATGATCGTTGATCTTGTAGCCGACGCCGGCGCCGAGCGAGAAGCCGCCCTTGAGCTTGCCGAAATCGAAGCTCCTGTCGCCGGGAATGACGTTACAATTACACGGATCGATTGTGTAGGTCGTGTAATCGATGCCGCGCACTTTCGACTTGTGATAGTCGAGATCGCCGCGAATGTACCAGCCGCCGACATCGACCGGCTGCTCGTACACCGGCGGCGGTGCCTCTTCGACCACCGGCTCCGGAAGGTCGGCCGCGAACACCGGCCATGCAAGGCCCGCGAACAGCGCGGCGAACAGGGCCTTTCTTGCTGTATTGAACATGCTTGTCACCCCTAGAAACCTTCGGAACAGCGGTCGCGTCCGAATGAGATTGGCTTTCAGGCGTGGATAATGAATTGCAAAGGTTAAAAGGCATTTAACCCTGTCTATTAACTACGACTCTCCAGCATTTGAGGAATTCGAATGGTTCCACGTGTCACGAGCCAGTCCGCAGGCAAACAAAAGCCCGCCGGACGGGCGGGCTTCGAAGCAATCAGAGCGGCGTCGGCCCTCCGGATGCGCCTGAGATCAGGCGGCGCTGCGTGTTTCCGAGATGACCTCGACGATGTCGTTGACGACGGCCTCGACCAGCTGCGGGTCGTCGCCCTCGGCCATGACACGGATCAGCGGCTCGGTGCCGGACGGCCGGATGACGAGTCGCCCCGCCTTGCCGAGGCGTTGACGGGCGTCCTCGATCGCAGCCTTGACCGGAGCTGCCTCGAGCGGCTTGCCGCCGGCGATGCGGACGTTCTTGAGGAGTTGCGGCACCGGCTCGAACTTTTTCGACAATTCGCTGACCGGCCGGCCCTGCCGCTTGATGCAGGCCAGCACCTGCAGCGCCGAAACCAGGCCGTCGCCCGTGGTTGAGAAGTCCGACAGCACGATGTGGCCCGACTGCTCGCCGCCGACATTGAGCCCGTGCGCGCGCATATGCTCGACGACATAGCGGTCGCCGACCTTGGTGCGGTGCAATTGCAGCTTCATGTCGCCGAGGAAGCGTTCGAGGCCGAGATTGGACATGACCGTCGAAACGACGCCACCGCCGGCAAGCCTCCCGCTCTGGTGCCAGGACTCGGCGATCATTGCCATGATCTGGTCGCCGTCGACGATCGCGCCGTTCTCGTCAACGATGACGACACGGTCGGCATCGCCGTCGAGCGCGATGCCGATGTCGGCGCGCACCTCGTGCACTTTCTTCTGCAGGCCCGCCGGATGGGTCGAGCCGCATTCCTTGTTGATGTTGAAGCCGTTGGGCTCGACATTGATGGCCACCACTTCGGCGCCCAGCTCCCAAAGCGCCTCGGGGGCAACCTTGTAGGCGGCGCCATTGGCGCAATCGACGACGATCCTCAAACCTGAAAGCGACATCGAACGCGGCAAGGTGCGTTTTGCAAACTCGATATAGCGGTCATGCACGCCATCGACGCGCTTGGCGCGACCAAGCCCGTCGGAATCGGCGAGTGCCAGTTCGATATCCTTGTCCAGCATGCTCTCGATGCGCTCTTCGATCTCGTCGGAGAGCTTGTAGCCGTCGGGACCGAACAGCTTGATGCCATTGTCGTAATAAGGATTGTGCGAGGCCGAGATCATGACGCCGATATCGGCGCGCAGCGAACGCACAAGCATGGCGACCGCCGGCGTCGGGATGGGGCCGAGCAGGAACACGTCCATGCCGGCGGCGCAGAGGCCCGCCACCATGGCGTTCTCGATCATGTAGCCGGAAAGTCTGGTGTCCTTGCCGAGCACCACACGGTGACGATGGCTGCCGCGCTGGAAGGACAGGCCGGCCGCCATGCCGACCCTCATCGCGATCTCCGCCGTCATGGGAAACTTGTTGGCGCGCCCGCGAATACCGTCCGTGCCGAAATAATTTCCTGCCATGTTAGTCAGTGTCCCCGGTGGTTCTCGCCCGGTACGTCATGCCATAATTGGCCGGCGCACTACGATCACATTTCGTGATTATCTGTTACCAATCCTTTAGAAAACCCTTGTTGTGCATTGCACACAGACTGGCGCAACCTAGCGTGACGGCGCTGCCTTGCCACAATATACCACGCCTCTGGAGCATTCGACATGGATTTACCCGTAAATTCTTGTCTTCGAGCCGGCAACAGGCAACGATTTCATCACCTTGTCGGCAGAAGCCGGGTTTCGGCGATGTATACGCCACTTAGCATCTGGCGCAACCGACCGTTGAGCGTTATTGATTTGCAGGGACGTATAATGGGCTGCTGCAACGGAGAAACGCCATGCTCATCCACCGACTTGCCACTTTGACCGGCCTTGCGGTCGCGACGCTATTCCTGGCCGCGCCAGCCAACGCGCTGACGATGGCCGAGTGCAGCACGAAGTATAACGCGGCCAAGGACGCAGGGACACTTGCCGGCCAGACCTGGAACCAGTTCCGCAAGGCGCAGTGCGGCACTGATGCCGCCGCGGCGGCCAAGCCCGACGCCAAAGCAGCGGACACCAAGGCGGCCGATACGAAGGCGACCAAGGCTGCGGCCGCCGCCGACGACGACGGAGCGAAAGGCCTGACCGCAAAGGAATGCAGCACCAAATACCAGGCGGCCAAGGCTGCCGGCACGCTCAACGGCATGAAGTGGAACGACTTCCGCAAGAGCGAATGCGGCGCCGGCGCATCCGCTGCCGCCGCCACCAAGCCGGCGACCACCAAGGCGGCAACCACGGCTGCGGCGACCGACAGCGCGGGCAAGGGCCTGAGCATGGCCGACTGCAGCAGCAAGTACCAGGCCGCCAAGACCGCCAATACGCTCAACGGCATGAAGTGGAACGACTTCCGCAAGGCCGAATGCGGCGCCAGCGCGTCGGACGATGACACCGTCCCGGCTCCAACAGAGGCGACCTACACCAAGGAGCCGGCAAAGCCGACTGTCGCTGCGCCGAAGGGCGTGAGTTTCCCGACCGCGATCTCGCCGAAATTCGCCACCGAAACCCCGGCCAAGGCCCGCATGCATACCTGCCTCCAGCAGTACTATGCCAACAAGGACGCCAACACGCTTGGCGGCTTGAAGTGGATCCAGAAGGGCGGCGGCTTCTACAGCCTGTGCAATGCCAAGCTGAAGAGCTGAGCGACAGCACTATTTGAGGAAAGTAAGGCCCGCGAGCCGCAAGGTTCGCGGGCCTTTTCCCATCCGTGCCGTTCGAAAGCGCGCCGTTGGCGACCCCTCCTGGGGGAGATGGCCGGCAGGCCAGAGGGCACGAAGGATCGTTGCCTGCTCCGGCTAGGTTGCCTTGCATTCGCGAAAAGCTGGGCGAGGGTGGCTCGAGGAATCGAACGGCAAGAGAGATCCTCCCGCAGCCGGAAGGCCCAACCTCGATTTGTCGGCGGACGCTGCCCCTCTGAGCTGCCGGGCATCTTCCACGAAGTGGGAAGATTGGCTGTCACGCCGGCTTCCGCCAATCGCCTAACCAACCTTGCAGGCGCAGGCCACGGAGAAACTCGGCAGCCTGCCCAAACAGAAACGCCGCGGTCGAACCGCGGCGTTTCTCAATTTGTTCTTGGCCGGGTTCAGCTCGACGGCTGCGGTTCCATGCCGCCTTCGGGCTCAGGACCCTTTTTGCGGCGGCCCGACTTCGGCACGGCCGAACCACGGCTCGGCGGCGTGTCGTCGCCGAGGTCGCGCGCGGGCTTCTCGCCGGCGATCAGCTGCTTGATCTCGTCGCCCGACAGCGTCTCGTATTCGAGCAGGCCCTGCGCCAGCGCGATCCATTCCTTCTTCTTCTTGGTCAACACCGACCTCGCGGTCGAATAGGCCTCGTCGATCAGGCGGCGCACTTCGGCGTCGATGATCTGCGCGGTTTCTTCCGAGATGTTCTGCGTGCGCGCCACTGAATGCCCGAGGAACACTTCCTCCTGATTGTCGCCATAGGCGACATGGCCGAGCTTGTCCGAGAAGCCCCAGCGCGTGACCATGGCACGCGCCAGCTTGGTCGCCTGCTCGATATCGGAGGAAGCGCCCGACGTGATGTTCTCCTTGCCGAACTTGAACTCCTCGGCGACGCGGCCGCCCATCATGATGGCAAGCCGTGAGATCATGTACTTGTAGCTCATCGAATAGCGGTCGCCTTCCGGCAGCTGCATGACCATGCCGAGCGCGCGGCCGCGCGGGATGATTGTCGCCTTGTGCAGCGGATCGGCCGACGGCACGTTGAGCGCCAGTATGGCGTGGCCGGCCTCGTGATAGGCGGTCAACTCCTTCTCGGCCTGGGTCATCGCCGAGGAGCGGCGCTCGGCGCCCATCATGATCTTGTCCTTGGCGTCCTCGAACTCGGCCATGGTGACGAGGCGCTTGTTGCGCCGCGCCGCCATCAGGGCGGCTTCGTTGACGAGGTTCATCAGATCGGCGCCGGAAAAGCCCGGCGTGCCGCGGGAGACGACCTTGAGGTCGACATTGGGCGCCAGCGGCACGTTGCGCACATGCACTTTCAGGATCTTCTCGCGTCCCACGATGTCGGGGTTCGGCACCACCACCTGGCGGTCGAAACGGCCGGGCCTCAGCAGCGCCGGGTCGAGCACGTCGGGCCGGTTGGTGGCGGCGATCAGGATGATGCTTTCGTTGGACTCGAAGCCGTCCATCTCGACCAGCAGCTGATTCAGCGTCTGCTCGCGCTCGTCATTGCCGCCGCCGAGGCCGGCGCCGCGATGGCGGCCGACCGCGTCGATTTCGTCGATGAAGATGATGCAGGGCGCGTTCTTCTTGGCCTGGTCGAACATGTCGCGCACACGGGATGCGCCGACGCCGACGAACATCTCGACGAAGTCCGAACCCGAAATGGTGAAGAACGGCACGTTGGCCTCGCCGGCAACCGAGCGGGCGAGCAGCGTCTTGCCGGTTCCCGGAGGGCCGACCAAGAGCACGCCGCGCGGGATCTTGCCGCCGAGCCGCTGGAATTTCTGCGGATCGCGCAGGAACTCGACGATTTCCTCCAGGTCTTCCTTGGCCTCGTCGACGCCGGCGACGTCCTGGAAGGTGACGCGGCCATGCGCCTCGGTCAGAAGCTTGGCCTTCGACTTGCCGAAGCCCATGGCGCGGCCGGAGCCGGACTGCATCTGGCGCATGAAGAATATCCATACGCCGAGGATCAGGATCATCGGCAGCCACGAGATCAGGTAACCGAACAGCGAGTTTGAACCGTCGGTCTCTGGCCGCGCATTGATGGTGACGTTTTTGTCCTGCAGTCGCGAAACCAGCGACGGATCGCCGGGCGAATAGGTCTGGAAGCCGCTCGAATTGTCGGTGTAGGTGCCGGAGATGCGGGCGCCTGCGATGGTCACCGTCTTGACCCGGCCCGCCGCGACATCCTGCAGGAACTGCGAATAAGGCACATCGCTCGAAGCCCCACGCGTCTGCGGCGTCTGGAACAGATTGAAGAGGGCGATGAGCAGGACCGCTATGATCGCCCAGAGCGCGAGGTTGCGATAGTTCGGATTCATCAATTGTCCCGTTGGCGTCCGCGGGCGGACACGCGTCGTGAGAGGAAACTTGAGCCTAACATAGGGAGAGCGCCCCCCCTTGCCAAGCAGAACAGCACGTCTGGGTTAAGCTTTCGCCCACGACCGACCGGCGCTATGGCCGGTTGAAAGGCGCGGCGGGAAGCGCCGGTGCGCCGATCAATTCGGCGACGGCCCGCGCTGGCGCCAGGTCGAAGGACGGCAGGAAGCGGGCAAAGGGGGCGACGACGGCCTGTGCCGTGAACCCCCGCGATGCCTGCCCACCTTGAGGCAGGCCAAGGTTTTCAACGGCCTGCCGCGATGCCGGCTCGCAGGCCAGCGCGGCGCGCACGAGGCTGCGCGGCGTCTCGCCTTCCGCGATTGCCAGACGCTTCACCGCCGCTGCCCCGAACGGCGCGATCAACAATGCACTGCCGCCGTCGTCCAACGTGATGTTCCGGCGGCTGTCCCAGAGCAGCCCGCCGGTGGCCGCGACCACAGGCGGCAAGCCTCGCGTCTCGCGGTGCAGAAAGATGCCGGCGCGCCTGGAATCGACCACCGTCCGCGACAATGTGGCGCAAAGAAATCCAGCCTTCAGCCCACCGAACAGCGCCTCGCATCGCGCCTGGTCCGGCAGAAACTCAACGCCCCCGCTTGTGGCAAGGAGGATGCGCAGCGCATAGACGGCCGCCGGATCGTCGCCGGCCGAAAGCAGGGTCGGATCGAGGCGGACAAGACCCGGCACCGGCAGGCTGGCGAAGCGCGCGATCAAATCCGCGGCGCGGACGCCAAGCCGGCTGCGCGCCTCGCTCTCGCGCGCCGCCAGCGTCAATGCGTCATCGATGCGCTGCGCGCCGTCCGCGCCGGCCAGTGCCGCCCGCATGCGCGGTCGCTCGAAGGTCGCGTCGGCGTTGGTCGGGTCCTCGGCCCAGCCGACATGCTTGCGCCGCAGGAAGTCGCGCAGGGCCGCGCGCCGAATGCCAAGGAGCGGCCGCACGATCCATTCGTGCCAGTCGTGCAAGGTGGCCGGCGCCATGCCGGCAAGGCCGCGCCCTTCCTCGCGGGCGCCCTTGCCTCGGACTAGCCGCATCAGCACCGTCTCGGCCTGGTCGTCCGCTGTATGACCGGTCACGATCAGGCCGAGGCCTTCCGCCCGCGCCGCATCGGCCAGCAGCCGATAACGCGCCTCCCGCGCGGCGGCCGGCAGCCCGGTCGACGGCTTGCGTCCGGACCAGGCGACGATGCGGTGCGCGATGGCGTGCGCGGCGCAAAGCCTGGCCACCGCCTCCGCTTCGGCCGCCGCGCCCTGCCGCAAACCGTGGTCGATCGTCACCGCCAGCAGCTTCGCGGACGGCGCGGTTCGGTCGAGATGTCGTTTGAGAAGGAGAAGCAGGGCGGTCGAGTCGCTGCCGCCGGATACGGCCGCAACGGCGCCGCTGGTAAAGTCGATGTGCGAAAAAAGGTCTTTCGAAAGATCAGGCTCGGTGTCGAGCATCAATGCATGTCGCCCGAACGCGGCTCCGAGGGCAAGGCAACGGCAGGCAGGAGAAGGGCTAGCACGCCGCCAGGGCCTTTTCCTGCTTCACACGCTCCTTGAGCGTGTTGGAAATGTCGGGGTAGCGCTTGCCGACCTCGCTGAAGGTGGCGCAGGCCACGTCGTGCTGCTTCAGGCCGACCAGCGACACGCCGAGCTTCAGCAGCATGTCAGGGGCCTTCTTGGCCTTGGGATAGTCCTTGCTGGCGGCGAGGAAGACCTCCGCGGCATCGCGGTATTTCTGCTGGCCAAGCAGCGATTCGCCCAGCCAATAGTGCGCATCCGCCGTTTTGGCGTCACGGGGAAAACGCGCGATGTGGTCGCGAAAACCCTGTTCGGCGGTGCCGTAGTCGCCCGACAGGATGAACTGGTAGGAGTTGCGGTAGAGCTCCTCGGGATCGTTCGTGGAAGGCAGCGCCGCAACCACCGTGCCGTCGGACTTGCCCCCCTTCGCCGGAGCGCCGGTGGCTGGAGCGACATCCTGCGCCGGCGCGGTCGCCTGCGTGCTGCCGCCGGCATCGACCACATTGCCGTTCTTGTCGACGGTGATGCTGCCGAAGGTCTTTTCGGGCGCTCCCGTTCCGGGGATCACCTTGCCCGGATCGCCGTTGGAGGATTCGACGATGACGTCCTCGACGCTCTGGCCGCCGCCAGCCGACTGGCCGGCCGCCGCCTGACTACCGGCGTCGGCGGGCGGTTGCGCGGCCGGCGCCTCGGCCACGCTGCTGTCGCCGTCTGCGGGCGCGGCCTGCGACTTCTTCGGTCCGGCCGGCTGCTGCGCGCCTTGCGTGCCGCCTTCGAGCTGCTGGAAGCGGAACTCGTTGTCTTCCTGCTGTTTGCGGATCTGCTCCTGCATCTGCAGGATCTGGAAGTTGAGCTCCTCGATCTTGCCGTTCATCTGGCGTAGCTGGTCCTCGAGCCCGGTGGCGCCTGTGCCGGTCGACTGCTGCGCGAACTGAACCTGGTCCGACTTCTTCTTTTCGCCGAAAATGCCAGGCAACTCGATGCTGGGCAGATGGAAGGAAAAGCCGCTGTCGGCTGGCTGTCCCGTGCCATCAGTCCCTAAGCCACCCGCCATCGCGGTGACGCCTGAAAGGAGCAGCAGCGCAAGCGTGCCGCTCAGAACTGATCTCAAATGCATATGCCTCTCGCCGTGTCGTTAGCTTGTTCGCGCCTTCCAATCGGTATGGGACCAGCCAAGCGCCCTCGGCTCATAGCAGGACGCGAGACTTCGGCCAAATTTTGTTTGAAGGGGCCAAACATGAAAAAGGCGGCCTTTCAGCCGCCTTTCGCAAACCTGTGTTGCATTTTTGCCGGTCGTGTTTTTCGCGTGTCGCTCGAGGCGCGAAAATGTCAGGAACCGGCGCCGCTGAGCGTGGTGACCGCGCGGCGGTTCTGCGACCAGCAGGAGATGTCGTCGCACACCGCGACCGGCCGTTCCTTGCCGTAGGAAATGGTCTTCAGGCGGTTGGCGGAGACGCCCTTGGAGACCAGGAAGTCGCGCGTTGCGGCGGCGCGGCGGGCACCGAGCGCCAGATTGTATTCGCGCGTACCGCGTTCGTCGGCATGGCCTTCGACGACGATCGCATACTGCTTGTACTGGTTCAGCCACTGCGCCTGGCGCGACAGCGTCGTCTGAGCATCGGCGCGGATCGAGGAGGAGTCCGTGTCGAAGAAGATGCGGTCGCCGATATTGACGGTGAAGTCCTGCGCCGATCCAGGCGTTGCGGCACCGGCGCCGTTGAGGCCGAGATCGGCAGCGCTGTTGGGCGTCTTCTTCGAGGCGCAGCCGGTGATGGCAAGTGCTGCCACCAGCGCGATCATGGCCGGGTTTCTGGTAAGTGCTGCGATACGGCCCATGCCGCCTCTCCTTCGCATTCGAGTGATTTCGTTGATCACCCAGTAACCACGTTTGGGTTAACCGGCATTCAAGAAACACAGTTAAAATTTGGTTTAGGGCTGCCCGTCCGCAGCCTTTCATCCGGGTCACAGTTGGCGCGGACCCTAGGCGGAAATGCGGCCAAAACGCGACAAAGGGGTGGAAATGGAGAATTGAGGAATTCAAGAAATGAGGAAAGGGTCATTTCAACTTCTTCCTGAGATTCACCAGCATTCCATAGATATGGACATAGGATTGCCGCCATTCATCGCGCTGCGCGTGCGTGATGTAGCCAAGGTCGAACGCATACGAAATCCATGTCTCTACTTCGCTGCATGATCCCATGGCCATCGAAATGAAACGCGCAAATTCGGGCCTGGAATGGGTCTGTTTGGCGAATCCTTCAGCCAGATTGGCACAGATCGCCTTGCTGGATCGCCGCATTTGGTCAGCCAACGCGTATTGTTCCATTTTCGGAAAAACAAGCGTGGCGTTGTGTGGACGTCAAGGGAAACCGCATAAGCGTGCCTATACACATCCAAATCCTTCGCGCGCTTGATGTAGCCCGCTTCTCTCTCCATCCCTCAATTCTTCATTTTCTTCATTTCTCCAATTCCTCTCACTCCAGCAGCGGCGACCAGGCCGGATCGGAGGCAAAGTTCGCGGTCGGGATCGACTGCTCGTTGCGGCCGGTGAGATCGACAGAAACCAGTTTCGGGCCGCCGGCGGAATCGCGGAAGAACATCAGCACGCGGCCGTTCGGCGCCCAGGTCGGTCCTTCCTGCTGGAAGCCGGACGACAGGATGCGCTCGCCCGAACCGTCGGTCTTCATGACGCCGATCTGGAATTCGCCGCCGGTCTGCTTGGTGAAGGCGATGAGATCGCCGCGCGGCGACCACACCGGCGTCGAATAGACCCCGTCGCCGAAGGAGATGCGGGTCTGGCCCGAACCGTCGGCGCCCATCACATAGATCTGCGCGCGGCCGCCGCGGTCGGAGGTGAACACCACCTTGCTGCCGTCTGGCGAATAGGAAGGCGAAGTGTCGATGGCGGTCGAGTTGGTGAGCCGGGTCGTCGAGCGGCTCCTGAGGTCCATGGCGAAGATGTTGGAATTGCCGTCGTCGCGCAGCAGGCTCATGATCACCTTCTGCCCATCCGGCGAAAAGCGCGGCGCAAACGTCATGCCCGGAAAATTGCCGACCAGTTCGCGCTGGCCGGTCTCGATCTGCAGGAGATACACCCGCGGCTGGCCGCTCTCATAGGACATGTAGGTAATTTCCTGCCGGTTCGGCGAGAAGCGCGGCGTCAAGACGATCGCCCTGCCGTCCGAGAGATAGCGCACATTGGCACCGTCCTGGTCCATGATGGCGAGGCGCTTCTTGCGCGCGTTCTTGGCGCCGGACTCGTCGATGAAAACGACGCGCGTGTCGAAATAACCCTTCTCGCCGGTCAGCCGCTCGTAGATGGCGTCGGCGATGATGTGAGCGACGCGCCGTTGATTGGCGTCGTTGGCGAAGAACTGTTCGCCCGACATCTGCTGTCCCGCGAACGTGTCCCACAGCCGATACTGCGCGCGGATGCGCCCGTCGGCCTCCTTGCTGACGCTGCCAGTGACCAGCGCCTGGGCATTGATCACCTTCCAGTCGTCAAAGCGAGGCGCTGCGTCAGGATTGGCGATCTTCTCGATGAAGGCGCTTTTGTCGATCGGTGCGAACAGGCCCGAGCGCTTCAGGTCGGCGGTGACGATGCCGGAAATCTGCGCGCCAAGCCCATCGCCCGACTGGAAATCGGTGATGGCGATCGGCAGCGGCTCGACATTGCCCTTGTTGACGTTGATTTCGACGAGCGCCCACGCAGGCATGACGGCGCCGGCCATCGAGCCCAGCGCTACTATCGCGACCATCAGGAGCGGCTTGAGGATGAATTTCATGTCTTCTCGCTTCTCTTCACTGATTCTGCGGAGGGCAGGCCTCAAAGGCCAAGCATTTCCCTCGGATCGAAAGTGACACGGACCTGGGCCCAGATGTCCTGTTTGCCCGCCGGAACCTGAAGGCCGGCCATGTTGCATTTCTGAACCGCACGCACGGCGCTTTCATCGAACTGGCGATTCCCGCTCGATTTCTCGACGGTGGGCCGGCCATCCAGCTTGCCCGAGGGGTCGAGGTTGAACATGACCACGGCGACGAAATTCTCCGAGCCCTCCAGCCCCGCCGGCAATGTCCAGCAACCGCCAAGCTGATCCGACAGGGCGCCCAGTTCTGATCTCGACAGCTTCTGACCCTGGTCCTTCTCGCCGCCGAGCGAAGCCTGCTGTGTCGAACGCTTGGCGCCGCCGCCGGAGGGCTTCTGCTTGTCCAGCAGGGCCGAGATCTCGTCGGAATTGAACTGCTTGTCGTCCGACTTCGGCTTGGATGAAGCTTCCTTGACCGGCTTGTCGGCGTCCTTGCGCTCCGGCGCCTTGGCGCTTTCGGCCTGTGCCGGCTGCGGCTTCGGCCGCGCCTGCGGCGCGGGCGCGGAGTCCGGCAGCTGGGCATCGTCAGGCTGGTCCTTGGCGATTGCCTGGGCGACCGCGTCCGGCTTCACCTCGGGCGTCGGCTCGATGGCCGCGGTCTTGTCCTGTGGCGGTGCGGGCGTCGGCTCCTTGGCTGGCGCCGGCTTCGGCTCGGTCTGCTTGACCGGCTCGGGCTTGACCTCTTCCTTGGGCTGCGGCGCGGGAGCCACTTCCGTGGCCGGCGTCGGCTTGGGCTTTTCCTGCGGCTTCGGCACGTCCTCGGTCTTCGGCTTTTCGATCGGCGTTGGCGCCGGCGGCGGAGCCGACGTCATGTCGACCGGCTTCGGCTTGGCCTCGGGCGTTACCGGCTTGTCGGTATCGACGCTGTTCTCGCCGACCTTCTGCGCATCCGCCACCACATCGGGACGCTGCGTGGGCAAGGGAGCCGGCTTTTCATGCACCACCGATTTCTTGTCGCCCTGCAGCACCTGGGCAGTGGCTTCGATCGGAACGATGTCGACAGCGACCGACTCGACGTCGGCCGACGGAAGCGCGGCCGGTGCCGACAGCGTGAACAGGCCGAAGCCAATCAGCGCCGCATGCATGATCACCGATGTGGTGAGGCCGGTCCTCATAGTGGGTCTATTGATCCTGTTCCTGCAGTGAAACCAGGCCGATATTCTTGTAGCCGGCGGCCGAAATGCGGGCCATCACCTTCATCGCCGTGCCGTAGTCGGTGGACTTGTCGCCGCGGATGAAGATGCGCTCGTCATAGCCGGTCTTCGAGATCGCCTGCAGCTTCGCCACCAATTCCTCGATCGGGATTTCGGTTTCCTGGAGATAGATCTGACCGGCGGCATTGATCGAAACGGTGATCGGCTGCGTGTCGGCATTCATCGCCTTGGCCTGCGTGTCCGGCAGATCGATCGGCACGCCGACCGTCAACAGCGGCGCCGCGACCATGAAGATGATCAACAGCACCAGCATCACGTCGACCATCGGCGTGACGTTGATTTCCGCGATGAGGCCATGATGGCGGCCGCGCCGCCTGTGGCCGCGCCCGCCGCGTCCAGCCATGCCTACGGACATTCCCATCGGCTTACTCCTCAGGCCTTCGGCGCTACTTTTTCATCGATTTGGCGCGAGAGTATGGCGGAGAACTCGTCGGAGAACCCTTCCATGCGCACCGCGATCTTGCTCGCATCCGATGACAGCTTGTTGTAGGCGATGACAGCCGGAATGGCGGCGAGCAGGCCGATGGCGGTCGCCAGCAGCGCCTCGGCGATGCCGGGCGCGACCACCGACAAGCTGGTGTTCTTGGAGCCGGCGATCGCCTGGAACGACGTCATGATGCCGATGACGGTGCCGAACAGGCCGATGAACGGGGCCGCCGAGCCGGTGGTGGCGAGGAAGCCGAGGCGGCCTTCGAGCTTCTCCATCTCGCGGGTCAGCGCCAGGTCCATTGCCTTGTCGATGCGGGTTTGTAAGCCGAGTGGCGACTTGGCGCCCTTCTCGAAACTCTTCTTCCACTCGCGCATGGCGGCGACGAAGATGGCGCCCATGCCCGATGTCTTGCGGTCGGCAAGCGTGCGGTAAAGCTCCTCCAGCGACTGCCCCGACCAGAATACCTGCTCGAACCGGTTCAGCGCCAGCCGCATGCGGGCATAGGATACGAGCTTGTCGACGATGATTGCCCAGGTCCAGACCGAGGCGCAGAGCAGACCGATCATGACAAGCTTGACCACCCAGCTGGCCTGCATGAACAGCGCCCAAATCGATAATTGCGCGCCCGGTTCGGCGAGTGCGATATTTTCCATCGTAACGTCCTTAAGATTTCCGGGCGAAGCTGGCGGCTGGCCCCTGGCATCCCTTGTGGTCGGTTCGCACGAAGCTACCGGAACAACCCCAAAACGTGCCTTTCGCGGCCTTTTCGGGGCAAATGTTGGTGAAAGGAAGGCGCCGTATAGCGCCAATCTTCACCAATCTCTTCATGAACCGTTATGGTTAAGGATGGGTTAGTCGATCAGGCGCGGCGCATCGCCGCGCTTCAAGCCGGCGCCGGCGATACCAACGGCGCCGACCCTTTTAGCCCGCCTTAGGCATGAACGCTGCGATCCACTCCCTGGGGAAGCGGCGTGGCCGGCCGTTCTCGCCGATGATCGCCGCCTCCACCCTGGCCTCGACCAGCACCTCGTCGCCGCGCTTGAGCTGCTGGGCCATGAAGATGCGCGCGCCGGAAATTTCCTCGGTCCGGGTGTCGATCGTCAGGATGTCGTCCATGCGGGCCGGGATGCGGAAGTCGATCTCCATGCGACGCACCACCCAGACAATTCTTTCGCCATGCTTGCCATCGGCAAGTTCGGTGTGGTGCACCCCGCTCAGCCTCAGATAGTCGGAGCGGCCGCGCTCAAGGAATTCGAGATAGCGGGCGTGGTAGACGACACCGGAGAAATCGGTGTCGGCATAGTAGACCCGCGCCATCAGCCGGTGGCCGAACGGCGTCAGCGCACCGGAAATCCCCGCCAGCAAGGTCGCGGATTCACCATGATCGTCCATTGCGCTTCCTTTTTCAGTCGCGGCAAGGCACCTGTGCCGCGCGTGACATGGCATCGGATGGCACTGTTGACGGCGATGATCAAGACCTTGGCGACGGCGCTGCTCGTGGTGATGGCTCTGTTCGTCGTGATGGCTCTGGCCGAGCCGGGCCAGGCCGCGGCCTTCTCCATGAAGCGCGGGCTCAATCTCGACCAGTGGGTGACCTGGCCAGGCGAAGACCAGTGGGGCGACGCCAAGGCCATCCTGCCTTACCCGGAATGGCGCAAATTTCTCAAGGACGACGATCTCGAGGCTTTGAAGGATGCAGGCTTCGATTTCCTGCGCATGCCGGTCGATCCTTCGCCCTTCCTTTCCGAAAACACGATGGCCTTGCGCGACGATCTCTATGCCAGCGTGCTGGACTCTGTCCGCATGATCAACCGCGCCGGCTTGAAGGTTGTCGTCGACATGCATCTGATCCCCGCCGGCGGCGGGCGCAAGATCGGCATGGCCGAGGTGATGAACAACCCGGTGACATTCGATGCCTATGTCGAGATGGTGCGCAAGATGGCGCACACGCTCGCCGGGGAAGATCCGGCGCAAGTGGCTTTCGAACCGATGAACGAACCGATCGTCGACTGCGACGCCGACGGCACCAGCCTGTGGCCGCAACGCCAGCAGAGATTGTTCGCCGCGGCGCGCTCTTCGGCGACGAGATTGACGCTTGTTCTGACCGGGGCCTGCTATTCCGCGGCGTCGTCGCTGGAAAAAATCGATCCGAAGGCGATTCCGGACGACAACGTCATCTGGAGCTTTCATTCCTACGATCCGTTCCTGCTTACCCATCAGGGCGCGACCTGGGCCGGCGATTTCATTCCCTATGTGACTGGCCTGCCCTACCCGCTGACCGCGGTGCCGCGGGCTGAGCTCGACGTCACGCTCGACACCATCCGCGCCAGGATCAAGGCCGAGGCGCCCTGGGCGCGGCAGGGCGGGCTGCTTGCCTATCTCGACGAGCAGGTCGCCAGCATGGACACCGACGCTAAGCTGCTTGGTCTCATGGACGCCCCGTTCAAGGCCGTAGATGCCTGGACGAAGGCCAACGGCATCAAGCCGGAAAACGTCACGCTGGGCGAGTTCGGCATGATCCGCCAGGAATACGGCAATTCCCATGTGATGCCGGCCGGATATCGCGCCGCCTATGTCCGGGACATGATCGCGCGCGCCGAGGCGCATGGCTTCTCCTGGTCGGTGTGGAGTTACGGCGGCGCTTTCGGCATCGTCGATGCTTTCAACGGCGAAAAGGCCGAACCCGATGTGCTGGACGTGATCCGGTCGCTTCACTGAGCGCCATTGCTCAACGCGCCGGGACCGATCAGCAAGATCTCCGGTCGCACGCCGCAAAGCGGTTGCGGACGCTCGATCGCCGGCCCGAACGCCGCCGCCGGGGCCGCTATTCTTCCTGAAACAAATTGATCTGCTGTTGCGCCAGGTCCTTCGGCGCGTCGAGGCCAAGATGGCGCCAGGCATTGGCGGTCAGCACACGGCCGCGCGGCGTGCGCTGGATGAAACCCTGCTGGATGAGATAGGGCTCGATGATGTCCTCAATGGCGTCGCGCGGCTCGGACAGGCCGGCGGCGATCGTCTCGATGCCGACCGGCCCGCCGCCGAAATTGCGCGCGATCATCGAAAGATACCGGCGGTCGAGCGCGTCGAGACCGAGCGCGTCGACCTCCAGCCGGCTCAAGGCCTCGTCAGCGATCAAGCGGTTCACATGACCATCGCCGGCGACCGAGGCGAAATCGCGCACGCGGCGCAACAGCCGGCCGGCGATGCGCGGCGTGCCACGCGCGCGCCGCGCGATCTCCAGCGCGCCGTCATCGCCGAGCGGCATTTGCAGGATGCGTGCGCCGCGCCGGACGATCTGCTCCAGTTCCTCGACCGTGTAGAAGTTGAGCCGCACCGGGATGCCGAAGCGGTCGCGCAGCGGATTGGTGAGCAGGCCGAGCCGCGTGGTGGCGGCCACCAACGTGAAACGGGCAAGGTCGATCTTGACCGAGCGCGCCGCCGGTCCCTCGCCGATGATCAGGTCGAGCTGGAAATCCTCCATCGCCGGATAGAGGATCTCTTCTACCGCCGGGTTAAGCCTGTGGATCTCATCGATGAACAGGACGTCGCCTTCCTCGAGATTGGTCAGGAGTGCGGCGAGATCGCCGGCCTTGGCGATGACCGGTCCGGAGGTCGAGCGGAAGTTGACGCCGAGCTCGCGCGCCATGATCTGCGCCAGCGTCGTCTTGCCGAGTCCGGGAGGGCCGACGAACAGCACATGGTCGAGCGCTTCCTTGCGGCCCTTGGCGGCCTCGATAAATACTTTGAGGTTGGCCCGCACCGCCGCCTGGCCGACGAAATCGTCAAGCGTCTGCGGCCGCAAACTCTGATCGGCATCCTCGCCGCGTTTTTCGGGAGCGATCAGACGGGGGGAAAGGCTCATGCCGCCTTCCTTGCATATGGCCGGGAACCGGACAAGCGTGCGCTCACCGCGCCAGTTCCTTGAGCCCGAAGCGAATCAGCTTCGACGCGTCCGCCTCCTCGCCCGCCGTCTTCAGTGCCGCCGCCACCGCATTGGCGGCGGTGTCGCGGGAATAACCGAGATTGACTAGGGCCGAGACCGCGTCTGTGATCGGCGCGGCTGCCACGCCTTCGCCGAGCTCCTGCTTCAAGCCGATCGTGCCCGAGGCGGCACCGGCATAGGCCGGCGCCTTGTTCTTCAATTCGGTAACGATGCGCTCGGCCACTTTTTTGCCGACGCCGGGCGCGCGGGAGACCATGGCGATGTCGCGCAGCGCGATCGCGTTGGCAAGGTCGGCCGGCGCCAGCGTGGACAGGATGGCCAGCGCCACCTTGGCGCCGACGCCCTGCACATTGCTCATCAACAGCCGGAACCATTCACGCTCCAGCACCGACTGGAAGCCGTAGAGCCGGATCATGTCCTCGCGCACATAGGTCTCGACGAACAGCACCACCGCTTCGCCGGGCGAAGGCAGCGCGGCAAGCGTGCGCGCCGAGCAGTAGGCGACGTAGCCGACGCCATGCACGTCGACGAGGCAGTGGTCCTCCTCGATCTCGTCGAGCGTACCCTTGAGCTTGCCGATCATGCCGAACAATCCCTCACGATGCCAATGCCGTCATCCGATAGGCGACGCTTTGCCGGTGATGCGCGTGGCAAATGGCTATGGCGAGCGCGTCGGCGGCATGTTCGGTGTCGAAGGTCGCTTTCGGCAGCAGCACCTTTACCATCATGTGGATCTGCTTCTTGTCGCCATGGCCGACGCCGATCACCGCCTTCTTGACGGCATTGGGTGCATATTCGGCAACGACCAGGCCGGCGCGTGCCGGCACCAGCATGGCGATGCCGCGCGCCTGGCCAAGCTTCAGCGTCGCCACCGCATCCTTGTTGACGAAGGTCTGTTCGACGGCCGCCTCATGCGGCATGGCGGAATGCAGGATTTCAGCCAACCCGTCATGCAGTTGGCAAAGCCGCGTTGCCAGCGCCGCCTTGTCTTCGGAACGCACCGTGCCGGACGCGACGAAGCGCAGCGAATTGCCGAGGCTTTCGACAATACCCCAGCCGGTGCGCCTGAGCCCCGGATCGATACCGATGATGCGAATCGCGTCCCCCATCCGGTTACTCTACCTCCCGGAGACAGCGATGCCAGCGAAATGTGAACAAACCGGAAACAGCAGCCTGCCGGAGCCAGAAATGCTCCGAACCCCTAGTTGCGGGCGAAAGCCGTATTGAGCAGGCTGATCTGGTCCGAGACCGGATTGGGCCGGCGGCTCATGGGCTGCATGTCGACCACCGCGCCGGCGCCGTAGATCTCCTCGTCCATGCGGCGCACCAGTGCCTGCAGGCGCAGCGACCGGTTGACGAGGTCGAGGAAATCCTTGGGCAGTTCGGCCCAGCCGGCCGCCTCGTCATGGGCGGAGGCGGTGTCGAGGCGCACCTTGGACTTTTCCGACGCGACCTGGTCGCGGGTCATCTCGCCGGAATTCGCGGCGCGCTGCAGAAGCAGCCACGAGGCGACCTGCATCAGCCTTGTGGTTAGCCGCATCGATTCGGCCGCATAGAGCGTGGCCGCCAGCCGCGACAGCTTCTTGGCCTCGGCCCGGCCCTGGCCGTCGAGATACTCCGCCGCCTGTTCGACCAGCCCCATGCCTTCCTGGTAGAGCGGTTTGAAGGAGTGCGAAAAGACCCGACGTTCCGCCAGCTTGACGGTTTTCGCGCTGCCCTTCGAAGGCTCGTTCATCGATGCGCCCCTGCACTTGCAACCGGCCGATTCGGCTTACTGCCGATACACCCGGAACCCTATAGAACTGAAGCTTGAAAATGCGCTTCGTCCGGGGTGAAGGCAAGCATATGTTTAACAGAAGGTTAACGCGATCCGGCGCGGACCGTGTCGCTGGAAAGCGGACAAAAAAAGAGCCGCGGATAAGGCGGCTCTCAGGAGTTTAACAGGGAGGCGTCAAACAAAGTGGCTCCAACCACTCGGTAAGAATCCAGATCACTGGATGCGCATAGTAAACGCCTGTAAAGCTTAATGAACCCTTAACGGCGCCGATGTTTTTTGAGCGAACCCCGCGCCACTGTGCCGTAACAGCACAGTTCCTGAAGGATGTGCCGAGCCTCGACTCAGGCCGTTTTCCACACCGCCGGCAAGGCAATGAAGGCAAACAGCAGCAAGGCCGCGTAGAAACCCATCGAAGACGCCGCCACCAGCGGTTCGATCGCGGCGTTGCCGCCAAGCAGGAAGTAGAGCCCGATCAAGAGGCCGATGCCGCTGATTGCGGTCAGCCAGAAGTGAACGACGGCAACCGTCTTCTGTCCGACCGCCGGAAACAGGTGATAGAAGAAGGCGAAGACCGCCGACATCAGCCATCCAGCGACCATCGTATGGGCGTGGGTCGGCATCTGGCCATGGTCCTGGCTGATCGCCATGTACAGGCCGAGCGCCATGCCGCACAGCGCATAGATAACGGCCAGCGTGAAGAAATTCCGTGCTACCCCTTGCATATCTTTCCCCCGAGTTGCCTTTCCCGTGTTCGGGAAAGGGTTGATCGTCAGGCGATTGCTCTCGCCACCGGGCTCCCGGCGCGGGCGCACTAGCATCGGCACTGTTTCTGGACGATGTCGCGCCCCCGGACGCCGCTCATAATGGCAGAAAACCGGATGGCGCGCTCGCAATATCAGCGGCTCCTTACGTTATCCGGCACTTGAAACAGAACTGGTTTTTTCACGACATCGTTCCGAAACAGGCGCGGCGATACACGCTTGGCCATCGAAGCGGTGGGGGGGGCGACGGCTCGCTTCCTTCGCTACATCAGGCACCGGGGAGAAAGCCATGGATTGGTATTCCATCGTCAAATTGCTGCACATACTTTCGGCGACCCTGTGGGTCGGCGGCGGCTTCGCGCTGATGGTGCTGGCGACGCTTGCCGACCGCTCGGGAAACATCCAGGGAACGCTGCAGGCAATGCGGGCCACGGGCGAATTGGGAAACCGCTTCTTCGCGCCGATGTCGATGCTGACACTGGCCTTCGGGCTGATCATGTGCTGGTTCTGGGTCGGCTTCTCGCAACTGTGGATCCTGATCGGTCTTGCCGGCTACGCGACCACCTTTTCAATCGGCATGTTCGTCTTCAAGCCGAGCGCCGACCGCATGGGCGCGATGATCGCCAGGGATGGCGTGACGCCGGCCGCCCTAGCCTATGGCCAGCGCATCCTGCGGGCGGCGCGCTTCGACTATGCGATGATGCTGGTCATCATCGCCGACATGGTGCTGAAGCCGACCATCGACGACTTCACGGTCCTTGCCGCCATGGTGCTTGTGTTGGCGGCTGGCGCCACCCTGGCGCTCGGCCGGCCAAGGCGCATGGTGCCGGGCGTCGCCTGAGGCAGGCGAAAACGGTCGCGGCTACATCAGGCCGGCGATCCCGTCCCACAGAAGCTTCACCGCGACGACCGCCACCGTCGCATAGGTGAAGGGATAGAAAATCTCCGGACGCATGCGGCGCACTAGCCAGGCGCCGGCGATGGTCGATAGCGGCGCCAGCGGCATCAGCACCGCCGACGCGGTCAGATTGGTGCTGTCGAACTGGCCGAGCGCGAAATAGGGAACGAGCTTCAGCGCGTTGGTGGCGGCAAAGAAGATCGCCGCCGTGCCAGACAACACCTTCGGGTCGAGCCGGATCGGCAGCGCGTAGACCTGAAAGGGCGGGCCGCCGACATGGGCGACGAAGCTGGTGAAGCCGGCGACCGTACCCCAGAGGGCCGCGGCGACGCGGTTGGGCTGCGCCGCATGGTCGGCGCCGTGGCGGTACTTCAGATAGAGCCAGCGCAGCACGAAAATGATGGCGACGGCGCCGACGATCAGCCGCACCACCTCCTCGGTGACCAGTGCGGCCGTCAGCCAACCGAGACCGATGCCGATCACCGCGCCGGGCATCATGTCGGCCAGCACCTTTCTGTTATAGACGCCCCACCACGTCCATACCGAAACGATGTCCATCAGGCACAGGATGGGCAGCAGGATGGCCGCCGCTTGCACCGGCGGCATGGTCAGCGCCATCAGCGGCACGCCGACGAAACCGACCGCACCGCCAAATCCGCCCTTGGACAGGCCGACCAGAATGATCGCCGGGACGGCGGCCGCATAGAACCACGGATCGGAAAGCAGGCCTGACATGGAGGAGGGACTGGTCTGGAGAGAAGCGCGTCAACGCCTGAATAGCCCAGATTCCCGAGCGGAGCGACAGCAAATGTGGGCGTCGCCACAGCAAGGCCGGCCCATTCTGCTCTGATCTATCGCCGGGCCGAGACCAGCAGGAACATCGGTCGCTCAAGCTCTTCCGCCAGTTCGGGCTTGGCCGCGATCTGCGCGTCCGTCGGACGGAATTCCTCGACATGCTCGATGGTGAAGCCGCACCGGATCAGCGTGTTGAGCGTGGTGCCGATGGTGCGGTGATGTTTCACAACTCCCTTGGCCAGCCAGTCTGTCTTGCGCGGTCCCTCCACCAGATACCGGTCGACAGGCCATGTCTTGCGGCCTTCGGCATCGACAGACCAGCCGGGATGGCTCGGCGCCATATAGATCGGATGCTCCGTCGAGAAGACGAAATGCCCGCCGGGGACCAGGGACTGATGCACGGTCTGGAACAGCCGCGCGGCATCGCTGACATAGTGCAGGGCAAGCGAGCTGTAGGCGAGATCGAAAGCCGTCCGCGGCATGCTGAGTTCATCGAGATCGGCGCGTTCGTAGACGATGCCGGCATCCGGGCCGGCGGCACGCGCCCGGGCGAGCATCTTTTCCGACAGGTCGAGACCCAGAACCTCCTTGGCCCCGTGTTCAAGAGCCCAGCGGCAGAACCAGCCGAAACCGCAACCAAGATCGACGATTCGCAAGCCGCCGACGTCGGGAAGCATCGCGCGCAGCGCCGGCCACTCGACGGCGCCGTCCAGCCCTTCGACGGACCGGCCGAGCTGGCTGTAGCCTGCGAAGAAATCCGGCTGATCGTAGACATTCTGCGCCATGTTCCTTCCTCGTTGTTCATATGCCTGACTGGCGGAGCCGCCACGCATTTCCACCACCGGCAGGCAGAGTCAAGAAACGCGGACCGGTCATGCGCCGAGCGGTGGCGGCCGCCGCCGGATCGGCTGAGCCTTGATGATGGCGGTGCTGGTCTCGGCCTTGTCGGCGATGCGATCGAGGATACCGTCGAGGTCGCCGATCGAACGCACGAACAGCCTGGCAACGAAGCAGTCGTCCCCCGTCACCTTGTCGCATTCGCCGAATTCGGCGGTCTCCTCGATCAGCTTCTGGACGATGTGCAGCTTGCCCGGGAGCGGCTTGATGCGCACGATCGCCTGCAATGTATAGCCGAGCGCCAGCGGGTCGATCTCGACGGTGAAAGCCCTGATCACGCCACGCTCCTCGAGCCGCCTCAGCCGCTCCGAAACGCTCGGCGACGACAGCCCGATCTGGCCGGCCAGCTCCTTCAGCGAAGTCCGCGCATCCCTCACCAGGATTTCGAGGAGGCGCCGGTCGAGCTCGTCAAGCATTTTACATTCTCAGGATTTCTAGCGCGATGCCTGTTTAAATTAGGAGAAAACAGCTTATCGCCTTTCTAGTTTCATGGAAACCCCTTGAGCCGCATGAGATTATGCCCGCAACGCTTCGGAGGTTTGCCGTGAACGATACAGTCCGTGGGACGATCGAAATGTCCGCCGCAATGGCGATCCTGGGAACGATCGGATGGTTCGTTGTCCTGTCCGGCCAGCCTATCATGGATGTGGTGTTCTGGCGCTGCGCTTTCGGCGCGGTGACGCTGCTCTTCATCTGCGCCGGCCTCGGCCTTTTGCGCAACTGGCTGTCGCTTCGCGTTTTCGTCTTCGCGGCCCTCGGTGGCGCTGCCATCGTCGTCAACTGGCTGCTGCTGTTCAGCGCATTCTCGCGCGCGTCGATCTCGATCGCCACCGCTGTCTACAATACCCAGCCTTTCATGCTGGTCGGCTTCGGCGCGCTCTTCTTCGGCGAGCGGCTGACCCTGACGAAATTGACCTGGCTGGCAATCGCCTTCGCCGGCATGGTGCTGATCGTCGAGGCCGCCCCCGACGCCGGCGAAGTCGGCACAAACTATTTCGCCGGCATCGTCATGGCGCTGGCCGCTGCCTTCTTCTGGGCCGTCGCTGCCATCGTCACCAAGAAGCTCAAGGGCACGGCGCCGCATCTCATCGCGCTCGTCCAGGTCTGTGTCGGCGTGTTGATGCTGGCGCCCTTCGCCAATCTCTCGCATCTTCCGACCGACGCCCGGAGCTGGGCCATGCTGGCAACGCTCGGCATCGTCCACACCGGCCTGATGTACATCCTGATGTATGGCGCCATCCAGAAGCTGCCGACGCATCTGCAGGGATCGCTGTCCTTCATCTATCCGATCGTTGCGATCCTGGTCGACGTCACGGCATTCGGCCATCGCCTGCACCTCAGCCAGCTCGTCGGCGCCGCCGCCATCCTGATCGCGGCCGCCGGCATGAATCTCGGCTGGACATTGTGGAAGCCGAAGCCTGCCGCGGCAGGTCCGCACCCGATCGAGTAACGCCAATCGCCGGCGCCTCGGCGGTCAAGATAGCGATCCCGCCCGCCCGCCTGTTCAAAGCGGGCACTTTGCTCTATGCCGCAATCCAACCATCTTCGCCCGGCATAGGCGAAACCCGGGATCGAAGACCATGAACGACGCAACGCCCCCCAATCGCTGCCGCATCGTGCTGATCGCGCCGTCTGGCGTGCCGGCCGCCCATATTGTCTCGGCCTTCGAGGGCGGCGACGTCGCCTCGCTGATCCTGCCGCAGAACGACATGGACGAAGCCTCCTTCCAGGCCTTCGCCGCCGAAATCGTCCCGGCGGCACAGGCGGCCGGCATCGCGGTCGTCATTGCCGGCGATACGCGCATCGCCGGGCGTATCCAGGCCGACGGCATCCATGTCGAGGTCTCCAAGGCCGAGCTCGCCGAGACGGTCGAGCATTTCCAGGCAAAGATGATGGTCGGCGCCGGCGGCGCCAAGACGCGTGATGACGCGCTCGAACTCGGTGAAGTCAGGCCCGACTATATTTTCTTCGGCCGCTTCGGCTACGACAACAAACCCGATCCGCATCCGCGCAACCTGGCGCTGGGGCAATGGTGGGCGCAGATGATCCAGATCCCCTGCATCGTCATGGCCGGATCGGAGCTCGCTTCGATCGAAACCGTCGCAGATACGGGCGCCGAATTCGTCGCGCTGTCGAGTGCGGTGTTCGCCGACGGCGTCGATCCCAAAGCGGCGATCGCGCAGGCCAATGCGCTGCTCGACGAAACCGCACCGCGTTTCGAGGACTGACGTGTCTTCCGCAAGGCTTCCCCTTCAGGCCCTGCTTGCCGCGGTCATGATCCAGGCCGCTGCCGCCGAAACGAATCCTTCGCCGCACCCTAAGCCCGATGCCGGCGTGCATACCGACAAGCCGATCGAAAAGCAGTTGCCGCAGCCCGCCACCACCGCTGAGCCAGCGCCATTGCCTTCGGCCGACGCGATCAATCCCGACCGCTTCGGCGCCAAGCCGGCGGATGCGGCCTACGGCGCTTTCCAGCGCGGGCTCTACAAGACCGCCTACAATCTCGCGCTGGTGCGCGCGCAAAACGGCGACCCGGCGGCGCAGACGCTGGTGGCCGAGATCCTGTCGCGCGGACTGGGTGTGCCCCTCAACGCGGCCGAAGCGGCGAAATGGTATGCCGCCGCCGCCGAGCAAGGGGTTCCGGAATCGCAGTTCCAATATGCGCTGATGCTGCTCGACGGCCGCTACGTCAAAAAGGACGAAAAGGAAGCCTATGCGCTGATGCAGGCCGCCGCCGAAGCGGGCAACCGGCTGGCGCAATTCAATTTCGCGCAGATGCTGGTCCAGCAGGACCCCGGCGATGCCGGCATCGCCAAGGCCGTGACTTATTACGAGCGCGCCGCGGCGACCGGCCTCGCCGACGCCCAGTATGCGATGTCGCAGATCTATGCCAACGGCGTAGGCGGCAAATCGCGCGACGACGCCCAGGCCCGGCGCCTGCTGGCTCAGGCCGCGCGGCAAAACTACGACACCGCGCAGCTCGACCTCGCCACCTGGATGATCGAGGGCCGCGGCGGCGGGCGTGATTTGAAATCCGCCTTCGGCTGGATGAAGCAGGCCGCCGAAGGCGGCAATGTCGCCGCCCAGAACCGCCTGGCGAAACTCTATATGCAAGGCATCGGCACCGAGCCGGACCTCGTGCTTGCCGGCGCCTGGTACGTCGTCGCCCGCCGCGCCGGCCTCATCGACCCCGAGATGGACGATTTCCTGCAAGGGCTGAGCGACGACCAGACCAAGCAGGCATTGCAGAAGGCGAACCGCTTGCCTTGATGGCGGTTGGCGAAATCGGCCGGCGCGTCGCCCCCGTAACTCGGCCGATCCTGCCCCACTCCCTTGCCTCTTTGGGTGTTTTGTGGTCTTGGGGACCCGAAATCGCTTGTCCCGCGAAAAAAATCTCATTCCCGGATCACATCATCATGGCCAAGATCAACGGCAACGAAATTCGTCCCGGCTACGTCATCGAGCACGATGGCGGCCTGTGGGTGGCCGTCAAGACCAACACCGTCAAGCCGGGCAAGGGCGGCGCCTATAACCAGGTCGAATTGAAGAACCTCATCAACGGCACCAAGCTGAACGAGCGCTTCCGTTCGGCAGAGACGGTCGAGCAGATCCGGCTCGATCTCAAGGATTTTTCCTTCCTCTACGAGCAGGGCGACGCCCTGGTGTTCATGGACACCGAAAGCTACGAGCAGCTCGAGCTGGCGAAGGATTTCGTCGGCGACCGCGCCGCTTTCCTGCAGGACGGCATGATGGTGACGGTCCAGCTCTACGAGGAAAGGCCGATCGGTATTTCGCTCCCCGACCAGGTGACGCTGACCATCACCGAGGCGGACCCGGTGGTAAGGGGCCAGACAGCGGCCTCTTCATACAAGCCCGCGGTGCTGGAAAACGGCATTCGCGTGCTGGTGCCGCCCTTCATCGGCGCGGGGGAACGCATCGTCGTCGACACCAATGAAATCACTTATATGCGCCGCGCCGACTGATGCAGGTCGCCCAAAGGTGGCCCAGGTCTCGGGTCGCCGACATGCATCAAGATAAAGGTTAAAGCGCGGGCAGCAGGAAGAGTTACGATGGCACGCTCAGCCCTTCTCAACGTCATGGTCCAGGCCGCAATGAAGGCCGGCCGCTCGCTGTCGCGCGATTTCGGCGAGGTCCAGAACCTGCAGGTCTCGATGAAGGGACCGGGCGACTATGTCAGCCAGGCAGACCGCAAGGCCGAGGACATTGTCTTTGCCGAACTGTCGAAGGCGCGGCCCGGTTACGGCTTCCTGATGGAAGAGCGCGGCACGATCACCGGCGATGACAGCCAGCACCGCTGGATCGTCGATCCGCTCGACGGCACCACTAATTTCCTGCACGGCATTCCGCTTTTCGCTGTCTCGATCGCGCTCGAGCGCCAGGGCCAGATCGTGGCCGGCGTCATCTACAATCCGGCCATGGACGAGCTCTATACGACCGAACGCGGCGGCGGCGCCTTCATGAACGATCGCCGCCTGCGTGTCGCCGGCCGCACCAAGCTCATCGACAGCGTCATCGGCTGCGGCGTGCCGCATCTGGGGCGTGGCCAGCATGGCAATTTCCTAATCGAATTGCGCAATGTCATGGCCGAGGTTTCCGGCGTCCGGCGCCTGGGTTCGGCCTCGCTCGATCTCGCTTACGTCGCCGCCGGCCGCATGGACGGGTTCTGGGAAGTCGGCCTGTCGCCCTGGGACATCGCAGCCGGCCTGTTGCTGATCCGTGAAGCAGGAGGGTTCGCCTCCGACATGGACGGCGGCCAGGACATGCTCGACAACGGTTCGGTCGTTGCCGGCAACGAGATCATCCAGCGCGCGCTCCTGAAAACCGTGAAAAAGCCCCTCGCTGCCCGCTGAAGCAGGAAAAAGCGTAGTGTAAAATCAAATCCCCGCCGCGCTGAAGCGCCGCAGTCGCAAAACGGCAAACAAAGCTTGAAATACTGTCCGGCGCTTGCCCAGATAGGGTTGACGCAGGACGATGATGATCAAGACGCCGCCGCAGATCGAGATTCCCTTTGTCGGACGATGGCACTATTCGCGTGCCGAGATGATCGCCGACGGCATCGTCCATGCCATCGGCATCGTGCTGGCGATCGCGGCCGGTTCGGCGCTGCTGGCGCTGGCCGCCTCCCGGGTCGGACCGGGTGAATACATCGCCGCCGCTTTCTATGTCGTATCGCTGCTCACCGTGCTCTCGGTGTCGCTGACCTATAATCTATGGCCGGTGACCTCGCCGGTGAAGTGGATTTTGCGGCGTTTCGACCACGCTGCGATCTATCTGCTGATCGCCGCCACCTACACGCCCTTTCTCGCGCAGCTCGACGGCTCGGCGCTGGCCGGCTGGATGATCGTCCTGGTCTGGACCGCGGCCATTATCGGCATCGCCATAAAGGTGTTTTTCCCCGGCCGCTTCGACCGGCTGGCGATTGTCTTCTATCTCGCCATCGGCTGGAGCGGCATCGTCCTGGTCGAGCCGCTTGTCGAGACTCTGCCGACCACCTCGATCGTGCTCATTGTCGCCGGGGGCGTCGTCTATTCCTGCGGCGTCATCTTCTTCGCCTGGAAAGGGCTGCGCTTCCACAATGCGCTGTGGCACGGCTTCGTCGTCACTGGCGCCGGCCTGCATCTGGCGGCGATGGTCGATTGTCTGGTCATCAATCGCCTGTAAAGCCGCTTGCGGCTATATTGCCAAGCACCATTCAATTTGGTCACAATTCCGTTTAGAGTCGCGGGCACGTGATCGGCGGCAGTGGCATCGGAAACGGGGCACGGATGGCTTTTCTCAGATCCTTCGGCATGGGCAGGCGCTCCGACGTGCTGATCTACGACCCACATAAATTGTCGAGCCCGCAGGTCTTCCTGCTGACCATGGTCATCTTCCTGGCCATCGTCGCCTTCATCGCAGCGATCCTGACCCGGCAGATCTCGACCGCCTTCGTCACCAATCCGGGGCTCAACGGCCTGATCATCGGCGTGCTTGCCGTCGGCATCCTTTTGGCCTTCGTCCAGGTCGGGCGGCTGTTTCGTGAAGTGCGCTGGGTCAACTCGTTCCGCGCTGGCTCCGAGATCACCGAACCAGTGCTGCTGGCGCCGATGAAGGCGATGATCGGCCGCTCGTCGAGCATGGCGTTTTCGACCAGTTCGATGCGCACCATGCTCGATTCCATCGCCACGCGCCTCGATGAAAGCCGCGACACCTCGCGCTACCTCGTCGGCCTCCTGGTGTTCCTTGGCCTGCTCGGCACCTTCTGGGGCCTGCTGAACACGATCGGCTCCATCCGCGAGACAATCGAGTCACTCGATCCCGGCACGGGCGACGCCGCCGCTGTGTTGGATTCCCTGAAGCAAGGGCTGTCGGCGCCGCTCGCCGGCATGGGCACGGCCTTCTCGTCCTCGCTGTTCGGCCTGTCCGGCTCGCTCGTTCTCGGTTTCCTCGACCTGCAGGCCGGCCGCGCCCAGACGCGCTTCTACACCGAGCTGGAGAACTGGCTGTCCTCGGTCACCGACCTGTCGTCCGACATCGTCGTCTCCGATGCGGTCCGGACCGAGCCCTCCGACGAAATCCGCCTGCTGTCGGAGCGGCTGCGCAGCATGCAGGAGAATGGCGGCGGTTCCAATCCGCGCGTTGCCACCGCCATGGCCAATCTCGCCGACGGCATTTCCGGCCTGGTCAAGAACATGCGCTCCGAGCAGCAGATCATGCGCGACTGGGTCGAAGCGCAGTCGGATGAACAAAAGGCGATGCGCAACACGCTGGAAAAGATCGCCGACGCCCTGAAGAAGACCGGGGTGCACTAGCATGGCGCTCGCCAGGAGCCGGCGTGCCGACCGCCGTATCGACTATTGGCCGGGCTTCGTCGACGCGCTGTCGACGCTGCTTCTGGCCATCATGTTCCTGCTCACCGTCTTCGTGTTGGCGCAGTTCCTGCTCGGCCGCGAAATCTCCGGCAAGGACGCCGTGCTCAACCGCCTCAATTCGCAGATCAACGAACTGACGCAGCTTCTGGCGCTGGAGCGTTCCACGACGCAGGACAAGGAGGATTCGCTCGCCAATCTGCAGGCATCGCTGTCGGCGGCGGAGGCGGAGAAGAGCCGGCTCCAGCAGTTGCTGGCGCAAGGTGCGGGCGCCGGTGATGCAGCCAACCAGCGCGCGGCGGCGCTGACGGGCGAGCTCGACAGCCAGCGCCAGATCAGCCAGCAGGCGCTGAGCCAGGTCGAGATCCTCAATCAGCAGATCGCGGCCTTGCGCAAGCAGATCGGCGCGCTCGAGGATGCGCTCAATGTCTCCGAGGCCCGCGACCGCGATTCCAACACCAAGATCGCCGACCTTGGCCGCCGCCTCAACGTGGCGTTGGCGCAGCGCGTGCAGGAACTCAACCGCTACCGCTCCGACTTCTTCGGCCGCCTGCGGGAGATCCTCGCCGACCGCGAGAACATCCGCATCGTCGGCGACCGCTTCGTCTTCCAGTCGGAAGTGTTGTTTCCGACCGGCTCGGAGGTGATCAACGATGCCGGCAAGGTCGAGATGAAGAAACTTGCGGACGCCATCATCGAATTACAGAAGGAGATCCCCCCGGAGATCAACTGGGTGCTGCGCGTCGATGGCCATACCGACAACAAGCCGTTGTCCGGCACCGGTCGCTATCGCGACAATTGGGAGCTGTCGACGGCGCGCTCGACTTCCGTAGTGAAGTTCCTGATCGAGAACGGCGTGCCGGCCAACCGGCTGGTCGCCGCCGGCTTCGGCGAGTTCCAGCCGCTCGACCCCGCCGACACCGAAGAGGCGCGCAACAAGAACCGCCGGATCGAACTGAAGCTCACCGAACGGTGATCCATCATCACGCGATCTCACGCGAATTTGTTCGCCGGCTCAACTCTAGGGCGCAGGTGCGCACCGGCAAGGCCTGAAAAGATTATCTTTTTTTAATTACACTTCGCCACGGAGCGCTCCTAGCGTGTCGCGCAGGGCCGAGAACCGCCGGCGATGCCTCCCATCGCGACGCGACGGAACTGGACGGCCCGCATCGTCCGGAAGCGGAACGCAGGGCCGTTCTTTTCCGCAGCAAAAAGGAGGCGCCGTCATGCGCTCTTCAGCATCTCTCAAGACTGCAACCCTTGCCGCAATTCTTGTCGCCGCCCCCCTTGCCGGCGCCTACGCCGCGGGTCACCACAGGGGCGCGCTCGACGCGACCGACCCGACCGACATGACCGGCCCGCGTGTCGAGGCTCTCATTGAACAGGTTCAAGGCGTCCATCAGGGCATAATCACCGCCAGACAGGCCAACAACATCACCCCGGCCGCGGCGGAGCGCCTGGAGATGCGCACCGCTCGCATAGGTCAGGCGGCCGAGAAGATTGCCTCGTCGGATCACGGCAGGATACCGGCCGCACAATATCATGACCTGCTGCGCCGTCTCGACAATGTCGACCAGCGGCTGAGGGTCGACGTCGGCAGCGGCTTCCTGATGGGCGACGGCGCCGACGGCGGGAACTATCCGAACGGCTGAGGCCGTTCTGATCGCGGCCCAAGAGGAAGGGACCACCTGGCGTCTACGGGACCCGATCTCGCAGGCGCCTCTTTTCCTCACCAGCCGAGCCAGACCGCGACCAAGGCAGCCGCTGCCGGCGCGGCCTGCACGAACAGGATCTTGCGACCGACCGTTGCCGCCCCGTAGAGCCCGGCAACGGCCACGCAGAGCAGGAAGAAGACCTTGACCTGGAACCCGGCCGCGCCGAGGGAGAGCGCCCAGATCAGGCCGGCGGCGAGAAAGCCGTTGTAGAGCCCCTGATTGGCGGCAAGCACCTTCGAGGCGCTGGCGAATTCCGGCGTCAGCCGGAATGCCTTGTGCCCGCGCGGCGTGTCCCAGAGCACCATCTCCAGATAGACGATATAGACATGGATCAAGGCCACCAGCCCGACCAGGATGTTGCCGATCATTGTGTTCCCCCGTGATGTGTCATGGCCAGCATTCCACGCGTCGGCTCGCCAGCGCAAGGCGCATCTGCCGGACGGCGCGTGAGGGTTGCAAACGCTCAGGCGTTGGTATCTTTTCGCCCCGTCCCCAATCACGGAAGCCGCCATGTCCTTTCAAAAACTCGATGACCTCGGCCACAAGCTCGAAGCCCTGGAGCACGCGCTGGCCATCCTCGGCGCCGATGAAGCGACCCACATGGCCGTTGGCGGCGGCGAGAAGCGCGCCGAGGCCATGGCGGCACTTGCCGGCATGTACCACACCAGGGCGACCGCGCCGGAAATAGCGGACTGGATCGCCGCCGCCGAAGGCGAAGCGCTTGACGATGAACAGTGGGCGGCGCTGGCCGAACTGCGGCGGCACTACACCAACCTGACCTGCCTGCCTGTCGAATTCGTCGAACGCCAGACGACCGCCCGCATGCGCTGCGAGCAGTTGTGGCGCGACCTGCGGGCCAAGAACGACTGGGCGGGCTTCCTGCCGGCGCTTGAGGGCGTCGTGGCGCTGGTGCGCGAAGAGGCGGCCCTACGCGCCGACATTCTCGGCCTCGCCCCCTACGACGCGCTGATGGAGCAATACGACCCCGGCAACCGCGCCGCGGATATCACGCCTGTCTTCACCGAGCTGAGGACATTTCTCAGGGCTTTCGTGCCGGAAGCATTGGCGGTGCAGGAAGCGCGGCTGCGCAAGCGCCCTCTGAAGCCGCTTTCGGGAACCTATGCTGTCGACAGGCAGCGCGAACTCGGCCTCGCCATGATGGCGGCGGTCGGCTTCGACCTGACGCACGGCTCGCTGTCGGTGTCGCACCATCCGTTCTGCGGCGGTGTGCCGAGCGACGTGCGCATCACCACCCGCTACAAGACGTCCGATTTCCTGTCGGCGCTGATGGGCGTGCTGCACGAGACCGGGCATGCACTCTACGAGCAGAACCTGCCGAAGGCCTGGTCGCACTGGCCGCTCGGCAAGGCGCGCGGCATGGCGGTGCATGAAAGCCAGAGCCTGTTCGTTGAAAAGCAGATCGGGCGCAATCCCGCCTTCTGGCGTTGGGCATTGCCGGTCGTGGAAAAGCATCTCGGCGAAGCCTGGTCGCTCGACGACATCCTGCCGCATGTCCACCATGTCGAGCGCGGCCTGATCCGTGTCGATGCCGACGAGGTGACATACCCGCTTCATGTCATCCTGCGCTACGAGCTGGAGCAGGAGCTCGTCTCCGGCAAGATCGAGGTGGCCGACCTGCCCGAGGCCTGGGATGCCAGGATGCGCGACTATCTCGGCCTCTCAACCATCGACAATCCCGCGGACGGGCCGATGCAGGACGTGCATTGGCCTGCTGCCGCCTTTGGCTACTTTCCGTCCTACACGCTGGGCGCCATGATGGCGGCGCAGCAATGGGCTGCGCTGACACGGGAGCATCCGTCGGCCGATGACGATCTTGCCAAGGGGAATTTCGGTGCCATCAACGATTGGCGCCGCAAGAACATATGGTCGCAGGGCTCGCGCTGGTCGACGCCCGACCTGCTCGAGCGCGCCACCGGTGAAAAGCTCAATGCCGTCTATTTCACCGACCACCTGCGCAAACGTTATGGAGCCGCGTGAGCACGCCCAGCGTAGCCGTTACTCAGCCGCGCCCCTGAAGGCGCTGGCACCGGTCTCGAACTGCAGCTTGGCCAGCCGGGCATAGATGCCGCCTTTGGTCACCAGGCTTTGATGCGTGCCTTCCTCGACGATGCGGCCGCCATCCATCACCAGGATACGGTCGGCCTTCAGCACCGTCGCCAGGCGATGCGCGATGACGATTGTGGTGCGGCCCCGCATCAGCCGCTCCAGCGCCATTTGCACCAGCGTCTCGCTTTCGGCGTCGAGTGCCGAGGTCGCCTCGTCGAGCAACAGGATCGGCGCGTCGCGCAGGATGGCGCGCGCGATCGCCACCCGCTGGCGTTGCCCGCCCGACAGCGTGACGCCGCGCTCGCCGACCTGGCTGTCATAGCCCTTCTCGAGCTTGAGGATGAATTCGTCGGCCAGCGCGTCCTTCGCCGCTGTCTCGATCTCGGCCCCGCTGGCGCCCGGCCGGCCGAAGCCGATATTGTCGCGCGCGCTGGCCGCGAAGATGGTGACGTCCTGCGGTACGATGGCGATGCGCTGCCTGACCGAAACGGGATCGGCTTCGCGGATGTCGACGCCGTCGATCAGGATCCTGCCGGTCTCCGGATCGTAGAAGCGCAGGATCAGCGAGAATACCGTGCTCTTGCCCGCTCCCGAGGGACCGACGATCGCCACCGTCTCGCCAGGCTTGACCGAGAAGCTCAGGCCGTGGACGGCGGCGCGGTCGGGCCGGGCCGGGTAGGAGAAGGACACCGCCTCGAAGCTGATCGCTCCCTTGCTCGCCACCGGCAGCGGCCTGGGATCGGCAGGCGCCACGATCGCCGGCTCCTCGGCCAGGATTTCCGTTAGCCGTTCGGCGGCACCTGCTGCCTGGGCCAATTCGCCCCAGACCTCCGATAGCGCGCCGAGCGCACCGGCGGCGAATACCGAATAGAGCAGGAACTGGCCGAGCGTGCCCGGCGACAGATTGCCGTCGAGCACGTCGCGCGAGCCGAACCACAGCACCGCCACGACCGAGGAGAAAATCGTGAAAATGGCGAAGAAGGTGAGGAACGAGCGCGCGAAGATCGAGGCGCGCGCGGCCTCGAAGGCGGCCTCCACCGCACCCGAAAAACGCCCGGTGACCAGCGTCTCATTGGTGAAGGCCTGCAATGTGCGCACCGCGCCGATCTGCTCGCTGGCATAGGCGGTGGCATCGGCCAGCGTGTCCTGCGCCTGCCTTGACTTGCGCCGCACCGAGCGGCCGAAGGCGACCAGCGGCAGCACGATGATTGGAATGGCTGCGATGACCAGACCGGACAGTTTCGGGCTCGTGAAGACCATCATCGCGACCGCGCCGAGGCCAAGGATGACATTGCGCAGCGCCACCGAAGCGGTCGCCCCGACCGCCGACTTGACCTGCGTGGTGTCGGCGGCGAGCCGCGACACGATCTCGCCCGACTGGGCAGTGTCGAAGAAGGCCGGCGACAGTTTCGTCACATGGGCAAAGACATCGCGCCTGATATCGGCGACGACGCGCTCGCCGAGCGTGATGACGAAATAGTAGCGGCCCGCCGATGCCGCCGCCAGCAGCGCGGCCATCGCCACCAGCGCGGCGAAATATTCGGCGATGAAGGAGGAACCGGACGGCGTGAAACCATGATCGATCATGCGCCGTACCGCCAGCGGCAGCGCCAACGTCGTCACCGCCGCGATGATCAGCGAGATGACGGCGCCCGCCACCAATGTGCGGTAGCGGCCGATGTAGGGAAACAGGCGCCTGAGCGGCTTGAGCGAGCGCCGGCGCTCGTCTGCGCTGCTGGTTTGCGCCATCCTGGTCTTTCCTCTTGGCCGCCTTCAGCTATGCGCCTCAATATGCGCTTGCCGCGGCCTTGTGATTCAATTCCGGCTGATGTATAGGCTCGCCGACCGTTTTAGAAGCCGTGGCTCCTCAATAGCTGCGGCTTCGAGTTTTAAAAAGGGGCGCATCGACGCAGGCTTTCAGCCCGTCAGCCGCGCCCGGCAAGCCAGGAACCGAGCCATGAAGACCGATATCCATCCCGACTACCACACCATCAAGGTCGTCATGACCGACGGCACCGAGTACATGACCCGTTCGACCTGGGGCAAGGAAGGCGATACGATGAACCTCGACATCGACCCGACCACGCACCCGGCCTGGACCGGCGGCCAGCAGACCCTGCTCGATCGCGGCGGCCGCCTGTCGAAGTTCAAGAAGCGCTTCGAAGGTTTCGGCCTCTAGGCCACATCAGCTTTTCGCAGACCAGAGAACCCGCCCTCGTGGCGGGTTTTTTGTGCTTAGATGGATACTCATTCTAGCGCGCTGCCCGTGCATCCTGTTCCGCCAGCAATTCCCGGAGCGCCATGCGCTTGTAGGCAGCAACCAGTCTGTCGCCCTCCTGCCGCTCGACCGAGATCGCCAGCCGCATGGCGGCCTCGCCCATTTGCCAGACGAGAAACGCCGTCGTCTCCAGCGCGACGGCATCGGCATCGGGCCGCAGGCGCTTGAGCGCCGCAGTGAGAAATTCGGCGTTCGCACGGCTGTCGGCAAGCTCCAGTTCGCGCAGCGCCTTGTCCGCCTGCGTGCCCGACCAGATATCGCGCATCACCGGCTCGTCGAGAAACAGACGGTAATAAATGTCCACCAGCTCCGAGAACGCCTGCCGAAGGCCCTCGGCGTCGCCGACGTCCTTGAGCGAGGCTGAAATGCAGGCCTGGCTCTCGGCGGTGTAGCGCTCGGCCAGCGCCCAGACGATCGCCCGCTTGTCGGGAAAGAACTGGTAGAGCGAGCCGATCGACACCCCAGCCCGCTTCGCCACCTCGCCCATGCGCATGGCATCGCTGCCTTGCTCGGCAATCAGCGCCGAGGCGGCGGCGAGCATGCGCTCGACCCGTTCACGGCTGCGCTGCTGGCTCGGCGCGCGGCGTGGCGTGGCGACCTGTTCCTGTGGGGACGTGGCGGTTTTTTCCATGGCTCTTCAACAGACGCCGGGCGGTAATGCCACCCAGAAATGACTTGACTCGCAAAATACGAGAGTTTATCACGTTTTGCAAATATGAGGATTCCTCATGTTCTGAAAGAAGCAAACGGGATAATTGATTTGAAGGCGTCGAACGGGTGCCCGGCCACCCCCCAAAACCTTTCTGCCCATTGCGACTGAACCGCCGCAACCGGCATCTGGAGCAACTGACATGATCGCGAAACTACTTCCCACCCTCATCTTCATCGCCGCTATCGGCTCGGGCGTTGTCGGCGGCGTGTTCTTCGCCTTTTCCAACTTCGTCATGCCGGCAATGGCTCGCCTGCCTGCCGCGGGCGGCATCGCCGCCATGAACTCGATCAACATCACCGTCATCACGCCGATGTTCATGACCGCCTTGTTCGGCACCGGCCTGATCTGCCTTGTCTTGATCGCCGGCGCCATCATCGGCTGGCAGCAGCCAGGCTCCTTCTGGCTATTGGCCGGCGCAGTCATCTATCTCGTCGGCAACCCGATCGTGACGATGGTTTTCAACGTGCCGCTCAACGACGCGCTGGCCGCCGTCGATCCGGCGAGCAGCAACGGCGCTGCTGTATGGACCACCTATCTCAGGGACTGGGTGATGTGGAACCACGTGCGCGCCATCACCGCCATCGCCGCGCTGGCATCCTTCTGGTTCGCCGCGCATTGACATGTCTCGGTCCGCCGCGTTCGGCATCGCGGCGACGGAGGCCTGTTTGTCGGGAGACGCGCCGTGAACGACCCGTATTCCACCATGGCCTTGGGCATTGGCCGCGGGGATCGGCCTCGGCGCTGTCTGTGGCGCAGCGATGGATGACCTTGCCGTCGGCATCGGCATGGGCATAGCAATCGGCGCCGGGATCGGCGCGATTTTCGGGCAGAGGCGAGGAAAATGACGTTCGGCTTCCGCGAAAAGTCTCAGCTCTTCGCCTTGCGATCGGCATGACCGAGATCGCGGTCCGGGTCGATGACGTCGCGCACCAGTTGCTTGAGTTTTGCCGCATCCGGAAAGCCGCCGTCGCGCTTGCGATCCCAGACCAGCACCTCGTTGCAGCTTATGGTGAAGACGCCGCCGGTGCCGGGCACCAGCGTCACCTCGCCCAGATCGACGCCGAATGTCGACAGCAGTTCCTGCGCCATCCAGCCGGCACGCAGCAACCACTGGCACTGCGTGCAATAGGTGATGCGGATGGTGGGCAGCGGTTTTTCGGTCATGTCAGGCTTTGCTCACGCAGCGCTGAGCTTGGCCATGGTCTCCTCGTCGACCTCGAAATTGGCGTAGACGCTTTGAACGTCGTCGTCGTCCTCGAGCGTGGCGACCAGCTTCATCAGCGACTGGGCGCGTTCTTCGTCGACCGGAACATTGTTCTGCGGTTTCCAGATCGGCTTCACCGATTCCGCCTCGCCGAGAGAGGCTTCCAGTGCCTTCGACACCTCGCCGAGGTTTTCGAAGGCGCAATAGATGGTGTGACCTTCCTCGTCCGACTCCACGTCATCGGCGCCGGCTTCGATCGCCGCGTCCATGACCTTGTCGGCGCTGCCGGCCGATGCCGGATAATAGATCTCGCCGACCCGATCCCACATGAACGACACCGAGCCGGTTTCGCCCATCGCCCCACCGGCCTTGGTGAAGGCGGCGCGCACATTCGAAGCCGAGCGGTTGCGATTGTCGGTCAGCGCCTCGACGATCACGGCGACGCCGCCGGGACCGTAGCCCTCGTAACGCACGGCTTCGTAATTTTCGGCGTCGCCCATCGACGCCTTGTTGATGGCGCGCTGGATGTTGTCCTTCGGCATCGACACCGCCTTGGCGTTCTGCACGGCAAGGCGCAGGCGCGGATTCATCGACGGATCGGGCGTCCCGCTCTTGGCCGCGACGGTGATTTCGCGCGCCAGCTTGGAAAACATTTTCGACCGCACCGCGTCCTGACGGCCCTTGCGGTGCATGATGTTCTTGAACTGTGAATGGCCAGCCATGGCACCCCTGTCGTGTTCGGCTAGAGCATTGCGCGGCGATGCATGACCCGCCTTCCGCAATGCTCGAATTCAAAATGTCAGAACGTCCCTGCTGCGTCCGATGGACGTATGGCGCTCTTTGTCGGAATGGCTGGCTTATAGATAAATCGGCTCAATTCGTCCAGCCGCGCCGCGCTTTGCCACGCATGGCAAAGCCGTGACGGCCGTTCACCCCTCCAGATCGGATTTCAGCCGGTCTATGATGCTAAGCGCATGGCCGGCGTACTGGCTTATCCAGCGGTCGTGAATCTGCTTGATCGGCAGCGCGTTGAGATGGTTCCAGCGCTCGCGCCCCTCGCGCCGCGCCACGATGAGATCGGCCTCTTCCAGCACTTTGAGGTGCAGCATGACGGTGCAGCGGTCGACATCGGAAAATGCCTCGCACAGCATGCCGGTCGTCTTTGGCGCGTCCTTCAGCAGATCCAGCATCTCGCGCCGGCGCGGATGCGCCAGCGCCTTGAAAACATTGTCGTCTTGCGATCGGCTTGACATGTTATTTTTTTATAACATAAGCTCCTATCAATCAAGGAAGGAGCTGTGGATATGTCTCTTGGATTCAGGGTTTCAGGACGCATCGGCAAACCGGTCGCCGACGTCTTCGACGCGGTCGTCAATCCGAAGAAGCTCAGCTCCTATTTCACCACCATCGGCGGTGCCAGCGCGCCCTTGGTGCCGGGCGCCAATGTCGTGTGGTGGGGCAAGGTGCCGGTCGAAGTCGACGAAATCGTCAGGTACAGCCGCATCGTGCTGCGCTGGGATGCCACCGACGAAGAGGGAAAGCCGGCCTACAAGACCCGCATCGAGATGAATTTCGAGCCGCTCGACGATGGCGGTACCTTCGTCACCATCGCCGAGAGTGGCTGGCAAGAAGGCGAAGTCGGCCTGCGGAAGTCCTATCTCAATTGCGAGGGCTGGTCGCAGATGCTGGCCTGCATGAAGGCCTATGTCGAATACGGCATCAATCTGCGCGACGGCTACTATCGCAGCGAGATGAAGGGCGAGCCTGCCAACGAGACCAACATTTGAGCGAAGGGAGGCCTGCCGTGAAAGTAACCCCGTTCCTGATGTTCGAAGGCAAGGCCGAGCAAGCCATGGCCTTCTATTGTGAGACCATTCCGGATAGCCGCGTCCTCGACCTCACGCGCTACGGTGCAGGCGAGGAGGGACCCGAAGGGGCAGTCAAGCTGGCTCGCGCATCCATCGGCGGCACGGAGGTTATGATCTTCAACAGCCCGGTTCGCCACGCCTTCACCTTCACGCCGTCGGTCTCGCTCTTCGTCGACTGTTCCACCGAAGACGAGCTGGAACGTATCGTCGAGGCCCTGTCCAAAGACGGCACGTTTCTGATGCCGACCGGCAATTACGGCTTCAGCCGCCGTTTTGCCTGGCTGAACGACAGGTTCGGCGTTTCCTGGCAGATCAATCTGCCATAGCAAGACCCGAGCCAGGCCGGCTGGAACTGTTCACCGGGGATTTCCCGGGCGCCGCCGATCATCTCGCCGGTGTCGAGCGATGCGATGCCATCGAGCCGCTGGGAGACGGCTTCCGCGGTTTTTGAATCACCAGCCCCGCCACGTCGTTCACATGGTGCGGGAGCCCGACGCCTGGTGAAGGCGTATTCGGAAGAGGAGAACGCTATGGAAATCCGCGAGCCACCGACGGCCGAAGCCGCCATGCTGATCCGGCGGCCGGTCTCCGACGTTTTCGAGGCCATCGTCGATCCGGCGATCACTACGAAGTTCTGGTTCACCCATTCCAGCGGCCGGCTCGACGGCGGCAGGCCGGTTCAGTGGGAGTGGCGCATGTACGGCGTCTCGACGACGGCGGTCGTCAACGAAATCGTCCGTAACGAAAAGATCGTCATGCAATGGAACGATCCACCGGCGACGGTGGTGTGGACCTTCACCGAAATGCCAGGCGATGCAACCTTTCTCGAGGTTCGCAACTTCGGCTTTGCCGGCAATGGCGACGAACAGGTGAAACAGGCGGTCGATTCAACCAACGGCTTCTCGCTGGTGCTCGCCGGTGCCAAGGCCTGGCTTGAACAGGGCCTGACGCTTGATCTGATCGGCGACCGTCACCCCAAGGGCGTGCCGGCGGGCTAGCTCTTCTACACCGAAACGCTGGCGGGACTACTCGACAGCAAGCACCAGACTCAATTCCCGCCGGACTTCGCCTTCTTGCGGTTGCGCGCCAGCATGTTGAGCCCTTCGACAAGTGCCGAGAAACCCATGGCGGCGTAAATGTAACCCTTGGGCACATGGTAGCCCATGCCGTCGGCGATCAGCGTCATGCCGATCATCAAAAGGAAGCCCAGCGCCAGCATGACGATGCTGGGGTTCCTGGCGATGAAGTTCGCCAGGGGCGTGGCCGCCAGCATCATCACCGTAACCGCCACGATCACGGCGATATACATGATCGCGATCTCGTCGGTCATGCCGACCGCGGTGATGATGGAATCTATGGAGAAGACGAGGTCGAGCAACAGGATCTGGAAGATGGCGCCGGCCAGGCTGAGCTGCAGCGCGCCCACCATCGTGTCCTGATGATCCTGCGGATCGACCGTGTGGTGGATTTCCTTGGTTGCCTTCCAGACCAGGAACAGGCCACCGGCGATCAGGATCAGGTCGCGCCAGGAGAAACCGTGGCCGAAGGCCGTGAACACCGGCGCCGTCAGCTGGACGATGATCGAGATGGTGGCGAGCAGCACCAGACGCATGACCAGCGCCGCCGAGATGCCGAGCCGGCGGGCACGGGCCCGCTGTGCTTCCGGCAGCTTGTTGGTCAGGATCGAGATGAAGATCAGATTGTCGATGCCGAGCACGATCTCGAGCACCACCAGGGTCAACAGCGCGACCCACGCGGTGGGGTCGGACACGAAGGCGAAGTGCGGCGCCAGGAATTCCATAAGCTGCATGGAGGTCGTCCCCTCTACGATCTGAAGCAGGTGTCGCCGGCAGTTAGGAACTGCTGGTCGCTATATCAATGTCACGACCAGAAAGACGGCGCGGTTTCCTCCAGTCGCGGGCCGCGGCGAAACGGCGCGATCTTCTCGGTCAGGCCGGTGCGGTCGGAAATTTCGACGCCGACGCCGCACAATGTCGCCGGCCCGGTCGCGGCCTCGAAACGGCCCTTCGGCACCTTCGACAGGAACCGATTGAGCGGCTCCTCCTTGTCCATGCCGAGCGAGGAATCGTAATCGCCGCACATGCCGGCGTCGGAAATGTAGCCGGTGCCGCCATTGAGGATATGGTGATCGGCGGTCGGCTGGTGGGTGTGGGTGCCGACCACGAGACTGGCACGGCCGTCGACGAAGTGCGCGAAGCACATTTTTTCGGAGGTCGCCTCCGCGTGGAAATCGATGACCACGGCATCCGCCTGCTCTCCGAGCGGACAGGCGGCAAGCTCGCGCTCGCCGGCCTGGAAGGGATCGTCGAGCTCGGGATGCATGAACACCCGGCCCATGATGTTGGCGACCAGCACGCGCGCGCCGCTCCTGGCAATGTAGACGCCCGAGCCGCGCCCGGGCGTGCCCTTCGGAAAATTGGACGGGCGCAGGAAGCGCTCTTCGCGCGGCGCGAAGGCGAGCGCATCGCGCTGGTCCCAGACATGGTTGCCGGTGGTGACGACATCGGCGCCGGCCGCGATGGTCTCGCGAAAAATCTCCTCGGTGATGCCGAAGCCGCCGGCCGCGTTTTCGCCGTTGACGATGACAAAATCGAGCCTGAAGTCCGAGATCAGGCCCGGCAGTTGTTCCCACACCGCCGTGCGGCCTGTCTTGCCGACCATGTCGCCGAGAAAGAGAAGTCTCATCTACGCCTGATCCCGAAAAGTGGCATGACTTTCGGCAAAGATCATGCGTTCCAAAGAACTATTTACAATTCTGGCGCGAACCGGCGCAACCCGCTCTCGGTCAGTATTTCCGGGATGATGACGTCGTGGTCCTCATTGGGAACCATCGTCACTTCCTGGCAGTCGAAAGCAATGCCGATCAGCCGGGGCGCATGCCCCTTGTCGACAAGCTTGGCGATCGCACGGTCATAATAGCCCGCGCCGTAACCGATGCGGTGGCCGCGCGCGTCGAAGCCGGCGAGCGGCACCAGCATGACGGAGGGGTCAAGAACTTCGGCCTCCTCATGCGGCCCGACGGTCCCAAATCCCATATCGATCATCGGCGCGCCGCGTACCAATTCGCGAAAGACGATGGTCGTCTTGTCGAGGATCGCCGGAAGGCAGAGCCGTGCGCCCTTTTCGCGCAAGGCGAACATCAGCGGCCGGACATCGACTTCCGAGCGCATCGGCCAAAAGCCGGACACGATTTGGCCTGGCTCGATGGCAAGCTGGTCGCGCGCGGTTTCGGCCATATCGAGCGCGACTTCCACTCGCCAGAATTCATCGAGCGCGTCGCGGCGGCCAAGTGCTTCCTTGCGCAGCTGTTTTTTCAGGTCTTTTAAGGATGCCATGCGCAGACGCTAGAAAAAGCCAGACCTGAATGGACGTTTTGGGAGCGACGTTTTCCATCGCATGATCCACGAAATACGTGGATGTGGCTAATAAGTGACGATCCACACAACCGGTGGAGAGGTCGATCCCGGGTGCCTACAAAGTAGGTGGGCGCCGTGTGAGAAAACCCACGGGTCTTCCCAGGGACAGCTCCCTAAGGATCGTTAAGGCCCCGGGGAAAAGTGTCTCCTGCCGGGAAGCGCAGACCGTCAGCCCCAATATAGGCCGATGCCCTCCCAAGCGCCAGAGAGTCGGCGCCAGAGAGTTAGTGCTCTTTCCCTGCCGGCTTCACACTTCGCCGCCACCAACCCACCCTTGCACGGGCCAAGCCGTCTCCTTACGGTCGTCCGTACTGAACCAAGGAGCAAAAATGCGTTTCGAAGGCACGGCGGCCTACGTCGCCGACAAGGATCTGATGGTGGCGGTCAACGCGGCGATCGCGCTGGAACGGCCCCTGCTGGTCAAGGGCGAGCCCGGCACCGGCAAGACGGAGCTTGCCAGGCAGGTGGCGGCTGCACTCGGGCTGGAACTCATCGAATGGCACGTCAAATCGACGACGCGGGCGCAGCAGGGCCTCTACGAGTACGATGCCGTGTCGCGGTTGCGCGACAGCCAGCTTGGCGATATCAGGTTCAACGATATCAAGAATTACATCAAGCGCGGCAAATTGTGGGAGGCCTTCGCGGCCGGCAAGAAAGTCGTGCTTCTGATCGACGAGATCGACAAGGCCGATATCGAGTTCCCCAACGACCTCTTGCAGGAGCTCGACCGGATGGAGTTCTTCGTCTACGAGACCGGCGAGACGATCCGCGCCAAAGTGAGGCCGATCGTCATCATCACCTCCAACAATGAGAAGGAACTGCCCGACGCCTTCCTGCGTCGCTGCTTCTTTCACTACATCCGCTTTCCCGACATCGAGACACTGCACAGAATCGTCGATGTCCACTATCCCGGCATCAAGCAGAATCTGGTGCGGGCGGCGCTCACTCAGTTCTACGAGATCCGCGACGTACCGGGGCTGAAGAAGAAGCCATCGACTTCCGAGGCGCTCGACTGGATAAGGCTGCTGGTCGCCGACGACATCGCGCCCGAGGATCTGCGCGCCGACCCGAAGAACGCGCTGCCCAAGCTGCATGGCGCATTGCTGAAGAACGAGCAGGACGTGCATCTGTTCGAACAGCTGGCCTTCATGGCGAGACGGCAAGGGTAGGACGGCAGCAGTAGCGCTTTCCCCGCTTGTGGACCGTTGCCGCCGGCCGAAGAGCAAGGCAGCTTCGACCAGAACCGTTCAGAGGGAAAGAAATGGCCGAGATCACTATCCGCCCGCTCGCAGAATCCGACCACGCCGACTGGCGTCGGCTGTGGACCGCTTACCTTGCCTTCTACGAGACGAAGCTGCCGCAAGAGGTCTATGAGGTCACCTGGAAGCGCCTGTTCACGCAAGGCGAGTTCGAACCGAAGGGCTTCATCGCCCTCCTCGACGGCAAGGCTGTCGGCCTCACCCATTACCTGTACCATCGCTCTTGCTGGTCTGAGAAAAACAACTGCTACTTGCAAGATCTGTTCGCCGACCCCGAAGTGCGCGGCAAGGGGATTGGCGCCGCGCTGATCGAGGCCGTGAAGCAGGAAGCCGGCAAGATCGGCGTCAGGAACGTCTACTGGATGACGCACGAAACCAACGCCACGGCGCGCAAGCTCTATGACCATGTCGCGCGCCGCACCGGCTTCATCGAATATGATCTTCTATAGATAGAAAATGTTCATCCCCTTCTTCCTTGAACTGAAGGCAGCGCGCGTTCCCGTTTCGCTCAGGGAATATCTGTTGCTGCTGGAGGGGCTGGAGGCCGGGCTGGTCGACTATGACGTCGAAGGATTTTACTACCTCGCTCGCGCCGCGCTGGTGAAGGACGAGCGCCATGTCGACCGCTTCGACCAGGTGTTCGCGCATGTCTTCAAGGGTGTGGAGGCGCTCAGCGGTCCGAATGCCGTCAACGTCGCTGATATCCCCGAGGAATGGCTGCGCCGGCTGGCCGAAAAGCACCTGACCGAGGAAGAGAAAAAGCTGGTCGCGGCGCTCGGCGGTTTCGAGAAGCTGATGGAGACGCTGAAGCAGCGGCTCGAGGAACAGAAAGGCCGCCACCAAGGCGGCTCGAAATGGATCGGCACTGGCGGCACCTCACCTTTCGGCGCCTATGGCTACAATCCCGAAGGCGTGCGCATCGGCCAGCATGAGAGCCGCAACCGCCGGGCCGCGAAGGTCTGGGACAGGCGCGAGTTCAGGAGTTTCGACGACGCCGTCGAGCTCGGCACCCGCAACATCAAGATCGCGCTCAAGCGGCTGCGCCGCTGGGTGCGTGAAGGCGCCGAGGAGGAGTTCGACCTGCCCGGCACCATCCACGCCACCGCCGAGCACGGTTATCTCGACGTCAAGACGCGGCCAGAGCGGCGCAACGCGGTGAAGCTTTTGATGTTCTTCGATGTCGGCGGCTCGATGGACGACCACATCAGAAGCGTCGAGGAATTGTTCTCGGCCGCCCGCGCCGAATTCCGCCAGCTCGAATATTTTTATTTCCACAACTGCCTCTACGAGGGCGTGTGGAAGGACAATCGCCGCCGCCATGCCGAAACGATCCCGACATCAGATCTCCTCCACAAATATGGACCTGACTACAAGGTGATCGTGGTCGGCGATGCCTCGATGAGCCCTTACGAGATCGCGCATCCCGGCGGCTCGGTCGAGCACTGGAACCCGGAGGCGGGCGCCGTCTGGCTCGGCCGCCTGCTGCGGCAGTGGCCGAACGCGGTATGGCTGAACCCCGAAAGCCAGAAGAACTGGGGTTTCACCCATTCGATCGCTATGATCCGCGACATGTTCGGCGGCCGCATGTTTCCGCTGACGCTCGCCGGACTGGAAAGCGCCACCAGGCAATTGTCGCGCAAGCATTGAGCCGGGACAATGACGGGAGGTCCCATGACCTGTTTCCTCTGCCTGCAATGCGGTGTCCAGTTCGCGCAGAGCGGAGCGCCCCCGCGGCATTGTCCGATCTGCGAGGACGAGCGGCAATATGTGCGCTGGGAAGGCCAGGCCTGGACCACACCGGAAGAGCTCGCCGCCGGGCATCGGCTCGTGATGAAGGATGATGCCGGCGTTCTCGCCTTCGGCATCGAGCCGCGCTTCGCCATCGGTCAGCGGGCACTGCTGGCGCAGACGCCGCACGGCAACGTTCTGTGGGACTGCATCTCGATGGTGACTGATGAGGCGGTGGCCGAGATCAATCGCCGCGGCGGCCTTGCCGGGATCGCCATCTCGCACTGCCACTACTATTCGGTGATGGTCGAATGGAGTGAGGCATTTGGCGGCGTGCCGATCTATCTCCATGACGACGACCGGCAGTGGATCATGCGGCCGCACCCGTCGATCGTCAGCTGGCAAGGCGAGATACTGGGCCTGAACCCGGCGTTGACGCTCATCCGCTGCGGCGGTCACTTTGCTGGCGGCCAGGTGCTGCACTGGAAGCGCGAAGGCGGCAATGCTCTGCTGGCCGGCGATATCTTGCAGGTGACGCCGACCCGCCGCCACGTCAGCTTCATGTACAGCTATCCCAACTACATCCCGCTCAACGCGGTCGCCGTGCGCCACATCGCGGCCGCGCTGGAGCCTTTCACATTCGATGACATCTACGGCGCGTGGTGGAACCAGAACGTTGTCGGTGGCGCGAAAGAGGCGCTGGCGGCCTCCGTTGCGCGTTATCTTGCGGCGATCGCGTGAGGAACGCAGGCGGAGCGCTCGAAAATGCGGGCAAATCCCGTAACAAACGCCTATCTTGTTGCGAATAGAGATTGCAATCAACAATGAGCCGTCAAGGCCGAGGAGTTTTCTGCATGGACACCCACACCTATCCCATCACCCGCACCGACGCCGAATGGCGCGCCCGGCTGACGCCTGAGCAATATGCCGTCATGCGCAACCATGGCACCGAACGCCCGGGCAGCTGTGCGCTGCTTCACGAAAAGCGCGCAGGCACCTTCTTTTGCGTCGGCTGCGACCAGCCGCTGTTCGAATCCAAGCTGAAGTTCGAGAGCGGCACCGGCTGGCCGAGCTTCAACGACCCCGTTCCCGGTTCCATCGAGACCACGACGGACCGCAGCTACGGCATGGTCCGCACGGAATGCCATTGCGCTCGCTGCGGCAGCCATCTCGGCCACGTCTTCGAGGACGGCCCGCCGCCGACCGGGCTGCGCTACTGCATCAACGGCGTGGCGCTGAGATTCGAGCCGGCGGCCTGAGCGAGGCCTCGCCGACGCTTCCTGCGAAGGGCGGCTCCAGCCGCCCTTTTTCGTGCAGCATCATCAGGCGACGACTGTTGCGATCAGCCAGAGCGCCGAACCCAGCATAGCAAGGGAGGCCTTGGCGCCGCCGGTTCGCTCCGCCGTCCGCCAGACGGCCGAAGTCAGGAAGATGTTGTAGGGCACCGGCGCGAAATGCACCGCCAGCACAAGACCGAGCGGCATCTTCAACCCCAGCAGAATGAGCGCCGCCACGGACGATGCAATGTTGATCGCCGTGCCGACGAGCACCATATCGCGCCAGAACAGCCGGTCGAGCCGCACCTGGCCGAGCCAGCGTGAGCGAAAGAAGGATCTGACGACCCCCGGCAACACCGGATACCTATCCCTGCCCCAGAACTTCGGTGATGGCGCGCTCGAAACGCGAGCATTCGGTGACCAGCCAGTCGGTCATGGCCGGCCAATTGTCCTCGGCAAAACAGTTGACCCGCCACTGTGAATTGATGCCGAGGTTTTGTGCGCTCTGCTCCGGCCTGAGCTTCAGCCGTTCCTCGATCGCCGGCTGAAACGGCTTGAGGCGCACCCAGACATCGGTTGCGCCAAGCTTCTCGTTACGGCCGAAGAAGACGCCGACCACATTCTCGCTCGGCGCCACATACATGGAGAGCACCAGCGCAAATTCCGGCAGCCCGCGCTGCCAGAACCAGGGCCCTCGCCTCGCCAGCCGGGTTCTTTCTTCCGGGTGACGCTCGGCAAACAGCGTCCAGAAGCCGCGTTGGCGGAACTCCGAGGCCCTTCGGCCACCGAAGTCGAACTCACTCATCGCCGACCCCGGACGTCACGAGATGCCTCGCCTTACACCATGCCGAGGGCGGCCTTGTAGAGGTCCAGGATGGACTCCTCCTCCTGGCGCTCGGCCTGGTCCTTCTTGCGCAGCCGGATGATCGCGCGCATCGCCTTGGTGTCGAAGCCGGTGCCCTTGGCCTCTGCGAACACTTCCTTGATGTCGTCAGAAATGGTCTTCTTCTCCTCCTCGAGCCGCTCGATGCGCTCGATGAAGGCACGCAACTGGCCGGCGGCAACAGTCTGGCTGGTCTCTGTGATATCGTCGGCCATGTCTTTCTCCAAAAAAATCGATGCTTCGCCGCGACTCGGGGAACCGTGCCGCCGCAAATTTCTGCGGTTCGATGCCCGACCAGGGACCGCGGGTCAAGCGGTTATCGAACAGGCCGTCAGGGCTGCCGACAGAAGCCGATAGTCTGTGGCTTTCTCTTGCGAGCTCTCAATTGAAGGCGATCAGCAGGTCCTTGGCATCGATCTGGTCGCCGGCCTTGACCAGCACCTCGGCGACCGTGCCGTCACGCTCGGCATGCAGCGCCGTTTCCATCTTCATCGCTTCGATGGAGAGCAGCACGTCGCCGGCCTTGACGGCCTGGCCGGCGGCCACCGCCAGCGCCGAGACGACGCCCGGCATCGGCGCCCCGACATGCGCCTCGTTGCCGGGTTCGGCCTTGCGCCTTGCTTTCGCGGCGGACGCGCCATGCGCCCGGTCGGGCACCTTGACGCGGCGCGGCTGGCCGTTGAGTTCGAAGAACACGGTGACCATGCCCTTGTCGTCCACGTCGCCGATCGCCTGGCAGCGTACGACCAGCGTCTTGCCTTTCTCGATGTCGACGAACACCTCGTCTTCCGGCTTCATGCCGTAGAAATAGGTCGGCGTCGGCAGCACGCTGACGGGACCGTAGGTTTCCTGCGCAGCCGCGAAGTCCGAGAAGACCTTCGGATACATCAGCCAGGAAGCGAACTCGTACTCGCTGAGCTTGCGCTCGAGCTTCCGTTCGATCTCCTTGCGGCTGGCCTTGAGGTCCGCCGGCTTCAGCAGCGAGCCCGGCCGCGCCGTGATCGGCCTGTCGCCCTTCAGCACTTTCTTCTGCAGCGCCTGCGGCCAGCCGCCAGGCGACTGGCCGAGATCGCCGCGCAGCATCGAGACGACCGAGTCCGGGAAGGCGATGTCCCTGGCCGGGTTCTCGACGTCGGCGACGGTGAGATCCTGGCTGACCATCATCAGCGCCATGTCGCCGACCACCTTGGACGACGGGGTCACCTTGACGATGTCTCCGAACATCAGATTGACGTCATGATAGGTCTGCGCCACCTCGTGCCAGCGCGTCTCCAGCCCAAGCGAACGCGCCTGTTCCTTGAGGTTCGTGAACTGTCCGCCCGGCATCTCGTGCAGGTAGACTTCCGACGCCGGCCCCTTGAGGTCGCTTTCGAAGGCGGCATACTGGTTGCGCACCGCTTCCCAGTAAAAGGAAATCCTCCGGATCCATTGCGGGTCGAGCCCAGGATCGCGCTCGGTGCCCTTCAGCGCCTCGACGATAGAGCCGAGGCAGGGCTGCGAGGTGTTGCCGGAGAACGCATCCATCGCCGCGTCGATGGCGTCGACGCCGCTCTCCACCGCCGCCAGAACCGTTGCCGCTGAGAGCCCCGATGTATCGTGTGTGTGGAAATGGATGGGCAGGTCTGTCGCTTCGCGCAGCGCCTTGAACAGCACGCGCGCGGCGCGCGGCTTCAACAGCCCGGCCATGTCCTTGACCGCTATGATGTGGGCGCCGGCCGCCTCGAGCTCTTTCGCCAGCCCGATATAATATTTCAGGTCGTACTTCGCCCGCGTGGGATCGAGAATATCGCCGGTATAGCAGATCGCCGCCTCGATCAGCTTGCCCTCGGCACCGACGGCGTCCATGGCGACGCGCATGTTCTCGACCCAGTTCAGGCAATCGAACACCCGGAACAGGTCGATGCCGCCTGATGCCGCCTGTTTGACGAAATGCTGCACGACATTGTCGGGATAGTTGGTGTAGCCGACGCCGTTGGCGCCCCGCAGGAGCATCTGCAGCAGGAGGTTGGGCGCCGCCTCGCGTACCAGCGAGAGCCGCTCCCAGGGATCCTCGGTGAGGAAGCGCATGGCGACGTCGAAGGTGGCGCCGCCCCAGCATTCAAGCGAAAGCAACTGCGGCAGGGCACGCGCATAGGTGCCCGCTATGCCGGCGATGTCGTGCGTGCGCACACGCGTCGCCAGCAGGGATTGATGGCCGTCGCGCATCGTCGTGTCGGTGACCAGCACCTCTTTTTGCGTGCGCATCCAGGCGGCGAATTTTTCCGGACCGAGCACGTCAAGCTTCTGCTTGCTGCCGCCCGGCACATTGCCGTTGAGGTAGGGCACCACGGGTGCGGCGGCATCGGCTTTCGGCTGCGGCCGGCCGCGCGTCTCGGGATGGCCGTTGACGCTGACGTCGGCAAGATAGTTGAGCAGCTTCGTGGCGCGGTCCTGGCGCTTGACCTGCTCGAACAGCTCCGGCGTCGTGTCGATGAACTTGGTCGTGTAGGAATTGTCGGCGAAGCTCGGGTGATTGATGATCGCTTCGAGGAAAGTCAGGTTTGTGGCCACGCCGCGGATGCGGAATTCGCGCAGCGCCCGGTTCATGCGTGCGATCGTCTCGGCCGGCGTCGGCGCCCATGCGGTCACCTTTTCCAGCAACGGGTCATAGAAGCGGGTAATGACCGCGCCCGAATAGGCGGTGCCGCCATCGAGGCGGATACCGAAGCCGGTGGCGCCGCGATAGGCGGTGATGCGGCCATAGTCCGGGATGAAATTGTGCTCGGGATCCTCGGTGGTGATGCGGCATTGCAGGGCGTGGCCGTTCAGCCTGATGTCCTTTTGTGCCGGAACGCCCGATTCCGGCGTGCCGATGGCGAAGCCGTCGAGAATGTGGATCTGCGCCTTGACGATGTCGATGCCTGTCACCTGTTCGGTGACGGTGTGCTCGACCTGGATGCGCGGATTGACCTCGATGAAATAGAACTTGCCGGTGTCGGCGTCCTGCAGGAACTCGACCGTGCCGGCGCCGATATAGCTGGTTTCGCGCGCGATCTTTAGCGCATGGCTGCACAGCTCCTGGCGCAGCTCCTCGCTGAGATAGGGCGCGGGCGCCCGCTCGACGACCTTTTGGTTGCGGCGCTGGATCGAGCAGTCGCGCTCGAACAGATGCACCGCATTGCCACTGGTATCGCCCAGGATCTGCACTTCGACATGGCGGGCGCGCTCGATCAGCTTTTCGAGATAGACCTCGTCCTTGCCGAAGGCGGCTTTCGCCTCACGCTTGCCCTCCGTGACTTCACGGGCGAGATCGGCCTCGGCACGGATGGCGCGCATGCCGCGGCCGCCGCCGCCCCAGGAAGCCTTCAGCATCAGGGGATAGCCGATCTCCGTGGCAAGTTTCTTGACCGCCTCCATGTCGTCCGGCAACGGATCGGTGGCGGGAATGACAGGTACCCCGACCTCGATGGCCAGATTGCGCGCCGCGACCTTGTTGCCAAGCCGGCGCATCGTCTCCGGCTTGGGCCCGATGAAGGTGATCCCGGCTTCGGCGCAGGCCTCGGCGAATTCGGGGCTTTCCGAAAGCAGCCCGTAGCCGGGGTGGATCGCATCGGCGCCCGACAGCCTGGCGACGCGGATCACCTCCTCGATCGAGAGATAGCTTTCGATCGGCCCCATGTCCTTGTTGAGGTGCGGCCCGCGCCCGACTTGGTAGCTCTCGTCGGCCTTGAAGCGATGCAACGAATATTTGTCCTCCTCGGCCCAGATCGCCACCGTTTTAAGGCCAAGTTCATTGGCCGCGCGGAACACGCGGATGGCAATTTCGGACCGGTTGGCGACGAGGATCTTGGTGATGGCCAAGGATTGGGCTCCAGCAGCGGAAGGGAAGAGCAAGCGGCGCCATGATTAGCGTGAAAATGCTGCAGTGCAAACAAAATTTGACGCGCGTCTAAACCGATTTAAAATCGATTCTTCGCCCTGAATAGGACGGCTGAACATCAGCAGAAAGTCGTTATTGGCTCCAAAACGGAAAGCGTCGCGAGCCATAAACGCGCGATCGTTGCTTCCGTAAAAGAAAATGCCCGGCGCGAGGCGCCGGGCATTCCGTGAAGTCAATGCCGACAGGCTTACATCTTCTGGACGTAGGTGTACTTGCCGTCGTCGCCCTTCTTCCACTCGTACATGACGTAGCCGGGCAGCGTCGGGTCGCCCTTGGCATCGTAGGAGAGGTCGCCGAGCACGGTTTTGAACGGACCCTTCTCATGCAGCGCCTTGGCAACTTCCTGCGGGTCGTTGGACTTGGCAGCGGTGGCTGCCTCGGCGATCGCCTGCATGGCGGCATAGGAGTAGAGCGTGTAGGCCTCCGGTTCGAAGCCCTGCGCGCGGAACTTCTCGACCAGTTCCTTGTTCGCCGGGATCAGGCGAGGGTCCGGACCGAACGTGTTGAGCGTGCCCGCGACCGCGTCGCCAGCGATCGAAGCCAGTTCGTTCGACACGATGCCGTCGCCGGAAACCAGCGTGGCCTTGAGGCCCTGGTCGGCCGCCTGGCGGATGATCAGGCCGGCTTCAGTGTGCAGGCCGCCCCAGTAGATGATGGAAACGCCGGCTTCCTTCATCTTGGCGATCAGCGCCGAGAAGTCCTTGTCGCCGACGTTGACGCCTTCATACATGACTTCCGTCACGCCCTTGGCGTTCATCGCCTTCTTGGTCTCGTCGGCAAGGCCCTGGCCGTAGGTGGTCTTGTCATGCACGACGGCGATCTTGGCGTCCTTGAAATTGGCCGCCAGATAGGCGCCGGCGATGCCGCCCTGCTGGTCATCGCGTCCGCAGGTGCGGAACACGTTCCACAGGCCGCGCTCGGTGAACTGGGGGTTGGTCGCGGCAGGCGTGATCTCGACGATGCCGTTTTCCGCGTAGACTTCCGACGCCGGAATGGAGACGCCCGAGTTGAAGTGGCCGACCACGAACTTGACGCCGTCGCCGACGAACTTGTTGGCGACCGAGATGCCTTGCTTCGGATCGGAGACGTCGTCGCCGACTTCGAGCTTGATCTGCTCGCCATTGATGCCGCCCGCCGCATTGATGTCGGCGACCGCCTGCTCCGCGCCCTTCTGCAACTGTGCGCCGAAGGCGGCATTCGGACCCGTGATCGGGCCAGCAACGCCGACCATTAGATCAGCCCACGCATTGCCGCTGAACGCGATCAGCGCGGTCAGGGCGACGGCGGACAAAAGTGATTTTTTCATTTAAACGCTCCCATTAACGGAGTGGGCGTGGATGAAGCTTTCATGCGATGCCCACCCTTATCGCAGAAAGCATAGTTTGCCGATTTTCAGGCACTTGTCACGCCGATTCATCCCCGAAACGGCGTTAATGATGAACGTCAACCTTTCGGTTTCCAGCTCAAGATTGAAGCTCTTTCGTAGAGCCAATTATACTGTGTCACCATCTGGTTGGTTCGTGTGTATTGATAGCCGACAAAACCGAGGATCATCAGCACGATGGTGTCGACGACATAGTAATGCAGCGAGAACATCGTGCCGTTGAACAGCGCGTGGTGGATGAAGCGGATGCCGATGCCGAGACCCAGCAGATAGGCGAACAGCTGGACGAAGCTGCGCCAGGTCTGGGCGCTGGCCTTGCCGGTCATCCAGGCCGCCCAGCCGCCGAGCAGGCAGGTGACGAAGAAGAACTGCCAGATGGACGGTTCCTCGTAGAGAATGCCTTGCATGGTAAGGACTCCTGAACTCAGTGATGGCCGCCTTCGAGATAGGCGGCGCGCACTTCCGGATTGGCGAGCAGTTCCTTGCCGGTGCCGCTCATGGTCACATTGCCGTTGACCATGACATAGCCGCGCGTCGCGAGTTTGAGCGCGCCGAAGGCGTTCTGCTCGACCAGGAACACGGTCAGACCCTGCGTGCGGTTCAGCTCGCGAATGGCATCGAAGATCTGTTTGACGATCAACGGCGCAAGACCGAGCGACGGCTCGTCGAGAAGAAGCAGCTTCGGCCGCGCCATCAGCGCGCGCCCGATCGACAGCATCTGCTGCTCGCCGCCCGACAGAGTGCCGCCGCGCTGGGCGATGCGCTCCTTCAGGCGCGGGAACAGCGCGAACACCTTCTCGACGTCCTCGTCATAGTGCTTGAGGTTGTCGAGGCTGGCGCCCATCTGCAGGTTTTCCATCACCGTCATGCGCGGGAAGATGCGGCGGCCTTCCGGCGACTGGGCGATGCGCAAGCGCGCGATCTCGTGCGTCGGCAATTGGGTGATGTCGGCGCCGGCGAAGGTGATGGTGCCCGCGCGGGCGCGCGGCGCTCCAAAAATGGTCATCATCAGCGTCGATTTGCCGGCGCCGTTGGCGCCGATCAGCGCCACGATCTCGCCCTCGTTGACGGTGACGTCGACGCCGTTCAGCGCGCGGATGTTGCCGTAATAGGTTTGCACGCCCTTGATATCGAGCAGAGTCTTCCCGGCCATCACTTGCCCCCTCCGCGCTTGGCCCGAACGGGCTTGCCCGCTCCTGTCGCGGGCTTTGCTGCCTGCTTACCGGAAGCATGGCTCGTCGCCACCTTGCCGGCGTCGACGCGGCGCGAGAATTCCGTATCCTTGCCCTGGCTAAGCAGCCTGGCCTGCTTGACCCATTCTTCGCGGGCGATGCGTCCGTCAAAGGCGAGATACGCTTCGACGGCCTCGACATCGGCCTTCTTCCAGGCGCCGATCTGGTCGAAGTGGAAGATGCCGTGTTCGTTGAGCTTCTTCTCGTTGACCGCGCCGATCCCCTTGATGCGGGTGAGATTGTCGGCTTTGCCGCCGCGGGGTGCCGCGAGGCGGTTCGAGATCCCGGCGGCCTTCGCGGCCGGCGTCTTGGCCCCTGTCTTGACGGCCGCTTTGGCGGCCGGCTTCGCAGCCGGTTTGGCCCGCGAAGCAGGTGTTGGCGCGACAGCCTTGCTTGCAACGCTCGCCGCCCGCGCATCGACCTGCGCCGCCTTCGAGGCGCCCTTCGATACCGTGATGCGCTCGCCTTCGCTGTGGCCGACCGTGTCGCTCACCGGGCCGGCGAGATAGGACGACGATGTTCCCGGACCATGCGCGGCATCGGGACCGGTATCGAGTTGCTCGATGACGTCCTCGTCACCGACTTCGGTCAGCACGGTTTCGACCTCCTCGTCGTCGACGCCGAGATAGGCGGCGATGACGCGCGGATCGGTGCGCACCGACTGCGGATTGCCGTCGGAGATCTTGCGGCCGTATTCCAGCACCACGACGTGATCGGAGATCTGCATGACCACCGACATGTCGTGCTCGATCAGCAGGATCGAGGTGCCGGTGTTGTTCTTGATGTCCATCAGCAGGTCGTTGAGCGCGGCCGATTCCTTTGGATTGAGGCCGGCGGCGGGCTCGTCGAGGCACAAAAGCTCGGGGCCGGTGCACATGGCGCGCGCGATCTCGAGGCGCCGCTGCGCGCCATAGGGCAGGTCGCCGGCCGGATCGTCGGCGCGGTCGACCAGATCGGCCTTTTCCAGCCAGTGCTTGGCGAGTTCGACGGATTCGGCCGAGGCCTTGCGGTAACCGCTGAAGCCGAACAGGCCGAGCACCGTATAGCCCGAAGCCTTCATCAGCTTGTTGTGCTGGGCGACGAGCAGGTTCTCGAGCAGCGTCATGCCCGAGAACAGGCGGATGTTCTGGAAGGTGCGCGCCACCTTGGCGCGCGCCGGGATCTCATGGTTGGGCAGCCGTTCGAGCAGGTAGCTCGAGCCGTCCTGCCGGGTGAGCGTGATCATGCCTTCCGACGGCTTGTAGAAGCCGGTGATGCAGTTGAACACGGTGGTCTTGCCGGCGCCGTTGGGCCCGATCAGCGCCGTGATCTCGCCGCGCCTGGCGGTGAAGGACAGGTCACCGATCGCGACCAGGCCGCCGAACTTCATCGACAGGTGTTCGACCTTCAGGATGGCGTCGTTCATGGAGGGGTTCGCGTTCATCAGCCGTGCCCCTCCTTGGTGAAGGAACTGGAGACAGCCCTTCGCTCCTTGAGGAAGGCGGTCGGCTCACGGCTGCCGACAAAGCCGCGCGGCTTCCACAGCATGACGATCACCATGGCCATGCCGAACAGCAGCATACGGTAGAGTTCCGGCGTGAAGTCGGGTCCGAAGACCTGCTTGAGGAAGTCGAGTTCGCGCAGCACCTCGGTGCCGCCGATCATGACCAGAGCCGCAACGGCAATGCCGACCAGCGATCCCATGCCGCCAAGCACGACGATGGCCAGGATGATGGCCGATTCCAGGAAGACGAAGGATTCGGGGCTCACGAAGCCTTGCCGGGCGGCGAAGAACGAGCCGGCAAAACCGCCGAACATGGCGCCGGTGGCAAAGGCCGTCAGCTTGGTGGTCGTGGTGTTGATGCCGAGCGAGCGGCAGGCGATCTCGTCCTCGCGCAAGGCTTCCCAGGCGCGGCCGACCGGCATGCGCCTCAGCCTGATCGTGACGAAAGCCGTGAGCAGCGCCAGCCCCAGGATCAGGTAATAGAGGAAGATCTTGTAATAGGCGCTCGACGTCGCAATGTTCAGCACCTTGCCGATGTAGTTCGGGTCCGAGACGTTGAAGCTCATCAGGCCGAAGAAGGTGACCTTCGGGATGCCGGAAATGCCTGCCGAGCCGTTGGTCACCTCGCGCCAGTTGATGATCACCAGCCGGATGATCTCGCCGAAGGCAAGCGTCACGATGGCCAGGTAGTCGCCGCGCAGGCGCAGCACCGGAAAGCCGAGCAGCACGCCCCAGAAGGCGGCCATGGCGCCTGCGGCCGGCAGGAGGATCCAGAAGGAGAGGCCGTACTGCGTGCCGAGCAGCGCATAGGCATAGGCGCCGACCGCATAGAAGGCGACATAGCCGAGGTCGAGCAGGCCGGCCAGGCCGACGACGATGTTCAGCCCCCAGGCCAGCATGACATAGATCAGGATCTGGATGCCGAAATTGTCGACCCATTTCAGCGACCCTTGCAGCCCGCCGACGAGCGACCACGACATCAGCGACAGCATGCCCACGACAATGATCGGATAGAGCACCAGTGCGGCAATGCCGAGTTTTGTGAAGTTGGCATGGATGAAGCCGCGGAAATAATAGATCACGCAGGCCAGCGCGTAGATGACCGCCAGGGCACGCAGGAATTGCAGATAGCCGGCCGGCTCCGCCCCTACCCAGCCGGCGAGAGACCTGCTGAAGACGAACAGCAGCGCTGCGACGATGACGGCGATGATGAAGGCTGGAAAGAGGAAGAAGCGCGACGCCACGCTGGCCGGCAGCAAACCGGTGGCGACGTCGGCGATCTTCTGGTTGGCCAAAAAGGGCTGGCCGTAGGCGACATAGAGGAAGCGTCCGACGGCCGTGGCGATGACCACTGCGGCGAGCAGGCCCCAGCGCTGCACCAGGATCAGCTCGTTGGAGATGTTCTGGTCGGTCTTGAGCCCGATGAACAGCACGAACAGGCCGAGCGCGATGGCACCGGCATAGAAGGCCTCGCGCAAGGCGCGCTGCATGGGCGTGGCGGCGACGGTGTCGCGCTCGGGAGATACGGTGACGGCCATGATCTCAGACCTTTTCGACTTCTGGCCGGCCGAGAATGCCGGAAGGCAGGAAGATCAGTACGATGGCCAGGATCGAGAAGGCGGCGACATCCTTGTAGTCGATCGAGAAATAGGCCGACCACATGCTCTCGATGAAGCCGATCAAAAGGCCGCCCAGGACCGCGCCCGGCAACGAACCGATGCCGCCCAGCACCGCTGCGGTGAATGCCTTCACGCCGGGCACGAAGCCGTCCGAGAAGGCGATGACGCCGTAATACATCAGGAACAGCGTGCCGGCGACGGCGGCAAGTGCGGCGCCCATGATGAAGGTGATCGAGATGGTGCGGTCGACATCGATGCCGAGCAGCGCCGCCATCTTGCGGTCCTGCTCGCAGGCGCGCTGCGCCCGGCCAAGCGAGGTCTTGTTGACCAGGTACCAGAACAACACCAAGAGCAGCGCGGTGACGACGACGATGATGATCTGCTTCAGCGACACGCTGATGCCTTCGATGTTGTAGACCTTCGACACCATCGGCGGGATCGGCTTGTTGCGCGGGCCTTGCGTCACCTGCACGAAATTCGACAGCGCGATCGACATGCCGATGGCGGTGATCAGCGGCGCCAGCCGGAACGAGCCGCGCAGCGGCCGGTAGGCCACCTTCTCGATCGTCCAGTTGTAGAGGCTGGTCAGCAGCATCGCCACGATCATCATCACCAGCAGCGCGATGACCACGGGAACCGAATAGAACAAGGCACCCAGGATGAGGAAAACGATCAGCGCCGTGAAAGCGCCCACCATGAAGATATCGCCATGAGCAAAGTTGATCATGCCGATAATGCCGTAGACCATCGTGTAGCCGATCGCGATCAGCCCATAGATCGATCCCAGCGTCAGCCCATTGATAAGCTGCTGGACAAAATACTGCATGTGTACATGGCTCCCCTGGAATGTCGCCCATGCAGACGCATTCCTTTTCGTATTTCCCCTAGTCGTAAAGTTTCGAGGCGGGATTGCAACGTCATTTTTTGATCGTCATGCGTGTTTCCGACTACACGCCGTTCGATTGCCCGTTCTTTCGCACCCGCCCCCTGGACTATCGCGGACCCTATCATTGGCATAACGCAATGTCTTTGACGATTAAGCGTCATCATGCGCTCCATTTCGAAGAAATCGCCGTCAAAATAAGTTGATGAGACGATTTGTTGCGCTCGTGACAGCAATCCTTTTTGTCCTTCCCGACCTTCCGCAGCGTGATGAATCGACTATTTGACGACGAAGCCGTGTGCGAACGGATCGCGGTCATCGATGAAGATCGTGTTGTGCCCGGTCATGCGCGCCCAGCCGCCGATCGAGGGAATAATCGCCGGCTTGCCGGCGACCGTGACGTCCTTTTCAACCTTGCCCTTGAACAGCGAGCCGATGATCGATTCATGGACGAACGCATCGCCGGCCTTGAGCTTGCCCTTGGCGTGGAGCTGCGCCATGCGCGCCGAGGTGCCCGTGCCGCACGGTGAGCGGTCGATCGCCTTGTCGCCGTAGAAGACCGCGTTGCGCGCGTCCGCACCCGCCACCGTCGGCTCGCCGATCCACAACATGTGCGACAGCCGGTTGATGCCCGGATTCTCCGGATGCACGAAAGAGTATTTCTCGTTGAGCCGCTGCCGCACCACCGGGCTCCAGGCGATGAGGTCGCCCGCCGAATGGTCTGCCATGTCGCGATAGTTTTTCTGCGGCTCGACGATGGCGTAGAAATTGCCGCCATAGGCGACGTCGACGACGATCTCGCCGAGCCCGGGGCATTCGACCGTCAGGCCCTCGGCATGAAGGAAGGAGGGCACGTTGGTGATGCGCACCTCCTCGACATATTCGCCGACCTGTTTGTATTCGGCGATGACCAGGCCGGCCGGTGTGTCGAGCCTGAGCACGCCGGGCGTCTTAGGCTTGATCAGCCCGTGCTCGATGGCCATCGTCACCGTGCCGATGGTGCCGTGGCCGCACATTGGCAGGCAGCCCGAGGTCTCGATGAACAGGATGGCGATGTCGCAATCCTCGCGCGTCGGCGGGTAGAGGATCGAGCCGGACATCACATCGTGGCCGCGCGGCTCGAACATCAGGCCGGTGCGGATCCAGTCATATTCGGCCAGGAAATGCGCGCGCCGCTCCATCATCGTCGAACCCTGGAGCAGCGGGCCGCCGCCGGCGACCAGCCGCACCGGGTTGCCGCAGGTGTGGCCGTCGATGCAGAAGAAGGAATTCCTGGCCATGACGCTCCTCGAAAATTCAAAACCGTTGTGGACTGAAGGGGGCCACGTCGATCGGCGGAGTCTGCCCCAGGACAAGCTCGCGGATCAACCGTCCCGTCGCAGCAGCCTGGGTCAGGCCAAGATGGCCGTGGCCGAAAGCGTAGACCACCGGCCGGCTTCCCGATGCGCGGCCGACGACAGGCAATGAATCCGGCAGCGAGGGACGAAACCCCATCCATTCGCGTCCGCCCGAAGGATCGAGGCCCGGCAGGAAGTCTTGAGCCTTGCGCAGCAGCGCCTTCGAGCGCGCGTAGTTGGGCGGCCGCTCGATGCCGCCGAGCTCGACCGCGCCGCCGATGCGCAGGCCCGTGTCGAGCGGCGTGATGACGAAGCCTTGGCCGGAGAAGATCAGCATCCGCTTCACCTCGAAGGCGGTCTTTGGCAACGTCGTGTTGTAGCCGCGCTCGGTTTCGAGCGGAATGCGATCGCCGAGCTGCCGCGCCAGCAGATGCGACCAGGCACCGGCGGTGATGACCAGGTGCCGGGCTTGCCGCGTCGTACCGTCGGCCAGCCTCAACGTCGCGCCGTTCCCGTCCGCGGCGACGCCGGCGACGCCGGCCTTCTCAAACCGCGCGCCCTTGGATTGCGCATACTCCCAGATCGCCTTGCCGAGCAGTTTTGGATCGGCGACCGTCTTCCAGCCCGGCACGAACGTGCCCTTGCCGAAACGCGGTGACAGGCCGGGCTGCAGCTCCGCCAGCTCCTCGCCGCCGACATGGCGGAAGCCGATGCCGAAGCGCTGGCGCGCCGCCCAGCCGGACAGCGAAGCCTGGAATTCGGCCTCGCTTTCATAGAGTTCGAGCGAACCGTCCTCGCGCAGCATCCGCCTGGTGCCGGAGCGGTCGAGCAGATCAATCCATTCGGCCTCGGCGAGCGCCATCATTGCGGCCTGCGCCGCCAGGCCAGCCTCGTAGTGCTTCGCCGAGCCGGCACGCCAGAAGCGGATCAGCCAGGGCAGCAGCTTCGGCAGGTAGGCGGGCGGGATGGCGAGCGGGCCGAGCGGATCGGCCAGCCATTTCGGCAATTGCCGGATCATGCCCTTGTGCGCCAGTGGCAGCACGTCCGAAAAGGCGAAGGCCGCGGCATTGCCGGAGCTCGTCTCCTCGCAGATGCCGGTGCGGTCGTAGACCGTGACGTTTCGCCCCGCCTCGGCAAGAAACGCCGCCGCGCAGATGCCGATGATGCCGCCGCCGACGATGGCGATATCCATTCCTTCTCCCTGTTCACGGGGAGAAGACGCCCGCAGGGCGGGGCGCCGCCGTGCTTCCATCGATTTGGAACTTCCTGTCACGTGGGCGCCGCCTCTCGGAAGAAAGCCTCAGAACGCCGGCAGTATTGGCCGCACCGCCAGTGCGTCCTTGACGACCTTCTCGACCGCCTTGCGGCGCTCGCCCGACAGTGGCTGTCGCGGCATGCGGACGCGGTCGTTGGTTTGAATGGCGAACACCTCGGCAAGCTTGATGTTCTGCACCAGATAGGTCGAGACGTCGAGGTCAAGCAGCGGCCGGAACCAGCGATAGATGGCGAGCGCCTCTTCGCGGCGGCCCTGCTTCATCAGCTGGTAAATCGCCACCGTCTCGCGCGGGAAGGCGGTGACAAGGCCGGCCACCCAGCCGATGGCGCCCACCGACAGCGCCTCGAAAGCAAGGTTGTCGACGCCGGTGAACAGGTCGTAGCGGCCGCCCAGGCGATTGATGATCTCGGTCGAGCGCCTGATGTCGTCGGAGGATTCCTTGATGGCGACGAAGCGCTCGTCCGACGCCAGCTCCTCCATCTGGTCGACGGTAACATCGACGCGGTAGGCGAGCCGGTTGGAATAGATCATGACCGGCAAGTCGCCGGCCTTCGCGACGGCGCGCAGCGCCGCCACCGTCTCTTCCGCATTGGTATGGTAAATCGGGCTGGGCACCACCATCAGGCCGTTGGCGCCTTCTTTGGCGGCGCGGCGGGCGATGCTGGCGGCCTCGCGCGTCCCGGCCTCGTTCACCGTCAGCAGCACCGGTTTCTTGCCAGCCACCTTCTGCGCGGTTTTCAGCACTTCGATTTTCTCGTCATGCGACAGCATCGGCCCTTCGCCGAGCGATCCGCAGACGATGATGCCGTCGCAGCCGGCCTCCATCTGCAAGCCGAAGCAGCGCTCCATCTCGGCATGGTCGAGGCGGTCGTCCGTGGTGAATTTAGTCGTGACGGCTGGGAAAACTCCGGTCCACATGGTCATCGCTCCTCTGATATATCAGGCGTATATCTATTAAGAAAGCCGCTGTCAACACGGATTCCCCTATGATATATGCAAAATATATCAGGAGACCGCCTTTGATATCCATGGAAATGAGCACTGCGTTCGAGCCGGCTGCGACCAAGGCCTACCGCATGCTCGAGCATATGATTGTCACGCTCGAACTGGCGCCGGCGAGTTTCGTCACCGAAGGCGGCCTGATCGAGAAGCTGGCGCTCGGCCGTACGCCGGTGCGCGAGGCGATCCAGAGGCTGGCCTGGGAAGGATTGCTCGACGTGCGGCCACGCGCAGGCATTGCCGTCGCGCCGCTGCACCCCGGCGACTGGCTGCGCGTCATCGATGCGCGCCGCGGCGTCGAGGTGGTGCTGGCCCGCTCTGCGGCGCGCTTCGTCACCCGCGACGCAGCCGACCTCTTCCACGATGCCGCGCTTGCCATGCAGAAGGCTGTCATCTCCGGCGACGTGCTTGCCTTCATCCAGGCAGACAAGATGCTGGACGAGGCGCTGGCACGGGCTGCCGACAATCCGTTCGCGGCCAGGCTGGCCGCCCCGCTGCAGACCCACAGCCGCCGCTTCTGGTTCCGCTACAAGGCCGATACCGGCCTGGCGGAATCGGCCGAGCATCACGTCGCGCTGATCCGCTCGATTGTCGACGGTGACGAGGAAGCCGCCGCAAAGGATGCCAAGCGGCTGATGGCATTGCTACGCGGCCATGCCGAGGCGGCCGCCACACGTTGAAGTATGCCGCCGACACCGACCTCGGTTCGGGACAGTGCATGCCCAAGACTACGCGTAGGCTGAACCGCTTCGACGCGATGCGGCTCACGCTCCTGGCAAGGCCGCCTTGATCGTCGGGCTGTCCCAGCCCTCGCCCACGGACAGGATGCAACTCTGGCCCTTGGTGTCGGAGGCGAGGACGGTCCAACTGCCCTGTTCGGAAACGAACACCTCAAGCACCACATTGGGATTGATCAGGCCACGCCCGGCCTCGCTTTCGTGGAAATTCTCGCCGAGCGCTTTGACGATGTCGGCGCGTGCCGCACATTGGCCGGCTGCATGCGCCGGGCCTACCGAGAGCGCCGCAACGGCGCACAGCGTTAGCATGAGACGTTGTGTCATCGGACACCTCCTTACGCCCGACGATGCAATGCTAACGGTCAGCCGTCGGCGCCTTGGTTGGCTGCCATGCCTCCTCACGGCAGGATTGCAGCCCTAAGTCTCCGCGCCCCTCGCTGGTTCCATCACATTGATGTTTGCAATGAAAAAGGCGCGAGTCCGGGGACTCGGGCCTTGAGCGTCGATTTTCTTGTCCGGTCCGTTCATCGTCGAAATAACGAACTCGGCCCCGGCCTTGGTGCCTGCCCGCGCGCCCGCAGCCGAAGGCGAGGACGCGCAATCGGACAAGCGTCCGGCTAGTTCATCGTCGGGATGACGAACTCGGCCCCGTCCTTAATGCCGGCCCGCGCCCGCAGCCGAAGGCGAGGACGCGCAAGCAGGAAACCGTCCGGTCAGTTCATCGTCGGGATGACGAACTCGGCCCCGTCCTTGATGCCGGCCCGCGCCCGCAGCCGAAGGCGAGGACGCGCAAGCAGGAAACCGTCCGGTCAGTTCATCGTCGGATGACGAACTCGGCCCCGTCCTTGGTGCCTGCCCGCGCGCCCGCAGCCGAAGGCGAGGACGCGCAGTCGGACAAGCGTCCGGCTAGTTCATCGTCGGGATGACGAACTCGGCCCCGTCCTTGATGCCGGACGGCCAGCGCGAGGTGACCGTCTTGGTCTTGGTATAGAAGCGGAACGCGTCCGGACCGTGCTGGTTGAGGTCGCCGAAGGACGATGCCTTCCAGCCGCCGAACGTGTAGTAGGCGATCGGCACCGGGATCGGCACGTTGACGCCGACCATGCCGACCTGGACGCGCGAGGCGAAGTCGCGCGCGGCGTCGCCGTCGCGGGTGAAGATGGCGACGCCATTGCCCATCTCGTGGTCGTTGGCGAGCTTGATGGCGTTCTCGTAGGTCGGCGCGCGCACCACCGACAGCACCGGCCCGAAGATCTCTTCCTTGTAGATGCGCATGTCCGACGTGACGTTGTCGAACAGGCAGCCGCCCATATAGTAGCCGTTTTCATAGCCCTGCATCTTGAAGCCGCGGCCGTCGACGACCAGCTTGGCGCCTTCCTTGACGCCGGTGTCGACATAGCCCTTGACCCGCTCCAGCGCCTGGGCGGTGACCAGCGGGCCGAAATCGGCGGCGGAATCTGTCGAGGGCCCGACCTTCAGGCTTTCGACGCGCGGCACCAGCTTTTCCATCAGCCGGTTGGCGGTGTCGTTGCCGACCGGAACGGCCACCGAGATCGCCATGCAGCGCTCGCCGGCCGAGCCGTAGCCGGCGCCGATCAGCGCATCGACGGTCTGGTCCATGTCGGCGTCGGGCATGATGATCATGTGGTTCTTGGCGCCGCCGAAGCACTGCACGCGCTTGCCCGACGCGGTGCCGCGCGAATAGATGTAGTGAGCGATCGGTGTCGAGCCGACGAAGCCGATGGCCTTGATGTCGGGATCGTCAAGGATGGCGTCGACGACTTCCTTGTCGCCGTTGACGACGTTGAGGATACCGGCAGGCAGGCCCGCCTCGATGAACAGCTCGGCGATGCGGATCGGCACGCCCGGGTCGCGTTCGGAGGGCTTCAGGATGAAGGCGTTGCCGCAGGCGATCGCAGGCGCGATCTTCCACAGCGGGATCATCGCCGGAAAGTTGAACGGCGTGATGCCGGCGACGACGCCGAGCGGCTGGCGCATCGAATAGACGTCGATGCCGGGGCCGGCACCGTCGGTGAATTCGCCCTTCATCATGTGCGGCGCGCCGATGCAGACCTCGACCACTTCGAGGCCGCGCTGGATGTCGCCTCTGGCATCGGCGATCGTCTTGCCGTGCTCGCGCGCCAGGATGTCGGCCAGTTCGTCATAGTCGCGGGCGACCAGTTCAAGGAACTTCATCAGGACGCGTACGCGGCGCTGCGGGTTGGTCGCGGCCCATTTCGGCTGCGCCGCCTTGGCGTTCTCGACCGCCGCGCGCAGTTCCGCCTGCGAGGCCAGCGCCACCGTGCCGCGCACGGAGCCGTCCATCGGCTGCATCACGTCCTGCTTGCGGCCGCTGGTGCCGGCGACACGCTTGCCGCCGATGAAATGACCGTATTCGATCATGATATCTCTCCCTGTGTTTATGATGGTGCATTGTCCGCCTTTGGCACGCGGATGGCAACGCGAGGGAGAACGCAACCGTTGTGCGGAAAATGGACAGCGGTTGACGGGAGAGCATCAATTCTCGCAAATGGGAGGGGTCACAAAGACGACGTCCAAGGATTGGCAGGTTGAGTTCCTTCACCACAGAACGCGACATTGGAAATTGTCATCCGGACCATCCCCATGAACTGGGATGACGTCCGCATCTTTCTGGCCGTTGCGCGCGCCGGGCAAATCCTTGGCGCGGCGAAGCGCCTGGAGCTCAACCACGCCACCGTCTCCCGCCGCATCGCCGCGCTCGAGGACGCACTGCGCACGAAACTCTTTCGCCGGCTGACCACCGGTAGTGAGCTGACGCCCGCCGGCGAGCGGTTCCTCGACATCGCCGAGCGCATGGAGGGCGATATGATCGCCGCCCGCTCGACAATATCGGGCGAAGGCGACGACGTTTCGGGCACGGTGCGGATCGGCGCGCCGGACGGGTTTGGCGTCGCGTTTCTCGCCCGGCGCCTCGGCGCACTGACCGCGCTGCACCGTGAATTGACGATTCAGCTCGTACCGGTGCCGCGCTCCTTCTCCCTGTCTCGCCGCGAGGCCGACATTGCCATCACCGTCGAGCGGCCGACCGAGGGCCGGCTGGTAGCGGGCAAGCTGGTCGACTACTCGCTCGGCCTGTTTGCCTCACGTGCCTATGCTGAGGCCCACGGCCTGCCCCAGACCGCTGCCGAACTGGGACGGCACACATTGATCGGCTATGTGCCGGACCTCATCGTCAGCCCATCGCTCGACTACGCCGCCGAATTCAGCGCGGACTGGCGCACCAGCTTCGCCATTTCCTCCGCGCTCGGGCAGGCCGAAGCGGTGCGGTCGGGGGCCGGCATCGGCATCCTGCACACTTTCGTCGCCCGCTCGATGCCGGAACTGGTGGCCGTCGACGTGGTGGCGCCCATCCGCCGTGCCTACTGGCTGGTTTATCACGAATCGGTCAGGCCGCTGCGCCGCGTCCAGATCGTTGCCTCCTTCATTACAAAGGCGGTGGAGCGGGAGAGAAATCTTTTCGTCTGACGCATGTTGGCCATCGCAGCTTCTTCCACGACTCGGAGAACGGCGTGATGGTGCTCGACCCGCCTTCTACGCCAGGATGAAACCGATTTATGACGAGTATCTCGCCCAGTCCAACCCGGTCGCCACCGACGTGACGATTCCGTGGGCTTACCGGCTGCTGTTCGACGAGGGCTGGGTGAAACAGGCGTTCTGACGCGATATCCGCTGGCCGCGCCCGCCGATGGCGAGCGAGCGGCTCTATTTCAGATAACGCTCCTGTGCCAGCGCGCGGGCGTCGATATCGGGCACTTTGTTCGAGATGATGTCGGCCAGCACCTTGGCCGAGCCGCAGGCCATGGTCCAGCCGAGCGTTCCATGGCCGGTGTTGAGGTAGAGATTGGAAAGCTCCGTGCGCCCGATCAGCGGCGGCCCGTCCGGCGTCATCGGTCGCAGCCCGCACCAGAACGTCGCCTCCCGCATGGCCCCGGCTCCCGGGAACAGGTCGCCGACCGAGTGTTCGAGCGTGCGCCGTCGCGATTCGTGCAGCCTGAGATCGAAGCCGGAAATCTCGGCCGTGCCGCCGACGCGGATGCGATCGCCGAGCCTCGTGATCGCGACCTTGTAGGTTTCATCCATCACCGTCGACACCGGTGCGGCGGCGGCATCCTTGATCGGCACCGTGATCGAATAGCCCTTGACCGGATAGACCGGAATCGGCCGCTTCATCCGGCGCATGAAGTCCGCCGAATAGCTGCCCAGCGCCATCACATAGGCGTCGGCGGTCAGCCAGCCCTTGCTGGTGCTCATATTGTTGACGCGGTTGCGGCTGCGGATGACGCGCCATATCGTCGTGTCGTATTCGAACTTGACCCCGCGTGCCACGCAAAGCTCGGCCAGCCTGTCGGTGAACATCTTGCAGTCACCGGTCTCGTCGCCCGGCAGCCTCAGGCCGCCGACGAATTTTTCGCGCACCGCGGCCAGAGCCGGTTCCGCCGCGATGCAGCCGTCCTGGTCGAGGATTTCGTAGGGCACGCCATATCTCTTCAGCACCTCGACATCGCCTGATGTGCCGTCGAGCTGCTTTTGCGTGCGAAACAGCTGCAGCGTGCCCTGCGTCCGCTCGTCATAGGCTATGCCGGTCGCCTCGCGCAGCGCCTTCAGCGTGTCGCGGCTGTACTCGGCCAGCGGCACCATGCGCGATTTGTTGACCGCGTAGCGTTCGGCGGTGCAGTTGCGCAGCATCTTGACCAGCCACGTCCACATATGCGGATCGAAGGCCGGCCGCACCACCAGCGGACCATGCTTCATCAGCAGCCATTTGATGGCCTTAAGGGGGATACCGGGCCCGGCCCAAGGCGAGGCATAGCCGGGCGAAATCTCGCCGGCATTGGCGAAGCTGGTTTCCAGTCCCGGCCCTTTCTGGCGGTCGATCACGGTCACCTCGTGGCCAGCCTCGGCGAGATAATAGGCCGTGGTCACCCCGATCACGCCACTGCCCAGCACCATGATTTTCATTCATTCACTCCTTGCCGCGCCGAGCGTCCTCAGGACGCCCGTGGACGCGGCCGTATTTTTCGGTTTGCGCATGATCCCAAGCGAAAATCGATGTCGATCTTCGAGACCACGCGCTGTTGCCCATTCACGCCGCCGAGGGACCGGGGTCGTCTTCTTCTGTCTGCCGCATTCCGGCCGTCTCGCCAAGAGGCCGCCAATCGGCTGCGGCACTGTAGACGAGCCTGAGCCCGTGCGGTCGCCGCGCGTCAGCTTGGTCTTTCTGCCTGATCGTGCGCCGGGCAGCTTCCGGCTGGTAGAGCACGGCCTTGATCAGGATCGACTCCCGCCTGCCGTCGGCATGTTCGACCATTGCCGTCTGGCCTTGCGCCATGCCAAGCATGCAGAGCCCGCGCCTCGTTGCGACCGACAGGCTGGAGCCGACCGGCCCGCGCACCTCGTGCTGCACCAGGGTTCGCGTCTCGGCGGGACCGGCATCGACGCCGAACACCACCCTGCTGTTCAGCGTAACGATGTCGGGGCCGACCGAATCGATCGGCACGACATCGGCGCGTGAAAGCTTGTGTTCGAGCATGCGCACGATCGGATCCGCGAATGCCCGCCGGCGCTCCAGCATGACTTCGAGGACGGCGAAGTCCTTCGTCGTCAGGCAGCAATTCGTGCTCGTCATCACCGCCTCCGCCATCAAGCTCGTTGCGGGCCGGAAGCCGGCTCATCGACGGCCTCGACGGTCACTGACAGTTCCCGACCGCCACGACCGTTCCAGCAAACCGCCTGCCCAACGCTGGCGCCGATGAGCGCGGTTCCCATCGGCGTCAGCACCGAGATCCGGTTCTCGGCGATGTCGGCCTCACCCGGGTAGACCAGCATGATGCACTGGGCGTCGCCGCTTTCGCCGCGCACGATCACCGTCGAACCCATTCGCACCACACCGGCCGGCATCGCCGCCGCGCTCCTGACGACGGCCCTGTCCATTTCCGAAAGCAGCTCCTCGGCCGTCTCGGGCGCGCGATCGAGCAAAGCCCTCGCCAGGCCCGTCAGCCTGTCATGGTCGGCGTCGCTGATCAGAATATGGCTGTTTGGACGCAGTTCTTTTGCGTGTTGCATGGCAAACCTCATGGATCGGCGCATCGAGCGGATGCGCGCCTGCCGGCGCGCTGGCGGCGGCGTGATGAAAGGCCGGCAGCCGCGAAGGGCTGTTCGACTTGATGGCGATTGTGGATGTATGGATGCCCCGGTACGGACGGACGCCGGAAGGCGGCCGCGCCGGGGCTACGATCCCGCGATCGGGCAGACCCTGAAGAAGGTTTTGATATAAGCGAGCTTGCTCATGTGCCAAAGCTTGCCGAATGGCACCCGCTTGTCAAGCGCGGCCAAACCGCTCAACCGCCCAGATAGCGCCGGTGAAAACGCGTTCCGAGGCTGGCCAGGATTTCATACCCGATGGTGCCGGCATGGTCGGCAGCATCGTCGACGCTCTGTGAGGGCCCTAGCAACTCCACCAGGTCGCCCTCTCCGAGCCGGCCGGGCGGCAAGGCGGAAATGTCGAGAATGATCGAATCCATCGACACGCGCCCGAGGAAAGGCAGGCGCACCGCCTCGAACCATGCGGCCGACGCGGAGCGGCGCAGCCAGCCGTCCGCATAGCCGAATGAAATCGTCGCCAGGCTGAGCGGGCCCTGCGCATGGTAGCTGTGCCCATAGCCGACGCCAGTGCCCTTTTGGACACTGCGCGTCTGCGCCACCTTGGCCTGCAGCCCGACCACGGGTAGCATCGGGTTGGATTCGCCAGGCGTCGGGTTGATGCCGTAGAGGGCGGCACCGGGCCGGGCGAGATCGCAATGATAGGGCGGGCCTAGAAAGATACCGGAGGAGTTGGCAAGCGAGGCCGGCGCCACGGGTAGCATGGCACGCAACCCCTCGAATGCCAGCCTCTGCTGTTCATTGGCCGGGTGGCGCGGTTCATCGGCGCAGGCCAGGTGGCTCATTACATATCTGACGTCGATGCCATCGAAAGCGCCGACATCCCCGGCCACCGCCTCGACCTCGGCTGGCGCCATCCCAAGCCGCGACATGCCGCTGTCGACCTGGACGGCAGCCGGGAGCCGGCGCCCGGCGCGGTGTGCCGCTGCGCGCCAGGCTTCCAACTGTGCGCCACTGTTGATGACGGCGCACAAGCCAGCCGCCACCGCTTCCGGCTCGGAACCCGGCGGCAGCCCGTTCAGCACGTAGATGTCCGGTCCGGCCCCCACCGCCTTGCGCAGCGCGATACCTTCGGACAGCAGCGCCACGAAGAAGATGTCGCAGCCTTCCTTCATCAGCGCCGATGCCACTTGCGCGGCGCCGAGACCGTAGCCGTCGGCCTTGACCACGCCTGCGCAGCGCACGCCACCCAGCCGCGCCTTCAGCCGCCGGTAATTTTCGCGGACCGCGCCAAGGTCGATGGTGAGGATGGCCCCGGCAGCAGCCTCGCTTGTGGCGTCGGCTTCCTCGGGCAGCGATCTTTTGGGGGCGTCGTGCATGGCGGCCCTTCTGTGACGGATGGACATCAATAAGACGGTCGAACCGGGGCGGCAACCGGGGGCGTTTGAACCGGCGCCGCGGCCCGTCCAGCTATGGCACAAGGTGACGGAACGCCGTCACCACGTCTTCATAGACCTTGCGCTTGAACGGCACGATCAGGTCGGGCAGCTCCTGCATCGGCCGCCACGACCATTTGTCGAATTCGGCGGTGTGGCCGCCGGGCGGCGGATTGATCTGGATCTCGCTGGTATCGCCATGGAAGCGGAAAGCGAACCATCGCTGCGTCTGGCCCCGATAGCGCCCCTTGAAGGCGACGCCGACCAGGTTGTCCGGCAGATCATAGTTGATCCAGTCCGGCGCCTCGGCTAGCAGCGAGACGCTGCGCATGCCGGTCTCCTCATAAAGCTCGCGCTCCGCCGCCTGCAGGGGCTCCTCGCCCTTGTCGATGCCGCCTTGCGGCATCTGCCAGAGCTGCGTGGTGCCGGCGAATTCACTGTCCGGCTCGGCGATGCGATGGCCGACCCAGACCAGGCCCTCGTCGTTGAGGATCATCAGCCCGACACAGGGGCGGTAGGGCAGCGTCTCGCGGTCGACCTTCTTCGTCTTCGGCATCATTCAGTCTTTCAAGCTGTTTCCCGGTGGCTAGCCCTTTTGCGGATCGACCGCCACCGCTGAAATCGGCACGATCTCGATGCCGCGTTTCTTGGCCTCGGCCGCCCATGACGACACCGTATCGACCGTCAGGTCGAAAGCGGAGCCGATGCCGACCGCAGTGCCCTTGGCACGGGCGGTCGCCTCCAGGCTGTCCAGTTTCTTCAGGATGGCGCCGCGATCCTGCACGGCGTCGATCGCCGTGTCTCCGGCGACGAAGGGCACGCCGTCCTTCAGCGCCAGATCCGGCGCAAGGCTGCGTGCCGACGAGCCGTCGTCGATATAGGCGAGCCCGCGCTTGCCGAGCTCGGCCATGAACGGCCCCATTGCCGCCGGGTCGGCGGAGAACCGCGCGCCCATATAGTTCATAACACCGGTATAGTTCGTCGTCCGCGACAGCGCCCAGTGCAGGCTCTTCAGGTTCTCTTCGGCGCTCGCCGCCACCGTCAGCGTGTTGCGCCCGGGGTTGACGTTGGGATAGTCGAACGGTTCGAGCGGCACCTGCATGACGATCTCGTGGCCGCTCTGCCGGGCGGCCTGCATCCAGCGGCCGATGCTGTTGCCTTGCGGCGCGAAGGCCAGCGTCACTTCTGCCGGCAGCTTGGCAATGGCCGCCTGGGTGCCGGTCTGTGAAACCGCGAGCCCGCCGATGACGATCGCCACGCGGGCGCCGCGCGCGCCAGACCATGGCCGCGCATAGACATCGAAGGGCCGCCTTCCGTCGGCGGCGCGCATCGGCAAGGGGCCGGCATCGCTGGCCTCGATCAGCGCCCTGTCGGGAATATGCGCGATCTTCAGGTTTTGGCCGATGGTCGACGGATCATGGATGACGATTGCCGCCTTGGGCGGACCATCGCCTTCCTCCGTCTGCACATGGATGATCTGCGGGCCTCCGGGCTTGGCCGGCATTTCCGCCTTTGGCGTCGTGACCGGCGCCAAAGCGGACGGCGCAGCGGTCGGCTCCGGCACCACTTTCGGGGTCGAAACGGCGACTTCCTGGGGCTTGCGGAATGGCTTGTCCCTGAGCGCGATGGCGCCGGAGACGCCGACAATCGCCAGCACGACGAACGCAGCCACGAGCGCACCCGCGCTGACCTTGCCGGCGGTGCGCGGCGGACGGACAGTCAGCCCGAGCGGTCGTTCGATGTCCTTGCCGATATCAGCCAAGCCCTGTCCCCGTCCGCATGGCTTCGAACATGGAACCCTTTCGAAGAGACATGCGCGAATTCTTCATCCCGGCGCACCCCTGGCGCCCTGTATCGAGGGATTCGCCTTGCCCCCGAATCAAACTGCCGGAACCTTTCGGTCCCGGCAGCATCGCATTGCTTCCATCGGGCGGCCAGATCCGTTGTTGGCCGCCACCTGTTACTGGTTGAGGACGGCCTTCTGCGGATTGGGCGGGAAGGACGGATCGGTCTTCTGGCCGCGCAGAAGCTGCTCGGCATAGATGAGCTGGAGATCGTCCTTCGGATCCGGCGGCACATAGGCTGCCGAGCCCGAACCGGTCGAGCTCTCGTCGGCACCCTTGATGTGCCCCTTGAGGTCGGATTCGCCACGCGTCAGGTCCCTGCCCTGCAGTTCCGGCGGCAGCGGCTGGTCGACCTTGATGTCGGGCGTGATGCCTTTGCCCTGGATCGACTTGCCGGACGGCGTGTAATAGAGCGCCGTCGTCAGCCTGAGCGCGCCATTCTCGCCAAGCGGGATGATGGTCTGCACCGAACCCTTGCCGAAGGACTGCGTTCCGACCACCGTGGCGCGGCGCAGGTCCTGCAGCGCGCCGGCGACGATTTCGGACGCACTGGCCGATCCGCCATTGACCAGCACGATCAGCGGCTTGCCGCCGATATCGTCGACCTGCTTGGACTTGGCGTCGAAGCGGGTGACATCCTTCGGATCGCGGCCGCGCGTCGACACGATCTCGCCGCGGTTGAGGAAGGCGTCCGATACGCTTACCGCCTGGTCGAGCAGACCGCCGGGATTGAGGCGCAGATCGAGCACGTAGCCCTTGAGCTTGTCGTTCGGCACCTGCTTCTTGATGGTGTCGATGGCATTCTCGAGGTCGTCATAGGTCTTTTCGGTGAAGGAGGTGATCTTCATGTAGCCGATGTCGTTCTCGACCCGGAACTTGACCGCCTTGACCTTGATGATGTCGCGCACCACCGTCAGCTCGATCGGCTTGTCGGCGCCCTGGCGCAGGATGGTGAGCTTGATCGGCGTGTTGACCAGGCCGCGCATCTTGTCGACCGCATCGTTCAGCGTCAGGCCGCGAACCTCCTCACCGTCGATCTTGGCGATGTAATCGCCGGCCAGCACGCCCGCCTTGGCGGCCGGCGTATCGTCGATCGGCGTGATCACCTTGACCAGGTCGTTCTCCATGGTGACCTCGATGCCGAGGCCGCCGAACTCACCCTTGGTCTGCACGCGCATGTCCTGCGCCTGCTCGGCGTTCATGTACGAGGAGTGCGGGTCGAGCGAGGCAAGCATGCCGTTGATGGCGTTCTCGACCAGCGATTTGTCGTCGGGCGGCGTCACATACTGCGCCCGCACCCGCTCGAAGATATCGCCGAAGATCGCCAGTTGCTTGTAGGTCTCCGACCCCGCAGCGTTCGCTGCCGAGCCGGGCGCGCCATAGACCAGGCTCATGGCGGACGCGCCCATCAGCGCACCGGCAAACAGAAGCGACAGTTTCCGCATCATTTCACGTCCTTCCAGAAAAACGGTCCGCCCACCATGGGGCCGGATCGACGGGTTTTCCATCCTTGCGGAACTCGACATAGAGCTCCGGCGTGGCATTTCCATTCTTCGAAGCCGAGGTGCTTGCCACCCGGGCCTCTCCCATCGCACCGACCGGCTCTCCTGCGAGCACTGATTGGCCGGTGGCGACGCTGATTCTGCTCATCCCCGCCAGGACGACATGATAACCGTCGCCGGCATTCAGGATCAAGAGTTGACCGTAGGAGCGAAACGGCCCCGCATAAAGCACATTCCCATCCGCCGGCGCGGTGACGATGGCGCCCGATTGTGTCGCAACCATGTCCCCGAGCATCACCGCGCCGTTACCGTCTTCGGCGCCGAACCTGCGTTTGATGCGGCCGATGACCGGCAGCGCGATCTGTCCTTGCAGCGCCGAGAAGGGTGCCGCCGCGGCAAGCCGGTTGGCTTCGGGGACCGGCAGCGACGCCGTCATGTCGCCGCCCGCCTTGTCGCCGCCGGCTTGGCCGGCATCCGCGGCCTTTGCGGCATCTGCGGCCTTGCGGTTGCGTTCGGCCTGCGCTTCGAGCGAGGCGATCAATTCCTTCAGGCTGCTGGCCTTGGCCGCGAGCGCCTCGGAATGCTGTCGCTCGGCCGACAACTGCGCCTGCGTGTCGGCTTCGAGCTTCTGCTTGGCTTCCAGCAGCATGCCGAGCCGCTTCTTCTCCGCCGTCTGCTCGCCCACCGCCGCCGTCAGCCGTGCCCGCTCGGCCTCGATCGAGGCCGTCACCCTCGTCTGCTCCTTGAGGTCGGCCAGGAGCCTGTCGGTCTGCTGGCGCAATTCAGGCACCACGGCGCCAAGCAAAATGGCGCTGCGCACCGACGACAGCGCGTCCTCCGGCTTGACCAGGATCGCCGGCGGCGGGTTCAGCCCCATGCGCTGCAATGCGCCCAGCACCTCCGCCAGCACGTCGCGCCGCGCCATCAGCGAGGCGCGGATCTTCTGCTGCTGGGTCTTCAGCCCTTCCAGCTTGGCGCCGATGTCCTCGATGTCCTGGCCAAGCTTCTGCTCGGTCATCGCCGACTGGATCAGCGCGGCGGTGATCGAGGCGTGGTCCTTCTTGACCGCGGCGATGTCGGCGGCCAGCTTGGCCAGCCGCTCGGACGACAGGTTTATCTCCTTGGATATCTGTTCGTATTCGGCACGGCTCTGGTCCGGATCGGGGGCCGTGTCGAGCGTGTTCTCGGCCCACGCGGCATTGAGCGACAGGATGACCACCGCCGCCGCGATACCGCAGCGCGCGCGCCAGGAGCCCGCTGTCGATGAGCCCGTCGTCGATTTCCAGCCTTCAGCCATGCGGGATGGACTCTATCTGCGGCTTCGTTAACGAACCATCAACCATATTAATGCGCATCGCCCAAAACTGTGCAGCGGTTTCGCACACCGGTGAGCAAAATAGGGAAAGCCGGCCCGAAGCCGTGATCTTGCGCGGCATTGGGGCGGAATTCGGTGCGATGCGACCTTCAGGCTCTGTGATAGGGGTGGCCGGACAGGATCGTCGAGACCCTGTAGAGCTGCTCTGCCAGCATCACCCGCACCAATTGGTGCGGCCATGTCAGCGCACCGAAAGATATTACCAGCTCGGCCTGGCTGCGCAGCGACGGATCGTGGCCATCGGCGCCGCCTATGGCCAGCGCCAGCGCCCTGCGGCCGGCGTCGCGCAACTGGCCGATGCGGCCGGCGAAATCTTCCGAGGACAAGTTCTTGCCGCGCTCGTCGAGCAGGACCAGCGCCGAGCCGGGCTGCAATTGGGCCTGCAGCCTCGCGCTTTCATCGCGCCGACGTTCATCGGCGTTCTGGGCGCGGCCTTCGGTGATCTCGGCGATGCCGGAGAATTCGAGGCCGACAGCCGGGCCGCTCTTGGAGAAACGCTCGAAATAGCGGTCGGCGAGTTCTCTCTCGGGGCCGCTTTTCATCCGGCCCACGGCATGAACGGTAATCTTCATCCTAGCCTCAGAGGGCCGCCGATGCGTGTCGCCCGAAATCGTCCTGGAACACGGCACGCATCCAAACCAACCGGCTCAGTGCAAGGTCTCTTCCTCGAGGTCTGGCGCCTGCCACATCTTTTCGAGATTGTAGAATTCGCGGACTTCGGGGCGGAAGACATGGACGATGATGTCGCCTGAATCGATCAGGACCCAGTCGGCGCCGGACAGCCCCTCGACGCGCGCCGTGCCGAGGCCGGCATCCTTCAACGCCTTGAGGAGATGGTCGGCAACAGCCGAGACATGACGGTGCGATCGGCCCGACGCGACGACCATGTAGTCGCCGAGGCTCGATTTTCCCTGAATGTCGATTGAGACGATGTTTTCGGCCTTGGAGTCTTCCAGACTGGCAAGGACTGTCTTGATGGCGCGGGACACGGCGTCGTTTACGCTGATCCCGGCCGGCGAAGGCACGATGTCGGCCTTCTTCCGCAGTGCTGTTCTCAGTGTATTTCCTTTCGCAGCAAGAACAACCAAATCACCCCTGAAAGCAGGTGACACCGCTTAGATAGGCAGAGTTCCGTTGCAGTTTCAAGACGGAGCCCTGCTTCCATGCGAACTCATTGAGCCCCCGCTTGTTCCGCGCGACACGCAAAAGATCGGAACCCAGGTGTTCCGCAGGGGTTATCGGCTGATTGATCAACCGGAATCCCATTATGCCGATCGACCCGCAAAATGCCCTCCTGACCGTCCAGGCGGGGCTCTCGCAGCTCAGCGCACTCATTGTCTCCTATTCCCTTTCGGCGGTCGGCGCCGTCATCCTTCTGGTTGTCGGCTACATCGTCGCCGGCTTTGCCGAGCGTTCGATTTTTGCCGGCCTGGGCCACATCCATGGCTTTGACCAGACGCTGCGGCACTTCTTTTCCAAGATCGTCCGCTACGCCATCCTCGTCCTCGTCGTCATCATGGTGCTCGGCCAGTTCGGCGTGCAGACGGCCTCGATCATCGCCGCGATCGGCGCTATCGGCCTGGCCATCGGCCTGGCGCTGCAAGGCACGCTGCAGAACATTGCCGCCGGCATCATGCTTTTGGCATTGCGGCCGTTCCGCATGGGCGAATCCGTCGAAGTCGGGTCCATTGCCGGCTCGATCGAGGAAATCGGCCTTTTCGCCACCAAGCTCCGGAGCGCCGAAGGCGTCTACATCCTGGCGCCCAACTCGACGCTGTGGAACCAGCCGGTGCGCAATTTTTCGCGCAACGGCGTGCGGCGCGGCGACATCACGCTCTCGATCGGCTCCTGGAACGACATCGACCGCGCCCAGAAGACGCTGCTTGCGATCGCCGCCGCCGAGCGCCGCATCAGGCGTGAGCCGGCGCCGACCGCCTTTGTCGCGGCATTGGGCGAAAGCACCGTCTCGATCACCTTGCGTTACTGGACATCATCGGCGGATTTCTTCGCCGCCCAGGCCGATCTCACCAAGCGGGCCAAGCAGGAGTTCGACCGCGAACGCATATCGATCCCGCTGCCGCCACCGCAGGCCCCGGCGCCCGAAACCCGCCGGCAATAGTCAATCGCTCCTCTGCCGGTGCTGTTCGTCCGGCGCGAAGGCGAGTTCCACCGGCAGTGGCGCCTGCGCCGTCATCGGCGCGAAGTTGCCGGTTTCGGTTGCCGGCACCGGCCGCGTGGTGAACACGCGCAAAAGCGCGAACAGGCAGAAGACGCAGGCGATGACCACAGTCACATAGATGAAGGCCTGCGTGCCGAAGGCGGCCGACAGCGCGGTCACGATGCCCGGCACGATGAAGCCGGACAGCGACCAGGCAAACAACAGCGAACTCGACAGCGCCACCATGTCGTCCTTGCCAGCGCGGTCGGCGGCGTGCGCACTGGCCAACGAGTAGATCGATTCCGAGGCGCCGTCCCACATCACATAGATCACCAGCAGCATCGCCAGCGTACCGCCGTCGAAGCCGAGCGCAAACATCCCTGCCGCCGCCGCGATCGCGGATGCCGCGACCAGCACATAGCGGCGATCGGTGCGGTCGGAAATCCAGCCGAGCGGAACCTGCAGGATCAGTGTGCCGAGCGGCATCACCGACAGCAGCAGCGCCACGTCGGCCTGGCTGTACCCCTTCGCGGTGGCGTGGATCGGCGCGAAGCCGGAAATCGACATGGACAGGCCACCGACCGCCAGCATGCCGGCGACGCCGACCGGCGAAATCCGCCAGGCCCGGCGCAGCGCCACCGATGCCGCCTGTGGCGCCGGCGGTTGGGCCAGCCGGGTCATCCCGACGGGCAGGATGGATAGCGCGGTGAAGGCTATGCCGATCAGCGATGCATCCGCCGTCCTGATATCGACCAGCGCCAGCGTCGCATAGCCGATGCCGAGCCCGCCGACATAGGCAACGTAGAAGACGGCCATTACCCTGCCGCGTATGGCGTTGGCGACGGCATCGTTGAGCCAGCTCTGCGCGACGATGAAAAGCCCGCATATGGCAAAGCCGTAGAGCGCGCGAGCCGCGATCCACAACAGGGGGTGCGGCCCGGCGCCGATTGCGGCATTCGACAGCGCGATCAGCGCTGACAGCACCATGAAGGCGCGGGCATGGCCAACCCTGCGCACCAGCGGTCCAGTCAGGATGCAGCCGGCAAGACCACCGGCCGACAGGCCGGTGACGATCAGACCGGCCCAGGTCGGATCTAAGCCTTCGACGCCGAGCCGGACGGGGATGTAGGCGAACATCAGCCCGTTGCCGATGGCGATCAGCGCCATCGACACCACGACGCTGGCAATCGCGATCAGCGGCGTGGGCGTGTCGCCGTGCCTCGGTTCCGCTTCGGTTTGGTTTTTCACGAGAGTGGTCATATCAGCGCAAGATCATCCATTCGATGACGAAAGGCCGCCGCAAAAGCGACATTGCCGGACTTGCCTTCCTTCCTTGCGAGGAAGGGCGCTGTGCGTGACGATCAGCCCTTCGCCTGCTTGCGGATGGCCGTCGACGACAGCGACGAGCGCGGCCCGTGGATGAAGGTCCACGCGGGCGCCTTCATGCGCGCGAGCCTTGGCGCATCGCCTTCGTCGACGCGGGCATAGTCGAAGGTCTTGGCCACGACCGACGACAGGAACGACAGCGTCGCGCCCGGACGGTCGATGACCGCGATCGGGAAAGTCATGACGATTTCGCGCCAGCGCTGCCAGCGATGGAAATCGCGCAAGCTGTCGGCGCCCATGATCCAGACGAAGTCGACGCCGGGATTGCGCGCCTTGACCAGCGCCAGCGCATCGGCGGTGTAGCGCACATGATGCGCCGCTTCGAAGGCGGTGACCTTGATTTTCGGGTTCTTGGCGATCCGTTCGGACAGGCGCAGCCGTTCGGCCAGCGGCGCCAGCTCGTGCGTGTTCTTCAGCGGATTGCCCGGGGTGACCATCCACCACAACTGATCGAGCGCCAGACGCCTGAGCGCGATCTCGGCGACCAGCGCGTGGCCGGCATGCGGCGGATTGAACGAGCCGCCGAACAGGCCGATGGCAAGGCCTTTGCCGGCATGCGGCATTTTGAGATAGCTGGACGGGATAGGTTGCTCAGGCAGGGAAAGCATTCGCTAGGCACCCCCCTCCGTCCTGCCGGAGATCGGCGAAACCAAAAATGTCAGCCAATCTCCCCCCTTGCGGGGGAGATGTCCGGCAGGACGGAGGGGGGTGGCTGGGCGCAAGCTTCAGGCCCTTTGGACGAAAAGCGTCAAGGCCTCACCTGTCCCGAGCCGCGCACGCGGTATTTGAACGAGGTCAGCTGCTCGACGCCAACGGGCCCGCGCGCGTGCATCTTGCCGGTGGCGATGCCGATCTCGGCGCCCATGCCGAACTCGCCGCCATCGGCGAACTGGGTTGAGGCGTTGTGCAACAGGATCGCCGAGTCGATCTCGTTGAAGAACCGTTCCACCGCCTGCGCGTCCTCGGCGACGATCGCCTCGGTATGGTGTGAGGAGAAAGTCTCGATATGCTCGATCGCGTCATCGACGCCGTCGACCAGCTTCACCGCGATGATGGCGTCCAGATATTCGGTGAGCCAGTCGGCATCGGTCGCCGGCTTGGCGTCGAAGAACAGCTTCAGCACCTCGGCATCGGCATGGATCTCGCAGCCGGCGGCGCGCAAGGCATCGAGGATCGGCACCAGGTGGGTGGAGGCAACCGCACGGTCGACCAGCAGCGTTTCGGCAGCGCCGCAGACGCCGGTGCGCCGCATCTTGGCGTTGACGGCGATGCCGACCGCCATGTCGAGCTTGGCCGAGCGGTCGATATAGAGATGGCAGATGCCTTCCAGATGCGCGAAGACCGGCACCCTTGCCTCGGTCTGCACCCGCTCGACCAGGCTCTTGCCGCCGCGCGGGATGATGACGTCGAGATTGCCGCCGAGGCCTTTCAGCATTTCGCCGACGGCGGCGCGGTCGGCGGTCGGCACAAGCTGGATGGCGTCCTGCGGCAGGCCGGCTGCCTTCAAGCCGTCGACCAGACAGGCGTGGATCACCGACGACGAGTTCAGCGAATCCGAGCCGCCGCGCAGGATCACCGGGTTGCCGGCCTTGAGGCAGAGCGCGCCGGCATCCGCCGTGACGTTCGGCCGGCTCTCATAGATGACGCCGATGACGCCGAGCGGCGTGCGCACGCGTTCGATCCTGAGGCCGTTCGGCCGCTCCCAACTGGCGATCACGTCGCCGACGGGATCGCCGAGTTCGGCAATTTCGCGAATGCCTTCGGCCATGGCGCGGATGCGGGCTGGATTGAGCTTCAGCCGGTCCATGGAGGACGCCGACAGACCGGCTTCATGCCCGTTCGCGATGTCGATGGCATTGGCGTCGAGTATGGCTCGCTCGCGGGCGGTGATCGCCTCCGCCATGGCGGCAAGTGCCGCGTTCTTGGCGGCTGTCGTGGCGATGGCCAGCGGTCGTGCGGCGGCGCGGGCACGGCGGCCGAGGTCGGCCATCGTCGCCACTGTATCGTTCTGGGATTTTTCATGCAGCTTCAGCATGGCTCATCCTCCGCTCGTTACTTGGTCGCCCGCGAGGCTGACCACAAGGTCGTCGCGGTGGATCATCGCCGAACGCGCCTCGTAGCCGAGCACGGTCTCGATTTCGGTTGTCTTCAGGCCTGCGATCCTTACGGCATCCGCGGCATCATAGGCAACCAGCCCGCGAGCGATCTCGCGACCCTCGGGCGACAGGATCGCCACCGTATCGCCGCGCGAGAAATTGCCGCTGACCAGCTTGACACCGGCCGGCAGCAGCGACTTGCCCGATGTCAGCGCCCCGACGGCGCCGGCATCGACGGTGAGCCTTCCCGCCGGTTCGAGCTGGCCGGCGATCCAGCTCTTGTAGCCTTTCACCGGGTTGGCGCTCGGCCGGAAGAAGGTGGCGCGCTCGCCGCGCTCGATCGCCATCAGCGGCGAAAGCCGCGTGCCGGCGGTAATGACCATGGCGGTGCCGGCCGCGGTGGCGATCTTGCCGGCGTCGAGCTTCGTGCGCATGCCGCCGCGCGACAGTTCGGAAGCCGCGGCGCCCGCCATCGCTTCGATCTCAGGCGTGATGCGATCGACCACCGCGACGAATTTGGCCTCCGGGTCACGCGCCGGCGGCGCGGTGTAGAGACCGTCGATATCCGAGAGCAGAACCAAAAGGTCGGCGCCCATCATCGTCGCCACCCGCGCGGCCAGCCGGTCATTGTCGCCATAGCGGATCTCGGAGGTCGCCACGGTGTCGTTCTCGTTGATGACCGGCACCGCCTTCATCTTCAAGAGCGTCGAGATCGTCGCCCGGGCGTTGAGGTAGCGGCGGCGCTCCTCGGTGTCGCCAAGCGTGAGCAGGATCTGGCCCGATTTCAACCCACCCTTGCCAAGCGCGTCCGACCACGCGCCGGCCAGCGCGATCTGGCCGACGGCGGCCGCCGCCTGGCTCTCCTCGAGCTTCAGCGCCCTTTTTCCGAGGTCAAGAATGGTACGGCCAAGCGCGATGGCGCCCGACGACACGACCAGGATTTCCGCGCCGCCTTGAGCCAGCACGGCGATGTCGTCGGCCAGCGAGGCCAGCCAGTCGCGCTTCAGCCCGGCGGTGCGGTCGACCAGAAGCGCCGAACCGATCTTGACGGTGATGCGCCGGTATTTCTTCAGCGACTGCACGGTCATGCTATTTTTCCCAGCGCGTGTCGACCGGCGCCGCGATCGCGTCGCGCGCTTCGGCCACCACCGCCATGAGCGCGCGCAGCACCGCTTCGACCCCTTCGCCGGTGACCGCCGACAGAAGCATCGGCGCGCGGCCGGCGGCGCGCTTCAGCGACGCGACCTTCTTCTTGCGCTCATCCGCATCCAGCGTGTCGACCTGCGAAAGGGCCAATATCTCAACCTTGCCGGTCAGGCCATGGCCATAGGCTTCGAGTTCGGCGCGCACGGTCTTGTAGGCCTTGCCGGGGTTCTCCTCCTGCGCCGACACCAGGTGCAGCAGCACGCGCGTGCGCTCGACATGGCCAAGGAAGCGATCGCCGATGCCGACGCCCTCATGCGCGCCTTCGATGAGGCCGGGAATGTCGGCGATGACGAATTCGCGCGCATCGATGCGTGCCACCCCCAGGCCGGGATGCAGCGTGGTGAAGGGATAGTCGGCGATCTTCGGCTTGGCGGCGGTGACGGCGGCGAGAAAGGTCGACTTGCCGGCATTGGGCAGCCCGACCAGCCCGGCATCGGCGATCAGTTTCAGCCTGAGCCAGATGTTGAGCTCCTCGCCCGGCTGACCCGGATTGGCGCGGCGCGGCGCCTGATTGGTCGAGGTCTTGAAATGCTGGTTGCCGAAACCGCCATTGCCGCCCTTGGCCAGCAGGAAGCGCTGGCCGACCACGGTGAGGTCGCAGATCAGCGTCTCGTTGTCCTCTTCGAACACCTGCGTCCCAGCCGGCACTTTCAGTGTGACGTCGGCGCCCTTGGCGCCGGTCATGTTGCGGCCCATGCCGTGAGTGCCGGTCTTGGCCTTGAAATGCTGCTGGTAGCGGTAGTCGATCAGCGTGTTCAGCCCGTCGACCGCTTCCAGCCAGACATCGCCGCCGCGGCCGCCATCGCCGCCGTCCGGTCCGCCGAACTCGATGAATTTTTCGCGCCGGAACGACACGGAACCCGCGCCCCCGTCGCCGGAGCGGACATAAACCTTGGCTTGATCGAGAAATTTCATCGGACAGCAGTTTCTTTATTGGCCTTGCGGCATTGCTCTAAACCTTGCGCCTTGCTCTAAACCAAGGCGCGGCGAAGGGCGAGGCCGTTTTGTGACAGTGGCCGCGTGGGTTGGCCGGAGATGTCGGCATGAAGCTTGTAACCTACAACATCCAGTACGGCATCGGCCTCGATGGGCAGTACGATGTCGGGCGTATCGCCGATGCCGTGCGCGGTGCCGACGTGATCGCGCTGCAGGAGGTCACCCGCAACAATCCCCGGAACGGCGGACGCGACATGGTCGCCGAGATCGGCGAAGCGCTGCCCGACTATTTCGCCGTCTATGGCAGCAATTTCGAGGCCAATATCGGCTCGCGCATCGAGAACGGCCGCGCCATCACCGCCACCTTCCAGCTCGGCAACATGGTGTTGTCGAAGACGCCCATTCATCTGTCGCGCAACCTGCTCCTGCCGCGCAGCCGCAGCTTCGAGATGATGAACTTCCAGCGCGGCGCGCTGGAGGCGCTGATCGAGACGCCGCTTGGTTTCATCCGCTTCTATTCCATCCATCTCGATCACCGCAGCCCGCTCGAACGCGCCAGCCAGATCCAGTTCCTGCGCCGGCGCCTGTTGAACTATGCGCTTGAAGGCGGCGCGCTGTCCGGCGTCGCCGAGATCGGCCTGCCGGAACTGCCGCACCCCGAGGCCTTCGTCGGCATGGGCGACTTCAACATGCTGGCCGGATCGCCCGAATATGTCGAACTCGCCGGCCGGCCGGACCACGAATTCGGCATGCCGCTGACCGCCGACTTCGCCGTCGATGCCGCCCTGCGTCTCAATGTCGCCGGCGACGATCTCGTCAGCTGGGTCGACCCCAAGAACCCCGGCAATACCGACCGCCACAAGCGCATCGACTATATCTTCACCAGCGCCTCGCTTGCCCGGTCGCTGAAGCGCCTGTGGGTCGACCGAAAGGCTGTTGGCTCGGACCATCTGCCGGTATGGGCCGAACTGGGCTGAGCCCAGTTCTCGATCTGGCCGTACCCGATATGTGTTGAGCTTCAGGTCAGGCCGCGCCGAGAATGGTGGCTTCCGAGAACCGGAGCGGAGCGTACTTCAAGCACGTGAAGCCGCCCTTCGCAGGCCGGCCTCAGCTGAATATCGGCACACATCAAAAATGCACCCAGTTTCGCAGGCTGGTCCACGTCTTCCTGTCCAGCCTGTAGCGCTCGACCGGCACCTGGCCGGCGACGATCGAGTTCAGCATGCCCTGGCCGGCATACTGGAAGCCGCATTTGTGGATCACCCGGCGCGAGGCCGGATTGATGACCCGCGTCGAGGCATGCAGCACCTGGATGTTTGTCCGCTGGAACGCGAGATCGACCAGGGCGTGCGACGCCTCGGTGGCGAAGCCGCGCTTCCAGTAGGGTTCTCCGATCCAGTAGCCGAGCTCCAGTCCGCGGTCGGTGGTGTTCAATCCGGCGCAGCCGACGAAGGTTTCGGTGCCGGCCAGCGTCAGCGCATAGGCGATGCCGGCGCGGCGCGACTTGGTCATGGCCAGGAAAGCGCGTGCCTCGGCCTCGCCATAGGGATGCGGCATGCGCGCCAGCATCTCGGCGATATGACGGTTGTCGGCGAGCTCGACCAGTTGCGCGATGTCGCTTTCGCACGGAGCCCGCATCACCAGCCGCTCGGTGACCAGCACCGGGCAATCGATCGCATAACTTTCGTCTTCTGAGTCTTCCGCTTCGGCAACCATGTCAAAGTCCTCCAGGCACAAGAAAAAAGGGAGATGGAAACCCATCTCCCTTGATCCTTTTCCTGGCTTTGCCAAACCTTCTGGCTTCCAGACACCGGTTCCCGAGATGGGCTGCCGGTGTTGTGGTGCGGAACCGGCTACTCCGCTGCTTTGGTAATCGGGTTGACCGATACGTAGGTTCGGCCGTTGGCTTTTTTGTTGAACGTCACGGCGCCGGCTTCGAGCGCGAAAAGCGTATGGTCGGTACCCATGCCGACATTGACGCCGGGATGCCAGGTGGTGCCGCGTTGACGAATGATGATGTTGCCCGGGATGACGGCTTCGCCGCCGAACTTCTTCACGCCCAGACGCTTGGAATGCGAGTCGCGACCGTTGCGCGACGAGCCGCCAGCTTTCTTGTGTGCCATCTAACTAACTCCGATGCGCCCAGGGGCGCTTGAATGGTCTTATGAACGCGTTCGCGTTCCGTTTCAAGTCCGATCCGGCGACGTTTCGCGCCGGTTCGCCTTACTTCTTCGCCAGTTCCTTGGCCTGCTCGCGCCAGTCCTTGATCTGGTCGGCGCTGAACGGCATGTTCTCGTCGATCTTGGCCACATCCTTCTCGGTCAGCTTGGCGAGCTGCGCGAAGGTGATGATGCCCTGTTCGTTGAGATCCTTGGCGGCGACCGGGCCGATGCCCTTGATCACGGTCAGATCGTCCGGCTCGCCCTTCGGCGCCTTGAACAGCGGCGCTGCCGCGGTCTCGGCCTTTGCCTCTTCCTTCGGGGCGTCCTTCTTGGCCTTGGCTTCCTTCGGCGCCGCGTCGGCGGCTACCTCGGCCTTGGCTTCCGCCTTGGCAGCGGCCTTCTTGGCCGGCTTGGCGCCACCCAGCAGGATCTCGGAGATCCTGACCGTGGTCAGCAACTGGCGATGGCCGATCTTGCGGCGCGAATTCTGGCGGCGGCGCTTCTTGAAGGCGATGACCGTGCGGTTCTTGCCCTGCTCGACGACTTCGGCGGTGACAACCGCGCCGTCGACGAACGGCGCGCCGAACGTGACATTCTCGCCCTCGCCATGCGCGAGCACGTGGCCGATCTCGACGATATCGCCGACATTGGCTTCGACTTTTTCGATCTTCAGGAGATCGTTGGCGGCGACGCGATACTGCTTGCCGCCCGTTTTGATGACTGCGAACATTTTTTGCCTTTCGCTGTTCGGTCGGCCTCGATGAACCGCCTGTGGCGGTTCGGCCGTCTTTTTGTCAGTCTGCGGGTTCAAAAAACAAGCGGCGCGGAAGAACCCTCCACGCCGATTGCGCGCTGTCCCTAACCGAAGGTTTGTTGCGAGTCAAGGCAAACGGCCAGATTCTCAGGGCAACGAATCCGGGCTAACGGGTTCCTTCGGATCTTTCGACGGCGCGCTGGTGATGGAGCCTTGAACGGAAAAACCCGCCTGTGCGGCGGGTCCCTGGCGCAACTCAGCACCATAACCAGATATCTACCATAGCTGCCTTCACCCCGTTAAGAAAAAATTCCTATTGGGAGGTCGCCGGCGCTGCCAGACTGGCGTCCCCACGCCTCGTTAACCCGAGTTCGAAGTCGAGGCCGGATTCCTGGCCGGCGAAGTGGCTGGCATCGTCCACCGCGGTCGGGACGGCGTCGCTCCGGGCCAGCCTCTGACGCAAGCTGAGTTTCCGGCGGATTTGGCCTTGTAACCTGCCCGTTCAGCCGTTATCTAGTGCGCCGCGCCGGCAACGGCCGACCATGACCGCGGAGAGGTGGCAGAGTGGTCGAATGCACCGCACTCGAAATGCGGCATGGGTGCAAGCCCATCGGGGGTTCGAATCCCTCCCTCTCCGCCATCCTGCTTCGGGTCCGTTCCGGACATATAGGTTACGGTTTATACCGGAGACATGGGTAACAGTTTGCCCGCTGTAGCCTGAGCGTGACGCCCCAACCGGTTCCGCTCAATTCGGATGATGTCCCGCGATTGCGCCCAGAAAGATCTCCCCGAATTCCCTAAGCTTCGCCGCTCCCACGCCATTCACCTCGGCGAATGCGTCGAGGTCGCGCGGGCGGCGTTCGGCCATGTCGATCAGCGTGCGGTCGGAGAACACGACATAGGCCGGGACCTGCCGCTCCTTCGCCAGCCGCAGCCGAAGCGCCTTTAGCGAGGCCAGCAGCGATGCATCCACACCCTCGGCGCTGGCGGCGGATCTTTCCCCCGAACGCTTCCTGCCGCGCGCGAGAGGGTCCCGCGTCTCGACGCGGTAGTGGAACGCAACCTCGCCGCGCCCGAGAGCGCGGCCGCTTTCGGAAATGGCGAGGCCGCCATGGCCGTCCGGATCCGGCACAAGGAATCCGCCGGCGACCAGTTGCCGGATAAGCGACAGCCAGACCGTTTTCCTGTGCGCCGCGCCGGCCCGGAAACTGGTCAGCGTTTGATGGCCTCTCGCCAGTACTTTCTCCGTCTCGTGGCCGAGCAGTATGTCGATGACATGGGCGGCGCCGAAGCGCTCGCCGGTCTGCGCGACCGCCGTCAGGATGATTCGCGCTTCCGCTCCGCCATCGGCACGCGGCGCCTGGTCGAGGCAGTTGTCGCAATTGCCGCAGGGCGCTGCCTGTTCGCCGAAATAGCCGAGCAGGATCTGGCGGCGGCACTGTACCGCCTCGCAATAGCCGATCAACGTATCGAGCCGGCGATGCCCGCGCCTCTTGTGTTCAGGTGATGACTCTTCGTCATCGATGAACAGGCGCCGCATGCGGATATCGCCGAGCCCGTAGAGCATATGCGCCTCGGCCGCTCGCCCGTCGCGGCCGGCGCGGCCGATCTCCTGATAATAGGCTTCGAGGCTGCCCGGCAGGTCCGTGTGGAAGACGTAGGCGACGTCGGGCTTGTCGATGCCCATGCCGAAGGCGATGGTCGCCACCATGACGACGCCGGAGAGCGTCATGAAAGCGTTTTGGTTCGCCTCACGCGCCTCCTTGCTCATCCCGGCGTGATAGGCGAGCGCGGTGATGCCGTTCTTCTCGAGGAAGGCCGCCATCTCCTCGGTCTTTTTGCGCGACAGGCAGTAGACGATGCCGCTTTTGCCCGGGTGACGCTCGACGAAGCGCAGCAACTGGCGCTTGCTGTCCTGCTTGGCCTCGAGAGCAAGCTTGATGTTCGGCCGGTCGAAACCCAGCACCACGGTTTCGGCGCGCCCGGCAAACAGACGCGCTTCGATATCGGTGCGGGTAGCCTCGTCCGCCGTCGCCGTCAGCGCGATGATCGGCACTTGCGGGAAAATCGAGCGCAGCCGCGACAGATCCTCATATTCGCGCCGGAACGCCGGCCCCCATTGCGAGATGCAATGCGCCTCGTCGATGGCGATCAGGCTGACGTCGAGCCTGGCCAGCGCGTCGAGCATCCGCTCCGTCATCAGCCGCTCCGGCGCGAGGTAGAGCAGGCGCGTCTGGCCGGAGGCGACACGGCGCCATGCCGCGACATTGGCCTCGCGCTCGATCGAGGAGTTGATCGTATCGGCCGCCACGCCGGCAAGGCGCAACGCCGCGACCTGATCCTGCATCAGCGCCACCAGCGGCGAGACGACGATGGTGAGGCCGCCCAGGACCAGCGCCGGAACCTGGTAGCAGAGCGATTTGCCCGCACCCGTCGGCATGACGGCCAGCACATGGCGTCCGCCCAGCAACGCGTCCATGATTTCGGCCTGGCCGGGACGAAAATCGTCGAAGCCGAACACGTCCTTCAACACGCGTTGCTTGGGGTCTGGTGCATCCGGCGGAACGCTCGCCGTCGATATTGGCATCTCGCAATAGTCCCCGGTTTGGCTGAGGCTACGTTCTTAAAGCGAAGATCGCCGGAACGCTATCCGCGGATGCGCGGGGTGGCATGTCCACCGGCTCCAATTCGCGCCTTCCCTAGGGACATCAGCACCCCTGCTGGATTCCCTCAGGCGCTGCGATGTAAGCTTGCCCGGGCGCGATCAGGGAGGGAGCGATGCTGCAGACCAGACAGGACGCTCTCGGCGAGCGCTTCAAGCAGCAGCGCGCCGCATTCGAGGCGCAGCCCTTTCCGGGCCTCGATGTCCGCAAGGATCGCCTCGCCCGGCTGCTGGCGCTCACGGAAAAGCATGAGGCCGACATCTGCGCGGCAATCGATACCGACTTCGGCGGCCGCTCGGCTCATGAGACCCGCCTTGCCGAACTGTTCGTGGTGCGGGCCGGCATCCGCCACGCACTGTCCCACCTGAAAGGCTGGATGCGGGAACGCCGCGTCGCCACCACCTTGCCGTTCCTGCCGGGCAGGAACCGGCTCGTCGCGCAGCCGCTCGGGGTTGTCGGCATCGTATCGCCCTGGAATTATCCTTTCCAGCTCGCCGTCGCGCCGGTCACCGCGGCGCTCGCCGCCGGCAATCGCGTGCTGGTCAAACCCTCCGAATTGACGCCCGCCTTTTCAGCGCTGCTGGCGCGCCTGGCCGCCGAGCATTTCGCACCGGACGAACTCGGCGTCATCACCGGCGATGCGGAGGTCGGCAAGGCTTTCGTGTCGATGCCTTTCGATCACCTGCTGTTCACCGGTTCGACGGCCGTCGGCCGCCAGGTCGCACTGGCCGCCGCGGCCAACCTGACCCCGGTTACGCTGGAACTCGGCGGCAAGTCGCCGGCGATCTTCGACCCTTCATGCGACCTCGATGCCGCGGCGGCCAGCGTCGCCTATGGCAAGCTCCTCAATGCCGGGCAAACCTGCATCGCGCCGGACTACCTGCTGGTGCCCAAGGGACAGTCAGGCATCGTGGCAGAGAAACTCGCGGCGGCTATGGCGAAGCTCTACCCCAGCCTGCGCGACAATCCGGACTATACCGCCATCGTCAGCGACCGGCATTATCAGCGCCTGCGGGCCATGATCGCGGAGGCCCGCGCCGCCGGCGCCGATGTCACCGAAATCAACCCGGCCGGCGAGGCGTTCGGCGCGGATAGCCGCAAGCTGCCGCCGACATTGGTAGTCAAGCCCGATCCCAACCTGCGGCTGAGGCGCGAGGAGATTTTCGGGCCGGTGCTGCCGATCCTCGAATATGCCGGAATCGACGACGCCATCGCTCACGTCAACCGGGCCGACCGGCCGCTGGCGCTCTACTGGTTCGGGCGAGACGGCGGTAACCGGCAACGCATCCTGCACGAGACCGTCGCCGGCGGCGTCACCATCAACGATTGCATGCTGCATCTGGTGCAGGAGAACCAGCCCTTTGGCGGCGTCGGCGCCAGCGGCATGGGCGCCTATCACGGGGAATGGGGCTTTCGTACCTTCAGCAAGGAGAAGCCGGTTTTCCTGCAGTCGCGCTTGAGCGCGGGAAGCCTTCTGCGTCCGCCCTATGGCAAGACCTTCGAACGGCTTTTCGGCCTGCTCAGGCAGATAACTTGAACGCCGTGCACCGCCCGCCGCGGGCGACGCGATCACGTGGCGGCGCGATCACATGGCGTCCGCGCGTTAAGCCTATCTTCACCATGATGCGGCAGGCTCCATCTCCTGCGGCCACGTTTCGAGTACCGCGGCGCGCAAGCGCCCAGGCAACAGACCCGCGCCTCTCCGGAGGCGCGGGTTTTTCATTTGGAAACAGCGCTTCAAAATGAGCGCCTGTCGCTCATCGCATGGCCGGCCCTCAGGCGAGGAAATCGGCGCGGTGCGGCGTAAAGCTGTCGACCAGCCGGCCGGCTTCGAGCGCCTTGACGCCATGCACCAGGCCGGACGGCACGATGAAGCTGCCGCCTGTCTCGAGGATTTCGGTCCGGCCGTCGATGGTCACTTCGAAACGGCCTTCGGCGACGTAGCTTGCCTGCACATGCGGATGCGAATGCAGGGCGCCGACGCCGCCCTTGTCGAAAGCGAACTCGACCATCATCAGTTCATCCGTGTGCAGGAGAACGCGCCGCCTGTTGCCGTCGGGCGTCGCCGTCCAGGCGCCTGCGCCGGCCTGCGAGAAGATTTTCGTTTCGCTCATCCCAATATTCCTCGTCGAGACAAATCCTCACCGCGCCAGCCAGCCGCCGTCCACCGGCACCACCGCGCCATGCATATAGTCCGACGCCGGCGCCAGCAGGAAGGCCGCCGCATCGCCAATGTCTTCCGGCCGGCCCCAGCGGCCGGCCGGAATGCGCGCCAGGATCGAGGCGCTGCGGTCGGGATCGGCACGCAGCGCCTGTGTGTTGTTGGTTTCGACATAGCCCGGCGCGATGCCGTTGACGTTGATGCCTTTTTCCGCCCATTCGCAGGCAAGCAGCCGGGTGATGCCAAGCACGCCATGTTTCGAGGCGGTGTAGGACGCGACGCGGATGCCGCCCTGGAAACTCAGCACCGAGGCGATGTTGACGATCTTGCCGCGCCGAGCGCCGGCAAGAACGCGCCTGGCGAAGGACTGGCACAGCAGAAACGCCGTCTTCAGGTTGAGGTCGAGCACCTCGTCCCAATCGGCTTCCGAGAGGTCGACGGCATCGGCGCGCCGGATGATGCCGGCATTGTTGACCAGCCCGTCGAGCGGCCCGCTTTCGTCCCACACGCGCTCCAGCATCGGACCTGCGGCGGATGTGTCGGCAAGGTCGGCTACGACCGCCTCGAACCGCCCGCCCGCCGCAGCGATCCTTGCGGCCGTCTCATCCATCGAGGAACGGCCGACACCGACGACCGTGCCGCCGGCGCGCGCGATCGCGACGGCGATGCCCTGGCCGATGCCGGTGTTGGCGCCGGTGACGAGGATGCGTTTGCCAGCCAGGCTGAAGGCGGAGAGATCGCTCACCGCAGCTCTTCCATCGCCACCGGATCGACATCGGTGTAGTCGACATTGTCGCCGGCCATCGCCCAGATGAAGGCGTAGTTCGACGTGCCGGCACCCGAATGGATCGACCAGCCCGGCGATAGCACGGCCTCCTCGTTGCGCATGACGATGTGGCGGGTCTCGTCCGGCTCGCCCATGAAGTGGAAGACGCGCGCCGCCTCCGGCAGGTCGAAATAGAGATAGGCCTCCATGCGCCGGTCGTGCACATGGCATGGCATGGTGTTCCAGATGGAGCCCGGCGCAAGTTGTGTCATGCCGACGACGAGTTGGCAGGTCTTGGCCCCGTCGGCATGGATGAACTGGAAGATCGAGCGTTCGTTGCAGGCCTCCTTACTGCCGAGATCGAGACGCCTGGCGTCACCGATGCGGATCAGCCGGCTGGGAAAGGTTTGATGCGCCGGCGCGCTGAGCAGATAGAATTTCGCCGGCGCCGCCTTGTCGACTGAGGCGAACGACACGTCCTGCGTGCCCATGCCGAGATAGAGCATGTCGCGCGCCTGCAGCTCGTGGATCTGGCCGCCGGCTTCGATCGTGCCGGCGCCGCCGATATTGACGGCGATCAACTCGCGGCGATCGAGAAAGCCTTTCGTTCCGGTCGGCTTGATTGCCTCCAGCCGAAGCGGCGCGCCGGCCGGCATCGCGCCGCCGACGATCATGCGGTCGTAATGTGTGTAGGTCAGGCCGACGCGGCCGGGCTGGAACAGGTCCTCGATGTGGAAATTGTGGCGCAACTCGTCGGTTCCCATGGCCGCGGCGGCGGCGGGGTCGATGGCAAAGCGCGATGTATAGTCGGTATGATTCTGGCTCATTGCTGTCCTGACTTGAGAAGGGTCATTCGCCGCCGGCCGCCTTGACCGAGTCGGAATAATAGACCTGCCGCGCGTGCAGGCGCTCGCGATAGCGCTGCTGGCTGGCCGAGAGATGCGTGCGCATCGCCTCGCGCGCGGCTTCGGCGTCGCCCGATGTGATCGCGTTCAGGATCACCAGGTGCTCACGCTGCAGCCCGCGCTGATAGCTGTCGGACTGCACAAGCTCGGTCGACCAGGGCGAGGTCACGTCGCACGGAATGGCGCGCCGGCCGAGCACGTCGAGCATCTCGACATAGAAAGGATTGTTGGTGGCGCTGGCGATGGCGCGATGGAAGGCGAGGTCGGCCGGACCGGTCGGCTCGCTGGCGAGCAGCAGCCGTTCGAAGTCGAAGAAGGCTTCCTGGATCGCCGCCTCCTGGGCCGCGTTGCGGCGGATGGCGGCAAGCCCGGCCGATTCGATCTCGATGGCGAGCCGCACTTCGAGCACGTTGAGCGCGATCGAATCCTTGCTGCCCATATCGGCCGCGAGCGCCCCGAACATCGTCGAGATGTGCTCCGTGACGAAGACGCCGGCGCCCTGCCGCGGCTCGACCAGGCCGTCGGCGGCGAGCTTGGCCAGGGCTTCGCGGATCACGGTGCGGCTGACGCCGAAGGTTTCGGTCAACTGGCCCTCGGTCGGCAGTTTGTGGCCGGGCAGGATCTCGCCGGCCTGAAGCTGCCTGCGGATTGCCGCGACGACGGTCTCCGACAGTTTGGGTTTTCTCTCGACCCTGAGGTCGGTTGCGCTATCCAATGCCATGTCGTCCTCTATTTGAACACGCTCGGCAACCAGAGCGAGATGGCCGGAATATATGTCACCAGCCCGAGAACCACGATACCGGCGCCATAGAACGGCCAGATCGAGCGCATCGCTTCCCAGACCGTGATCTTGCCGACGGCGCAGGCGACGAACTGCACCGTGCCGACTGGCGGCGTGTTCAGCCCGATGCCGAGATTGAGGATGGTGATGACGCCGAAATGCACGGGATCCACGCCATAATGCGTGACCAGCGGCAGGAAGATCGGCGTGCAGATGATGATCATCGGCCCCATGTCCATGAAGGTGCCGAGCACCAGCATCAGGACATTGAGCAGCAGCAGCACGACCAGCGGATCGGTGGAGATCGCATTCATGCCGGCGATCAGCAGCACCGGCACTTTGAGATAGGCCATCAGCCAGCTGAAAGAAGCCGCCGTGCCGATGATCAAGAGCACCATCGAAGTGGTGCGCACGGCGCCCTTGGTGGCGTGGACGAAATCGCTCCAGCCCATCGAGCGGTAAACGAGGACGGTAACAAGCAAGGCGTAGAGAATGGCGATGCACGAACTCTCCGTCGCTGTGAAGATTCCGGAGCGGACGCCGCCGAAAATGATGCCGATCAGGAGCAGTCCGGGAATAGCGATGAGCGCCAGCTGCCCGACGCGCGAAAAACCGGGGAAGGCCTCGACCGGGTAGCCGCGGCTGCGGGCGACGAAATAGGCGGTGACCATCAGCGAGGCGGCGAACAAAAGGCCCGGTAGTATGCCGGCGGTGAACAGGTCGGCGATCGAGATCTTGCCGCCCCCGGCGATCGAATAGATGATCATGTTCTGCGATGGCGGCAGAAGCAGCGCGATCAGCGCCGCCATCGAGGTGACGTTGACGGCATAGTCGGCGCCGTAGCCGCGTGCCTTCATCTGCGGGATCATCAGCCCGCCGACGGCCGCGGCCTCGGCCACGGCAGAGCCGGAAATGCCGCCGAACAGCGTGCCGGCGATGATGTTGACCTGGCCGAGGCCGCCCCGGACATGGCCGACCAGGGAGCCGGCAAAGGAAACGATGCGCTGCGCTATGCCGCCGCGCACCATCAGATCGCCGGCATAGATGAAGAATGGGATCGCCATCAGGGAGAACGCGCTCATGCCCGATTTCATCTGCTGGAACACCACCAGGGGCGGCAGGCCGAGATAGAGCACGGTGGCGAAGGATGCCGCACCGAGGCAGAACGCGATCGGCGTGCCGCCGAACATCAGCAGCGTGAAGACGCCGAACAGGATCCAGAGCTCCATCTAGGCCTCCTGCACCGCCGGCATCTCCGGCACGTCCTCGAGATTGATGTCCTTGTCGATATCGACGCCCGACCAGCGCAGCGCGATGCGCTCGGCCGAAAACAGGCAGATCAGCACCCCGCCGGCGACCAGCGGCAGATAGTCGAAGCCACCCGGCAGCTCGAGCGCCGGGATGATGGTGTGCCAGGTCAGGCCGACAAGTTTGCAGCCGTACCAGACCATGCCGAATCCGAAGCCGAGCACGATCAGGTCGGACAGCGTGCGCAACGCTCCCTTGCTGCCTTTCGGCAGGATATAAAGCAGCACGTCGAACCCCATATGGTAGTTCTCCCGCACCCCGACGGCGGCGCCGAGGAAGATGAACCAGTTCATCAGCATGATGGCGCTGGTTTCGGTCCAGCTCGGCGACGAATTGAGCACGAAGCGGAAGAAGACCTGATAGGCGACGAGCGCGGTCATGGCGACCAGCCCGATGCCAGCCAGGTAGAGCGCCCCGTCGCAGATCCTCGAAAGCACGACGCTGAACCGTGGCGGCGCCGCGCTGCTTGTCATTGTCGTCATCTGATCCTCCCGATCGCCGGCCGGTCACGAAGGCGCGGGACGGCATGCATTGTCCGCCCCGCGGCCAACTTCACTTGGTCGCCTGGACGCGGGCGGCGAGGTCCTTCAGCTCGGGCGTCGACAGGTATTTGTCGTAGACCGGCTTCATCGCGTCGATCAGCGGCTGCTTGTCGATCTCGCTGACCTTGACGCCTGCCTTTTCGACGATGTCGCGGGATTTCTTCTCCTGCGCGTCCCACAGTTCGCGCATCTTGACGACACTATCCTTGGCCGCCTGGCGCACGACCGTCTGGTCTTCCGGCGAGAGCTTGTCCCAGCTCGCCTTCGCCATCACCAGCACCTCCGGAACGATCTGGTGCTGGTCGAGCGTGTAGTGCTTGGCGACCTCATAGTGCTTGGCGGATTCGAAGCTCGGCCAGTTGTTTTCCGCGCCGTCGATGACGCCGGTCTCAAGTGCCGAATAGACTTCGCCATAAGCCATTGGCGTGGCGTTGGCGCCCAGTGCGTTGACCATGTCGACGAACACGTCCGACTGGATGACGCGGAATTTCATGCCCTTCAGGTCGGCGATCGAGGCGATGTCCTTCTTGGTGTTGTAGAAGGAGCGCGCGCCGGAATCGTAGAAGGCCAGACCGACCAGGTCATGTGCCTCGAAGGCTTTCAGTATGTCGTCGCCGATCGGCCCGTCCATGACATGGCGCATATGTTCGACCGAGCGGAATATGTAGGGCAGCGACGGCACCGCGGTTTCCGGCACGATGCCGTTGAACGGCCCCATCGAGACACGGTTGAGGTCGATGACGCCGGTCTGGGTCTGCTCGATCGTGTCCTTCTCCTCGCCGAGCTGCGCCGAATGATAGACCTCGACCGAATAGCGGCCATCGGTGCGCTGCTTGATCAACTCGCCCATGTATTTCACCGCCTCGACCGTCGGATAGCCGTCGGGGTGCGTGTCGGCCGACCGCAGCACTGTTTGCGCGTTGGCGATGCCGATCAGCAGCGAGCCGAACGCGAATGTGGCCGCGGTCAATTTCGAAAAATGCAACATGACTTCCTCCCTTTTTTAAAATCAAGGCGCCGGCTCAGAGCCGGCGCATCACCAGCCTGTCATCCCTGCTCATCCTGGCCATTCGGTCAGCATCCGGTGCGGGCGAGCGAGCGTGGACGCGCGTCGGTGCTGAGCAGCAAATCCGCATCAGTCAGTGCCACGGTGGTCCTCCCAAGAGGCGCTATCGGTAGGGTCGCGAGGAAATAATGTCAACATACAAAAAATGGATTGTTGTATGATGACTTTGGAGCGGGAACCGGCCATTGTGCCGGACGGCAGTGAATGTTACGCCGCTGCCGTTTCTCCTTCGCCGACCTTATGGGGCGGCTCCCAAAGCCAATCGGGGACTTCGCACAGCAATGAACAGGCGTCTTTCGAAGGATACGATCGCGACCTTGCCGGCGAGGATCGCCCTGCCGCGTTTTGATCGCGCATCGGTCACGCAAGGCATCGTGCATCTGGGGGTCGGCGCCTTTCATCGCGCCCACCAGGCAGCCTATGTCGACGATTGCCTGAGTGCTGGAGAGACGGATTGGGGCATCGTCGGCGTGTCGCTGCGCAGTGCCGACACGCGCGATGCGCTGGCGCCGCAGGACGGGCTCTACACGCTGGCGATCCGCAGCGGTGGCGAGGAAAGGCTTCATGTCATCGGCTCCATCGGCGCGATGCTGGTGGCGCCGGAAGATCCCGCCGCGGTGCTGGCCGCGTTGACTGATCCGCGCACCCGCATCGTGACGCTGACCATCACCGAGAAAGCCTATCTGCGGGCCGCCGGCGGCGGGCTCGACGCTGCCCACCCGGACATCGTCCACGATCTGGCGAACCCGCATCTGCCGAAGACCGCGCACGGTTTTCTGGCCGAGGCGCTTGCACGCCGTCGCGCGGCCGGCTTGCAGCCCTTCACGGTGCTCTGCTGCGACAACCTGCCTGCCAACGGCGCGACCTTGCACAGGCTGCTGGTGGAATTCGCCACGCTGCGCGATGCCAGCCTCGGGGAGAAAGGCGCGACCAGGCTTAAGGGCCATATCGCCGACGAGGTCGCGTTTCCCTCCAGCATGGTGGACCGCATTGTGCCGGCCACGACCGATGCCGACCGGGAGCGGATCGCTCTCGAGCTCGGCGTCGAGGACGCCTGGCCGGTCATGACCGAGCCGTTCTGTCAGTGGGTGGTCGAAGACAATTTTCCGGCAAGCCGCCCGGCCTGGGAAAAGTTCGGCGTCACCATGGTCGGGGATGTCAGGCCCTTCGAGGACATGAAGCTGAGGCTGCTCAATGGAGCGCATTCGGCCATCGCCTATCTCGGCCTGCTCAGCGGACACGCCACCGTCGACCGCGCCTTCGCCGATCCGGCGATCAGGCGCTTTGTCGATGCGCTCTGGGCCGAGGCAATCCCGACGCTGCCCACCGATGCCGGCCTGGACACGGCGAGCTATACGGCAGAGCTTGCCCAGCGTTTCTCCAACACAGCACTTGCCCACCGCACCGCACAGATCGCCAATGACGGCAGCCAGAAACTGCCGCAGCGCATCATTGCCTCCGCGATCGAGCGCCTCCATTCAGGCGCCCCACCAAGGCATCTCATGCTGGCGGTCGCCGCCTGGATCGCCGCCTGCGAAGCGCGCGGCAAATTCCTGCCCGACGGCCATTTCACCGATCCGCTCGACATGCCGATGACGGCGATCATTGACCGGAATCTGCCCGCTGCCGAAACCGTCGCTTCAGTGTTCGATCTCGCCGGCTTCGCGACCGGGGCGCCTGAGCGGCCAGGATTGATGGACCTTGCGGCCGTCCATCTCGAGCAGTTGCGCCGTGGCGGACCGGCTCAGGCCTTCGCGGCATTGGGCATTTAAAAACAAAAAAGCGAGGCAAGGCCTCGCTTTTCAGTCGACTATTGGTGCCAGCCTCAAGCCGGCAGGATCGCGCCTTCCAGCGTGGTGAGCTGGCTGAGGAATTGTTCGGCCTTGGTGCGGGACTGGTCGTCCTTGGCGTCGGCGGCGTCTTCCCTGGCTTCCTGGATGCGGCGCGCGAGATCCGCGCGGTCGACATCCTTCACCGCGACAGCCGACTCCGCCAGCAGCGTGCAGCCGGCCGGAACGATGTCGGCGAACCCGCCGAAGACGACGTAACGCTCTTCACCGCCTGATGCGGCCTTCACCGTGACGACGCCCGGCTTGATGGTGGTCATGACCGGTGCGTGATGCGCCATCACGGTCATCTCGCCCTCGGCACCCGGAATGACGACGGCCTCGACCTCTGCGGAAACCAGCAGGCGCTCCGGCGAGACCAGTTCGAACTTGAAAGCTTCTGCCATGTCGATTTAGCGAGTAGGGAATAGTGAGTAGGGAGGTAAGGAGAAAGGGCAACTGCCCCGGTCACCTGCCTGCCATTCACTACTGACTACTGACTGCTCCCTATTCCCTTGATTAAGCCGCTTCAGCCGCGAGACGCTGTGCCTTCTCGACCGCTTCCTCGATGCCGCCGACCATGTAGAAAGCGGCTTCCGGCAGGTGGTCGTAGTCGCCGTTGCAGAGGCCCTTGAAGCCCTTGATGGTGTCGGCGAGGTCGACCAGCTTGCCCGGCGCGCCGGTGAACACTTCGGCGACGAAGAAGGGCTGCGACAGGAAACGCTCGATCTTGCGGGCGCGAGCCACAGTCTGCTTGTCCTCTTCCGACAGTTCGTCCATGCCCAGGATGGCGATGATGTCCTGCAGCGACTTGTAGCGCTGGAGGATCGACTGCACCTGGCGCGCGACAGCATAATGCTCTTCGCCGACCACCAGCGGGTCGAGCATGCGCGAGGTCGAGTCCAGCGGATCGACGGCCGGATAGATGCCCTTTTCGGCGATCGAGCGGTTGAGCGTCGTCGTCGCGTCGAGGTGGGCGAACGAGGTCGCCGGCGCCGGGTCGGTCAAGTCGTCGGCCGGCACGTAGATGGCCTGCACCGAGGTGATCGAGCCCTTGGTGGTGGTGGTGATGCGTTCCTGCAGGGCGCCCATGTCCGTGGCGAGCGTGGGCTGGTAGCCCACGGCCGACGGGATACGGCCGAGCAGCGCCGACACTTCCGAACCAGCCTGCGTGAAGCGGAAGATGTTGTCGACGAAGAACAGCACGTCCTGGCCCTGGTCGCGGAAATATTCGGCGACCGTCAGGCCGGTCAGGCCGACGCGGGCACGCGCGCCCGGCGGCTCGTTCATCTGGCCATAGACCAGCGCCGCCTTGGAGCCTTCGCCGCCGCCCTTCTTGTTGACGCCGGATTCGATGAACTCGTGATAGAGGTCGTTGCCCTCGCGGGTGCGCTCGCCGACGCCGGCGAACACCGAATAGCCGCCATGCGCCTTGGCGATGTTGTTGATCAGTTCCTGGATCAGCACGGTCTTGCCGACGCCGGCGCCGCCGAACAGTCCGATCTTGCCGCCCTTGGCGTAGGGCGCGAGCAGGTCGAGCACCTTGATGCCGGTGATCAGGATCTGTGCTTCCGTCGACTGTTCGATATAGGCCGGGGCCGGCTGGTGGATCGAACGCAGCTCGACCGCGTCCACCGGGCCTGCTTCGTCGACCGGCTCGCCGATGACGTTGATGATGCGGCCGAGCATGCCCGGACCGACCGGCACGGCGATCGGGCCGCCGGTGTCGCGCACTTCCTGGCCGCGCACCAGGCCTTCGGTGGAATCCATGGCGATGCAGCGCACGGTGTTTTCACCCAGATGCTGGGCAACTTCGAGAACCAGGCGGTTGCCGACATTGGTGGTCTCGAGCGCATTCAGGATCGGCGGCAGGTGATCGCCGAACTGCACGTCGACCACGGCGCCGATGACCTGCCGGACCTGGCCGACGATGCCGGTGGCCTTGCTGGCCACGGCCGGGGTCTTTACCGCGGCGGCCCTGGTCGGCGCTGCCGCTTTCTTGGCCGGAGCCGCCTTAGCTGCCGCGGCCGAAGCCTTTGCCGGTGCCGCCTTGGCCGGGGCTGCTGCCTTGGGAGCCGCAGTCTTGGGGGTCGCTGCTTTCGCCATCGTCTTTACCCTTTTCGTCCTTTGTTTCTCGCGCGGTCGGATCGAGGTCGTTGACCCCGGGAAACCGTGCCTAGAGCGCCTCGGCGCCCGAAATGATCTCGATCAGTTCCTTGGTGATCTGCGCCTGGCGCTGGCGGTTGTAGGTGATCGACAGCTTGTTGATCATCTCACCGGCGTTGCGCGTGGCATTGTCCATGGCGCTCATCTTGGCGCCCATCTCGCCCGCCGCGTTTTCAAGCAGCGCGCGGAATATCTGCACCGCGATGTTGCGCGGGATAAGGTCCGACAGGATCTCGCCCGGCTCCGGCTCGTACTCGTAGACGGCGTTGCCGCCATCCGTGGACTCGGCCGCGGCCGGGGGCTCGGCGGCCGGAATGATTTGCTGCGCGGTTGGGACTTGGCTGATCACCGACTTGAACTGCGAATAGAACAGCGTGCAGATATCGAAGCCGCCCTCGTTGAAGAGGTGGATGACCTTCTTGGCGATCGCATCGGCGTTGACGAAGCCGAGCGTCTTGACCTCGCGCAGGTCGATCCGGTCGAGGATCATCGAGGCATAGTCGCGGCGCAGGATATCGAAACCCTTCTTGCCGACGCAGATGATCTTGACCTGCTTGCCGTCGGCCAGGAGCTTGCGGATGTGGTCGCGGGCAAGGCGGGCGATCTGCGAATTGAAGCCGCCGCACAGGCCGCGCTCGGCGGTGCAGACGACGAGCAGGTGCACGTCGTCCTTGCCGGTGCCGGTCATCAGCGCCGGGGCATCGCCACCGCCCCCGATCGCCTGGGTGATGTTGGCCAGCACGGAACCCATGCGCTCCGAATAGGGCCGCGCCGCTTCCGCAGCCTCCTGTGCACGGCGCAGCTTCGCCGCGGCGACCATCTGCATCGCCTTGGTGATCTTCTGCGTCGCCTTGACCGAGGCGATACGGTTACGAAGGTCTTTTAATGAAGGCATGCTTCAAACCTGATCCCGTCTTGTCTCATCCGGCCTGGCGCTTCGCTCAGGCGAAGGTCTTGGCGAAAGCGTCGATCTCGGCCTTCAGCTTGCCGCGCAGATCGTCCGACAGCGCCTTTTCCTTGCGGATGGCATCGAGGACGTCCTTGCCGGCCGAACGCATGTGGCTGAGCAGGCCATGCTCGAACTTGCCGACCTGGTTGACCGGCAGCTTGTCGAGATAGCCGTTGACGCCGGCGAAGATCACCGCGACCTGCTCTTCCGTCTTCAGCGGCGAGAACTGCGGCTGCTTCAGGAGCTCGGTCAGACGCGAACCGCGGTTGAGCAGGCGCTGCGTGGCGGCGTCGAGATCCGAGCCGAACTGCGCGAAGGCCGCCATTTCGCGGTACTGCGCGAGCTCGCCCTTGATCGAGCCGGCAACCTGCTTCATCGCCTTGATCTGCGCCGAGGAGCCGACGCGCGACACCGACAGGCCCACATTGACCGCCGGACGGATGCCCTGGAAGAACAGGTTGGTTTCGAGGAAGATCTGGCCGTCGGTGATCGAGATCACGTTGGTCGGGATATAGGCCGACACGTCATTGGCCTGCGTTTCGATGACCGGCAGCGCCGTCAGCGAACCGTTGCCCATGTCGTCATTGAGCTTGGCGGCGCGCTCGAGCAGGCGCGAATGCAGGTAGAAGACGTCGCCCGGATAGGCTTCGCGGCCCGGCGGGCGGCGCAAGAGCAGCGACATCTGGCGATAGGCGACGGCCTGCTTCGACAGATCGTCGTAGCTGATCAGCGCATGCATGCCGTTGTCGCGGAAATACTCGCCCATGGTGCAGCCGGCGAACGGCGCCAGGAACTGCATCGGCGCCGGATCGGAAGCGGTGGCGGCGATGATGATCGAATATTCGAGCGCGCCGCGCTCTTCCAGCACCTTGACGAACTGCGCCACGGTCGAGCGCTTCTGGCCGACGGCGACGTAGACGCAGTAGAGCTTTTCCTTCTCGGGGCCGTTGTCGTGCACCGATTTCTGGTTGAGCATCGTGTCGAGGATGATGGCGGTCTTGCCGGTCTGGCGGTCGCCGATGACCAGCTCGCGCTGGCCGCGGCCAACCGGGATCAGCGCGTCGATGGCCTTGAGGCCCGTCGACATCGGCTCATGCACCGACTTGCGCGGAATGATGCCAGGCGCCTTGACGTCGACGCGCTTGCGTTCGGTCGCCTTGATCGGGCCCTTGCCGTCGATCGGATTGCCGAGCGCATCGACGACGCGGCCGAGCAGGCCCGGACCGACCGGAACGTCGACGATGGCGCCGGTGCGCTTGACGGTGTCGCCTTCCTTGATGTCGCGGTCGGCGCCGAAGATGACGACGCCGACATTGTCGGCTTCGAGGTTGAGCGCCATGCCGCGGATGCCGCCGGGGAATTCGACCATCTCGCCGGCCTGGACATTGTCGAGACCGTAGACGCGGGCGATACCGTCACCGACGGACAGCACCTGTCCGACTTCGGAGACCTCGGCCTCCTTGCCGAAATTCTTGATCTGGTCTTTCAGAATTGCGGAAATTTCCGCGGCGCGGATGTCCATCAGCCGACCTCTTTCAGTGCAAGCTTGAGCGAATTGAGTTTGGTTTTGAGCGACGTATCGATCTGGCGCGAGCCCATCCTGACCACCAGCCCGCCGAGCAGCGACGGATCGACGGTGACGGAGATGGAAACGTCCTTGCCGGCAACACTCTTCAGCGCCGCCTTGAGTTCGGTCTGCTGGGCAGCGGTCAGTTGATGTGCCGACGTTACCTCGGCGGCCGTCTCGCCGCGATGTTCGGCGGCGATCTGCCGGAATGCCTTGATCATGCCGGGCACGGCGAACAGCCGGCGGTTCTTGGCGACGACGCGCAGGAAATTGCCGGTCAGGCCGGTGATCCCGGCCTTGTCGGCGATGGCCGCGATGGCCTTGGCCTGGTCCTCGCTGGAGAACACCGGGCTGTTGATCAGCCGGGTCAAGTCGGCGCTGCCCGCGAGCATCGCCTCGAAACTGTTGAGGTCGGCTTCGACCTTGGCGACGGAATTCGCCTGCGATGCCAGTTCGAACAGCGAACCCGCATAGCGTTCTGCGACACCTGAGATTGGCGATGACGATTGGGCCACGGACCGTCTTTTCTCTTGTCTGACAGGCCGCAGATTGTTGGCGCGAGCGAAAACTCTGGCTAAATCTTTGACCTTACTGCATTTTTTCAAGCACGGAGGCGCGGCTTCCGCTATCCCCGGCCGAAAGTCGATTGCCGTCTAGCACAGGCCTTTTAAGACCGCAATGCGTCGTTCCGCATGGTTTTCAGGCACTATTGTCGCATCCGGGGACGAAGTCCCTGGATTGCCTGTGGATTCACGGCAGGAAGCCGAAGGCAAAGGCAAGCGGCAACGCCGCCAGCGCCAGTTCCACGACGATGGAAACCCAGTTGAAGGGCGTGTTGGCGCCATCCGACATCATCGACAGCAACCGGCCGAAGGCGGTGAACAGCCAGGAGAAGCCGAGCGCCATGTAGATCAGCGGCTGCGCCAGCAGGATGCAGCACAGGCCGACGCCGAGATAGAAGCCCGACATGCGGCCGCGCCCTTCGGCGATCGCCGCTGCCTTCTCCGGCTTGACCTGCAAGCGCAGGATGCGGAAGGCAAGCCCCGGCGCCAGGAAAAGCACCAGGCCGAGCAGCACCGTGACGACGGCGCTCGACCAGGCCAGCCATTCCCCCTGGCTCACCGGCCACGGAAACGCAAAATCCATAGTGTCCCCTCGTAAATGCCGCTCTGAAATCGCGGGTATTCTAACGGAGGAAAAGCCGCGCGCCAGATGGCGGCCGGCACTTTAGGCCAAACGCATCAAGAGAGCGCGAAGGCGATAGCCGCTTCGGCATGGATGCGCGTGGTGTCGAAGGCCGGAATGTCGAAATCCTGCTGGCCGATCAGCATGGTGATTTCGGTGCAGCCCATGATCACGCTGTCGATATTTTCTTCGCGCCGCAGGCGGCTGATCTCGGCGATATAGGCGGCTTTCGATGCCTCGGCGACGATGCCCTGGCAGAGCTCGTCATAGATGATGCGATGGACCATGTCGCGCCCTGCCCGGTCCGGCACGATCGGCTGCAATCCATATTTGTCGACAAGCCGGTCCTTATAGAAATCCTGCTCCATGGTGAACCGCGTTGCCAGCAGCGCCGGGCGCCGCATGCCGGCTGCCTTGATCGCGGCCGCGGTGGCGTCGGCGATGTGGATCAGCGGGATCGACACCGGGGCCTGCACCTGGTCGGCCAGCTTGTGCATGGTGTTGGTGCACAAAAGCAGGCCTTCCGCGCCGGCTGACTCGAGCTTGCGCGCGGCATCGACCAAAAGCACGCCGGCGCCGTCCCAATCCCCCTGGTGCTGGCGCTCGGCGATCTCGGCGAAGTCGAACGACCACAGCAGCAATTTCGCCGAATGCAGTCCGCCGAGACGCTCGCGCACGATCTCGTTGAGCAGGCGATAATAGATGTCGGTCGATTCCCAGCTCATGCCGCCGAGCAACCCAAGAGTTTTCATGTGATCTCCTTTTCTCTCGCAGCGGCGGCCATGGTTGAGATCCCGTTTTACAAAAAGCTCTGCGGGTCGATATCGACCTGCACCCGCACCGAGCCGCGTTGCTTTGGCCCGTTGGCCAGCATGGTTCGGATAAACCCTTGCATGTCGGCGCGGCGCTCGCCCTGGATCAGCAAGCGGAAGCGGTGACGGCCGCCGAGCAGGGACAGCGGCGCTTCGGCCGGCCCGAGCACGAACAGGTCGGATGCCTCGGGCGCGGCACGGCGCAGGCCGCGTGCATGACCCTCGGCTTCCGCCCGCGTCACCGCGCTTACGATGACGCCGGCCAGCCGGCCGAAGGGCGGCAGAGCCGCCCGCTCGCGCTCGGAAATCTCGCGCTCGTAGAAAGCGTCGGCATCGCCGGAGACGATCGCCCGCATCACCGGATGGTCGGGCTGGAAGGTCTGCAGCAGGCCGAGGCTCTTCTTGCCGGTGCGCCCGGCGCGGCCGGTCACCTGGCTGAGCAGCTGGAAAGTGCGCTCGGCGGCGCGCGGGTCGCCATTGGCAAGGCCGAGATCGGCGTCGACGACACCAACCAAGGTCATGTTGGGGAAATTGTGACCCTTGGCGACGAGCTGCGTGCCGATGACGATGTCGGCCTCGCCATTGGCGATGGCTTCCAGCTCCAGCCGCAGCCGCCGCACGCCGCCCATCAGATCCGACGACAAGACGATGGTGCGCGCATCCGGGAAATGCGTGACGACTTCCTCGGCGATGCGCTCGACGCCCGGCCCGCAGGCGACCAGATGATCGAGCGTGCCGCATTCCGGACAGGCTTCCGGACGGCGCTCATTGTGCCCGCAATGGTGGCAGACGAGCTGGCCGCGAAAGCGGTGCTCGACCAGCCAGGCCGAGCAGACCGGGCAACCGAAGCGGTGGCCGCAGACGCGGCACAGCGTCAGCGGCGCATAGCCGCGCCGGTTGAGGAACAAGAGCGACTGTTCCTTCCTCTCCAGCGTCCGGCGCATGTGGTCGATCAGCACCGGCGACAGGAAGCCGCCGCGCGCCGGCGGCGCGCGCCGCATGTCGATCGCTTTCAGATCGGGAAGTGCCGCCTCGGCGAAGCGGGCGGACAGCACCGCCCTGGCGTAGCGGCCCTGGCTGGCATTGACGCGGCTCTCGACCGATGGCGTCGCCGATGCCAGCACCACAGGGAAGCCGCCTATATGGCCGCGCACGACAGCCATGTCGCGGGCATTGTAGAAGACGCGGTCTTCCTGCTTGTAGGCGGGGTCGTGCTCCTCGTCGACGACGATCAGGCCAAGCTCCTTGAACGGCAGGAACAGCGCCGAGCGTGCGCCGGCCACGACCCGCACGCCGCCTTCCGCCACCTGCCGCCAGACGCGTTCGCGCATCCTCGGCGGCAGGTCGGAGTGCCATTCGGCGGGTTTGGCGCCAAAACGCTGCTGAAACCGTTCCAGGAAAGCATGGGTCAATGCGATTTCAGGCAGCAGGATCAGCACCTGCTTGCCCCGGTCGAGTGCCGCCGCCACCGCTTCGAAATAAACCTCCGTCTTGCCCGAACCGGTGACGCCGTCGAGCAGTGCGACGTTGAAGCCGCCGCCCGCGACATTGGCGCGCAGCAGCCGTGCGGCTTCGTTCTGGTCGGGCATCAATTCCGGCGTGGCGTAGGCTGGGTCAGGCTCCGCCACCACGGGCCGCGGCGGGATCATCACCGTTTCGAACACGCCTTGCGCCTTCAGCCCTTCGATTACCGTCGACGACACGCCGGCCGCATGGGCCAGACCGGATCGCGTCCAGGCCAGTCCGCCGTCGGCCGTCTCCAGCACGCGGGCCCGCGCATCCGTCATCCGGTCCGGAACCGCCGCGGTTCGCTGCAACCCCTCGATCCAAGGTTCCGGATCGAAAGCCTCCGGCGCCCTCAGCAGCATGCGCGCCACCATGCCCGGCGCCGACAGCGTATACTGCGCTACCCAGTCGACGAAACGGCGCATCGCCCGATCGATCGGCGGGCAGTCGAAGACCTGTTCGATCGGGCGCAGCTTTTTCGCGTCGACCGTCTCGACCGCGCCGTCCCAGACGATGCCGGCGACCTGGCGAGGCCCGAGCGGCACGCGCACGATCGAGCCCGGCACCACCCGCATGCCGGCGGGCACGGCATAGGTGTAGGGGCGTTCGGCCGGCATCGGCACCAGCACCGGTGCGGCTGCGACAAAGGGCGAATCTTCGATCATGAGGCGTGACCTTGCCCCGACTTTGCTCTAGATCAAAGGGCAACGCTGAACGTGCTTTCCCAAGCACGAGGAAATCGTCAGGAGACCGCCATGAAATTTTTTGCCGACACCGCCGACATCAAGGAAATCCGCGAACTGATCGATCTGGGGCTGCTCGACGGCGTCACCACCAACCCGTCGCTGATTCTCAAATCGGGCGGCAAGATCTCCGAGGTCACCAAGCAGATCTGCGACATCGTCGAAGGTCCGGTTTCGGCCGAAGTCGTGGCGACCGAATACAAGCAGATGATGGCCGAGGCCGAGGTGCTGGCCAAGATCGCGCCGAATGTCGCCATCAAGGTGCCGTTGACACTGGACGGACTGAAGGCCTGCAAGACGATCCGCACCGAGATGAGCCGCATGGTCAATGTCACGCTGTGCTTCTCGGCCAACCAGGCGCTGCTCGCCGCCAAGGCAGGCGCCTCCTTCATCTCGCCCTTCGTCGGCCGCGTCGACGATACCGGCTCCGACGGCATGGAAGTGATCCAGGAGATCCGCCAGATCTACGACAATTACGATTTCCAGACCGAGATCCTGACCGCTTCCGTGCGCACCGTGAACCACGTCAAGCAGGCGGCGCTCATCGGCGCCGACGTCGTCACCGCGCCGCCCGCGACACTGAAGGCGCTGGTCAACCATCCGCTGACCGACAAGGGCCTTGCCGCCTTCCTCGCCGACTGGGCCAAGACCGGCCAGAAGATCGGCTGAGCGAACCTATCTCCGATACGAAAAAGGCCGGGCACCCCGGCCTTTTTTCTGCGCTGCGGATCGAAGCCAGCGAGCCGGTCAGTCCGTGCCGTCCTCGCCAGGCGCGGTTGGCGGGCGCCGGCCCATGATGATCTCGCGCTTGCCGACATGGTTCGGTGCGCCGACCAGACCTTCCTTCTCCATGCGCTCGACCAGGGAGGCGGCGCGGTTATAACCGATGCCGAGGCGGCGCTGAATGTAGGACGTCGAACATTTCTTGTCGCGCAACACCACCTTGACCGCCTCGTCATAGCTGGAATCGCCGTCCTCCGCCGCAACGGCGCCCTTGTCGAAGACCGCGCCCTCATCGCCGTCGTCTTCCTCTTCATCCTCGTCGGCCGTCACGGTTTCCAGGTATTCGGGGCGACCCTGCGCCTTCAGATGCGCCACGACATGCTCGACCTCCACGTCGGAAACGAAGGGGCCGTGCACGCGGGCGATGCGCCCGCCACCCATCATATGCAGCATGTCGCCCTGGCCGAGCAGCTGCTCGGCGCCCTGCTCGCCAAGGATGGTGCGGCTGTCGATCTTGGAGGTGACCTGGAAGGAAATCCGGGTCGGAAAATTGGCCTTGATCGTGCCCGTGATGACATCGACCGAGGGACGCTGCGTCGCCATGATCAGGTGGATGCCGGCCGCGCGCGCCATCTGCGCCAGGCGCTGGATGGCGCCTTCGATCTCCTTGCCGGCGACCATCATCAAGTCGGCCATCTCGTCGACGATGACGACGATATAGGGCATTGGCGCGAGGTCGATTTCCTGCTGCTCGAAGAGCGGCTCGCCGGTGCCTTTTTCGAAGCCCGCCTGCACGGTCATGACGACCGTCTCGCCGTTTTCGCGGCCAGCGGCGGCGCGTTGATTGTAGCCGTCGATATTGCGCACGCCGAGCCGCGCCATCTTGCGATAGCGGTCCTCCATCTCCCGCACCGCCCATTTGAGCGCGGTGACGGCCTTTTTTGGATCGGTGACGACGGGCGTCAGAAGATGCGGGATGCCGTCATAGACGGAGAGTTCTAGCATCTTGGGATCGACCATGATCAGCCGGCATTCCTCCGGTTTCAGCCGGTAGAGCAGCGACAGGATCATCGTGTTGATGGCAACCGACTTGCCGGAACCGGTGGTGCCGGCAACCAGCAAGTGGGGCATCTTCGCCAACTCGGCGATCACAGGCTCACCGCCGATCGTCTTGCCGAGGCAGAGCGCCAGCTTGCAGCCGGTCTTGCGGAAGCCCTCCGATTCGATCAGCTCGCGGAAATAGACGGTTTCGCGCGCCTCGTTCGGAAGCTCGATGCCGATGACGTTGCGCCCAGGCACGACGGCAACGCGCGCCGAGATCGCCGACATGGAGCGGGCGATGTCGTCGGCAAGACCGATGACGCGCGAGGATTTCACGCCCGGCGCCGGTTCGAATTCGTAGAGGGTGACGACCGGGCCGGGCCGAACATGGATGATCTCGCCGCGCACGCCGAAATCCTCGAGCACGCTTTCCAGAAGGTCGGCATTCTGCTCGAGCCGCTCCTGCGACATGTAGAAGCCTTGTCCCTCCGGCGGCTGCTGCAACAATTCTTCCGAGGGAAGTTCGTACGCCTCGCCCGTCGCGGTCGGCACGATCCTGCCGACCAGTGGTGCTCGCGACGATGCGCGCGCGGCCGGAGCCGGGACGGCTTGCTCCAGACTTTGCGTGACCTGTGCCGGAACGGCATTGCTTGCGACGGCGGGAATTGTGGCCTTCGCCCGGGCTTGCTGCGGCACGCGGTTCGCCTCTGGCTGAACCGCGGCCTGGTTGGAGTTGGCCGGACGGACATCCGGCGCGACGGACGAAGCTGGCGACCCGGGAAGGCATTCAATGACACGGAACAGCGCGGTCGGATCGGCCGTTGGCGCGGGGCGGTTGTCGATCCGCTCGGTGACCACAGGCGCGGTCGTGCGCGCAACCGGAACGGCCCGCGGCGCGGGTGACGGGCCTTCGACCAAATAGGGCGCCATGACCTCGAAAAAGACGTGATCCGACAGATAGGGCCAGCGCACATTTTCACGGCCCGTCGTCTTGACCGGGGCTGTCGCTGCTTGGGCGGACGCTGCCGGTGCGGACGCCCGCCCCGCACTCATCCTGTTGCCCGCAGGCGTAGCGGCGGCCCGCACGTTTTCGCCGGCATGCCCTGACGGAACCGGCGCCGGGGCCGGTTGCACCACGGCTCTGTTGCCCAGGGGCGGCCTGGCGGCGCCTGAAGAAAGATTTCGGCTTGGTATCGGCGCCGATGAAGACGTCCCAGCCGCGGTGGATTGGCCGTGCGCCTGCGGTGCTGGTGATTCGCTTTGCTCGACGGCAATCGCCTCGTCCCGCGGACGGCGCGTGCTGGTTTCATAGTCTGGCGTGCGCGTAAACCGCACATTGGGCGCCAGGAAGAAATACTCTTGCCAGGCAGGGCTTTCGTTGCCGCCGAGATCAACAGGGGATGGGGAATGGCCGGCTCCTGCTCGCTGGCTGTCAGCCTTGTTGTCCACACCCCTGAAACGCTTCATCCCGGGGTCATCGGGCGACGCTGCCTTCAATGAACTGACCCGAGGAAAACGCTTGGATTCCATGCTCAAGACTCACGCTGAAATGTCTGCTGAGCAATAGAGAGCGAGTGGTTAACAGTTGCTTCCCGTCGGCCCCTCCGGAGCGGCGAAGCGTGACTTTCGCAGCGGTGTCGGACGTTCGGATCCGTGCGGCTGATCGTCATCCCACGATCGTGCACTCACCCGCGCGCCTTGACCAAAGCCGAGCGGAGATTTGGCTCGGGGGACGTGGCAAAGGCGGCCCAGGCACCAGATTGCGATGTTACCGTGAAACGAAGAGCGGCGCTAACCGGCCGTCTTGCCGTGCCGTGCGAGATCCTGGGCTATGGACAGTTGCAGCGCGTTGGCAAGCTCGCGCGCGGCGCGGTTCTCGGCATCGATCTGTGCCCGGTACGCGGCGAATTCCTGGCGCGGCCTGTCGAAGGACGAAGTGATCGCCCGCCTGCCGGTCGCGATCACCGCGCCGGTTTTGGCATCGGTCAGCGTGTAGCCGGCGGTCAGCGTCACCGAACCGGCGGTCGGCTCGTCCTGATCGGTTCCGACCTGCACGAGCGCCGAGGATTCAACGGCTTCGGTCACGCCGAGATCGAGCGAGTAGGCCGGCGAGGCCGGTTCGCCGGCGCCGCGCCCAAATCCGAAGATCAGGTTGTTGCGCACTTGCTGGCCGTAACGCGTCCTGACCGGCTTGACGGCGATCGATGCCAGTTCGGCATTGGCGCTCGAGCCGGTCGACAGCGGCGCGCTCGAGTAGAGCGGCCGCACCTGGCACGCCGAAACGAGCGCAAGCGAGCCGACAAGGGCGGCAAGCGCGGCACGGCGCAGCAAACGGCTCAGCTCTGTCTTTTCCCGATCAGGCAACGACATTGACGATCCTCTGCGGCACGATGATCACCTTGCGCGGAGCCTTGCCTTCGAGCGCCTTCTGCACGAAGTCGAGAGCGAGCACGGCTTTTTCGACCGCACCTTGGTCCGCGTCGCGGGCAATTGTCAAATCCCCGCGCTTCTTACCGTTGACCTGGATCGGATAGGTGACCTCATTGTCGACGACCAGCGCCGGATCGAAGATCGGCCACGGCCGTTCGGCGACCAGATCGGCGCCGCCGAGCGCCTCCCAGCATTCCTCGGCCAGATGCGGCATGATCGGCGCGATCAGGTGCACGAGCACCTCCACGGCCTCCCGGCAGGCGCCTTTGAGCGCGGCATCGGCCTTGCCTTCGGCCACGTCGTTGAGCGGCGTGGTCAGCACGTTGGCGAGTTCGTAGATGCGGGCGATGGCGCGGTTGAATGCGAGTTTCTCGATGTCCTCGCCGACCGCTTTCAGGATCTTGTGCGTGGCCTTGGAAACCGCCCCGGCTTCACCGCCACCGCCCCCTATGGGTGCGCTGCCGGCCAGCGATTCGGCCGCGGTCGAGACCAGGCGCCAGATGCGCTGCATGAAGCGATGCGCGCCGGCGGCGCCATCGTCGGTCCATTCGACGTCGCGTTCGGGCGGTGAATCCGACAGCATGAACCAGCGTGCGGTGTCGGCGCCGTAGCCGTCGGTGATGTCTTCCGGGCTAACCGTGTTCTTCTTCGACTTCGACATCTTTTCCAGGGAGCCGATCTCCGCCGTCTCGCCCGTGGCGATCTCGATGGCGCGGCGCTTGCCGTCGACGTCCTCCAGCCGCACCTCGGTGGGCGCCAGCCAGCGGCCGTTCGATGCCGATCCCACGCGATAAGTCTCGTGCACCACCATGCCTTGCGTGAACAGGCCCTTGAACGGCTCGGCCAGATCGAGATGGCCGGTCTCGCGCATGGCCCGGGTGAAGAAGCGCGAATAGAGCAGATGCAGGATCGCGTGCTCGATGCCGCCAATATACTGGTCGACGGCCAGCCACTCGTTCGCCGCCTTCGGGTCGGTCGGCTCGTTCGCCCAGGGCGCGGTGAAGCGGGCGAAATACCAGGACGAATCGACGAACGTGTCCATCGTGTCGGTTTCGCGCCGCGCGTCCTTGCCGCATTGCGGGCATTTGACATGCCGCCAGGTCGGGTGGCGGTCCAGCGGGTTGCCTGGGCGGTCGAACTCGACATCGTCGGGCAGCTTCACCGGCAGGTCTGCCTTCGGCACCGGCACCACGCCGCAATCCTCGCAATGGATCATCGGAATCGGGCAGCCCCAGTAGCGCTGGCGCGAAATGCCCCAGTCGCGTAGGCGGAAGTTGACCTTGCGCTCGGCCATCGGCCGGTTGCCGATCGTCTTCTGCTCCAATAGCTTCGCCACCTCGTCGAAAGCGCGAGCCGGCTTCATGCCGTCGAGGAAACGCGAATTGATCATCACGCCATCGTCGACATAGGCTTCCTCGATGACCTGGAAGGTCTTGGGATCAGCCCCTTCCGGCATCACCACCGGGATCACCGGCAGGCCGTATTTGTTGGCGAAGTCGAGGTCGCGCTGGTCGCCGGACGGGCAGCCGAAGATGGCGCCGGTGCCGTAGTCCATCAGCACGAAATTGGCGACGTAGACCGGCAGCGTCCAGTTCTCGTCGAACGGATGCACGACACGGATGCCGGTGTCGAAGCCCTTCTTCTCGGCCGTCTCCAGCGCCGCCACCGAAGTGCCCATATGGCGGACCTCGTCGATGAAGCTCGCCAGCGCCGGATTGGTCTCGGCGGCCTTCCTGGCCAGCGGATGGTCGGCGGCGACCGCCATGAAGGAGGCGCCGAAGATGGTGTCGGGCCTGGTCGTATAGACTTCCAGCTCCTGCTCGCCGGCGACGGGAGCCGCCAGCGGCCAACGGATCAGCAGGCCTTCCGAACGGCCGATCCAATTGTGCTGCATCAGCTTGACCTTCTCGGGCCATTCGTCGAGGCGATCGAGCGAATCCAGGAGATCCTGCGCAAAATCGGTGATCCTGAAGAACCATTGCGTCAGCTCGCGCTGTTCGACCAGCGCGCCCGAGCGCCAGCCGCGCCCGTCTATGACCTGCTCGTTGGCGAGCACCGTCATGTCCTCCGGATCCCAATTGACCTTCGAGGATTTGCGCGTCACCAGGCCCTTCTCGACAAAGTCGAGGAACAGCATCTGCTGGCGATGGTAGTAGTCGACATCGCAGGTCGCGAATTCGCGCGCCCAGTCCAGCGACAGGCCCATGACCTTGAGCTGCTCGCGCATGGTGGCGATATTCTGATAGGTCCATTCCTTGGGATGGACCTTGTTCTGCATCGCCGCGTTCTCGGCCGGCATGCCGAAAGCGTCCCAGCCCATCGGATGCAGCACGTTGAAACCCTTGGCCCGCTTGTAGCGCGCCACCACATCGCCCATCGTATAGTTGCGCGTATGGCCGATATGGATGCGTCCCGATGGATAGGGGAACATCTCCAGCACGTAGTATTTCGGGCGCGGATCATCGTTGTGCGCCTCGAAAAGCTTCCTGTCGGCCCAAGCCTTCTGCCATTTGGGCTCTGACGCGCGCGGATTGTATCGTTCGGTTGCCATGGGACGTTTTTCACTTAAAAAGCATGCGGACTGCGGGCGACAGCTCGGCAGTCCATTGGATGTGGTCCGGGTGTTCACCATGGTTTGGCAAACCCGTCAACCATATGGGTATCGCGTCTGGAAAAAACGCGGTCAAAACAGCGGGATTTGGACATGGGCGATGCCGTTCAGCAGTTTTTCGCGGTCAAGGCGAAGATCGCCGCCGCCGAGCGCGAGGCTGGCGCAGTGACGCTGGTCGCCGTTTCCAAGACCTTTGACGCCGCCGACATCAGGCCCGTCATCGAGGCCGGCCAGCGCGTCTTCGGCGAGAACCGCGTGCAGGAAGCGCAAGGCAAGTGGCCAGCGCTGAAAGAGGCTTTCCCCGATGTCGAACTGCATCTGATCGGACCGCTGCAATCGAACAAGGCCAGGGAAGCCGTGGCGCTGTTCGACGTCATCGAGACGGTCGATCGCGAGAAGATTGCCGCCGAACTCGCCAAGGAGATCGCCCGGCAAGGCCGGGCACCGAAACTCTACGTCCAGGTCAACACCGGCTCCGAGCCGCAGAAGGCCGGCATCGAGCCGCGCGAGGCCATGACCTTCGTCGCCCGCTGCCGCGATGTCCACGGCCTCGCCATCGGAGGCCTGATGTGCATTCCGCCGGCGGACGAGAACCCCGGCCCGCATTTCGCCCTGCTGGAAAAATTGGCGCGGGAGGCAGGCGTCGCCAAACTGTCGATGGGCATGTCCGGCGATTACGAGACGGCTATAGCCTTCGGCGCCACCAGTGTCAGGGTTGGTTCGGCGATCTTCGGCAGTCGATAAACACCGGCCGCCGTGGGGTGGTCCTGTCGTCTGTGAGTACTAAGCCTATGATACACAGACGGACTGAACACATCTTGCGAATTAAGCGAGGAGTCTTCTTGAACAGGCACTTGCGGGACGCAAGAAACAATCTCTCGAAGCTGGTAAGACAGTCGCGCGAAAAAGGGGCCGCAAACCGCAATATCTTCTCTCCGGCCCCGTCTGGGATGACGAATTTGTCGAGGAGGTCAATCGCCGCCCGAACCCAATGATCCGAGCGGTCCATTCTCCGATAGTTCCTATCACCGGCAAGAGTGGTCCAGTTCAACTGGCTGATTATGCCAGTGCTGGAAACGAAACGTACCGTTCCTATTTGTTTTGTGTCATCACAAATCTCTGGAGCTTTCGCCATGCGCTACAACCAGCTCGGAAATACCGGCCTGTTCGTCTCCGAACTCTGCCTCGGCACCATGACCTTCGGCGCGGCCGGCCAGAATGCCCAATGGGGCCTGATCGCCAGCCTCGACCAGAAAGGCGTCAACGAGATCGTCGGCCGCTCGCTCGCCGCCGGGGTCAATTTCTTCGACACGGCCGATGTCTATTCCTTCGGCGAATCCGAGCGCCTGCTCGGCCAGTCGCTCAGGGACCTCGGCGTTGCCAGGTCGAGCGTGGTCATCGCCACCAAGGTTCACGGCGCCATGGGCGAAGGCCCGAACCAGCGCGGCTCCTCGCGCGGCCACATCATGGATTCGGTTGATGCCAGCCTGGAACGGCTGCAGCTCGATCATATCGATCTCTATCAGCTGCACGGAACCGACGCGGTGACGCCAATCGACGAAACGTTGCGGGCACTGGACGATCTCGTTGCCAGCGGCAAGGTCCGCTATGTCGGCGTCTCCAACTGGCAGGCCTGGCGCATCGCCAAGGCGCTCGGCATAGCCGACCGCAAGGGCTTTGCCCGTTTTGAAACCATCCAGTCCTATTACTCGATCGCCGGTCGTGATCTCGAGCGCGAGATCGTACCGCTGATCAACGAAGAGAAGCTCGGTCTTATGGTCTGGTCGCCAATGGCCGGCGGCCTGCTGTCCGGAAAATACGGCCCCGGCGCGCCAGGCAATGGCGAGGGCCGCCGCGCCTCCTTCAACTTCCCACCGGTCAACGAGGACCGCGCCTGGGCGGCGGTCGCGGTCATGCGCGAGATCGCCAAAAAGCATGACGTCAGCGTCGCCACCGTGGCGCTCGGCTATGTCCTGGCCAAGCCCTTCGTGATGAGCGTGATCATCGGCGCCAGCCGCATGGATCAGCTCGAACAGAATCTTGCCGCCACGAACCTCAAACTTGATACCGATGATCTTGCCAGACTGGACGAGGTGAGCGCGCTGCCGGCCGAATATCCTGGCTGGATGCTGGAGCGGCAGGCCGCCGGCCGGCGTCCGGTGCCGTTCGTGCCGAAGGCCTGATCGTTTTCGAGCCTGCTTCGAAGCCGCGTGCCTTAGGTACGCGGCTTCTCGGTTAGAGCAATTCCAAGAAAAGTGTGTGCGGTTTTTCTGTCCAGAATCGCGTCAAAACAAAGAGTTAGAGGCGAACGACCTCCGAGAGAAAATCGAGAAAGGCCCGCACCCGCGCAGGCAGATGCTTGCCTTGGCCGACATAGACGGCATGGGTGGCCTCCTCGTCGCCTGGGTTGAATTCCTCCAGCAACGGGACGAATGCCCCCGCGTCGATGTCCGGCTGGACATGCCAGCGCGCCAGCCGAGCGATTCCGCCTCCCGCCAGCGCCATCCGCCGCATCGCCTCGCCGTCGGTCAGCGTTGCGTTTCCGACAACCGGGACGATGACCGGCGCACCTGCCGCCTCGACAAAAGGCCAGCCGTCTATATGCCGCGCAAAGCCGAAGGCCAGCATATTGTGACGTCCGAGATCGGTCAGCGTGCGCGGCGTCCCACGCGCTTCGACATAGGATGGTGCTGCTACCAGCACCATCCGGCTCTGCCCCAGTTTGCGCGCCACCAGCCGTGACTCGCGCAAGGGTCCGGCGCGTATCGCCACATCGGCGCGCTCCTCCAGAAGGTCGATCACGCTGTCTGTCAGCACGGCGTCGACGGAAATCTCGGGATAACGTTCGAGAAACCGAGGCAGCAACGACATCAGCCGGTGGTGGCCGAACGGCACGTAGCTGTTGACCCTCAACCGGCCGCGCGGCGCCGCCCCGGCGGCCGCCTCGCGCTCGGCTGCGTCCAAGTCGGCGAGGATGCGCATGCCGCTGTCGTAGAAAGCAGTGCCTTCCGGCGTCAGTTGCAGCTTGCGCGTCGAGCGGCTGACCAGCCGCGCGCCGAGCCTGGCCTCCAGCCGCGCGATCAATTTGCTCACCGCAGACGGAGTCATGCGCAAGGCACGTGCCGCCGCCGAAAAGCTGCCCGCCTCGACGACGCGCACAAACACTTCGATCTCGCCGGAACGGTTGATGTCGGATCTCGCCATCTGTGAATCTATTTCACAGAAAGTATGCCTGGAGCAAGTCTGGTTCACATCGCATGGCCACACGATCTTCCCGGTCGGGGCGCGGCCTGGACAGCGCGCCCGTCACCGCCGAAGTGGAAACATCATGCCTCTCGCTCTCTATGCTCTCGCCGCCGGCGCCTTCGGCATCGGCGTCACCGAATTCGTCATCATGGGCCTGCTCATCGACGTCAGCAAAGATCTCGGCGTCTCGATCTCGGCCGCCGGCCAACTGATTTCCGGCTATGCGCTGGGCGTCGTCATCGGAGCACCTCTGCTGACGATCGCCACCGGCAACTGGCCGCGCAAGACGGTGCTTCTGGCGCTGATGGCGATCTTCACCCTTGGCAATCTGGCCTGTGCGCTGGCGCCTGATTATTGGACGCTGATGGGCGCGCGCGTCATCACCGCCTTTGCCCATGGCACCTTCTTCGGCGTCGGCTCGGTGGTCGCCACCGGACTGGTCGCGCCCAACAAGAAGGCGTCGGCGATCGCGCTCATGTTCACCGGCTTGACCATCGCCAACATTCTCGGCGTTCCCTTTGGCACTTGGCTCGGCCAGGCCTTCGGCTGGCGCGCCACCTTCTGGGCCGTGACCGCGGTCGGTCTCGCGGCCTTTGCCGTCATCCTGGCACTGGTGCCGCGCAGCCAAGCAACTCCCGAGAAGAGCGACCTGCGCGCCGATCTCGCCGTGCTGCGCCGCACGCCGGTTCTGCTCGGCTTCGCCATCACCGTTCTCGGCTATGCCGGCGTCTTCGCCGTCTTCACCTACATCGCGCCGTTGCTGACCGAGATCAGCGGCTTCAGGGAAGCGGCCGTTTCGCCGATCCTGCTCGTCTTCGGCGGCGGCCTCATCGCCGGCAATATCGCCGGCGGCAAGATCGCCGACCGCTGGCTGGTGCCGGCGGTGCTCGGCAGTCTCGTGGTGCTCGCCCTGGTGCTGGCGACCATGAGCGTCGCTATCCACAGCCAGGTGTTTGCCGTGATCTATGTCGGCCTGCTGGGCGCCGCCGCTTTCGCCACTGTGGCGCCTTTGCAGATGTGGGTGCTGGAAAAGGCACAAGGTGCTGGCCAGAGCCTCGCCTCGTCCTTCAACATCGCCGCCTTCAACCTCGGCAATGCCACCGGCGCCTGGCTCGGCGGCGTGGTCATCGCCCAAGGTCTTGGCCTGGGTTCGCTCACCTGGGTCGCCGCGCTGCTGCCGGTCGCGGCACTCGCCGTGGGGGGACTGGCCCTGCGTCTCGACCGCGGCACCGCGCTCGGCGCGCCTGTCTGCGTCCGGTCGTGAAGCTCGCCGGCAAAGCCGGATCGATTCGACTTCTTTCCAAACCATCAGGAGTAAGAAAATGGATTATCGAAATCTTGGCGCATCGGGCCTGAAAGTGCCGGTGCTGTCGTTCGGAGCGGGAACCTTCGGCGGTTCCGGCCCGCTGTTCGGCGCGTGGGGCAACAGCGACGCCAGGGAAGCGCGGCGGCTGGTCGACATCTGCCTTGAGGCCGGCGTCAATCTATTCGACACCGCCGATGTCTATTCGAACGGCGCCTCGGAAGACGTGCTCGGCGAGGCGATCAAGGGCCGGCGCGATGGCGTGCTGATCTCGACCAAGACCTCGCTGCCGATGGGCGACGGGCCGGCCGACTATGGCTCCTCGCGTTCGCGGCTGATCAAGGCCGTCGACGCCGCGCTGAAGCGGCTCGGCACCGATTACATCGACCTGTTGCAGCTGCATGCCTTCGATGCCGGCACGCCGATCGAGGAAGTGCTGTCGACGCTGGACGGCCTCGTGCGCGCCGGCAAATTGCGCTATGTCGGCGTCTCCAATTTCTCCGGCTGGCAGGTGATGAAGTCGCTCGGGCTGGCCGACAGGCACGGCTATCCGCGCTATGTCGCGCATCAGGTCTACTATTCGCTGGTCGGTCGCGACTATGAATGGGAGCTGATGCCGCTCGGCCTCGACCAGGGCGTCGGCGCGCTGGTCTGGAGCCCGCTCGGCTGGGGCCGCCTGACCGGCAAGATCCGTCGCGGCCAGCCATTGCCCGACAAAAGCCGGCTGCACGACACCGCGAGCTTCGGACCGCCGGTCGAGGACGGGCACCTCTACCGGGTCATGGAGGCCCTCGATGCGGTGGCGCAGGAGACAGGCAGGACCGTGCCGCAGATCGCCATCAACTGGCTGTTGCAGCGCCCGACCGTGTCATCCGTCATCATCGGCGCCCGCAACGAGGAGCAGTTGCGCCAGAACCTGGGCGCCGTCGGCTGGACCCTGACGCCGGAGCAGATCGGGAAACTCGATGCGGCAAGCGAAGTCACCGCGCCCTACCCTTATTTTCCCTATCGCCGCCAGGAGGGCTTTGCCCGGCTGAGCCCGCCAGCGGTTTGAGCGTGTCCGACCGCTAGAGCCGAAGGTTAGCGGGGCAGCGCCCCCCTCTGTCCTGCCGGACATCTCCCCCACAAGGGGAAGATTGGATGTCACCTCGGCTTTCGCCAATTTCCAACGTGAAGGGATAGCGCTGTTAGCAAAGCTGCCGATCTCCCCATGTGGGGGGGAGATGTCCGGCAGGACAGAGGGGAGCGCCGTAGAGCGCCGATGTCACGACCTCGAAGCAGCGCCCCTAATGCAGCACGAACTCGCCGTCGACCTTGCGCCACTCGTTGGGCGCGATCAGCTTCTGGTGCGTGTAGCTGATCGAATGCAGCGGCCCCTCGAGCTTGGTCTTCCAGAACTCGATGAAGCGGACCAGCACCGGAAACTTCGGCGCGATGTCGTAGTCCTGCCATATGAAGCTCTGCAAGAGATGCGGATGGTCTGGGAAATGATAAAGGATATTGGCCGTGGTCAGGCCATAGCCCCGCAGCATCAGGTCCATTTCAAGCTGGTCGCGCATTTTTGCTCCCCGGGTTGATTCTCCTTCCTCCCAACAACCGATTGTGCGCGCGGTTGCTTAACCGTCTATTGATTTTTTCTTGATCGAAACCGGCTTTAGCCCGCGAAAACATGAAGTTAGCAGCCGTTCGGTGCAAGTGCTGACAGCAGCCGCGGGCCCATGTGCGGCATCCCGCCGCGCAAACCCAACGTCTAATGTTGCCGTCATCGCGGAACTGTTAATAATGCGCGCGAATTCGCGGCCGCGTCGCCGCGATCCCGCTGGCGTTTCAAGCCGGCGTCGGTTTCGGGAGGAAAAGCAGGAATGTCCGAGGTTCATGTCCACCGCGTTCAGCCGGCCTGGAAGAAGAATGCGCTGATCGACAACGACACCTATCTCAAATGGTACGCCGACAGCGTGAAGAATCCGGACAGGTTCTGGGGCAAGCACGGCAAGCGCATCGACTGGTTCAAACCCTTCTCCAAGGTCAGGAACGCCTCCTTCGACGGCAAGGTCTCGATCAAATGGTTCGAGGACGGCCAGACCAACGTTTCCTACAACTGCATCGACCGCCACCTGAAGAAGCGCGGCGAGCAGACCGCCATCATCTGGGAAGGCGACAACCCCTACGACGACCGCAAGATCACCTACAATGAGCTCTATGCGCATGTCTGCCGCTTCGCCAACGTGCTGAAGAAGCACGGCGTCAAGAAGGGCGACCGCGTGACCCTCTACATGCCGATGATCCCGGAGGCGGCCTATGCGATGCTCGCCTGCACGCGTATCGGCGCCATCCATTCGGTCGTCTTCGGCGGCTTCTCGCCTGACGCGCTCGCCGGCCGCATCGACGATTGCAAGTCGACCATCGTCATCACCGCTGACGAGGGCCTGCGCGGCGGCAAGCCGATCCCCTTGAAGGAGAACACCGACAAGGCAATCGAGATCGCGGCAAAAGCCGGCACCAGGGTCGAAAAGGTGGTGGTGGTCCGCCGCACCGGCGGCAAGATCGGCTGGGCGCCGGGTCGCGACGTCTGGTACCACGAAGAGGCCGCGACCGTTAAGGCTGAGTGCAAGCCGGAGAAGATGAAGGCGGAGGACCCGCTGTTCATCCTCTATACGTCGGGTTCGACCGGCAAGCCGAAAGGCGTGCTGCACACCACGGCGGGTTATCTCGTCTACGTCTCGATGACGCACCAATATGTCTTCGACTATCATGATGGCGACATCTACTGGTGCACCGCCGATGTCGGCTGGGTCACCGGCCACAGCTACATCGTCTACGGGCCGCTCGCCAACGGCGCCACCACGCTGATGTTCGAGGGCGTGCCCAACTACCCCTCGCAGTCGCGCTTCTGGGAAGTCATCGACAAGCACCAGGTCAACATCTTCTACACCGCGCCGACGGCGCTGCGCGCCCTGATGGGCGCCGGCGACAACCACGTGAAAAAGGCGTCGCGCAAATCGCTGCGCGTGCTGGGCTCGGTCGGCGAACCGATCAATCCGGAGGCATGGGAGTGGTATTTCAACGTCGTCGGCAACGCCAAGGTGCCGATCGTCGACACCTGGTGGCAGACCGAGACCGGCGGCATCATGATCACGCCGTTGCCGGGCGCCACCGACCTCAAGGCCGGCTCGGCCACGCGGCCCTTCTTCGGTGTCAAGCCGCAACTGGTTGACGGCGGGGGCAAGGTGCTTGAAGGGGCGGCCGACGGCAATCTGTGCATCACCGAGTCCTGGCCCGGCCAGATGCGCACCGTCTATGGCGATCACGACCGTTTCGTGCAGACCTATTTTTCGACCTACAAGGGCAAGTACTTCACCGGCGACGGCTGCCGCCGCGATGCCGACGGCTATTACTGGATCACCGGCCGCGTCGATGACGTCATCAACGTCTCCGGCCACCGCATGGGCACGGCCGAGGTCGAATCCGCATTGGTCAGCCACGACAAGGTTTCGGAAGCCGCCGTCGTCGGTTATCCCCACGAAATCAAGGGCCAGGGCATCTACTGCTACGTCACGCTGATGGCCGGCGAGACGCCGAGCGAGGACTTGCGCAAGGAACTCCTCGCCCATGTCCGCAAGGAGATCGGCGCCATCGCCACGCCCGACAAGATCCAGTTCGCACCGGGCCTGCCCAAGACCCGCTCGGGCAAGATCATGCGGCGCATCTTGCGCAAGATTGCCGAGGACGATTTCGGCGCCCTTGGCGATACCTCGACGCTCGCCGATCCGGCCGTCGTCGACGACCTCGTCGCCAACCGCCAGAACAAGAAAGGCTGACGCCGGCCATGGCCGCGATAGGCAGCGTTGCCGAACTCTGGCGCTATCCGGCGAGTTCGCTTGCCGGCGAACGCCTGGAGACGATCGCGGTCGGCACCGAGAGCATCGAAGGCGACCGCATGTTCGGCCTGGTCGATGCCTCCGACAATGAGATCGCCCGTCCCGATCGCGAGCCGAAGTGGCACAACGTGCCGCGCATCCGCACCCGGCTGACGGGCGACCGCAGGCTCGAGATCGCGATTCCCGGCGCAGATTGGCTGGCGGCGCCCGGCGCCGAAAGCGACCGTGCCGTTTCCGACTATCTAGGCTTTCCGGCCTCGATCCGTCCGTTCGGCCTGGAGAACGCTCCGCCGGCCTATACCGGCCCGTTGACCGAGGCGCGCTACCGCAAGGCGCCGATCCATCTGTTGACCACCGCCTCCCTGGCGCGCCTAAAGGCGCTGCACCCGCAAGGCACTCCCGACCCGCGCCGCTTTCGCCCCAACATCGTCGTCGACATGGCGGCGGTGGAAGGCTCGTTTCCCGAAACCGAATGGATCGGCAGGAAGCTGGCCGTCGGCGACCTGCTGTTGACCATCTCCGAGCCGTGCCGCCGCTGCGGCTTCACCATCATCGCCCAAGACGGTTTCGACAACGATCCGGCGATATTGCGCAATCTGGTGCGTCATAACGCGCACAATCTCGGCGTCTACTGCACGGTCGACCGCGCGGCCAAAGTCAAGGTCGGCGACGGGATGCGATTCGCCTGACTAGCGGTAAAGGTCCGCCCGCGTCGGCGGCAGGCCGCTCGGGCCCCGCGTCCGCCTGGTGGCGACCGTCTGGAAAATCTGCGCCGAGGCGCGATCGAAGGCGATCGAACAGCCGGCCAGGTAAAGCAGCCACAGCCGCGCCTTGGCTTCTCCCACCTCGGCGATGGCCTCGTCGAAGCGCGCATGCAGGCGCTCTGCCCACAGCCGGCAGGTGCGGGCATAGTGCTCGCGTAGATTCTCGACGTCGTGGACGAGGAAGCCGTGTGCTTCCAGGTTGCCGCACGTCATGCCGATCGTGTCGATCTCGCCACCCGGGAAGATGTATTTGATCAGCGCCTTGTATTCCGAGCCCTTGCGCAAGGTCTTTTTAATGCTGCCCTTGCTGCGCCTGGTGATGGCATGATGCAGATAGATGCCGCCCGGCTTGAGCAGGCGATGGACGGTCGAGAAATAGGCGGCGTGATTGGCCAGCCCCAGATGCTCGAACATGCCGATCGAGGATATCTTGTCGAAGCTTCCGGTGAGCTCGGCATAGGATTTTATCTCGATGGTGATCCGGTCCTCCAGCCCCTCGGCCCGAATGCGCTCGCGCGCGAGCCCGGTCTGGGCCTCCGACAACGAGACGCCATGGCCGATGACGCCATGATGCTTCACCGCATGGATCAGCATCGCGCCCCAGCCGCAGCCGATATCGAGCAGGCGGTCGCCGGGCTTCAGCCGGAGCTTGCGGCAGATATGCTCGAGCTTGTCGGCCTGAGCCTGGTCGATGTCGTTGGCGAAATCCTTGAAATACCCGCAGCTGTAGACCATGCGCTCGTCGAGGAAGAGCCCGTAGAAGGCGTTCGATATGTCGTAATGATGCTGGATCGCCTGCTTGTTGGAGCCGCTGACAAAGGGATTTTGCCCGGCGAGATCGGCGCGTTGCGTCATCTGCCTTCGCGAGAACAGCACGGCCGGCAGGTCGCGCATGATCGCGAGCTTCGGCAGCGCGTTGAACCGCAGCTTGCCCTGCGAAGGCAGCGCATAGAGATCAAACAGCGACCCCTCCTCCACATCCACCGCCTTGGAAATCCACATCTCGACCAGCGTCGAGAAATTTGGCCGGCGGGCCAGTTGCCAGACGATGTCCTGGTCGTTGATGGCAAGCACCGGGCCGCCGGCCGGACCGATGCGCTCGCCGGTCCAAAGCCTGACGGCAAAGCCCGGCTTCAACGCCTCGACGACCGTGCGAACGATGCGTGCTGCTCTTTCGGTAGCGTCCATGCCGTCCCCCCTGAATTCGGTAGGCCGATCTTGTCCGCTTGAACCGCTGGCCGCAACCCGCTTGCACGAAAGGACGCGGCCAAGCCGGGAAAACGTCTTTTTCCATCCGGCGTCTTGTCTTTTGCTGCAACGCACCCCATCATCAGTGCATGTTCAACAAACTGAAAGGAGGTGATCCGATGTCGAGTGATTTCGTTTTCCAGAACGTGGCCTCAGCGGATTGCACTTTCGGGAAGCAGTCTTCCCGTTAAGGCGCGAGATGCGCGGCGGGCGACCCCTCGGGTTGCCGCCAGGAGCCGCGCCATGGACGGAAACACGGAAGGCCGCCTGCTTCGAAAGAAGCGGCGGCCTTTTCCTTGTGCGGCTTACTGGGTCAGCGCGACCTTTTCGGTGTTGCGGATGATTTCCTGAAAGGCGGCGTCCAATTCCACCCCGGTCGACACTTCGAAATAATGTTTTTGAGCGGTGGAGGCATCTTTCGACGAACAGTCCTTCAGCACCGCCTTTGCCTGATCCCGCTCGGGTGCCGACATGTCCTTGTTGTTCAGGTCGAAGCCGATGGTGAAAATCTCGATGCCGTCATTTTTCATGTTGCCGCACAGCGTTTCGGCGTTGCCGCGCGCAAGATTGCCCTGGCTGTTGTAGCGGCCCCCGGCACCGGCGAAGGCGGTATTGAACTGGCCGTCGGTCATCAGGATCGCGACCTTGGCGATCTTCTTCGCGTTGACGTCCGAGGCGCCGTTGCCGAGGCCGGCATTCTTGATCGCAGCGCGCCATTGCGGCGACAGCATATAGTAGGTCCACTGAATGGCGATCGCGCCGGCGGTATAACCCTCAGCCTGGAAGTCGTCGATCGAATCAAGCAATGCGCCGGAATCGGCGGTCAGCGGGATCACTTCCGCATCGGGGCACTTGTTCATTCCGCCGCCATCGAGATGATCATCCCGGTTGACCAGGGCGTAGTACTTCTTGCCGTTCTTGTCCGTGCGAACCGTATCTGGGCCGTCGGCAGTCAAATCCGCATCGCCATTTTTGTCCTTGCGCTCCGTGGCGCAATTATCGGGGCGTGGCATCGCCGCGCCAACAATGGAAATGTAGTCGCTGAAGGACGGCAGCAAATTTTTGCCCGTCTTGGCGACAAGAAGCGAACTGCCGGCCACGGGTGGCAGCTCAGAGCTCGCCGGCTTCTCGGCATAGACGTTTTCGGCCAGCTTGCCGGCATTCACGCCGGATGCGTAAGGCACAATCGCGACGCGGATGCGGGGGTTCTTCGGATCCTGGTTCTGGAGCATCGTCCGGACGGCGTTTTTCGCAGCTGCTTTCAGATCGCCGATCTTGTCGACCTTGCCCCGCTTCGCCATCGAGCCCGTGATGTCGAGCATCATAGCCACCTCGATCTGCTTGTCGGAATAGAGCGCCGTCGTCGAGGCGGGAACGCGCTGCATGTCGCGCGTGCCGAACAGCGGGAAATAGAAGGCGACGTCGACATGGGCGTCCGCCTGCACCGTCCTGGCGGTCCTGTCGACTGTCAGCCTGTCAAGCACGATCTGGTTAGCCTGCAGGATGCCGGCCGTGCTGTTGGCGTCGAGGAAGGCCTGCACCGACTTGTTGGCATCGGCTTCCTTGATGACGCCGGTCGTCAGGTCCCGCGCGGTCGACGTCACCGCGGCGTCGACCACGCTCTGCAGACTCGATTTGGCATTGTAGAGCTGGGTGATGTTGACGGCGAAGCCGACGCCCAGTGCCAGGACCGAGGCGGCGAATCCGAACAGGATGGCGAAATTCCCGCCGCGATGCCTGGCAAAATCGCCAGCCGCGTCCACAAGGCCCCCGAAAATCCGCATCGTTCTCTCTCCGCTCGCCCCGGCCTCGTCGCCGGGCAACCGGATCGATGCAGGATTCCGGCCGGGCGCGGTCAGCGGCCGCGCATGAGGGACTAGATTATTGTTTTTGCTTTGCTTTCAAGAATGGAAAGGTAAATGATCGGTAAACGCCGATGCTTGCGTTCGGGCGGCATTTACCAAGCGCTTACCTAAATCCTGCATGTGGCGGCACAGGGCGCGCGCCGTGTCCCGCCACGGCACAGCGGCACCTGTGCCAATGCGAGGCAGTATGGATGCATGGAAACCTGGATCAGGCCAGCATCTGCGCGGTGACCGTCCTGTCGATGGCGTGGTAGGGCGGGTTGAACAGATTGTTCTCCTGTTCGTAGGTCCACACTTTGAACAGGCTGAGCCGGTGCGGGCCGAAACTGTGCAGCAACGGCACGTCGGTGGCATCGCGTCCGCGCGCGATGACGATGCGGCCGATCCTCGGAACATTGTGGCGGGGGTCGAACGTGTACCACTTGCCGTCGAGAAACACTTCCATCCAGGCCGAGAAATCCATCGGCGCCGGATCGGCCGGCACGCCGATGTCGCCGAGATAGCCATTCACATAGCGTGCCGGAATGTTCATGCAGCGGCAGAGCGTGATCGCCAGATGGGCGAAGTCTCGGCAGACGCCGACCTGCTCCTCATGGGCCTGCGCCGCGGTGCGGGTCGAGCGGGCATAGCCATAGCCGAAGGACAGGCGGTTGTGGACGTAATCGACGATCGCCTGCACCCTCGCCCAGCCGGACGGCAAACGGCCGAAAAGCTCCCAGGCGAGCTGGCTCAGGTGATCGGTCTCGCAATAGCGGCTGCCCAGCAGATAAAACAGCACCTCGTCGGGCAGCTCGGCCACCGGCACCTCGCGTGCCAGCGTGTTGACCTCGTCCGTCTCGCCGCTGTCCTCGACCACGGCATCGTAGAGGATGCGAAAAGTGCCGGCGGGTGCGGTAAAGCGGCGGCACGAATTGCCATGCAGATCGCTGTAGAGCCTGGTCGAAACCGCGGGCGACGTCAGCATGCGCGTCTGCCGCTTGATGTCGGCCTGCCTGTCCCTGTGAATCTCGAGCAGCGAAATCACCGGCGTGGCTCCAGCGCATTCAATGGCCATTTCGTAGCCGAGCCGAATCAGCATCGCGTCCCCCTTCGATGGTCGTGGAAAAGCAGCGAAGTTGAAACGCCGGAGGCGGATCGCGGTTCCCTGACTTGCGGAAAAGGGACTTGCCGAAAAGGGGACTGGCCGAAAAGGGGAAATGGCCGAAAAGGAGGCCGCGCGGCTTCCAATGCCGGTGCCGGGACGTTACTATCGGCGCTCCCTCGAAAGACCCTCCCCGAAATCAAGGAAAATCATGTACGCAGGCAGAAAATTCGCCGCCTTCCTCTTCGATATGGACGGCACGCTCATCAATTCCATTGCCTCGGCCGAACGGGTGTGGAGCGACTGGGCGCGGCGGCAAGGGCTCGACGTCGCCGCCTTCCTGCCGACGATCCATGGCGTGCGGGCGATCGAGACGATCGCGGGTCTGGCGCTCCCCGGCGTCGATCCGGCGCATGAGGCCGACCTCTTGCTCAAGGCCGAAGCCGCCGATCTGGAGGGCATTGTTCAGATCGCCAGCGCCGCCGCGTTTCTCAACGCGCTCCCGCCGGAGCGCTGGGCGATCGTAACCTCGGCGCCGCGGGAACTGGCGCTCTTGCGCATGAGGGCTGCCGGCATCCCCGTCCCGGCCGTGCTGATCGCGGCGGAAGATGTTTCGCGCGGCAAGCCGGCGCCCGACTGCTTTCAGCTCGGCGCGACGCGGCTCGGCGTCGATGCGCGCGATTGCCTCGTGTTCGAGGATGCCCCGGCGGGCATCACGGCGGCCGAGGCGGCGGGCGCAGCGGTCATGGTCATAAACGCTACGCACCGGCATCCCCTGGCGACGCAGCATGCCGCGATCGCTGGCTACGACGCCATCGGCGTCACCGTCGACGAGCGCGGCTGGATCGCGCTCGAGCCGCAACTCAGCGCCGCCTAAAGATTGTAATGCAACGCCCTCTCGAAGTGTGTTGAGATTCAGGTCAGGCCGAGTCGAAAGCGATGGTTTCCGAGAAGCGGAGCGGAGCGTACTAAAGTACGTGAGCACCGGAAGCGCAGGAAACCAACGCTTGCAGGCCGGCCTCACCTGAATCTCAGCATATCTTAGAAATCGCTGGTCAGGCCCTTGACCTCCCAGTCGCCGTAGCGGCCGGGCTCCTTGCCGCCGCGGCCGCCGATTTCCTTCGGCACCGCCGCTTCTTTGCGGCGGTAGTTCTCGCGCCGCGCCGCGGCCTCTTCAAGCGCGCGGCGGGCGGCGGGCGTCAGCGTCTTCAGCCGCGCGTCGTCATCCGTGGCAGGCGTTTTACTGGTCTCGTTGTTCATGCGATATTCCGGCGGATTGAAACAGGCCGATTGAAACGGGTACCGGCGTTTCCCATCATATAGCGATGAGCCCACGAGGATCGACCCCCTTACATCACGACTTGGACGGGAGCAGACGATGAACACACTTCGCACCGCCATGCTTCTTGCCACGATGACCGCGCTGTTCATGGGCGTCGGCTTCCTGATCGGCGGCACGGGCGGCATGATGATCGCCTTCCTGATCGCCGCCGCCACCAATCTGTTCAGCTACTGGAACGCCGACAAGATGGTGCTGTCGATGAACCGCGCCGTCGAGGTCGACGAGAAGAACGCGCCCGAATATTACGCCATCGTGCAGGCACTGGCCAAGCAGGCAGGCCTGCCGATGCCTAGGACATACCTGATCGACAATCCGCAGCCCAACGCCTTCGCCACCGGCCGCAACCCGCAGAACGCGGCGGTCGCCGCTTCCACCGGCCTTTTGCAACGGCTGACGCATGAGGAAGTGGCCGCGGTGATGGCGCACGAGCTCGCCCACGTCCAGCACCGCGACACCTTGACGATGACGATTGTCGCGACCTTCGCCGGTGCCATCTCGATGCTTGGCAATTTCGCCTTCTTCCTCGGCGGCAACCGCGACAACAACAGCCCGTTCGGCTTTGTCGGCGTGCTGGCGGCGATGATCGTGGCGCCCTTTGCCGCGATGATCGTGCAGATGGCGGTCAGCCGCACCCGCGAATACGAGGCCGACCGGCGCGGCGCCGAAATCTGTGGACACCCGCTCTGGCTGGCCTCGGCGCTTGACAAGATCGCCCGGGGCGCCGAACGCATACCCAACCCGGATGCCGAGCGTAACCCGGCGATGGCTCATCTCTTCATCATCAACCCGCTGCACGGCGAGCGCATGGACAGTCTGTTCTCCACCCACCCGAGCACCGAGAATCGCATCGCCGCGCTGCAAGCGATGGCGCAGCGCATGGGCGGGGGCGCATCGCGGTCCCCGCAGCGCCAGGCGCCAGTGCCGCCGCAGGCCGACGAGCCGCAATCGGCAGGACCGTGGGGCAAGCCGGCCGCGCCGGAACCGCCGGCAGAGCCCAAATCCAATCCGTGGGGTCGCAATCCGACCGGGCCCAAGGGCCCGTGGTCGTGAGCGTGGCGGGCAGAGCACCTCGACGCACAGGTGGTCAGGAACACAACAAGGACGGCGAGTTCGTTGCCGGCCTTGCCGCCCGCAAGGCGGCTGCGCGGCTGCTGGCCGCCGTCGTCGATGCCAGGACGCCTCTGGATGGCCTGACCGACCATGAGAACGGCCATCCGCAATACAAGGCGCTAGACCTGCGCGATCGCGGTCTCGTGCGCGCCATTCTGGTCACCGCGCTGCGCTACCGCATGACCATTGCCGGGCTGCTGGCGCGGCGTCTGGAGAAACCGCTGCCGGCCAATGCCACTGCGCTGTCGCATATTTTGCATGTGGCGGCCGCGCAGATCCTGTTCCTCGACATTCCCGACAGCGCCGCGGTCGACCTCGCCGTCACCCATGCCAAGTCCGATCCGCGCACATTGCGCTTTGCCGGCCTGGTCAACGGTGTGCTGCGCACGCTCGCGCGGGTCAAGGAATCTGAACTTCCAGAGGCCCTTGCTACCACCGACGAAGCGCCGAAATGGTTTTCCGACCGTCTGAAGGCCGCCTATGGCGTGGACGAGGCCAGACGGATACTCGCCGCCCACCGCCAGGAGGCCCCGGTCGACTTCTCGGTCAAGGCCGATCCGGAGCACTGGGCCGAAAGGCTCGGCGGTATTGTCCTGCCGACCGGCACGATTCGGGTGGAGAAGCTTGCCGGCCCGGTCACCGAACTGCCCGGCTTCGCCGAAGGCGCCTGGTGGGTCCAGGATGCCGCAGCCGGCCTGCCTGCCCGGCTGCTCGGTGATGTCGGCGGGCTTCGCGTCGCCGATCTCTGCGCCGCGCCCGGCGGCAAGACCGCCCAATTGATCGTGGCCGGCGCACGCGTCACCGCGGTCGACACCTCGAAGAACCGGCTGGCGCGGCTGGCGCAGAATCTCGAACGTCTCCACCTGTCGGCGGATATCGTGCAGGCCGACCTTCTCCAGTACGAGCCGGGCGAGCTGTTCGACGCCGTCCTCCTCGACGCGCCCTGCTCCTCGACCGGCACGGTGCGGCGGCATCCCGACGTGCCATGGACCAAGACGATGGCTGATGTCGAGAAGCTCGCCGATCTCCAGCGCCGGCTGCTCGCGCGCGCCGTCACCCTGGTCAAGCCGGGCGGCAAGATCGTCTTTTCGAACTGTTCGCTCGACCCGCTCGAAGGCGAGGAGCTTTACCGTGCCTTCCTCGCCGCCACGCCTGGCGTCGTTGCCGACCCGCTTCGCGCCGGAGAGATCGCGGGCATCGATCCCTTCCTGACGCAGGAAGGGACGCTGCGCACCACACCAGCCGACCTCGATCTCGGCTCGCCGCAACGTTCCGGTCTCGACGGTTTTTTCGCCGCGCGCATGCGCCGCGCCGGCTAAGGCAGGTCCATGAAAGCTGCGTGACGATTCTCCGCCCGGAATTGCGTGGAACAAGGATCTGGAGCGGAGTATGGATGCCCATCGGGCGCTGAACCGCTCTGGGGGTTAAGCCTAGGAAGTTGCTGACTTTTTTGGGGAGCATCCGCGGCCAAGCCAGGCGGAGCGTCACCGCTCGCGGGAATTCGCCTTCGCATGAATCGTTGAATCAGATAAGCTTGCCGTTGGGATAGAGGACGATCAGGAGGGGTTTTGGCACTTGCTGCCGGCAACACGACGCGTCTGTGGGCGCTTGTCGCGAAGGAGTTTTGGCGCAAAACGCGCCGGCGCCTGCGTGCCGGACCGGTCTATCGCTGGCGCTATTCCGGCCGCACCCCCGAACGGGTCCTGATCGCGCCGCCGGACCTGCGGCTGGCCGATCCCCAGATCGCGCTCGAGATCTACTATGGCCGTTATCCCTTGTCGGGACATATGGTCGAGACCGGCGGCAAGTCGCCCTTCCAGATCAGCGTTCCCAATTACGGCTGGCAGAAGACGCTGCATGGCTTTCGCTGGCTGCGACACATGCGCGCCGCCGGCACGGAGCTTGCCGCCGCCAATGCGCGTGCGCTGGTGTCCGACTGGATCGCCACGCATGGAAACAACATTTCCGGCATCGCCTGGGAGCCCGGCACGGCCGCCAAGCGCATCATCGCCTGGCTGCAGCATTCCTCTATCGTGTTGCAAGGCGCTGAATTCCCGTTCTACCGCGCCTTCCTGAAATCGCTGGCCGTCCAGATCCGCTACCTCAGGTCGATGGCGCGCGAAATGCCTGACGGCAAGGACAGGCTGCGCGCCCGCATCGCCCTCGCCTTCGCCGCCCTGTCGCTGCCGGCGCCCGCATCGGCGCTGCGCGGCGCCACCCGCAACCTCGCCGAGGAACTCGACCGCCAGATCCTTCCCGATGGCGGCCACATCTCGCGCAACCCGATGGCGGTGCTGGAAATCCTCGCCGACCTTTTGCCGCTGCGGCAGACCTACGCCAACCAGGCGGAAGCGCCGCCACAGGCCCTGATCGGCGCCATCGACAGGATGCTGCCGGCGCTGCGCTTCTTTCGCCACCAGGACGGCAGCCTCGCCCGCTTCAACGGCATGGGCGCCACCATCCATGACCGCATCGCCAGCATCCTGCGCCACGACGACACCGCCGGCTCGCCGCTGCTGCATGCACCGCATTCGGGCTATGAGCGGCTGTCCATGGGTGGCGTCACCGTCATCGCCGACACCGGCCTGCCGCCGCCCGTCCACGTCTCCAATGCCGCCCATGCCAGCTGCCTTGCGTTCGAGCTGTCGTCGGGCCGCCAGCATTACATCGTCAATGCCGGCATCGACACCTATGGCGCCGCCGAATTCCGGCCCTTGGCCCGCGCCACTGCCGCGCACTCGACCGCCACCATCAACGACACCTCGTCGGCGCGGTTCAGCCATTCGCTGCGCATCAACGATCTTCTGGGGTCACCTTTGATCGGCGGCCCGCAGCATGTGCAGTGCAAGCGTATCGACCAGAAGGGCGTTCAAGGCTTCATCGCCCGCCATGACGGCTATATCCAGCGCTTCGGTTTCCTCCACGAGCGCGAGCTGAAACTGTCCTCGAACGGCAATGTGCTGACCGGCAGGGACCGCTTCCTGCGTCCTGGAGGTGCGGCGATCCGCAACAATGGCCGCGATTTCGTCACCGTGCGCTTCCACGTCCATCCCGACATCAACCTTTTGCAGGACGAGCATGACCGCCTGGTGCTGACCGCCGAGCAGGCCGACAGCTGGGTGTTCACCTGCACCGAGATGGTGCCGGAGGTCGAGGAATCGATCTACTTCGCCGGTCTCGGCGGCCCGCGCCGCAGCCGGCAGATCGTGCTTGCCTTCAAGCCGTCCGACATCGCCGAAATCCATTGGCAGCTCACCCGCACCTCTATCGCCGGGTATCCCGAAAACGACTGACCGCGCCTGCGCTGACCGAGCTTGCGCCTTGATTTCCTGATCTCATATGATACGGCGCGGGCCTGCCCCTCCAGCCGTGAAAGCACGCCCATGGCCGTCGCCGCCAAGAACATTCCCGCTCCCGACCTCGTTCCCGTGCGTCGCGCGCTGCTCTCCGTCTTCGACAAGACCGGCCTCATCGATCTCGCCAGGGCGCTCGCCGCTTCCGGCGTCGAGCTGGTGTCGACCGGCGGCACGGCAAAAGCGATCGCCGATGCGGGCCTGGCGGTTCGCGACGTTTCCGAGCTCACCGGCTTTCCCGAGATCATGGATGGCCGCGTCAAGACCCTGCATCCGTCGGTACATGGCGCCCTGCTCGGCGTGCGCGACGATCCCGAGCACGCCGCGGCGATGCACAAATATGGCATCGAGCCGATCGACCTGGTCGTCTCCAATCTCTATCCGTTCGAGGAAGTCCGCCGCTCCGGCGCCGACTACGCGGCGATCGTCGAGAACATCGACATTGGCGGCCCGGCGATGATCCGCGCCTCGGCCAAGAACCACGCCTATGTCGCCATAGTCACCGATCCCGGCGACTATGCCTCCGTGCTCAATGCGCTGGAGATGAATATCGGCTCGCTTTCGCTGGATTTCCGCAAGAAGCTCGCGGCCAAGGCTTTTGCCCGCACCGCCAGCTATGACGCCGCAATCTCGGGCTGGTTCGCCGAGGCGCTGGAGATCGAGCACCCGACCTGGCGCGCCTTCGGCGGCAGGCTGGAGACTGTGATGCGCTATGGCGAGAACCCGCACCAGGGCGCCGGCTTCTACGTCAATGGCGACAAGCGGCCGGGCGTGGCCACCGCGCGCCAGCTTCAGGGCAAGCAGCTTTCCTACAACAACATCAACGATACCGACGCCGCCTTCGAGCTGGCCGGCGAGTTCGACCCGGCGCGCTCGGCCGCCGTCGCCATCATCAAGCATGCCAACCCGTGCGGCGTCGCCGAGGGTTCGACGCTGAAAGCCGCCTACGCCAGGGCGCTGGCCTGCGATCCGGTCTCGGCCTATGGCGGCATTGTCGCTGTCAATCGCGTCCTCGACGCCGAGGCGGCCGAAGAGATCGTGAAGACCTTCACCGAAGTCATTATCGCGCCAGGCGCCACCGACGAAGCGGCAGCGATCGTAGCCGCGAAGAAGAACCTGCGCCTGCTGGTCGCCGGCGGCCTGCCGGATCCGCGCGCGATCGGCACAACCGTCAAATCCGTTGCCGGCGGCCTGCTGGTGCAGGGCAGGGACAATGCCGTCGTCGACGACCTCGAACTCAAGGTGGTGACGAAACGGGCGCCGACGCCGGCCGAACTGGCCGACCTGAAATTCGCCTTCCGCGTCGCCAAGCACGTCAAGTCGAACGCCATCGTCTACGCAAAGGACGGCGCCACGGTAGGCATCGGCGCCGGCCAGATGAGCCGCGTCGATTCCTCGCGCATCGCTGCCCGCAAGGCACTCGACGCCGCGGAAGCGGCAGGCCGGGCAGAGCCGCTGACCAAAGGCTCTGTCGTCGCCTCCGATGCCTTCTTCCCCTTCGCCGACGGCCTGCTGTCGGCCATCGAGGCCGGCGCCACCGCCGTCATCCAGCCCGGCGGCTCGATGCGCGACGACGACGTCATCGCCGCTGCGGATGAACACGGTATCGCGATGGTGTTCACCGGCGTGAGACACTTCAGGCATTGAGCACTTCTTCCCTTCTCCCCTTGCGGGAGAAGGAAGAGCGCTACTCCGCCGCCCGGTCCGCCGGATACGGCGTCCTGATCAGGATCGCCATGCCTATGGCCAGGAACAGGATGATAACCGCCATGCCGAGCCGCGCCGAATCGCTCACCGCCGTGATGGTCGCCACCAGGAACGGCGCCAGGAAACTGGTCGCGCGCCCGGCCAGCGCATAGATGCCGAAATAGCGGCCGGATTCCGACGCCGTGACGCTGCGCGCCATGTAGGACCGCGATGACGCCTGCACCGGCCCGAAGGCGAGCCCGATCAGCAATCCGTAGAGGATGTAGGCCTTTTCCGCAGCGGTGCCGAACAGGCCCCCGGAATCGGTGGTCGAGAGCTGGATAAGCCCGAGCAGCGTGAAGCCGGGGCCGGTCGAGACCACGCCGATGGTGGCCACGGAAAGCATGACCAGCGTGATCATCACCACCGCCTTGGAGCCGAGCGCGGTGTCGAGCCGCGCGGCGATCCAGCAGCCGAAGATGGCGACGACGTTGAGGATGATGCCGAACATGCCGATCTCGGTGATTGACCAGTGGAACATGCCGGCCGCGAACGTGCCGCCGAGCGCCAGCAGCGCATTGACGCCGTCCTGATAGATCATGCGGGCGACGAGGAAGCGGAAGATGCCGCCGCGCCTGCGCACCTCGGCCAAGGTCGACTTCAGCTCCGACAGGCCTTCGCGCACCGCAGGCCTGATCGGGATGCCTTTGATGGCATCGGGAGTGAAGAGAAACATCGGCAGGATGAACAGGAAATACCAGCCGGCCGATAGCGGCCCGGTGGCGCGAGCATCCTCGCCGAGCTTCGGGTCCAGTCCGAACAACGGGTCGAGGCCGATGATGGTCTTGCCGGTCTCCTGCGATCCGGCCAGGAACAGCACGACGAAGATCAGCGCGATCATGCCGCCGAGATAGCCAAGCCCCCAGGCCATGTTGGAGATGCGGCCGATCTCGCTCTTCGGCACCAGGCGCGGCATCATGGAATCATTGAAGACGGTGGAGAATTCAGCCGCCACCGAGGCCAGCGAGAACAATGCCACGATCAGGAACAGGTTCGAGCCGGGCGCGGCGAGCCAGAGCAGGACCAGGCTGGCGATCTTGACCGCGGCGAAGAAGGCGATCCACGGCTTGCGCGGCCCGGTCTGGTCGGCGATCGAGCCGAGGATTGGCGACAGCACGGCGATGACCAGTCCGGCCGCGGCGATGCCGTAGCCCCAGACGGCCTGGCCGGTGGTCGGATCGCTGGCCATGCGCGAAACGAAATAGGGGCCGAAGATGAAGGTGGTGACGACCGTGAAGAAGGGCTGCGCAGCCCAGTCGAACAACATCCACCCCCAGATGCCGCGCCCGGACGCCCGCTGCACTGCTACTTCGGCCATGTCCCCTCCGGTCGCCTTCGTTTCGTTGGGCGGTTCACCCCATGTCTGCATGTTTTCCGCTGGTCATGCAAACGAACAAGCGCCGCCCAGCCCCTCATGCCCTGCCGGGCATTTCTCCCCGTACAGAACGGGCAGAAAGACTCTCATTCGCGACTTTCGCCAACGGCCAACTCCGTAGAAGGGTGCCGGCGATACGGCAAGCTCCCTTCTCCCCGTCCTATACGGGGAGAAGGTGCCGGCAGGCGGATGAGGGGCGGCGCCGACCTACCAAGCTATGACTCACATCCCTGTCAGATCGCTCATCAGGCCCGATGCCACCGACAGCCGCGACACGGTGATGTCGCCGCCCTCGGTCAGCGCCTGCAGCCGTTCGCGGGTGCGGCCGATCCTCTCCCCGCCGGCCTCCAGCCACGCCGCCACCGGGTCGGCTGCCCCGGCGTGGTTCACGAGTGCCGCCACCGCGATGCCGCGCCGCGCGGTCCCGATCGTGTCGGTGGCGCGCGACAGGGCGAGCTGGTCGTAATAGTCCGCCGGTGTGATGGAGCGGGCCGCCTCCTCGACGCGCGGGATACGGAAGGCGTCGCTGACCGCGAAGAAGGCCTTCGCCGCGGCGACGATGTCGGCGCCTGCCGTTCGCGCCGTCAGCGCGATGTCGGGGATCAGCTCCGCCACATCGGCCAGCGCCAGCTGCGCTGCCAGCCTGTCCGGCGCTCCGGCCTTGAACAGTCCATGCCGCTTCTCGTCGATCCGTTCGCGCGAATAATCGGGGAGCAGCGAAACGAGTTTCGGCTCCAGCGCCTTGCGCGCCTCCTGCAATTCGGCGATGCGCTGGGCAAGCGGCGCCGTGCCGGCGTCGTTCTTCAAGTACCAGCCGCTGGTCACGTAGATCAGCCGGCTGACCGCCTGGTAGAGATCGAGCTGCATCTGGCCGTCGATCTGATTGTCGAGCGCGTCGATCTCGCGGTAGAGCGCCGGCAAGGCAAAGCCGTCGCGCACCACGGCGAAGGTGCGCACCACGTCGGCGGCGGTGCGCCCCGTCGCTTCCCGCAACCGGTTGACGAAGGATGGACCGCCCCGGTTGACCAGCTCATTGGCCACGACGCGGGCGATGATCTCGCGGCGCAGGCGATGGCCGTGGATCTCGGCGGCATATTTCTTCGCCATCCGGTCGGGGAAATAACCCATCAGGTCGCGGTCGAAATGTGGCTCGTCAGGCACGTCGCTTGCGACGATGTCGGAAAACAGCACGATCTTGGCATAGGCGAGCAGCACGCCGAGCTCGGCCCTGGTCAGCGGCTCGCCGCGCGCCTCGCGTTCGGCAAGGGCCGCCGGCGAGGGCAGCGTCTCGACCGTGCGGTCGAGCAGGCCGCGTGCTTCCAGCGCCGACATGAAGCGGGCCTGGTGAGCGATGTCGGCGAGGCCGCGCTTGCGGGCAATGGAGAGCGCCAGCGTCTGCTGGTAGTTGTTGGACAGGACCAGCTCGCCGACCTCGCCGGTCATCTCGGCGAGAAGCCTGTCGCGCGCCGGGCGGGTCAGCGACCCTTTGCGCATGGCGGACGCCAGCGCGATCTTGATATTGACCTCGACGTCGGAACAGTTGACCCCGCCCGAATTGTCGATGGCGTCGGAGTTGCAACGGCCGCCATTCATGCCGAATTCGATGCGCGCGCGCTGCGTCACGCCGAGATTGGCGCCCTCGCCGATCACCTTGGCGCGCACGTCGAGCGCGGTGATGCGGACGGCGTCGTTGGCGCGATCGCCGACCTCGGCATTGGTCTCGGTCGAGGCCCGCAAATACGTGCCGATGCCGCCGAACCACAAGAGGTCGACGGGCGCCTTGAGGATGGCGCTCATGATCTCGACCGGCGTGGCGGTCGTCTTGTTGAGGCCGATCGCAGCAGCAGCAGCGGCCGGCAAGGTGATCGATTTCTGGCCGCGCGACACGATGACGCCGCCCTCGGACAGCTTGCTCTTGTCGTAGTCCTGCCAGCTCGAACGGGGAAGAGCGAACATGCGCTGGCGCTCGGCCATTGATGCCGCCATGTCGGGATCGGGATCGATGAAGATGTCGCGGTGGTCGAAGGCGGCTATCAGCCTTGTCTTCGGCGACAACAGCATGCCGTTGCCGAACACGTCGCCCGACATGTCGCCCACCCCGACGACGGAGAAGGGCGTGGTCTGGATGTCGCGGTTCATCTCGCGGAAATGTCGCTTGACCGCCTCCCACGCGCCCTTGGCGGTGATGCCCATCTTCTTGTGGTCATAGCCGGCCGAACCGCCGCTGGCGAAGGCATCGTCAAGCCAGAAGCCATGGCTTTCGCTGATGGCGTTGGCGGTGTCGGAGAAAGTTGCCGTGCCCTTGTCGGCGGCAACGACGAAATAGGGGTCGTCCTGGTCGCGCCTGACAACGCCGGCCGGCGGGATGACGCCGTCGAGGCCGATATTGTCGGTGATCGACAAAAGGCTGGAGACGAAGTTCTTGTAGGCCGAGGTGCCGGCTTCGAAGATGGCGTCGCGGCCGGCGCTCATCGGCAGCTTCTTCGGATAGAAACCGCCCTTGGCGCCGACCGGCACGATGACCGCGTTCTTGACCTGCTGTGCCTTGACCAGGCCGAGCACCTCGGTGCGGTAATCCTGGGCGCGGTCCGACCAGCGCAGGCCGCCGCGCGCCACCGGACCGAAGCGCAGATGCACGCCCTCGACCTCCGAGCCATAGACGAAGATTTCCCGCCACGGTCGCGGCTCGGGCAATCCGTCGACCGAACGCGAATCGAGTTTGATCGCCAGCGACTGGCCCTTGGCTTTCGTATCGGCAACGAAATGATTGGTGCGCAGCGAGGCTTCGATGAGATTGAGGTAGCGGCGGATGATGGCGTCGTCATCGATGTTGGGAACGTCTTCCAGTGCGTCCCTGATCTTGGCCTTGAGATGCTTTGCCGCCACCACGCCTTCCGTCTCGGCCGTCGGCCCGAGCCGGGCGATGAACAGCGCGTGCAGGCCGCGTGCGATCTCGGGATAGCGGTTGAGGGCCGCGGCGATGAAATCCTGGCTCTGCGGAATTCCGGCCTGCTGCAAATAGCGGCCATAGGCGCGCAGGATGGTGATTTCGCCCGACCACAGGCCTGCGGTCTGGGCAAGGCCGTTGTAGCCGTCATTGTCGACGTCGCCGCGCCACACCGACAGGAATGCGTCCTCGAACAGCGCGCCGCCATTGCTGAGGTCGATCGGCTTTCCGTAGCTGTTCTCCAGCTCCATGTCGTGGATGAACACGGTGCCGGGCTGATCCCTATTGATCATGCCGGGCTGGCCGCTAGTCCCGGCCTTGTCGTCGCCGACCTCGAAGGTGCGCTCGCTGATGACGCGGAAGCCGATGTTTTCCAGCACCGGCACGCGCCGCGACAGCGCCACCGGGCTGCCATGGTGATAGATTTTCAATGCCGCCTGGTGCGGCTTCTGCTCGGCATGGCGATAGTAATCGATGGCGATCGGATTGCTGGCGCTGATCTTGGCGATACGCCCGGCATCGACCAGCGCCACACCGGCGCTGAAGGAGTCCCGGTAGCTTTCCGGAAATCGTGCCGCGATCCTCTTCAGCGCCGGATCGCTGCCGCTGGTTTCCGCCGCCTCGGAGAGGGCGTCCTCCCAGGTTCGCACGATGTCGCGGATCGCCGCCTCGATTGTTGCCTGTTCGACCTTCGGCGTCTTGCCGCCGGAGCGGCCGATGATGAAATGCACGCGCGCCAGCCCGCCTTCCGGGAAGGCCGGGTAGTAGGCCGACAGCCGGCCTTCGAACACCGTCTTGAGGTAGGTGCCGACCTTCTCGCGCACGACGCTGTCGTAACGGTCGCGCGGCACGAAGACGAGGATGGAGACGAAGCGGTCGAACTGGTCGGCGCGCACCAGTGCCCGCACGCGCGGCCTCTCGACGAGGCCCAGAATGGCCGCGGCATGCCTCCTCAGGATCGGCACCGGCACCTGGAACAGCTCGTCGCGCGGATAGCTCTCCAGCACGTTGATCAGCGCCTTGCCGGAGTGGTCGTGCCGGTCGAAACCGGATTTGGCGATGACGGTTTCGGCCTTCGACCTGAGATAGGGGATCTTCATCACCGAGCGCGTGTAGGCGGTCGATGTGAACAGGCCGACAATGCGCAGTTCGCCCGCCAGCGCGCCCTTGGCGGTGTAGGTCTTGATGCCGATATAATCGAGATAGATGCGCCGGTGTACGGAAGATTTGGCATTGGCCTTGGTGACGATCAGCGGCTCCGGCCCATGCAGGAAGGCTCGGATCTCCGGCGTTGTCGTCACCGCTTCGGTACCGCGCCGCAGCACCAGCACGTCCAGATCGGATAATATGCCCAGGCCAGGCTTGTCGGCACGCTCCAGCGTGCCGCTTTCCTCGCCGCCGATATATGTGAATTCGCGCATGCCGAGGAAAGTGAAATTGTCGTCGCGCAGCCACTCCAGGAAGGCGATCGCCTCGGCCACGCTCCTCTTGTCCAGCGGCACCGCCGAATAGCGGAATTCCGAGATCGCCTGGTCGAGGCGGGCCAGCATCGGCTTCCAGTCGCTGACGGCCGAATGGACCTGGCCGAGTATCTTGCGCAGCCGCTCGGCCAAGCCGTTCGCCTGCTCCGGGGTCAGCCGGGGAATATGGACATGGATGACGCTCAGCCGGTCGTGGCTGCCGTCGTCCCTGGCGAAATTGCCGTCGCCGAGAATTTCCTCGACGCCGTCCTTGCCATGGCGGACGGTGATGACGGGGTGGGTCACCAGGGTCGGCTCGCCGGCACTCTCGGTGATCTCGCCGAGTATGGAATCGAACAGGAAAGGCATATTGTCGTTGACGACGGTGACGATCGTGACGGGTCGGCCCTCGCGAACGACGCCGGAATCGGTGTCGACGGCGACGGCGCACGCGCCCTTCTTGTGACCGGCGACCGCGCGGCCGGCGAGATCCGCGGCGCGTTCGAGGTCGGCCACCTCATAGGCGGCAATGTCTTCCGCCGGCGCGCGGGCGAGCAGGTAGTCGGCGAGCCTGGCTGGCCTTTCCTGCGTCTTCGGCATCGCCGTGGCTTTCTTCTTCGACCTGCTCGCCGATTTCACGCTGGCCATGACGCTTCTTTCCTCCCGTCGTATGCTTTTGCGGACATCTGTAGCAGATGACCGCTATTTGGCGACAAAGGTTTGACGGCGTGCCAAGAATTATCGCAATTCGGCGGCAGCCGGCGACAAACGAGGAGGAATGCCCATGACCGACAAGATCACCGCGCTCGATCTCGCCGCTGCTGAGCTGAGCGATGCGACCAGGACCTATTTCGCCAAATGCGAGGAGAAGCTCGGCCTGGTCCCCAACGTGTTGCGCGCCTACGCCTTCGACGACAAGAAGCTGCGTGCCTTCACCGACATGTACAACGATCTGATGCTGGGCGATTCAGGCCTGTCGAAGCTGGAGCGCGAGATGATCGCGGTCGCTGTCTCCTCCATCAACCATTGCTACTACTGCCTGACGGCGCATGGCGCCGCCGTGCGGCAGCTGTCGGGCGACCCTTCGCTCGGCGAGATGATGGTGATGAATTTCCGCGCCGCCGACCTTTCACCGAAGCAGACCGCGATGCTGGAATTCGCGGTCAAGCTGACAGAGGAGCCGGCCAAGATCGTCGAAGCCGACCGAGCGGCCCTGCGTATGGCCGGCTTCACCGACCGCGACATCTGGGACATCGCCTCCACGGCCGCCTTCTTCAACATGTCGAACCGGGTGGCGGCGGCAATCGATATGCGCCCGAACTCCGAGTACCACGCCATGGCAAGGTGATGAGCAGGGCCTGACCTTGCCATACATTAGCTATCTCTCATTCTCATTGCCTGTTTGCCGGTTTGGTCCGATGATCGCCGGGCGGCATGACCGCCTGCCGGTTCGATGCCGCCGACAAGGGAGGAGAACATGGCGAAATTTCTCTATGTCTATCACGGCTCCGGCAAGATGCCGACCGAGGAGGCCGAACGCAAAGCGGCGATGGATGCCTGGAACGGCTGGTACGGCAAGCTCGGCTCGGCCGTGGTCGACGGCGGCAATCCGGTCGGCATGTCGAAGACGGTGCTGCCCGATGGCAAGGTCGAGAACAATGGCGGCAGCAACCCGACCGCCGGCTACACGATCGTGGAAGCCAGGGACATGGACGATGCCGTCGCCAAGGCCAGGGATTGCCCGATCCTCATGAACCCGGCCTTCAGCGTCGAGATCGCTCCGATCGTCGAAATGATGTGACGGTTACGAGCGCGCCGCGATCGCCGCGGCTGCACCGGCCATGGTGGTGGCGCTGACGCGGTTGGCAATTCTCATGGCGCGCTTGCTCTTCAGGAGCTTGCGCGCCTGGGCGGCGGCCAGCACCCAGGCAAGGTCGATCACCACAAGCACCACCGCCATGGTCGCCGTCAGCTCGATCCAGCCAACCACCGTCACCGAAGCAAGGTCGATGATGGTCGGCAGCAAGGCCAGGTAGAACATCATGATCTTGGGGTTGCCGAGCGTCACGGCCATGCCGGCGAAGAACAGCTTGCCGGGCGAATCCTCCCGTGGCATCTCGCCTTCTTTCGCTTCAACAGGCGCGGTCCACATCTTCCAGGCCAGATAAGCGAGATAGGCGACGCCGACCCATTTGACGATGACGAAAGCGAAATGGAAAGTCTGCGCCACCACGGCCAGCCCGAACACCGCAAGCGACAGCCATATGCCCTCGCCGATCCACATGGCGAGCAGGAACGGGAACACGTCGCGAAATCCTTTGGCGATGACGCGGGCGACGAGTGCCGCGATCGAAGGACCCGGCGAACCGGCGGCCACGAAGAGCGCGGCGGCGAAGATCAGGAGCGAGGTGAGGTGCATGGCGAGGATCTCGGCTTGAAAACCTTCAATGCCAGACATTAGCAATGCCAGACATTAGCGCAAGCGATCGAGCTTCGGTAGCATCAACATGCTTGCCGGCCCGGCATCACGCGGCTAGATAGATCGCCGCGAAACAATTTCGAGCTTCACTTTGCCTACGTAACCGCCGGTCTCGTCAACTCCCCCGACACAACGCATGGCGCCGCCACAACGGTGCCTTTTTCCATTTCATGTGTTCCTCTGGGCGGCGGTTCGAGACCGGTTTGGCACTGCTGAACCGCTGCCGCGCGCGCCGCGACGCCTGATCCCAAGAACCGCAGCCTACCGCCACGCCGTGCCCGCCTGGGCATCTCGACATCGCCGACCTGATGAACTTCCCGACGGGAAGGGCTTATCGGCATGTCTTCTATTCTGCGCATCCGCTGGACGATCGCGCCTCAAATCGCACCACGTCCCCTCACCACTTGCAATCGCTGCGGCGGCATCAAAGCCTATCGCAGCAGCGGAAAGTTCCGCGTCAACGCCAACGGCAAGCGCATTGACGCCTGGCTGATCTATCGTTGTATCGACTGCGATAATTCCTGGAATTTCGGCATTTTCGAGCGCCGCAACCGCCACGACATCGAGCCGGCGCTGCTGCGGGCGCTGGAGAGCAACGATGCAGCACTTGCCCGGCACCACGCCTTCGATGTGATCGCACTGCGCGGCCAGGTGGGACGTGTCGAGGAGTTTCCCGACATCGCCGTGCACAAGACGGCGCTTGGCGGGACAAGCGAAGCTGCAAGCGTGCTGGAGCTCCGGCTCGGGCTCGAAATGCCGATATCGCTGCGACTCGATCGTTTGCTCGCCAACGAACTCGGCATCTCACGGTCGCGGCTCCAAGCCCTGGAGGAGAAACGCCTGTTGGTTGTCGATCGCGACGGGGCCAAGGCTTTGCGCAAGCCGGCCCGCGACGGTACAACGGTCCGCGTCGATCTGGCCGGCGAACCCGACCGGCAGGCCATCATATCTGCGGCCAGGGGATGAACGGCAGAGGGGCGAAGCACCAGGTGCTCCGCCCCTCCCGGATACGATCAGAAACAGAAAATTACGCCGCGCCGACGGCCTTGGATGATTTCTCGAAGCGCTTGCGCTCGTTGGGGTCAAGATAGAGCTTGCGCAGACGGATGGTCTTCGGCGTCACCTCGACCAGCTCGTCGTCCTGGATCCAGGCCAGCGCGCGCTCCAGCGTCATGCGGATCGGCGGTGTGAGCTTGACCGCCTCGTCCTTGCCGGCGGCGCGGATGTTGGTCAGCTTCTTGCCCTTCAGCACGTTCACTTCCAGGTCGTTGTCGCGGGAGTGGATGCCGATGATCATGCCCTGATAGACCTTGACGCCCGGATCGATGACCATCGGGCCACGATCCTCCAGGTTCCACATGGCGTAGGCGACGGACTCGCCCTGCTCGTTGGAGATCAGCACGCCATTGGTGCGGCCGGGCAGTTCGCCCTTATAGGGCTCATAGGCATGGAACAGCCGGTTCATCACGGCGGTGCCGCGCGTGTCGGTCAAGAGTTCCGACTGGTAGCCGATCAGGCCGCGCGTCGGCGCATGGAAGACGAGGCGCTGGCGGTTGCCGCCGGAGGGGCGCAATTCGACCATCTCGGCCTTGCGCTCGGACATTTTCTGCACGACGACGCCGGCATGCTCCTCGTCGACGTCGATGACGACTTCCTCGACCGGCTCCAGCAATTCGCCGTTCTCGCCCTTCTGCATGACCACGCGCGGCCGCGACACGGCGATTTCAAAGCCCTCGCGGCGCATGGTCTCGATCAGCACGGCAAGCTGCAATTCGCCACGGCCCGACACGAAGAAGGAATCCTTATCAGGCGATTCCTCGATCTTGAGCGCGACATTGCCCTCGGCTTCGCGCAGCAGGCGGTCGCGGATGACGCGGCTGGTCACCTTGTCGCCTTCGGTGCCGGCCAGCGGCGAATCGTTCACGAGGAAAGACATGGTCACGGTCGGCGGATCGATCGGCTGCGCATGCAGCGGCTCGCTCACGCTCGGATCGCAGAACGTGTCGGCGACGGTACCTTTGGACAGGCCGGCAATGGCGACGATGTCGCCCGCCTGCGCTTCCTCGATCGGCTGGCGCTCGAGGCCGCGGAAGGCCAGTATCTTGGAGATGCGGCCGGTTTCGATCTGGGTGCCGTCATGATGCAGCACCTTGACCGCCTGGTTGGCCTTCAGCGTTCCGCTCTCGATGCGGCCGGTGATGATGCGGCCGAGGAACGGATTGGCTTCCAGGATGGTGCCGATCATGCGGAACGGGCCGGGATGCACGGTCGGCGCGGGCACATGCTTGAGGACGAGGTCGAACAGCGGCGACAGGCCCTGGTCCTTGGGACCTTCCGGATTTTCCGAGACCCAGCCGTCGCGCCCCGAGCCGTAGAGGATCGGGAAGTCGAGCTGCTCGTCGGTGGCGTCGAGCGCGGCAAACAGGTCGAATACCTCGTTGACCACCTCGACATGGCGGGCGTCCGGCCGGTCGATCTTGTTGATGACGACGATGGGCTTCAAGCCGACCTTGAGCGCCTTGCCGACGACGAACTTGGTCTGCGGCATCGGGCCTTCGGCGGCGTCGACCAGCACGATCGCCGAATCCACCATCGACAGGATGCGCTCCACCTCGCCGCCGAAATCGGCGTGGCCGGGGGTGTCGACGATGTTGACGCGGGTGCCCTTCCAGTCGACCGAGGTCGCCTTGGCCAGGATGGTGATGCCGCGTTCCTTTTCGAGGTCGTTGGAATCCATGGCGCGTTCGGCGACGCGCTGATTGTCGCGGAAGGCGCCGGATTGTTTCAGAAGCTGGTCGACAAGGGTGGTCTTTCCATGGTCGACGTGCGCGATGATCGCGATATTGCGGAGGTTCATGATCTGGTCTCGGGAGCGTTGCAGGCAGCAGGCCAAAAGGCGCCGCCTCTTTCGTGTTGCGCGGCTCATACAGGGTTTTTCGCATTTGCGAAAGAGGAAGCGCGACACCAAATAATCATCAAATCTTAAGCATCGCCATGTGAAATGGTTTTGTTAACCAAGGCGGGAACCTTTTGCGGGCCCGGGCAGTTCGAACATCATGACCAACGCAGTCGTCAAATTTCGGCCGATTCTCGCAACTGCGGCTCTCGCCATGCTGGTGGCTGCCGGCGCCGCTCAATCCGCGGCGACGCTCAAGGAAGCGCGGCCCGCTCTGCCGAGCGATATCCCGAGCGCCGAACAGGTCTTTGCGGATGCGCCCGATGGCGTCGATCCGGTCGTGACGGGGCCGGTCAGCGCGGCCTTCAAGCAAAGGCAGGAAAGCGCCAATTGCGATAGCGCGGTTTGGCCCAACGTCCCGTTGGTCTGCTATCGCGACTGATCGGCTGCGCCGTTGGCGAAGCTGCCAATCTCACCTTATCGAAAGATCGCCAATCTGACCGACGGCACACTCGTTCGAAGGCGCACTATGCCGCCTGCGGCTCCGGGTCGAACGCCGGCCGGCTGGTGTTGATCAGGAGCGAGATACACGCGGCGGCAATCGCGGTCATGCCGGCGATCAGGAAGGCCAGTTCGTAATTGCCCTGCAGTTCGCGCATGGTGCCGCCGAAGAAGGCGGCGGTTGCCGCGCCCACCTGATGGCCGGCGACGATCCAGCCGAACACGATCGGGCCGCTGCGGTCGCCGAACGCTTCATTGGCGAGCCGCAGCGTCGGCGGCACGGTGGCGATCCAGTCGAGACCGTAAAGTACGGCGAAGATGATCAGACTGGTCGCCGAAAAACCGGAATAGGGCAGATAGATCAGCGAAAGGCCGCGGATCGCATAATAGACGCCGAGCAGCTTGCGCGGATCGAAACGGTCGGTGAGCCAGCCCGACAGCGTGGTGCCGATCAGGTCGAAAATGCCCATCATCGACAACAGGCCCGCCGCCTGCACCTCGTTGATGCCCATGTCGCCGCAAAATGCGATGAGATGCGTGCCGACCAGCCCATTGGTGGTGAAACCGCAGACGAAGAAGGTGGCGAACAGGTACCAGAAGACGCGCGTGCCGGCGGCGCGGCGCAGCGTGGTCAGCGTGTGGGTCAGGAAATTGCCTTTTGCCGCCGGCGGTACCGGCGGCACGTCGTCGGCTTCCGCGCCATAGCGCACCATGCCGATCGATGCCGGGCGTTCCGGCACCAGCAGCAGCACCAGCGGCACCAGACAGGCCGTTGCGACGGAGATGGCGGTGACGACCGGCTTCCAGCCGCCTGACTGCGCCAGCGAGGCCAGCAGCGGCAGGAAGACCAGCAGACCGGTGGCGCTGGAGGCCGACATCAAGCCCATGACGAGACCGCGGTTGGTCTTGAACCAGCGGTTGACGATGGTGGCACCGAGCACGGTGGCGACCGCGCCGGAGCCGACGCCGGAAAACACGCCCCAGGTGATCAGCAGATGCCATGGCTTGGTCATCAGCAGGCTGAGCGCGGTGGAGGCCGACATCACGACAAGCGCGGCAAGCAGTGTACGCCGCAGCCCGATCCGCTCCATCAGCGCGGCGGCAAACGGTCCGGTCAGGCCGTAGAGGAAGATGCCGACCGCGGCAGCCAGCGACACCACGTCGCGCCGCCAGCCGAAACTTTCCTCCAGCGGCAGCATCATGACGGCTGGCGCGGAGCGCAGGCCGGCCGCGATCAGCAGGCAGAGAAAGATGACGGCGACCACGACGAAAGCGTAGCGCTGGCCAAATGGACGGGATTGAGCTATCATGTTACTGACCGGTACGTTGCAGGATGAAAACATGTATACGTACCGATCGGTAACAGTGTCAACCGAGACCGCGAATGCCACCAGACAATAAAATTGAACCGTCCATCAGCAGCGCTCACGCGTCGGCTCCGCCAAAGGCGGCGGAAAAGATACTCGGCGTGGCGCGCGACCTGTTCTACCGGCGTGGTATCAGGGCAATCGGCGTCGATGAGATCGTGCGGCGCGCCGGGGTCACCAAGCCCAGCCTCTATCGCAGCTTTCCCTCCAAGGACGAATTGGCCGCCTCTTATCTACGCCAATACGACCTCGAATTCTGGGAACGCTTCGACGAGGCGGTGGACGCAAATCCCGGCGATCCGCGCGCGCAAATCCGAGCCTTCCTGACCCGCGTCGGCAAGCGCACGCAGAAGCCTGACTATCGCGGCTGCGGCATGACCAATGCGGCCGTAGAATATCCCGAGCGCGGCCATCCGGCGCGCGTGGTGAGTGAGGACAACAAGCAGGAACTGCGCCGCCGCCTGCGCGCCATGGCCGCCGCGATGAATGCCGCCGACGCCGACACGCTGGGCGACGGTCTGCTGCTTCTGATCGAAGGCGCCTATATCAGCGGCCAGTTGTTCGGCGCCGGTGGCCCGGCGGCGTCGGTGGCCATAAACGCCGATCTGCTGATCGAGGCGAGCTTGAAGAAATAGTGTTTGGCGATAGGCTGCTGCGACCTTCAACGGAGATGTCCGCGATGCGCAGCCTGGTTCTTCCGCTCGTTCTCGCCAGCGTCTGCCAGCCAGCGCATGCTGGCGAGATATCGAGCGCCTACACCGATCTTGACTGGAAGAACGACTGCGTCACCTATGCGCAGGCCGGGGAAGGCGATGGCGACTGGGCCGACCTCGCCTGTTCGGGCTATCGTGGATATCCGGTGCTGATCGCCTATGACGATGCGCGCGAATCGCTGTTTTATGGTTTCCCGCCCGGCGGCGACATGACATCGGTCTGGGAAAGTTTCTCCGGCTTCAATTCCTCATGCGCCAGGATCGAGTGGCGCATCGAGACCGACGGCGACAAGGCGGTGCCGTTCGCGGTCATTCATCGCCGCTCCATCAGCAATCCGGAAGACGAGAAGAAACCCACCGACGTGCTGCTCGTCTCCAAGGTCGCGCAGATTGATACGCGCGACGGCTGCACGGTCGCGCTGGTGCTGGCTACAGGAAATCCTGCCGCCAACGATCAGGCGCGCAAGCTTGCCGACGAGAAAGCACGGTCCTTCGCCTGCGGCAAGGACCGGCGCACCGTCATCGGCGAGGTGCCGGCTTTCGGGCGCGTCGACAATTGAAGGACAAGCGTTCGCCGCTCGCCGACGCGTCAAATGCTTCGATTTTCACGCGCCCTCGTCATCACCGTTGAGGAACAGCAATGTCTCGGAGCGCGGGGATCTGCTTGTTGTGGGCTCAGCCGTAGATCTGCTTGTGGACCTGGTAAAGCATTTCCGAGCGGTCGGCGCGCATGTCGGCCAGATCGCGGCTGGAGAAGCTGTCGATTTCAGCGACGAGGCGGTTGTAGTGCTTGCGCTTGGCGATGCTGGCGCGAGCGCGGGTCATGAGACTGTCGAGGATCATAGCGAGTTCCCTTTTGCACCGCATTTTCGCGGCTGTTGTTCCTCCCTTGATCAGTACGAAGCATGACATAGTAATGATGCATTGCAAAAACGAGATGTTGCAATGCACCATTGCGCTGTGTGCATAGCCGGTTAATGGCGCCTGAGGCCATCCCCGACGCCGGCGCATTGCCCTTCCCGTGATGGGAATGCCTGTTCCTGTCGTTTTGTCTTACAAATTGCGGGAATGTCATCGCCGCCGATCTTGCCATATCGGCCTGCTGCTGGCTTGATCGCGCTGGATTGCCAATGTCACTGGGAGGAAAAAGGAATGGCTGCCGCCGAGTATTATGAAGTTCTCGATCCGCGTTTTGCGCGGCTGTTCAACGGCAATGCGCAAGTGGACAAGCTCTTCACCGGCTGCCGATGGGCGGAAGGGCCGGCCTGGTTCGCCGCCGGCCGCTATGTCGTCTGGTCGGACATACCGAACAACCGCATGATGCGTTACGACGAGACCGACGGCAGCGTCAGCGTGTTTCGGCAGCCATGCGGCAATTCCAACGGCAATACCGTCGACCGGCAGGGCCGGCTGGTGACCTGCGAGCATTCGGGGCGCCGCGTCAGCCGCACCGAGTTCGACGGTTCGGTCACCACCATCGCCGCCAAGTGGAAAGGCAAGCGGCTGAATTCGCCCAATGACGTGGTGGTCAAGTCGGACGGCTCGATCTGGTTCACCGATCCGACCTACGGCATCGACACCGATTACGAGGGCGACAAGGCCGAGAGCGAGATCGGCGCCTGCAATGTCTACCGGGTCGATCCCGGCACGGGCGAGGTCGAGGCCGTCATCACCGACATGGTCAGACCGAACGGGCTTGCGTTCTCGCTCGACGAGAGCAAGCTCTATGTCGTCGACACCGGCCGCACGCATGGCGCGCAGAACCCGGCGCATATGCGGGTATTCAATGTCGGCGAGGGCGGCAAGAAGGTCTCGGGTGAAAAAGTCTTCGCCGATTGCACCGAGGGTCTGTTCGACGGCTTCAGGCTCGATGATGCCGGGCGCATCTGGACCAGCGCCGCCGACGGCATCCATTGCTACGATCCGGACGGAACGCTGATCGGCAAGGTCAAGGTGCCCGAGGTGACCGCCAATTGCGTGTTCGGCGGCGCCAAGCTGAACTGTCTCTACATCGCCGGCACCACCTCGCTGTACATGGTCCGGCTGATGGTGAACGGCGCCAAGACCTACTGAGCTGAATTAAGGGGAGGACGTCATGCCATTCGTCAACATCCGCATCGTCAAGGAAGTGATCGCCGCCGATCCGGCCGGCAAGAAGGCTGACATTGCCAGGAAAGTCACGGCGGCCATCATGGACGCCACCGGGCTCGGCAATGACGATGTCTGGGTGGTCTTCGAGGAGGTCAATGCCCGCGACTGGTACGTCGGCAAGACCGATGTCGAGACGCTGAGGAAGTAGTGGCGACGGCTGACGTTGGAGATCGGCCGAAGCATCTATCCGTCGTCATCCTAGGGCGAAGCAGGCGCGAAGCGACGTCGCGGAGACCCTAGGATCCATGCCGTGATATGCGAGCGTTGCGATGGTGAAATTCTGTCGGTAGCGTGGTCCGCGTAATCTCCGACGTCACGCTGTCTGTCCTGGACCGTTGCATTCTCTGGCAAACGTTACGGCATGGATTCTAGGGTCTGCGCCGCGTCGCTGCGCTCCTTGCTTCGCCCTAGAATGACGACGGCGTGTTGGTGGCCGCTCAAAGATCACCGCGAGCGAATGAAATCGGCGAAGGCCGAAACCGCGTTGCGCATCGCCAGCACATTTACCGGCTCCGCGAGGATGTTTTCCGCATCCGCAGGTTTCTTGCCGAGAAGGCCAATTTCCAGCCCGCCGTCATGAAGCGAAAACGACATCGTCCGCATGATCTCGGCCAATGCCGCGCGGGCATAGAGGGAGCGCGGCGAGGCGTGCACGAGCATGGCCGGCTTGTCGACGGCGGCGTCGCGCGATACCAGCCAGTCGAGCGCATTCTTCAGGCCGCCCGGCACGCCATGCGCATATTCCGGGCATGAAATGATGACGCCGTCGGCGGCGGTGACGGCATCGATCAGCCTGGACGCCTCGCACGGCGTCCGCTCACCCTCGTCGTCGGGGTTGAAGATCGGCAGCAGGCCGAGCCCTTCATGGATGGCGACGCGGCAGCCCTCTGGCGCGTTCCACGCCAGTGCCGCGACCAGGGCCGAATTGGTGGAGGCCGCCCGCAGGCTGCCGGAAATGGCAAGGAGGTTCAGCAAGGCGACGCTCGGACGAATCTTCCGCGCACGCTACCACATTGTCTGCTTGTATTCGTCGTCCAGCCAGCGGTCGGTCGCCTCGGCCGAATCGGCGAGCGCCAGCTGGTCCCGCAGGATCTGGCCGAGCGTCGGCAGGGTCGCGCGATCGTACCAGCTCTCCGGCTTCCAAAGGTCGGAGCGCATGAAGGCCTTGGCGCAATGCATGTAGGCGGCCTTGACGGCGACCACGACGACGCTCTGCGGCTCCTTGCCGTCGACGGCCAGCCGTTCGCGCAAACCTGCGTCGACGGTGATGCGGGCGTCGCCGTTGACGCGCAGCGTCTCGTTCATGCCGGGAATGAGGAACAGCAGCCCGACCGACGGGTTGAGCAGGATGTTCTCCAGCGTATCCAGCCGGTTGTTGCCGGGCCGGTCGGGGATGGCGATGGTCCTGTCGTCGAGCACGGCGGCGAAGCCTGGCTTGTCGCCTTTGGGCGTCACATCGGCATTGCCTTCGCCGTCGGAGGAGCCGATCAGCACGAAGGGGCTCTTGCCGATGAAGGAGCGGCAATGGCCGTCCAGCGCCTTCAATTCCTTGCGGATCGAACCATCCGTCGGACGCGGCGTCTTGTAGATCGTCCGCAGCTCTTCGCGCGTGGTGACGAATTCCATGGCACTCCCCCCTATTGGCAAGCCTTATTTGCCGGCCTTCTCTTCGCCGCCGGCCTTGTCGTCCAGCGAATGGCGCAGGATCAGCGGCATCTGGCTGAAGGTGAACAGAAGCGTGATCGGCATGATGCCCCAGACCTTGAAGGTAACCCAGGCATCGGTGGAAAAATTCCGCCACACCACCTCGTTGACGATGGCCAGGAACAGGAAGAACAGGCCCCAGCGAAAGGTGAGTTTTCTCCAGCCCTCGGCATCGAGCCTGAAGGCGGAATTGAAGACGTAGCCGAGCAGAGATCTGCCGAAGAACAACCCTCCGAGCAGCACGCCGCCGAACAGCGTGTTGACGATGGTCGGCTTCATCTTGATGAAGATGTCGTCCTGCAGATAAAGCGTCAGCGCGCCGAAGATGAAGACGACGACGCCCGACACCATCGGCATGATCGGCAAGGTGCGCGTCAGCAGCCAGGACGCGACCAGCGCGATCGCGGTGGCGGCCATGAAGAGGCCGGTGGCGACGAAGATCGGGCCGCCGAATTCAGCCAGCGCCGGGAATTTCTGCGTCAGCCATTCGCCTCGCGCATTGGCGAAAAAGAACACCAGCAGCGGCCCTAGCTCGAGAACGAGCTTGAGCAGCGGGTTGACGCCTTCCTTCTTCTCTTTCTGCGGGTCGGACGGATCGCGTTCGAGAATGGGTGGGTTCATATCTTCCTTCTTACGCACGATCCGGTTGAGGCAACTTCCGGGATCATGCCGTTACGCAACGCCAGCGATCGCCCGGGCGAATTCGCTTGCCGAGAACGGTTCGAGGTCGTCGACCTGTTCGCCGACGCCGATGAAATAGACCGGCAATCTGTGTTTTGCCGCGATCGCCACCAGAATACCGCCACGCGCCGTGCCGTCCAGCTTGGTCATCACCAGGCCGTTGACGCCGGCTATGTTGCGGAAGATCTCGACCTGGTTGAGCGCGTTCTGGCCGGTTGTGGCGTCGACCGTCTGCAGCACGGTGTGCGGCGCTTCCGGATCGAGCTTGCCCAGCACGCGCACGATCTTCTCAAGCTCCGCCATCAGCTCGGCCTTGTTCTGCAGGCGGCCGGCCGTGTCGATGATCAGCACGTCTGAGCCGGCTTCCTTCGCCTTCTCGAAGGCATCGTAGGCGAGACCGGCGGCATCGGCGCCGAGCTTGGAGGCGATGACCGGCGATTTCGTCCGCTCGCCCCAGATCTTGAGCTGCTCGATGGCGGCGGCGCGGAACGTGTCGCCGGCGGCCAGCATCACCGACAGGCCGCCATCGGTCAGTTTGGCCGCCAACTTGCCGATGGTCGTGGTCTTGCCGGTGCCGTTGACGCCGACCACCAGGATGACATGCGGCTTGTGGCTGAGGTCGAGTTCCAGCGGCAGGGCGACGGGAGTCAGCACCTTCTCCACCTCCTGCGCCATCACGGCGCGGACCTCGGCGTCGGAAACATCCTTGCCGTAGCGGCTGGCGGCCAGCGCATCGGTGACGCGCAAGGCGGTCTCCAGTCCGAGATCGGCGCGGATCAGCACGTCCTCCAGGTCCTGCAACGTGTCGTCGTCGAGCTTGCGCTTGGTGAAGACGCCGGCAATGTTGCCCGACAATTCGCGCGAGGACCGGGCAAGCCCGTCCCGCATGCGCTGGAACCAGGAGCGCCGCGCCGCCGGCTCCGGCGCCTTCCGCGGCTCGGCCTTCTGCTCCACTTTTTTCGCGACCGTCACCTTGACGGGGGAGGGTGTGGGCTTCGGCGCGGGAACTGCCTCAGGTTCCGGCGCGATTTCGGCGCGCACAGGCTGCGGCTCGATCGGCGCAGGCTGGCGAATTGGCGGCGAGATTTCGGCGGCGGTTTCGGCACTGGGTGCCAGGTTCTCGACAGGTCGGCGCTGCCTCTCACCCTTACCCTCTTCCCGTGAAGGACGGGGAGAGGGAGGCGTTGGCGTTGCAGCTTCTTCCTTCTCCCCGTCACTATACGGGGAGAAGGTGCCGGCAGGCGGATGAGGGGCGGCGCCGGCCTGTGAAGGCTGCGCGGAAGACGGTGTCGGCGGTATCTCGACTGGCGCCGGTGTCTCGATCGGAACTTCGACGGGCGTCGGCACTTCGACGGGTGCCGGTTCCGGCAGCTGCTCCGGACGCGACGGGACAATTTCCGGCTCGACGGGCGCTGGTGGCGGTACCTCCTGCGGCCGCGGTTCGGGCGCAGGCTCCGGAATGACCGGAGGCGTCGGAACTTCCTCGGGGGTCGGCGGCTCCGGGCGCTCGGGCGTCGGTGCCGGTTCCTCTTCCGGCCGCGGCTCCGGCAGGCGTTTCGGCTCGGGCGGAACGGTCGGCTCCGGCACCGGCGGGATGGCCGGGGCAGGCTCGGGTGTCGGTTCCTCGGGCGGCGCGGGCTCGACGGCAGGCTGAGCCTGGATCTCCTCCCGCTTCAGGAATTCCGGAACGACCTGTTCGGCCGCCGGCTTCAGCGCTTCGAGCTGATCCCATTTGATCGGCGGCAGCGGGGCGGTCTCGTCGACGCGCTCTTCGACGACCTCCTTCTTGCCGAACGAAAATATTTTCTTGAAAAACCCGGCCATCTCTTGCGTTTCTCAGGCGGCGCGGGCGGCAAGCGGAACCGCGATCAGCCGGGCGCCGTCATGGCCGGTGACTGTTGCTTCAACGATCTCGCCCGGCGCGCCGGTGGCGAGCGCGGCAAGCGTAAACCCTTCGGTGCGGCCGAGCCCGTCGCGCTCGATCAGGATCGACTGGCGCGTTCCGGAAAGCGACGACAGATGGCGGCGATATGCAGTCTCGCCGGCGGCGCGCAGGCGGGCAGCGCGCTGCTTGACCACTTCGCGGCGGACCTGCGGCATGCGCGCGGCGGGCGTGCCTTCGCGCGGCGAAAACGGAAAGACGTGCAGGTGGGTCAGCCCGCATTCCTCGACGATCTTTGCCGAATTTTCGAACATCGCTTCCGTCTCGGTCGGGAAGCCGGCAATGATGTCGGCGCCGAAGACGACGTCGGGGCGCAGTTTGCGCACGTCTTCGCAGAAGCGGATCGACTGATCGCGCAGATGCCGGCGCTTCATGCGCTTCAAAATCATGTCGTCGCCCGATTGCAGCGACAGATGCAGATGCGGCATCAGCCGCGGCTCGGTGGCGATGGCGTCGAGCAAATCGTCGTCGGCCTCGATGGAATCGATGGAGGAGAGGCGCAGGCGCTTCACGTCCGGCACCTGGCGCAGGATGGTCTTCACCAGCCTGCCGAGTTTCGGTGCGCCCGGCAGGTCGGCGCCGAAACTGGTCATGTCGACGCCGGTCAGCACGATCTCGGCATAGCCGTTGCCGGTGAGCCGCTTGACCTGCTCGACCACGGCGCCCATCGGCACCGAGCGTGAATTGCCGCGACCATAGGGGATGATGCAGAAGGTGCAGCGGTGGTCGCAGCCATTCTGCACCTGCACGAAGGCGCGTGCCCTGCCCTCGATGGCATCGACCATATGGCCGGCGGTCTCGCGTACGGAGAAGATGTCATTGACGCGCGCCTTTTCGCTGTCGTTGACGCCGAAATCCGGCAGCGCGCGATAGGAATTGGCCTTCAGCTTCTCCTCATTGCCGAGGACGAGATCGACCTCATCCATGGCAGCGAAGTTCTGCGGCTCGGTCTGCGCCGCGCAGCCGGTAACGATGATGCGCACTTGCGGGTTTTCGCGGCGCGCCTTGCGGATCGCCTGCTTGGCCTGGCGCACCGCTTCCGAAGTGACGGCGCAGGTGTTGAAGATGACGGCGCCGCCGGCCAGCGCACCGAGGCCCGCAGTTTCGGCCTCGCGCCGCATCACCTCGGATTCATAAGTGTTCAGCCGGCAGCCGAAGGTCACCATTTCGATGCGATTGGGGCCCTTCGCCGCATCATCGACATCCCTGGAATGAGCGGGCATCAGGCCGCGCTCTCGGTGTCGCGCGCCCAGGCGCCGTTCGAGGGATCGAAGCTGCCGGAAAATTCCCATTCGGCCGCACCGGTCAGGATGACATGGTCGTTTTCGAGCCATTCCACATGCAGCGAGCCGCCGCCCGGGGTCAGCAGATTGACGCTGCGCCCGGTGCGCCGGGTGCGGGCGGCAGCCACGACGGCGGCGCAGGACGCCGTGCCGCAAGCCTTGGTCAGGCCGGCGCCACGTTCCCAGGTGCGGATGATCATGCTGTCGGGCGAGCTTACCTGCGCGATGGTGATGTTGGCGCGCTCGGGGAAGATCGGATGGTTTTCGAGCAGCGGTCCGAAGCGGTCGAGTTCGTAGGACCAGACGTCGCGGTCGACCCAGAAGATGGCATGCGGATTGCCCATGGAGACGACCGAGGGCGAATGCAGTACCGGGGCGTCGATCGGGCCGACCTGCAATTCGATCATGCGGGTATCGCGAAACTCCTCGGCGAGCGGAATGTCCCGCCAGCCGAAGCGCGGCATGCCCATGTCGACCGAAATCGAACCGTCGGCATGTTCCTGCGCGTTGAGGATTCCGGCGACGGTCTCGAAGGTGAATGTCTTTTGTCCGGTCTCGGCCGCCAGCGCCTGGACGACGCAGCGCATGCCGTTGCCGCAGGCCTGCGCGCCCGAGCCGTCCGAATTCAATATGTCGATGAAATAGGCCGTACCCGGCGTCCGCGCGTCATGGATCGCCATGATCTGGTCGAACCGCGTCGAGACATCGGCGTTGAGCATGATCGCCGCTGCCGGCATCACTCGATCGGCACGGCCACGCATATCGGCAACGATGATCTCGTTGCCGATGCCGTTCATCTTGGCGAAGGGGGCGGTGCCTGCCATTTCTTCCGGTCATTCCGTGCTGTTTGCCGCTATATGGCGGAAAAGGGCGGGAATTACCAGTGCATCGCGCCTTCAGGTGACGGCGAAGACCCCGAGCAGGATCAGCAGGAAGATGATCAGCACGATGCCGATCAGGATGCGCGCGCCGGTGGCGGCCGCACCTGCTAATGCCGGCATGCCGAGCAGGCTGGCAGCGGCGGCGATAATCAGGAGAATGATGATCCATCTGAGCATGGAAATGCCTCGCCGAGCGATAGAATTTGACCCCTCCTACAAACGCGCCGGTGGCGCTTGGGTTCCGTGGCCGCAACCGGCCCCGGTCAGATCTGCGGCACATCCCAGACCTCGCCCGGCCGCAAGGCGCGAAAACGCTCCGGCGGCAGGCCCTGGGCCTCCAGCGCCTCGTCGAGCTTGCGTGCCGGCTCGTCGACCGGTTCATCGGTGAGCTGGAACGTGCCCCAATGACAGCCGGCGGCATAGGCGGCGTTGCAAAGCTTCATGCCTTCGACTGCCTCCCGCGGATCCTGGTGCTGAGAGGCCATGAACCAGCGTGGCTCATAGGCGCCGATCGGCAGAATGGCGAAGCGAAAGCCGCCGTGCTTATGAGCCATGAGCCGGTAGTTGATGCCGTCGTGGAAACCGGTATCGCCGGCGAAATAGATCCGGCCGGCCGGCGTCTCGATGACGAAGCCGGCCCACAGCGCCATGCGCCGGTCGCGTGTGCCGCGTGCCGACCAGTGATGTGCCGGCTCGACATGGACGGCCACGCCATCGCCGATGTCGACCCTGTCGCCCCAGTCATGCGCCGACAGCCGCGTGCCCGGAACCGCCCCGCCAATGAGCACGTCATTGCCGAACGGGCTCACCACCAGCGGGTCGTGCCTGGCCTTGAGCTGCCTCAGTGTCGCGATGTCGAGATGGTCGTAATGGTTGTGGCTGACCAGCACGAGATCGATCGGCGGCAGGTCGGCCAGGGCGATGCCCGGCGCATTGACGCGTTTCGGCCCAATGAAGGAGAACGGCGAAGCCCGCAGCGACCATACCGGGTCGGTGAGGATGTTCAGGCCCGCGGTCTGGACCAGCAGCGTGGAATGACCGACCATGGTCACGATCAGGCCGGCACCCTCGACACGTGCGGGCGGCTTTGCCTGCGGAAAGGGACTCGGATTGGTCGCTGGCCATTTCGAGCGTTGGCCGTTGAACTGCCATTTCAGCAGATCGGCGAAGCGCGCCGGCGGCTGGCCGCCGGGATTGAAGAACAAGGTTCCGTCGAAATGATCGCTGGGCGGGCCGTTGTAATAGCGATTGGCGGCTTTCGGTCTCGCAGCCAATTTGCAGCTCCAGCGAATTTCGTTTTGATAGAGATAAGCCCTGTGCCGGCTGGCGCAAGCGTTTGCCGGCCAAATGCCAACGGCCCCGGCGGCCGGCTCGACGATCGCCGGCGCCGAGACACGCGGCGCCGGCATCGAACTGCGTCTTTACGGCGCCGACCCGGATGCGGTCGAGGCCGCCGCGCGCGGTCATGGCCATATCGTGCTGGCCGGGGCGGTCGACAAGCCGCACGGCCTGCGCGAGAGCTATGTCGTCGGGCCGGACGGCTATATATTCGTGCCAAGCGCTCCGCTGGCCGGATGATTGCGATAAATTTGCAACAATTCTTGGCGCAAACCCTATTTTAACCATATCGGGTTGAAATTTCGCCACCTTCTCCATCTTGGTGGAGGGTGACATTGTGCGGACGGCAGCCCCGCCGGATCCGACGGAGGTTGGAATGACTTTTTCGAAAACGGGCCTGGTGGCCGTATCGCTGGCGGCGCTCGTTGCGAGCGGCTGCTCAACCTCTCGGTTTTCCTCGATGGACGACCAGCAGCCGGCGCCGCTGCAGCCGGCGCCGTCCGGTCAGGTGACGGCCAACCAGTTGCCGCCTCCGGCCTCTCCCGGCACCACCGATCCGTCGCAATTCCCGACCGCGCCGCAGAACAGCCAGGTCGCCTCCTTGCCGCCGGACGGTTCGGCGCCGGCGGGCGCGCCGGACCTGACCGCGGCCAGTGTCGCCGGCGTATGGAACGCCAGCGTTTCCGGCCAGAGCTGCAAGGTGGCGACGCCGCAGACCAAATTCGGCGCCGGCTTCCGCGCCGGACCGCTGCATTGCCCGGCGCCAATCGACGGCATCAAGTCATGGAACGTCGCCGGCAAGCAGTTGACGCTTTACGATGAGAATGGCGGCACGCTGGCACGGCTCTATTCCTCGGGCGGCTCAAAATTCGACGGCCAGACTTCCAATGGCCTGCCGATCTCGCTTACAAGGTAAGCCAAGCCCCTCGACAACGACGTGACCTATGCATCTGCGTGACGGCCTCCAGACCCATGTGACCGTCAGGCAGCGTTACGACCATCTGGTCGACACCGGTGCCATCGAGCGCGATCCGGCGCAGGAGCGGATCGTCACCGCTCTCGACCGGCTGGTATCAGAGATTTCGGTGAAGCGGCTGGCGCACAAATCGAGCGCGCTTGGCTGGCTCTTCGCCCGCAGGCGCGAGACGCACGAGGCGGTCAAGGGCCTCTACATCCATGGCGGCGTCGGCCGCGGCAAGACCATGTTGATGGACTTGTTCTTCGAGCTGCTGCCGGTCCGGCGCAAGCGCCGCGTGCATTTCAACGACTTCATGGCCGAGGTGCAGGACCGCATCCAGAAGCACCGGCAGGAGCGCAAGGACGGCACAGTGAGGGAAGACGACCCGATTCCGCCGGTGGCGCGGGCGCTTGCCGAACAGGCCTGGGTACTGTGTTTCGACGAGTTCTCGGTCACCGACATCGCCGATGCGATGATCCTGTCCCGGCTGTTTTCGGCGCTGTTCGCCAGCGGTGTGGTGCTGGTGGCGACGTCGAACGTAGCGCCGGAGAACCTCTATCGCGATGGGCTGAACCGTCAGCTTTTCCTGCCCTTCATCGGCATATTGGAACGGCATGCGCAGGTGCTCTCGCTCGATGCCGACAAGGACTATCGGCTGGAAAAGCTTGCCCGTACGCCGGTCTATGTCACGCCCGCCGACGCGGCGGCCGATGAGGCGCTGGACGCGGCTTGGCAAACGGTGACGCGCGGCGCGCCGACGGTCGAGACGTCGCTTGCCATAAAGGGCCGGCAGCTCGCCGTTCCGCGCGCCGCCGGCGACGCCGCGCGATTTTCCTTCGCCGATCTGTGCGAGAAACCGCTCGGCGCGCGCGACTATCTGGTCCTTGCCGACCGCTTCTCGACCGTCTTTATCGACCACATCCCGGTGCTGGGTGAAGGCAGGCGCAACGAAGCCAAACGCTTCATCCTCCTGGTCGACACGCTCTACGACCATCACACCAAGCTGGTGGTGAGCGCGGAGGCGCCGCCGCAGCAACTCTATGTGGCCAAGCGCGGCGTCGAGGTGTTCGAGTTCGAACGCACGGCTTCGCGGCTGATCGAGATGCAGAGCCGCGACTGGCTGGAGGATTGGGCGGAGCGGCGGAAGGCGAAGGCGACGCCGACCGAAACGCAGGCGCAAGCCTAGAACCAGCCGACGGGTCCTTCAAAGGCTGATCCGTACGGCTCCTGCTATGAGAGCCCTACAAGTCGTATACATACATCACGAAATCTTCCGCTGGACCGTGCGGTTCCTTCCGCGACTCGTAAAGCGCGCGGGCGGCACGGTTGTCCGGCTCGGTGCCGACCCAGGCTTCTTCGCAGCCATTCTCCCTGCCGATCGCAAACATCGCATCGAGCATCTTTCGCGCGATGCCCTGGCGCTGGAAGGCCGACGATACGCCGACTTCGTCGATGTAGAGCTCCGTCACCTTGTCGGGATGACGGTGGATGACCGCGGCGCATTGACCGACGGTCAGGCCGTCGGCGAGCGCCACGACCATGAAATGGCCGGGTTCCCTGAGATAGGCTGCCAATCGATGCGGCGTGACCGGTTCGTCGAACACATCGTCGGCGACCCGCATCACAAGGGCGTCATCGCCGGCCTCAAGTCTTACGATCTCCATCTTCATCGTGTAAATTCTCTCCAGTCGAGTTCAAAACTTTTACGTTTACGTAAATCCCAGTCACTCTAACCGATTGAAAACGCTCGCTCCAAAATAATCGTTTGAATTTAAGCGGCGCCGGGGCTATTGGGTGCGGCGAAATCTCGCGGGATCCCCGCAGCATTCCGGTCTCTTCCTCGACGCCGTCATCAGATCGTCAGCGATTTGAGCGACATCACGAACAAAGGGAAACTATCCTGACATGGCACGCAACAAGATAGCGCTTATCGGCTCTGGCATGATCGGCGGCACGCTCGCTCACATGATCGGCCTCAAGGACCTCGGCGACGTGGTTCTGTTCGATATTGCCGAAGGCATCCCGCAGGGCAAGGGGCTCGATATCGCGCAATCGTCGCCGGTCGACGGGTTCGATTCCAGGCTGACGGGCGTCAACGACTATGCCGGCATCGAGGGGGCGGACGTCTGCATCGTCACCGCCGGCGTGCCGCGCAAGCCGGGCATGAGCCGCGACGATCTGCTCGGCATCAATCTCAAGGTCATGGAACAGGTCGGCGCCGGCCTGAAGAAGTACGCGCCGAAGGCGTTCGTCATCTGCATCACCAATCCGTTGGATGCGATGGTCTGGGCGCTGCAGAAGTTTTCCGGCCTGCCCAACACCCATGTCGTGGGCATGGCCGGCGTGCTCGACAGCGCCCGCTTCCGCTATTTCCTGGCCGAGGAATTCAAGGTTTCGGTCGAGGACGTCACCGCCTTCGTGCTCGGCGGCCATGGCGATTCCATGGTGCCGATGATCCGCTATTCGACGGTTGCAGGCATTCCTCTGCCCGATCTCGTCAAGATGGGCTGGACCTCGAAGGAGAAGCTCGACCAGATCGTGCAGCGCACCCGCGATGGCGGCGCCGAGATCGTCGGCCTGTTGAAGACCGGCTCGGCCTATTATGCGCCGGCCGCATCGGCGATCTCGATGGCCGAAGCCTATCTCAAGGACAAGAAGCGTGTGTTGCCTTGCGCGGCTCATCTTTCCGGCCAGTATGGCGTGAAGAACACCTATGTCGGCGTTCCCGTGGTGATCGGCGCCGGTGGCGTCGAGCGCGTCATCGAGATCGAGCTTTCCAAGCCAGAGCAGAAGATGTTCGATAGCTCGGTAGCGGCGGTGCAGGGCCTGACCGAGGCCTGCGTCAAGATCGCGCCGCAACTCGCCTCGAAGTGAACCCCAGCAGCTGATCCGGAGACGCTCCAGATGAACATCCATGAGTATCAAGGCAAGGCGCTGCTGAAGAGCTTTGGCGCGCCGGTGGCCCAAGGCGTGCCGGTGTTCAAGGCTGATGAGGCGGAAGCCGCCGCCAAGGCGCTGCCCGGCCCGCTCTATGTGGTGAAGAGCCAGATCCATGCCGGCGGCCGCGGCAAGGGCAAGTTCAAGGAGCTCGGGCCCGACGCCAAGGGCGGCGTGCGGCTGGCCAAGTCGGTCGCCGACGTCGTCGCCAACGCCAACGAGATGCTCGGCCACACGCTGGTGACCAAGCAGACCGGCCCGACCGGCAAGCAGGTCAACCGACTCTATATCGAGGACGGCGCCGATATCGACCGCGAGCTCTACCTGTCGATCCTGGTCGATCGATCGGTCGGCCGCATCGCCTTCGTGGTCTCGACCGAAGGCGGCATGGACATCGAGGCGGTCGCCCACGACACGCCGGAAAAGATCATCACCGTCGCCATCGACCCGGAAAAGGGCGTCACGGCGGAGGATGTGAAGAAGCTCAATGCCGCGCTGAAGCTCGACGGAGACGCGGCCAAGGATGGCGGCACGCTGTTCCCGATCCTCTACAAGGCCTTCGTCGAGAAGGACATGAGCCTGCTCGAGGTCAATCCCCTGATCGTCATGAAGAACGGCCGGCTGCGCGTCCTCGACGCCAAGGTGTCGTTCGACAACAACGCGCTGTTTCGCCACCCGGATGTGCTCGAACTGCGCGACACCACCGAAGAGGACGAGAAAGAAATCGAGGCGTCGAAATATGACCTCGCCTATGTCGCGCTCGACGGCAATATCGGCTGCATGGTCAATGGCGCAGGCCTCGCCATGGCGACGATGGACATCATCAAGCTCTACGGCGCCGAGCCGGCCAACTTCCTCGACGTCGGCGGCGGCGCGTCGAAGGAAAAGGTGACGGCGGCCTTCAAGATCATCACCAGGGATCCGGCGGTCAAGGGCATCCTGATCAACATCTTCGGCGGCATCATGAAATGCGACATCATCGCTGAGGGCGTTATCGCCGCTGTCAAGGAAGTCGGGCTGAAAGTGCCGCTGGTCGTGCGCCTTGAAGGCACCAATGCCGAACTCGGCAAGAAGATCATCAACGACAGCGGCCTCAACGTCGTGTCGGCCGACGATCTCGACGACGCCGCCAAGAAGATCGTGGCGGCGGTGAAGGGCTGATCAAGTGCCTCCGCGCAAGATAAACCTCGTCGAAGCGGCGGATGCGAAGATCGACAACGTGTTCGATCCGCACATCGCCGGCGACGTCAATGACGCCCAGGTCAAGATCGCCAAGTTCGGCGATGTCTTCGACTGGCACGCCCATGACGATGAAGACGAAGCCTTCCTCGTGCTGCGCGGCCGCATCGCTATCGATTTCCGCGACGGTCCGGTCGAGCTCGGCGAAGGCGATTTCATCGTCGTGCCGCGCGGCGTCGAGCACCGGCCGCGTTCGCTGACACCGGAGCCGGTGGTGCTGATGTTCGAGCCGGCGACGACGCTCAACACCGGCAACGCCAAGAGCGATCTCACCGTCGCCGACCTGAAGCGGCTTTGACTTGCGATGGCCACAGTTACACATATACTGTGTGGCATAGCAGGAGAAAAAGAGACATGAAGAATATCACCCTGGCCGTCGAGGAAGAGATTCTGGAGCAGGTCAAACTGACGGCCGCCGAACAGCGAACTACCGTCAATGGTATGGTGCGAGAGTTTTTTGCAGCGGTGGCGGCGAAACGCCATGCCAAGGACGAGGCACGGCAAGCGCTGCTGAGGCTCGCCCGCGAGGCGGCAGGAGACATGGGCAGCAGCAAGTGGAACCGGGAAGCTCTCTATGATCGCTGAGTGCTTCCTTGACACCAACGTTCTCGTTTATGCGGCGATCGGGCACAAATCCGAGCGTACGAAATATGAGCGCGCCGTGGAGTTGATCGCCAAGGAAGACTACTCGACCTCAGCCCAGGTACTGCAAGAGTTTTATGTGAACGTGACCAAAAGAGCGGATGTCGTGCTGGCGCCAGCGAAAGCGGCCGAGTGGGTTGCCGCGATCTCCATGAAGCCTTGCCAGGATTTGGACAGCGCGGTCGTCATGCGCGGCATTGAGAATGCGCAGCGGTATCGGATTTCTTATTGGGACGGCGCAATCATCGCCGCAGCCGAGCGCCTTGGCGTCAAAAAACTTTACACCGAAGACCTCCACCACGGACAGAGCTACGGTTCCGTGGTTGCCATCAACCCCTTCCGCACACACTGATCAGGTCGCAAAAAATGTCCATTCTCGTCGACAAGAACACCAAGGTGCTCGTGCAGGGCCTGACCGGTAAGACCGGCACGTTCCACACCGAGCAGGCGCTGGCCTATCACGGGACCAAGATGGTCGGCGGCATCCATCCCAAGAAGGGCGGCGAGACCTGGACCGGCGCCAAGGGCGAGAACCTGCCGATCTTCGCCACCGTCGCCGAGGGCAAGGCCAAGACCGGGGCCAACGCTTCCGTCGTCTATGTGCCGCCGGCGGGTGCTGCCGAAGCCATCATCGAGGCCATCGAGGCCGAAATCCCGCTCATCGTCTGCATCACCGAAGGCATACCTGTCATGGACATGATCAAGGTCAAGGCGCGGCTCGACCGTTCGACGTCGCGGCTGATCGGTCCGAACTGTCCCGGCGTGCTCACCCCCGACGAATGCAAGATCGGCATCATGCCCGGGAACATCTTCCGCAAGGGTTCGGTCGGTGTTGTTTCGCGCTCGGGAACGCTTACCTATGAAGCCGTGTTCCAGACCACCAATGTCGGCCTCGGCCAGACCACCGCCGTCGGCATCGGTGGCGACCCCGTCAAAGGCACCGAATTCATCGACGTGCTCGAAATGTTCCTCGCCGACGACGAGACCAAGTCGATCATCATGATCGGCGAGATCGGCGGCTCGGCCGAGGAAGACGCCGCGCAGTTTCTCAAGGACGAGGCCAAACGCGGCCGCCGCAAGCCGATGGCCGGCTTCATCGCCGGACGCACGGCGCCGGCCGGCCGCACCATGGGCCATGCGGGCGCGGTCATCTCGGGCGGCAAGGGCGGCGCCGAAGACAAGATCGCGGCAATGGAATCGGCCGGGATAAAAGTTTCGCCATCGCCGGCCCGGCTGGGCACGACGCTGGTCGAGGCGATTAAGGGCTAGTGAATAGTCAATAGTGAGTAGTGAAAAGGGAAAAACGGGTGAGTAGCAGTTGAACGGGAAAGCCTTCATTTTCCTACTCACTACTGACTACTCACTATTCCCCTCGAAAGGAGACGGAGCCAGGCTCCGCAGACAAAGATGGCACGACAAGATCAGGCCAACGACCAATTTTCGCTCACCTCTTTCCTCTATGGCGGCAATGCCGATTATATCGACGCGCTTTATGCTGCCTATGAGGATGATCCAGCCTCGGTCAATCCCGAATGGCAGGAGTTCTTCGCCGGCCTGAAGGACGATGCCGGGGATGTCCGCAAGAACGCCAAGGGCGCCTCTTGGGCCAAGCCTTCCTGGCCGATGCAGGCCAATGGCGAGCTGGTGTCGGCGCTCGACGGCAATTGGGGCTTGGTCGAAAAGCACATCGAAAAGAAGGTCAAGGAGAAGGCTGCCGTCAACGGCGCCGTCCCGTCCGACGCCGACGTGCACCAGGCGACGCGCGATTCCGTGCGCGCCATCATGATGATCCGCGCCTATCGCATGCGCGGCCATCTGCACGCCAATCTCGATCCGCTCGGCATCGCCACGCTCGAGGATTATAACGAGCTGTCGCCGGAGAATTACGGCTTCACCGAAGCCGACTACGACCGGCCGATCTTCCTCGACAATGTGCTCGGGCTCGAATTCGGCACCATCCGTCAGATGCTCGACATCCTGACCCGCACCTATTGCTCGACGCTGGGCGTCGAGTTCATGCATATCTCCGATCCGGAAGAGAAAGCGTGGATCCAGGCGCGCATCGAGGGCGCCGACAAGGAGATCTCCTTCACCGCGACCGGCAAGAAGGCTATCCTGCAGAAGCTGATCGAGGCCGAGGGTTTCGAGCAGTTCGCCGACGTCAAGTTCAAGGGTACCAAGCGCTTCGGCCTCGACGGCGGCGAAGCGCTGATCCCGGCGCTGGAGCAGATCGTCAAGCGCGGCGGCCAGCTCGGGCTGAAGGAGATCGTGCTCGGCATGGCGCATCGCGGCCGCCTCAACGTGCTCTCCCAGGTGATGGCCAAACCGCATCGCGCCATCTTCCATGAATTCAAGGGCGGCTCGGCCGCGCCCGACGAGGTCGAGGGCTCGGGCGACGTCAAATACCATCTCGGCGCCTCGTCGGACCGCGAGTTCGACGGCAACAAGGTGCACCTGTCGCTGACCGCCAACCCCTCGCATCTGGAAATCGTCGACCCGGTGGTGATGGGCAAGGCGCGCGCCAAACAGGACTATCTGTTCGGCCGTGGCCGCGAGGAGATCGTGCCTCTGGAAGAGCGGGCCAAGGTGCTGCCGCTTTTGCTGCATGGCGACGCCGCCTTTGCCGGCCAGGGCGTGATTGCCGAGATCCTCGGCCTGTCGGGCCTGCGCGGCCACCGCGTCGCCGGCACGCTGCATTTCATCATCAACAACCAGATCGGCTTCACCACCAATCCGCGCTTCTCGCGCTCGTCGCCCTATCCGTCCGACGTCGCCAAGATGATCGAGGCGCCGATCTTCCACGTCAACGGCGACGATCCGGAAGCCGTGGTGCACGCCGCCAAGGTGGCGATCGAATTCCGCATGAAGTTCCACAAGCCGGTCGTGGTCGACATGTTCTGCTATCGCCGCTTCGGCCATAATGAAGGCGACGAGCCGGCCTTCACGCAGCCGATCATGTATCGCAACATCCGCACCCATAAGACGACGGTGCAGATCTATGCCGACCGGCTCATCGCCGAAGGCCACATGACCCAGGCCGAGTTCGACAAGCTCAAGGCCGACTGGCGCGAGCATCTGGAATCCGAATGGGAAGTCGGCCAACACTACAAGCCCAACAAGGCGGACTGGCTCGATGGCGCCTGGTCGGGCTTGCGCACCGCCGACAACCAGGATGAAACAAGACGCGGCAAGACCGCGGTGCCGGTCAAGACGCTGAAGGAGATCGGCAAGAAGCTGACCGAGGTGCCGAAGGATTTCGAGGCGCACAAGACGATCATCCGCTTCCTCGAAAACCGCCGCCAGGCCATCGAATCCGGGGAAGGCATCGACTGGTCGACGGCCGAGGCGCTGGCCTTCGGCGCCATCCTGCTCGACGGCAACCCGATCCGCCTCTCCGGGCAGGATTCGGAGCGCGGCACCTTCTCGCAGCGCCATTCCGTGCTCTACGACCAGCGCGACGAGACTCGCTATATCCCGCTCAACAATCTGTCGGCGGCGCAGGCCGGCTATGAGGTCATCAACTCGATGCTGTCCGAAGAAGCCGTGCTCGGCTTCGAATATGGCTACAGCCTGGCCGAGCCGAAGGCGCTGACGCTGTGGGAAGCGCAGTTCGGCGACTTCGCCAATGGCGCCCAGGTGGTGTTCGACCAGTTCATATCCAGCGGAGAGCGCAAGTGGCTCAGAATGTCGGGCCTCGTCTGCCTGCTGCCGCATGGCTATGAAGGCCAGGGGCCGGAACATTCGTCTGCCCGGCTCGAGCGTTTCCTCCAGCTCTGCGCCGAAGACAACATGCAAGTGGCCAACTGCACGACGCCGGCCAACTACTTCCACATACTGCGCCGGCAGTTGAAGCGCGATTTCCGCAAGCCGCTGATCCTGATGACGCCGAAATCACTGCTGCGCCACAAGCGGGCGGTGTCGACGCTGCCGGAAATGTCGGGCGAAAGCTCGTTCCACCGGCTGTTGTGGGACGATGCCCAGCTCCTGCCCAACCAGGCCATCAAGCTGACCAAGGATTCCAAGATCCGCCGTGTCGTGCTGTGCTCGGGCAAGGTTTACTACGACCTTTATGAGGAGCGCGAGAAGCGCGGCATCAACGACATCTATCTGCTGCGCGTCGAACAGCTCTACCCGTTCCCGGCCAAGGCGCTGATCACCGAATTGTCGCGCTTCCGCAATGCCGAAATGGTGTGGTGCCAGGAGGAGCCCAAGAACATGGGCGCCTGGTCGTTCATCGACCCGTATCTGGAATGGGTGCTGGCGCATATCGACGCCAAGCACCAGCGGGTGCGCTACACCGGCCGGCCGGCATCCGCCTCGCCGGCGACCGGGCTTATGTCCAAGCATCTCGCCCAGCTCGCCGCCTTGCTCGAAGACGCGCTCGGCGAGTAGGCAGAGTTGAGCGAATAGAACAGACAGACAGAAACGGACAGGCACAATGGCTACCGAAATCCGCGTTCCCACTCTCGGCGAATCCGTCACCGAGGCGACCATCGGCAAATGGTTCAAGAAGGTGGGCGATGCCATTGCCGCCGACGAGCCGCTGGTCGAGCTCGAAACCGACAAGGTGACCGTCGAGGTTCCCTCGCCGGGCGCTGGAACCTTGGGCGAGATCGCGGCCAAGGAAGGCGAGACAGTCGGGGTCGGCGCGCTTCTGGGCTCGATTTCGGCCGGCGGCGCCGCCGCACCAGTGACCAAGCCGCAAGCCGTGGCGCAGGCATCCAGCCCCGACGCGGCGCAGACCACCAAGCAGGCCGCCGCCGAGACCGCCAAGGTCGCCGGTGACGCCGGCCCGGTCGAGCCGCGCGCCATGCCGCCCGCGCCGGCGGCGGCGAAACTGATCGCCGAAAACAATCTGTCGGTCGACCAGCTTTCCGGTTCGGGCAAGCGCGGCCAGGTGCTGAAGGGCGACGTGCTCGATGCCATCTCCAAGGGCGCGCCTTCGCAGCCGGCCGAGACGCCGAAGGCGGCGCCCGCACCCGCCGCGCCAGCGGTGGCCCGCGCGCCCTCGTCGGGTGACGATGCGGCACGCGAAGAGCGCGTGCGCATGACCAAGCTGCGCCAGACCATCGCGCGCCGGCTCAAGGAAGCGCAGTCGACCGCCGCCATGCTCACCACCTTCAACGAGGTCGACATGTCAGCGGTGATGGCGCTCAGGACCAAGTACAAGGACGTGTTCGAGAAGAAGCACGGCGTGAAGCTCGGCTTCATGGGTTTCTTCACCAAGGCCGTCACGCACGCGCTGAAGGAAATCCCCTCGGTCAACGCCGAGATCGACGCCACCGATATCATCTTCAAGAACTACGCCCATATCGGCGTCGCCGTCGGCACCGAGAAGGGTCTGGTCGTTCCGGTGGTGCGCGATGCCGACCAGATGTCTATCGCCGAGATCGAGAAGGAGATCGGCCGGCTCGGCATCGCCGCGCGAGACGGCAAGCTGTCGGTCGCCGACATGCAGGGCGGCACGTTCACGATTTCCAACGGCGGCGTCTACGGGTCGCTGATGTCGACGCCGATCCTCAACGCGCCGCAGTCGGGCATTCTGGGCATGCACAAGATCCAGGACCGGCCTGTGGTGGTCGGCGGCCAGATCGTGATCCGGCCGATGATGTATCTGGCGCTGAGCTACGATCACCGCATCGTCGACGGCAAGGAAGCGGTCACCTTTCTGGTGCGCGTCAAGGAAAGCCTGGAGGATCCGGAACGGCTGGTGCTTGATCTGTGAGGCGGTCGGATGGCGGCTCGCGGTCGGAGTAGCCAATAATGCCCCTGTTCCCTGGGCCCGCCAGACCGATAGCGCTGGCGGCCGGTATGGCATTCGCCGCCGTCCACGCTAATGCCGCATGCCCGATCGAACTCGCCGTCTACGGCGATGCCCAGAGCGGCAGTGAGATCGATTTTGCCCCGACCGGCACGTCGGCGACCGTCACCAACACGTTCCGCTTGATCCTCGACAACAATGTGGTGCTGAACGGCATCGTCCAATGGAACGAAGGTGTTTCGCGGCCGAACGGGGCGCTGATGTACAAATGCCCGGCAGGCGACGTGACCGGCACCGAGCTTGCCGCCTGCACCTTGTGGAACGGCGTCATCTATACGTCGGATGACAGGGGCGGCATCGGCCTGTTGCCGGCCGAAGGCGTCGACGCACCGAAGACGCTGATCCTGCCCGATCTCGGTCCGGTGTTGCATCAATCCACCGCCTATGGCGGCGGCGGGTTTTCGAAAGTGCCGTCGGATGTGTTTGCCTTGAATGGATGCCAGGAATGAGTGAAACGCAAAAGGTGCTGCTTGTCACCGGCGGCAGCCGCGGCATCGGCGCCGCCATTTGTAGGCTCGGATCGAAGGCTGGCTATCGCGTAGCGGTCAACTACGCCTCCAACCAGACAGCCGCCGAGGCGCTGGTCGGCGAAATCAAGGCCGCAGGCGGCGAGGCCTTTGCGGTCAGGGGCGATGTCGGCGTCGAATCCGATGTCGTTGCCATGTTTGAAGCCGTCGACCGCACCTATGGCCGGCTCGATGCTTTCGTCAACAATGCCGGCATCGTCGATGTCAAGGCGCGTATCGACGAGATGGATGTCTCACGGCTGGAGCGCATGATGCGCATCAACGTGGTGGGGTCGTTCCTCTGCGCCCGCGAAGCGGTGAAGCGGATGTCGAGCCGTCACGGTGGGTCGGGTGGATCCATCGTCAACATCTCGTCGGCTGCGGCAGTTCTGGGCTCGCCGGGCGAATATGTCGACTACGCCGCGTCCAAGGGCGCGATCGACACCTTCACCATCGGGCTCGCCCGCGAGGTGGCGCTGGAAGGCATCCGCGTCAATGCGGTGCGGCCGGGCATCATCGATACCGAAATCCATGCCTCGGGTGGACAGCCGGACCGGATAGAACGGTTCCGCGACCTTCTGCCGATGAAAAGAGCCGGCACCGCAAATGAAGTCGCGGGCGCGGTTCTCTACCTGTTGTCCGATGCCGCGTCCTATACGACCGGCGCGATCCTGAATGTCAGCGGCGGCCGCTGAGCGCCCCAAGAAAAGGGAAACGAACATGGCTTATGACGTCGTAATCATCGGCTCGGGACCGGGCGGCTATGTCTGCGCCATCAAGGCGGCGCAGCTCGGGCTGAAGGTCGCGGTGGTCGAGAAGAACCCGACCTTCGGCGGCACCTGCCTCAACATCGGCTGCATTCCGTCCAAGGCGTTGCTGCATGCCTCCGAGATGTTCGCCGAGGCCGGCCATTCCTTCGACACGCTGGGTGTCGAAGTGACGCCGAAGCTCAATTTAAAGAAGATGATGGCGCACAAGGACGCGACGGTGACGGCGAACGTCAACGGCGTCGCCTTCCTGTTCAAGAAGAACAAGATCGACAGCTTTCGCGGCATCGGCACGGTGATCGCTGCGGGCAAGGTGTCGGTGACCAGCGAGGACGGCAAGGTCGAGGAAATCGAGACGAAGAACATCGTCATCGCCACCGGCTCGGACGTCGCCGGCATTCCTGGCGTCACAGTCGACTTCGACGAAAAAGTCATCGTTTCCTCGACCGGCGCGCTGTCGCTGGACAAGGTGCCCGGCCATCTCGTCGTGGTCGGCGGCGGGGTCATCGGGCTCGAGCTCGGCTCGGTCTGGGCGCGGCTCGGGGCCAAGGTCACCGTGGTCGAATTCCTCGACACCATCCTCGGCGGTATGGACGGCGAAGTCTCCAAGCAATTCCAGCGGCTGCTCTCCAAGCAGGGCTTCGAATTCAGGCTCGGCGCCAAGGTCACCGGCGTCGCCAAGGCCAAGAAGGGCGCCAGCGTCACTTTCGAGCCTGTGAAAGGCGGCGCGGCCGAGACGATCGAAGCCGACATGGTGCTGATCGCCACCGGCCGCCGCGCTTTCGCCGACAGCCTGGGCCTGAAGGAAGCGGGCATCGAGGTCGATGAGCGCGGCCGGGTCAAGACCGACGCGCACCTCAGGACCAACATAGCAGGCATCTATGCCATCGGCGATGTCATCGCCGGGCCGATGCTGGCGCACAAGGCCGAGGATGAGGGCGTAGCGGTCGCCGAGACGATTGCCGGCCAGGCCGGCCATGTGAACTACGACGTCATTCCGAGCGTCGTCTACACCAGCCCGGAGATCGCTTCGGTCGGCAAGACCGAGGAGGAATTGAAGAAGGCCGGCATCGACTACAAGGTCGGAAAGTTTCCGTTCACCGCCAATGGCCGGGCACGCGCCATGCTGCACACCGACGGCTTCGTCAAGATCCTGGCCGACAAGGCCACCGACCGCGTGCTCGGCGTTCACATCGTCGGCTTCGGCGCCGGCGAGATGATCCACGAGGCGGCGGTGCTGATGGAATTCGGCGGCTCGTCGGAAGATCTCGCACGCACCTGCCATGCCCATCCGACCATGTCGGAAGCAGTGAAGGAAGCGGCATTGGCGACGTTCTTCAAGCCGATCCATATTTAGAACGATCCAGGAAAACCGTGAAACGCTTTTCCTGGGAAAAAGCGCGTAGCGCTTTCCCTGAGGGAATTGCCTCCTTGCCTGCCCAAACAGAACGGCCCGCCGGAAGGCGGGCCGTTCTTCGTTGAAAGCCGTGGCCCGGATTACTGGGCCGGTGCGGGAGCTGGGGCCGGTGCAGGAGCCGGTGTCGCCGGTGCAGGAGCCGGAGCGGGTGCTGGTGCAGGGGCGGGCGCGGGTGTCGGTTCGGCGGGCTTCATCGGTTCCGCGGGCGCTGGGGCCGGGGCCGGTGTGCTCGCGGCCGGCGGTTCGGTCGCCGGATGCTCACCACTTCTTCCGAAAACATAATACGCGACTACAGCCAGAATAACGACGACCAATGCAATCAGCCAAGGGCTGCCGCCGCCACCTGATCTGGGCGTGTCGTTTGATGGATTCGCCATAAAAGTGTCCTCCGTGGATGAAAATGATCAATCAACAGCCATCAACGCGCAACCGTTGAAGGGGTTTCACGCTAGGGAAGGAAAGCGCCGAAAACGCGGCGCCTTGGGTCCTCCGCTGCCCACGCGACTCAATCGACAGCGGTGACAGTATAGCCGGCTTTGCGGAAATCCTCGACCAGCCCCTCCGGACCGGGCAGATGCAGCGCGCCGACGGCGATGAAGGCGTTGCCTTTGGCGAGGAATGGTCCGGCATGATCGACCATCGCCTTGTTGCGGCTGGTGATCATGGTCTGCTCGAATGCCGCGTAGCCTGTCGCGTCGCCCGTCTCGCCGGGTAGCACGGCGCGAAACAGCGGCCAGAACATGCCGGTCTCGCCGCGCTGGTAGAGCACGATCATGGTTTCATTGACGTCGTTCATTCTGTCGCCGAGCTTCAGCGTGTCGACCAGTCCCTTCATGTGGAACGCAATCGGCAGCGAAGCCATGGCGCGCAGCTGGCCGGCGACGGTTTCCAGCCCTTCGACGGATTTGCCGGAGGCCTTGGCATCCTCGGCAAGCTTGACGTCGAGCACCGGCGCGCCGCCGGCCTTGCGGGCGAGCTCGCAGGCTGGAAGCGCCACCATGGCCGACAGCATCCACGGCTTCATCTTGGCGACGGTTGCCGGCGGGATGCCGCGTTCGTCGAGCGCCTTGTCGACAGCCGCAGCGTCGTCAGGCGACAGCAGCGACGACAGCGTGGTGCTGTCGGTGAACATCATCAGCTCCGGCTGCTTGAGCAGAGCCGCCATCATCTTCTGCTGGTCGAGCACTTCGGTGGTCTCGATCACGATGGTGCCGGCGCCGTCATAGGCCTTCTGCGCCGCCGGCGGCAGCGCTGTGACACGCGGGTCGGTCATATGCATGGTGCCAAACAGGAAGGACGGCTGTTCGCCCGGCTTCTCCAGCTTCCACAGCAGGCCCTTGCCGTTCGGCGTTGCGGCGGCTTCCGCCTCGATCTTGCGGTAGGTGGACGGGTCGCTTTTCTGCAACGCCGACAGCATGTCGGCGCCGGTGCAGGATGGGATTTCGGCATGCGCCTTGCCGGCCGCGAACAACAGGACGGCGAGCAGAGACAGGAAAAACAGCACATGGAGCGCCAAGAGCAGCTTCAGCGAGAAGAGCGCAGCGCGGTCGGCGATGACGATGACCCGTTTCATGGTCCTTTCCTAAGCTGGAAAAACGGCAAAACGGTTAACCCGGAGAACGAAATTGTCTTCGGTTCAATCAGTTTTCGACGATCGCTCGGATTACTGAGCGGCCTGTGGTTAGTTGAGCCGCCCACCCATCATCATCCCGTGGCAAAGTCCGGAAGCCTCGCACAACCCCAATACTTCATGCCCTCGGGTGAGCCGATTCATAGATCTCCAGCAGCCTCGCCGTATCGACGCCGGTGTAGATCTGCGTGGTCGACAGGCTGGCATGGCCGAGTAGTTCCTGGATGGTGCGCAGGTCGCCGCCGCGGCCGAGCAGATGCGTGGCAAAGGAATGGCGCAAGGCGTGCGGCGTTGCCGTGTCCGGCAGGTTGAGCGCTGAGCGCAGCTTGGCCATCTCGCGCTGGACGATGGCCGGGTTGAGCGGGCCGCCGCGCGCGCCGCGAAACAACAGGCCCTTGGGGTCGAGATGGTAGGGGCACAGCCGGCGGTATTCGGCAATCGCCTTGAGCGCCACCGGCAGCACCGGCACCAACCGCGTCTTGCCACCCTTACCGGTGACGCGCAGCACCGTGTCGGCCTCCGACGCCAGGTCGGCGCCGGCAAGGCCGAGCGCCTCGGAAATGCGCAGGCCCGAGCCGTAGAGCAGCGTCAGCACGGCGGCGTTGCGGGCGGCGATCCAGGGTTCCTCCGCCAATTGACCCTCGACGGAAACGACATGTTTTGCGTCACTGGCCGTCAGCGGTTTCGGCAGCGACTTGGGTTGGCGCGGCGCGCGCAGGGCCGCCGCGCCCGCTGCGTTGGCGAGACCACGCCGTTCCAGGAAGCGCAAGAGTGAGCGAATGCCGGCCAGCCCCCGGCCGAGCGTGCGGGCGCCTGCGCCTTCATTGCGACGGGCGGCGAGAAAACCGCGCAGGTCGGCCGGGCGCAGTTCGGCGATGTCGGCAATGCCGGGCGGTCCGCCATTATGCCCCGTCAGGAAATGCAGGAACTGCCTGGTGTCGCGCTCATAGGCTTCCACCGTCTCGGGCGACAGCCGACGTTCTCGCGCGAGCATCTTGAGCCAGCTTTCGCGCACCGCCTGAAGGTCGGGCTTTGCCGGGATAAGGAATTCCTGCATGGCGTCGTTCCGGTTCGCCGTCATTTTCCGGCAGCCGGGTTAGGAAGCGGTGAAGAGGCCGTCATTGAAATGACAACCCGGTGGGGCTAGGAGTCGATTGGCGGCAAGTCATAACCTTGTTGATTGGCTGAAATGCCCGGTGCCTTTTTGCTGCGGAGACCGCAGGATGTCCGCCAATAGAGAGTTGCAGGGACGAGACCCGTGAGCCTTTCTGAACTGCCGTGGGTTTTGATCACAGTAACGGAATGGATCCTCGGGTCTGCGCAGTCGCTTCGCGCCTGCTCCGACCGTGGATGACGAAGGTAAAAGCGCGCCATGAGCAAGCCCCAGAACCCCGTCCAGATGGCCGTGATTGGCGCCGCCCACGGCATCAAGGGCGAATTGCGCGTCAAAACCTTCACCGGCGATCCGCTGGCGCTCGCCGATTACGGGCCGCTTTATGCCAAGGACGGCCGCGCCTTCCAGATCATCGACATAAGGCCTGCCAACACCGTGGTTGTGGTGCGCTTCAAGGGTGTCAGTGACCGCGACGCGGCCGAGGCGCTGGCCGGCACGGAGCTGTTCGTCGATCGCTCTATGCTGCCCGATGACGGCGAGGAGGACGAATTCTATCATGCCGACCTGATCGGTCTGGAGGTTCGGGACGATACGGGAACCGTCCTTGGCAAGGTGGTCGCAGTGCACAATTTCGGCGGCGGCGACATCCTCGATGTGACGCTCTCCGGCCGCAAGGGCGTGTTGATCCCGTTCACGCAGGCCGCTGTGCCCGAAGTGTCGATCGCCGGGGGTTTTGTGCGCGTCGACCCGGCGGCGGCCGGGCTGGTCGAGGACGAGGACGGCGAAGCGCCGCGCGAGGAAGGCTTCGACCCGAAGGGCAGGCCGCGCGGCCCGAGGGACGCCGGGGGCAACCGGTGAGCTTCTCCGCCTCCGTGCTTACGCTCTACCCGGAAATGTTTCCGGGTCTGCTTGGCCTGTCGCTGGCCGGGCGGGCGCTGGAGGCCGGTACATGGTCGCTGCAGGCAATCCAGATCCGCGACTTCGCAACCGACCGCCACCGCACTGTCGACGACACGCCGGCCGGCGGCGGCGCCGGAATGGTCATGCGCGCCGATGTCTTGGCCAGGGCGATCGACCATGCCTCGCCCGAAGGCGATTTGCGGCCACGGCTGCTGATGAGCCCACGTGGAAAGCCGCTGACGCAGGCGCGCGTGCGCGAACTGGCCGCTGGGCCGGGCGCCGTCATCCTGTGCGGCCGCTTCGAAGGCATCGACCAGCGGGTGATCGACGCGCGGAATTTGGAGGAAGTCTCCATCGGCGACTTCATCCTCTCCGGCGGCGAGCCGGCGGCGCTTGTGCTGCTCGATGCGGTGGTGCGGCTGCTGCCCGGCGTCATGGGCAATGCCGTGTCGGGTGAAGAAGAGAGCTTTGAAAACGGCCTGCTCGAACACCCGCATTACACGCGGCCACAGGATTTCGAGGGCCGGCCCATTCCCGAGGTGCTGACCTCGGGCAACCACGGCAAGATCGCAGCTTGGCGGCGGGCAGAGTCGGAGAAGCTGACTCGAGAACGGCGGCCGGACTTGCTCGGCTCTCCTCAGCCCTTGGCGAAATAGTAGAACGCCAGGAACAGCCCGACCGCGACGACGAAGCCGCGCACCACATTCTGCGGCACGCGCTTGGCGATCCACACGCCGGCATAGCCGCCCAGCGCGCCGCCGGGGATCATGATGATCGCCTGCGGCCAGGCGACAACGCCACCCGAGACGAAGACGACGATGGCGACCGCCGCGATGACAATTGCCAGCATGTTTTTCAGCGCATTCAGGCGGTGGTAGTCGCCGGCCTGGGTCAGGCCGAGCGTCGCCAGCATCATCACGCCCATGCCCGCCCCGAAGAAGCCGCCATAGATGGCCGTGACGAACTGCGCCAGCGAGCCGGCCAATGAGCCCACAGAAGCCTCATGCCCCGGCTTGGGTGCGGGCTTCAGCCACGGCCCGGCGGCGAACAGCGCCGTCGCGGCCAGCAGCAGCCACGGCACCAGGATGCGAAATGACGGATTGTCCAGCGCCAACAGGATGAGCGCGCCGGCCAGTGCGCCGAGCGCCGATATCAGGCAGAGCAGCAGGGCGCCACGCCAGAAATGACGGATGTCGTCCCGGTAGGCCAGCGTCGAGGTGACATAGCCGGGAAATTGCGTCACCGAGGAGGTGGCGTTGGCGACGATCGGCGGCAGGCCGACCAAGGTCATGGCGCCGAAGGTGATGAAGGTGCCGCCGCCCGCGACCGCATTGGCGGCGCCGGAAAGAAAACCCGCCATGAATAGCAGAACCGCGTCGAAAAAGGACATGAGGATGCCGCCGGAGAACTATGGTTGCCCCGCCTTAGGCAGCTTGAAGGGCCCTTGCAACCCGGCAGTGGACAGATACGATGGTGCACGCGAGCAAAAAAGACGCGGCCAAGACGTGACAAAGCGTCGAAATAGCTGTATGTGCCCGCCGAACCGGGAGAAATCTGCCGGACCCGTCAACAATGGCGGTGTAGTCGCCCCTGCCCGATGTTCTCGAACAAAGGGCATAGCCGAGCGGTCATTGGAACTGCAAGGCGAGCGCCGGGCGCTCTGACTGTCGGAAGAACAAGAAGTGGATTACTGAGATGGATCTCATCCGTCAGCTCGAGGCCGAACAGGCCGCCAAGATCGAAGCCAAGCGCAAGCTTCCCGAATTTCAGCCCGGCGACACCGTGCGCGTCCAGGTCCGCGTGACCGAAGGCACCCGCACCCGCGTCCAGGCCTATGAAGGCGTCGTCATCGCCCGCGCCGGTTCCGGCTTCCAGGAAAATTTCACCGTCCGCAAGATCTCCTACGGCGAAGGCGTCGAGCGCGTCTTCCCGGTGTTTTCGCCAATGGTCGAAGGCGTCGAGATCGTGCGTCGCGGCAAGGTGCGTCGTGCCAAGCTCTATTACCTGCGCGACCGTCGCGGCAAGTCGGCCCGTATTTCGGAGAACACCGGCGTGCGCGCCCGCAAGCTCAACGATGAGGAGCGCGATGCGCTGAACGCCGAGAAGGCGCGCATCGAGGCCGAGAAGGTTGCCGCCGCGCAGGCGCTGGCCGCGGAGACGGCCGCCAAGGAAGCCGCCGAGAAGAAGGCCGCCGACGAAGCCGCCAAGGCTGCGGAAGCCGCAGCCGCCGAATAAGGTTTTCGACGAAGGATTTTGAAAAGGCGGCTTCGGCCGCCTTTTTTTGTTCACCAGACTGTGATCGCTTTTCCTCCGCAGGATCAGGATCCGGGGTGTTGACGAAACAGCAATTAGTACACTAATTAATCGTACACTATATAATTGGAGATGTATGATGGCACTTTATACCACACAGGCTCGCGTCACCGGCGGCCGCGCCGGCCATGGCGAGACCAGCGATGGTCTGCTCAAGGTCGATCTGGCGATGCCCAAGGAGCTCGGCGGGCCGGGCGGCGCCACCAATCCCGAGCAGCTTTTCGCCATCGGCTACGCCGCCTGCTTCGAAAGCGCCATCCGCTTCGTCGCGCGTAAACAGAAGCTTCCGCTTGCCGACGCCGCGGTAACCGCGACCGTCGACCTTCTTCCCAATGGCGAGGGTTTCAAGCTCGGCGTTTCCTTGGCGGCCGAGACGAAAGGCCTTGATCAGGCGGCCGCAGAAGCGCTTGTATCGGCGGCGCACCAGATTTGCCCCTACTCCAACGCAACCAGGGGCAATGTCGAGGTGGCGATTTCGGCAAAGGCGACATGACGGCGAAAACCAAAGACACGGCTGACCAGGTCCCGGCGGATGACGCCGGGACCAGCGCGGTTCCAAGGCTCCGCGATCAACTCTGCTTCGCGCTCTATTCGGCAAGCGGATTGATGACGAAGCTCTACCGGCCGTTGCTCGATCCGCTTGGTCTGACCTATCCGCAATATCTGGCCATGCTGGCGCTGTGGGAGCGCGCGCCGAGCACGGTGGGCGAGCTCGGCGAGGCGCTGGGCCTCGATTCGGCGACGCTGACGCCGCTGCTCAAGCGGCTCGAGGCCGGCGGCCTGGTTACGCGCCGGCGCGATCCTGCCGACGAGCGCCGCGTGCTGGTCGAGCCGACCGCCAAGGGCCAGGCTCTGCGCGAGCGCGCCAGGGACATCCCCGCCGCCATGCTCTGCAGCCTGCCTCTCGACCCAGCCGAGCTGAAGTCGCTGCACGGCACGCTGACCCGCTTTGTCGCCGGGCTGCGCGAGGCCGATGCCGGAGCGCCGCAGCGCGGCTGATCGGCCACGGCAAGGATCGTTCCCCAAAATCCCGGCCGAAAGTATCTATTTGCGTTTTTCGCCAGCCGTGGCGTAGCGGAGCGTCTTGCATGGCGCTTGCGGAGAGCTAAAGTCGGCGCCGGATTTCCTTTGCAGGCCCGGCCATGTCCGGGCGCTTTCACTTCCGGGGAGTGTGTCATGACCAAATCGCTACTGCTGCTGGCCGGCCTGCTTGCCGTCATGCTTGCGCCCGTTGCCGCCTTCGCCCAGGCGCTGCCCGATCTCGGCGGCAAGAAAGTGGTGGTGGTGACGGAAAACGCCTATCCGCCGCTGCAGTTCATCGATGCCAAGACCGGAAAACAGATCGGCTGGGAATATGACGCGATGAACGAGATCGCCAAGCGGCTGAATTTCACCGTCGAGTACCAGAACACCTCCTGGGACGCGATGATCCAGGCGGTTTCCGACAACCAGTACAACATTGGCATGACCGGCATCACCATCAAGGACGACCGCAAGCAGAAGGTGGATTTCTCCGACCCCTATATGCGCTCGGAACAGTTCATGCTGGTGCGCGGCGACGAGAGCCGCTTCACCGACGCCAAGACCTTCGGCGCCTTCAAGGACGGGCTGATCGGCGCGCAGGCCGGCACGACGCCCTTCTACACCGCTGTCTACAGCGTGCTGGACGGCAATGAGCAGAACCCGCGCATAAAGCTGTTCGAGACGTTCGGTGCTACCGTGCAGGCGCTGAAGACTGGCGACGTCGATGTGGTGCTCACGGACGGCACCGCCGGCAAGGGCTATGTCGACGCTTCCGACGGCAAGCTGAAGCTGATCGGCGGCCCGCTGGGCACCGAGGATTTCGGCTTCATCTTCCCCAAGGGGTCCGACCTGGTGAAGCCTGTCAACGCCGCCATCGCCGCGCTCAAGGCCGACGGCACATTCGATGCGCTGAACAAAAAATGGTTCCTTGATTACAAGATGGGGCAGTGAACCTCGTTGTTACGCGCATTGCATGATGGTTATGCGCGGGAACTTGCGCTGACTCTGCGCCCAGAGGGGGGTGTGACAGAACGCAGCCTTGGTATTTTTGTCACCGGCAATACCTGATGCCGTCCTCGACTTCCTCCTCCGCCAGACCTGAATTTCCCTGGTGGCTGGCCGCCGCCCTTGTCCTTGCCCTGGCCGCCGCGCTCGCCATCGCCGCCAGCGATCTCTATGCCCAGGTCTTCGCCACTGTCGCCAAGGGCATCGGCGTCACCGTCTTCGTCACCATTGTCGCCTTCGCGCTGGCCTCGATGATCGGCCTCGGCATCGCGCTGATGGGATTGTCGGGTTCGCAGTGGCTGCGGCAGATCGCGCGTTTCTATGTCGAGATCATCCGTGGCGTACCGATCCTGGTGCTTTTGTTCTGGATCGCTTTCGCCGGCGCACCGGCTTTCGTCGCCGCCTGGAACGCGCTGACCGCGCCGCTGCAGAGCGCCGGCTATCTCGGCGAGTTGCTGGTGCGTGACGTCTCGCTCTTGTGGCGCGCCATCATGGCGCTGACCATCGGCTATTCCGCCTTTATCTCCGAGGTGTTCCGGGCCGGCATCCAGGCGGTCGAGAAGGGCCAGATCGAAGCGGCCAAGGCGCTGGGGCTGACGCGGACGCAACGCTTCCGGCTGATCGTCTTTCCGCAGGCGATCCGCACCATCCTGCCGCCGCTTGGCAATGACTTCGTCGCCCTGGTCAAGGATTCCTCGCTGGTCTCGGTGCTCGGCGTCGCCGACATCACGCAGATGGGCAAGGTCTATGCCGCCGGCTCCTTCCGCTTCTTCGAGACCTATTCGATAACAGCCTACATCTATCTCATCCTGACCGTCGGCCTGTCGCTGGCGCTCCGGGCGCTCGAACGGCGGCTGCGCCGCCAGCATCAGGAATAGTCTTTCGGCAAGGACGGCGTTACGCTCCGGTTGCGCACTGGAGGAGGAGCATGCCCGTGAACATCGACAAGGCCAATGCCGCGCTGGATTCGGTCTATACGGCCGATACGCCGGAAACCCTGGCGCAGGCCTATGCCGCATGGGCCGCGACCTATGACAGCGAGACCGCCTCGCTCGGTTATCTCCTGCCGTTCCTCATCACCGCCTGGGTGGCGCGCCATGTGCCTGCGGGCGAAGGGCCGCTGCTCGACGCCGGCTGCGGCACCGGCCTGTCGGGACCATCGCTGAAGGCGCTGGGCTACGGCGATATCGCCGGGCTCGACCTGTCGGACGACATGCTGAAGATCGCCGGCAGCCGCAACGCCTATGGCGAGCTGAAGCAGGCAATGCTGGGCGGCCCGCTGCCCTGGCCCGACGGGCATTTCCGCGCCTTCTTCTCGACCGGCGTGTTCACCATCAGCCATGCGCCGGCTTCCGGCCTGCACGAACTGGTGCGCATCACGAAGAAAGGCGGCCACGCCATCTTCACCGTGCGCGACCAGGTGTTCGAGAGCGGTGGTTTCCAGACCGTGTTCGACGAGCTCGAGCGGACGGGAAAATGGCGGCTGGTCGAGCAAAGCCCGTGGTTCCGCTGTTATGCGATTGCCGAGCCGGATGCGCTGGTGAAGACGTTTGTCTTCGAGGTGCTTTGAGCCGCGGGGCCGCCAAGCTTGGTGCTTCCCCGAAGGTGTGGACGCGAGGACGAGGAACCCAGGTCCCGCGCAGCCACCCGCCAATTGCCGAAAAGCCAAAACATTGCTATCTAACCCCCCATGGAAGAGCTTTTTGGCGATCCGGCCTACAAGGGGTTCGTGCTGCAGGACAGAAAACGCCTGCCGTCGCGCTTCTCCGCGCGCGTCTGCGGCGCGCCGACCAGCCGACTTACGCGGGCCGACTGATCAACTCGTTCCGCCGGACATCTCGGCGCCTGCCCTTCCCATTCTCATATCGACGGATTTACGCACATGAGCGCACCGCGCACCCTCTATGACAAGATTTTCGACGACCACGTCGTCGACCGCCAGGACGACGGCACCTGCCTGCTCTATATCGACCGCCACCTCGTCCATGAGGTGACCAGCCCGCAGGCCTTCGAGGGCCTGCGCATGAGTGGCCGCAAAGTCCGTCATCCCGAAAAGACGCTGGCCGTGGTCGACCACAACGTCTCGACCTCGCCCGAGCGCAAGTTCGGCATCAAGAACGAGGAAAGCCGCATCCAGGTCGAGGCTCTGGCCAGGAACGCCAAGGATTTCGGCGTCGAGTATTATTCCGAGAACGACATCCGCCAGGGCATCGTCCATATCATCGGGCCGGAACAGGGTTTCACCTTGCCCGGCATGACCATCGTCTGCGGCGACAGCCACACCTCCACCCACGGCGCCTTCGGCGCGCTGGCGCACGGCATCGGCACGTCGGAGGTCGAGCACGTGCTGGCGACGCAGACGCTGATCCAGCGTAAGGCCAAGAACATGCTGGTGCGTGTCGACGGCCAGTTGCCGGAAGGCGTCACCGCCAAGGACATCATCCTCGCCATCATCGGCGAGATCGGCACCGCCGGCGGCACCGGCTATGTCATCGAGTATGCCGGCGAGGCGATCCGCTCGCTGTCGATGGAAGGCCGCATGACGATCTGCAACATGTCGATCGAGGGCGGCGCGCGCGCCGGCCTGATTGCACCCGACGAAACGACCTTCGCCTATGTCAAGGACAAGCCGCGCGCGCCCAAGGGCGCCGCCTGGGACGCCGCGCTCGCCTACTGGAAGACGCTGCAATCCGACGAAGGCGCGCATTTCGACAAGGTGATCGTGCTCGATGCGGCCAAACTGCCGCCGATCGTCTCGTGGGGCTCTTCCCCGGAGGATGTTGTCTCGGTGCAAGGGATTGTGCCGAACCCGGAAGATATCAGCGACGAAAACAAGCGCACCTCAAAGCAGCGCGCGCTCGACTATATGGGCCTGACGCCGGGAACGAAGATCACCGACATCGCGCTCGACCGTGTCTTCATCGGTTCCTGCACCAACGGCCGCATCGAGGATCTTCGCGCCGCCGCCAAGGTGGTCGAGGGCAGAAAAGTCAATCCGCGCGTCAACGCCATGATCGTGCCGGGCTCCGGCCTGGTCAAGGAACAGGCCGAGGCCGAAGGGCTCGACAAGATCTTCCTCGCCGCCGGCTTCGACTGGCGCGAGCCGGGTTGCTCGATGTGCCTTGCCATGAACGACGACCGGCTGAAGCCACATGAGCGCTGCGCCTCGACCTCGAACCGCAATTTCGAGGGCCGGCAGGGCTTCAAAGGGCGCACCCATCTGGTGTCGCCGGCCATGGCTGCGGCGGCGGCGATCGCCGGTCACTTCGTCGATATTCGCGACTGGAAGTAAATCGCGGCTGGTTCGATCGAAACGCGGGCCCGGATCGCGATGCGATCCGGGCCTTGTGCTTGACCAGAACATGTTGCGGCTTCACCGGTCGTCGCGGCGGATGATCTCGTGGAACTGCTCGCGGCGCCCGGGTTCTTCGGCGGCGACCACCAGGGCCAGCCCGCGTTCATCGAAGAGTTTGAACCATTCGTCCCACTCGACCAGCTCATAACCTCCGGCATTGATCGGACGCTCCGGCTGGTCTTCGTCCTCATAGGCGTGCTGGCCGAACACCAGCCGCAGCATCGCCTGCGTGCCGGCTTCGGGCGACACATCGACAATGGCCGGAAAGCCGGCGCGCGACGCGGCCCACGAACGGATTGCCTCGTGATCGGTCAGGGTGATTGTATCGGCCATTATGGGTTCCTCTTCTGCGCTGGACAAACGCAGGTCCGGCGCGCCGGTTCCACGTCACGCTCCGCACCCGCGTGACACATATTCGCTTTCGCTTAACCGCTTGTTTGGGCTTGCGGCCTAAGGTCTTCCCTGACGTCAAGCGAGGGAAGTGACGGTCCTTTGGACACCGGCCTGCTGATAGCGTTGTTAAACCCGACGATCGCGCTGGCCCTCGGCGCGGCGTTCCTCGTGCTTTGGTTCTATCAGCGCCACCGTCCCTATCTGGCCGTGCTGGCGGTAAGCTATTCGCTCGCGGCGGCCGGGTTCCTGTTCCAGCATTTCACGCTGCCCGTTGGCCTGGCGCCGTCGAAGCTGCTCTCCAATCTATGCTTCTGCGTTGCCGGATCCTGCCTGGCCGGCGCGATCGTGGCGCGGCATGGCCGGCGAGTGCCCTATGCCGGGCTTTGCGTCTTGGCGAGCGGCGGCATGGCCGCCTTTTGCTGGTTCCTGTTCGTCCAGCCGGACCTGACATGGCGGGTCCTCGTCATCAACTTCGCACTCGGCGGCATCAGCCTGGTGGCGGCCGCCGAATTGCGCAAGGTGCGTGGCAATGGCCCGACGGAAAATATCCTGTTCGTCCTGGCGTTGCTCGCGGGGCTGAATTTCTTCGTGCGCACGCTTGCCGTCATCGTCGCACACGGGCCTTTCACGACCTATGACGAGCTCTATACATCCTCCTATTGGACGACGGCGTTGCTGTCGCACGCGCTGCTGTCGCTGCTGATCGCGCTTTGCCTGTTCTCCGCCGCCGCGCTCGACGTGATGAAGGCGTTGAAGGTCGAAACCTACACCGATCCGCTGTCGGGCCTGCTCAACCGGCGCGGCTTCGAGGAACGGGCGGCCCTGCTCTTGCAACGCTGCGCGGCGGCGAAATTGCCGGTGGCCCTGGTTCTGGCCGACCTCGACCACTTCAAGGCGCTCAATGACCTGCATGGGCACGCCGCTGGCGACCGGGTGATCGCTGACTTCGCCGCCAGGCTTAGCGCGGCCGCCGGTGCGCGCGGTGAGGCCGGACGTATTGGGGGCGAGGAATTCGCGGTGCTCCTGCCCTTGACCGATCTTGCCGCCGCGCGGCTGTTCGCAGAGGCCGTGCGCGTGGCCTACTCGGCTGGCGGCGTCGACGGACTTCCGCCCGGCACCAAGGTCACCGCCAGTTTCGGGGTAGCGGCGCGCAGCGGCGACGAAGCGCTGGAGCCGTTGATGCGCCGCGCCGACGAGGCCCTCTACAAGGCCAAGAAAAACGGGCGCGACAGCGTGCGCCTGTCCTATGAGCGGCCGGAAACGCTGTTTGTGCCGGAGCCGCTCAAAGCCGGCTGAAGGCGATCGGCCTGACGCCTTCATCATCCAGGGCCCGCGCCGCACCGCTTCGTTCTTGCTTCGCCGTGAAGGGCGATGGCAAGCATCGTTCGGCCGATCTCCGAGGCCTGCGCGAGCCTTCGGTATGACCTGCCGTTAACTTCTTTTTCGCCCGTCGATGGTTTGCTGCCGTCAGGGACTTGAGAAATCATGGGCGGCGCGGACTTCATCCTTGTCATCAACCTGTTCGTTGCCGGGCTGCTGGCGGCGGCCTTCATGGCGATCGCCGTCTATGACATCGGACGCGTCTCGGCACGCTGGCTGGCGTTCGGCTATGTGCTGGGCATGGCCTATTTCGTCGTTGAATTCAGCATCCCCGCCTTCGACAATGCGCGGCTGGTGGTCGTCGCAGCCTTTGCCGTTTTCCTTGGCGCCACCATCGCCTTCAACGGCGGGCTTGCGCAGAGATACGGCGTGACGCCGCCCTGGTCGGCGATGCTCCTGGTCCTGGCCGTTGCGTCTGTCGCGGTCTATTTCGCCCAGGATCTGCCGCGCCAGTCCCTTGTCAGCAAGATGGCCTACCAGCTGCCCTACGCCGTCATGCAGCTTACCGGGTTCGGCATTGTCTGGTCGTCCAGGCAAAGGCGTGACCGGCTCGATCGGATGCTGATGGCGGTGCTGACGGCCAGCGCCGTGCAGTTCGCCAGCAAGCCATTCATCGCCGATGCGCTTGGCGGCCGCGGCGCCGCCCCGCAATCCTATCTGCAGACCAGCTATGCCCTGGTGTCGCAATCGCTCGGCACCGTGTTCGGCGTGGCGCTGGCCTTGCTGGCGCTGGCCATACTGGTGCGCGACGTGCTCGCCGAGGCGACGTCGAAGTCGGAAACGGACACGCTGTCGCGGCTCCTCAACCGCGGCGGCTTCGAGCGTCACGCCGAGACGGCGCTGGGGGACGCGGCGCGCCGCGGCGTCCCAGTCGCGCTGGTCATCGCCGATCTCGATCACTTCAAGTCCATCAACGACAATTACGGCCATGCCTCGGGCGACCGGGTCATCGAGGCCTTTGCCCGCTTCCTGCGCGAGGCCGCGGCCGACCACCATGTCGCCGGTCGTATAGGCGGCGAGGAGTTCGCCATCATCCTGCCAGGCACCAACCTTGCCGCCGCGCGGCTGTTCGCTGAAGGCGCGCGCAGCGCCTTCGGGACGCTGCCCATCGACGGGCTCCCCGCCGACAATCGCTGCACGGCGAGCTTCGGCGTCGCCGAACTTCATGCCGGCGAGCATTTTTCCGACCTGATGCGGCGTGCCGATGAAGCGCTGTATCAGGCGAAGGATGCCGGGCGCGACTGCGTGCGCGTTTCCGCCGGGCCACAGGCCATGGCGCTGTTCATCGGCAGGGGCTGAGCTCGGGCATTTCGCCGTCGGAGAGGCCATACATATAACTGCGCCCCTTCACGAACACCGGCGGCCGATAGCAGTCGCCATAGCCCGACATCTCGTCAGCCCCGTTCTCGTAGATCACCTTGGGCTGGCCGGCGCTGGTATAGTCGGACAGCTGCTTGGCGAGCTTGCCTTCGCCGACGAGGATGCGCTTGTAGCCGGCGGCACTGTCGATGACGAGATTGCCGAAGGAATCGGCGTAGACCCGATCCTGGTGGCGTCCGTCCGCCAGCGCCGGCGCGACGAAGGCGACGGCCAATACCGCCACTGTGAGCGCCGCAAGGCGCGATCTGCCCGAATTCGAACGCATGGCGTCCTCCATGTTGGAGACAAAGCCTCCTCGAATCGGAAATTAACCTTTTCTTAACCTTTGTTAAGAGGCTGGCGCGTTTCTCCGCCATGTCTTGACAAACATGGTTAACGCAGGAGCGAAAGCCGGCGGGTCATCATCGCTTGTCCCCGTTGCTGACGGCGAGGCACATGACGCGATCGTGATCGACGGCCGCGAGACGCTGGTTATGAAGGCGGGCTCGGCGCCGCTGACCTGCATCCGCTCAGCCGAAGCCCGCGCCCGTCACATATATGCTGCACCGCAGCGAGAACGGGCCGGCTTGGCATCGTCGACGCCTAATCGATTGAAGCCCGGACCTGCCTTTTAATCAGACTAAATTACGTTTTCGAAACGGTTTTCTGGCTTTGACGCGGTGCAAAAAGAGCATTAGAAACCGGCTGTCCGAAGTCGCAACCGGAAGCGGCAATGCCGCATTTCCACCTGAGGCTCCAGGAACGCCGAACTGGGGGAGCCATGAGCAAATCACCAGCCACCCGCGAATTCGCCAGACGTGAACGGCCGCTTTCGCCGCACCTCAGCGTGTACCGGCCGCCGATCACCATGACGATGTCGATCATCCATCGCATCACCGGCGGCGCGCTCTATTTCGGCACGCTCCTGGTCGCGATATGGTTGATGGCGGCGGCGAGCTCGCAAGCCACTTTCGATTGGGTGAGCTGGGCGTTCGGAACCTGGCTCGGACGGCTGATCCTGTTCGGCTACACCTGGGCGCTCATGCATCACATGCTGGGCGGCGTGCGTCACCTGATCTGGGACACCGGCGCCGGTCTCGAAAAGCATACCGCCTCCAAGATCGCCTGGGCGACCCTGGCCGGCTCGATCCTGCTCACGCTGCTGATCTGGATCGCCGGCTATATGGCGCGAGGAGCCTGACCATGAGCACTGGAAAGACCGACATGCGCACGCCGCTGGCTAAAGTCCGCGGCCTGGGCTCCGCCCGCGAAGGCACCGGGCATTTCTGGCGCCAGCGCCTCACGGCAATCGCCAACATCCCGCTGATCCTGTTCTTCACCGGGTTCCTGGTCGCGCTCAACGGCGCCGGTTATGCGGAGGTGCGGGCAGCGCTCGCCAACCCGCTCGTGGCGCTGATGATGGCCCTTGTGCTCATCTCGCCGCTTTATCACATGCGGATCGGCATGCAGGTGATCATCGAGGATTACGTGCATGGCGAAGGCATGAAGCTGGCACTGATCGCCCTCAACACTTTCTTCACCGTAGCGGTCGGCGCGGCTTCGCTCTTCGCCCTGCTCAAACTGGCATTCGGAGGCTGACGTTTTGGCCAAGGACGCAAAAGAAGCCAATACGGCAGGCTATACCTATGTCGACCACAAATTCGACGTCGTGGTCGTCGGTGCCGGGGGCGCGGGACTGCGCGCTACGCTGGGCATGGCCGAACAGGGCCTGCGCACCGCCTGTATCACCAAGGTTTTCCCGACCCGCTCGCATACGGTGGCGGCGCAGGGCGGTATTGCCGCTTCGCTTTCCAACATGGGCCCGGACTCCTGGCAATGGCACATGTACGACACCGTCAAGGGTTCGGACTGGCTGGGCGATGTCGACGCCATGGAATATCTGGTGCGTGAAGCGCCGGCCGCCGTCTACGAGCTAGAGCATTACGGCGTGCCGTTCTCTCGTACCGAGGAGGGCAAGATCTACCAGCGGCCGTTCGGCGGCCACATGATGAATTACGGCGATGGCCCGCCCGTGCAGCGCACCTGTGCGGCCGCCGACCGCACCGGCCACGCCATCCTGCACACGCTCTACGGCCAGTCGCTGAAGAACAACGCGCAGTTCTTCATCGAGTATTTCGCGCTCGACCTGATCATGGAGCCGGACGGCACCTGCACCGGCGTCGTCGCCTGGAACCTCGACGACGGCACCATCCACCGCTTCTCGGCCAAGATGGTTGTGCTGGCGACCGGCGGCTATGGCCGCGCTTATTTCTCGGCGACGTCGGCCCACACCTGCACCGGCGACGGCGGCGGCATGGCGGCCAGGGCAGGCTTTCCGCTGCAGGACATGGAGTTCGTGCAGTTCCACCCGACCGGCATCTACGGCGCCGGCTGCCTGATCACCGAAGGCGCGCGCGGCGAGGGCGGCTATCTCGTCAATTCCGAGGGCGAGCGGTTCATGGAGCGCTACGCGCCGTCGGCCAAGGACCTTGCCTCGCGCGACGTCGTCTCGCGCTGCATGACGCTGGAAATCCGCGAAGGCCGCGGCGTCGGCAAGAACAAGGACCATATCTTCCTGCACCTCGACCATCTCGATCCGGCGGTGCTGCACGAGCGGCTGCCCGGCATCTCGGAATCGGCAAAGATCTTCGCCGGCGTCGATCTCACCAAGGAGCCGATTCCGGTGCTACCGACGGTGCACTACAATATGGGCGGCGTGCCGACCAATTACTGGGGCGAGGTGCTCAACCCGACGATCCTTAATCCCGATCGGGTCTCGCCCGGCCTGATGGCGGTAGGCGAGGCCGGTTGCGCCTCGGTGCACGGCGCCAACCGGCTGGGATCGAACTCGCTGATCGACCTGGTCGTGTTCGGACGCGCGGCGGCGATCCGCGCCGGCCAGGTCATCGATCGCAAGTCTGCAATCCCGTCGCCCAACCAGGCCTCGGTCGACAAGATCATGGACCGCTTCGACCGGCTGCGCCACGCCAACGGCTCGACGCCGACGGCGGTTCTGCGCGAGAAGATGCAGCGCGCCATGCAGGAAGACGCGGCGGTGTTCCGCACGCAGGAATCGCTGGAGAACGGTTGCAAGCGCATTTCGCAGATCTGGGGCGAGCTCAAGGACATAAAGGTTTTCGACCGCTCGATGATCTGGAACTCCGACCTGGTCGAGACGCTGGAGCTGGAAAACCTGATGGCCAACGCCATCACCACGGTCTACGGCGCCGAGGCGCGCAAGGAGAGCCGTGGCGCGCACGCGCGGGAGGATTTCTCGGCCCGCGACGACGCCAACTGGCGCAAGCACACGCTCGCCCATCTGAGCGAGACCGGTGAGGTGACGCTCTCCTACCGTCCGGTGCACACCGAACCGCTGCTGGCCGAAAAGGACGGCGGCATCAGTCTCGCCAAGATCGCGCCCAAGGCCAGGGTGTATTGAAATGACGTCCAGCCACGTCATCCGAAAGGACCTGAGGTAATGGTCGAACTCACGCTCCCCAAGAACTCGAAGATCCAGCAGGGCAAGACCTGGCCGAAGCCGGAAGGCGCGACCAATCTCAGGGAATATCGCATCTACCGCTGGTCGCCGGATGATGACGAGAGCCCGCGCATGGACACCTATTTCGTCGACATGGACGATTGCGGGCCGATGGTGCTGGACGCGCTGCTCTGGATCAAGAACAAGATCGACCCGACGCTGACCTTGCGTCGCTCCTGCCGCGAGGGCATTTGCGGCTCGTGCGCCATGAATATCGACGGCTCCAACACGCTCGCCTGCACCAAGGGCTGCGACGACATATCGGGCGCCATCAAGATTTACCCGCTGCCGCATATGCCCGTCATCAAGGACCTGGTGCCCGACCTCACCAATTTCTACGCCCAGCACGCCTCGATCGAACCGTGGCTGAAGACGGTCTCGCCGCAGCCGGCCAAGGAATGGCTGCAGAGCCATGAGGAGCGCGAGAAGCTCGACGGGCTCTACGAGTGCATATTGTGCGCCTGCTGCTCGACCTCTTGCCCAAGCTATTGGTGGAACGGCGACCGTTATCTCGGCCCGGCAACCTTGCTGCAGGCCTATCGCTGGCTGATCGACAGCCGCGACGAGGCCACGGGCGAGCGGCTCGACAATCTCGAGGACCCGTTCCGGCTTTATCGCTGCCACACCATCATGAACTGCGCGCAGACCTGCCCCAAGGGCTTGAATCCGGCCAAGGCGATCGCGGAAATCAAGAAGATGATGGTGGAGAGAAGGGTCTAGGCGCTCGCTCGCGGCAATCTTGAACGCAGCGATCCTTCTCCGGCAGGACAGAGGGACTCTGTTTTGCCAGCTTCAGAAAGGATTGCAATCCAATGACGGACCTCCCCATCCTGTCTCCTCCCGAAGCGCGTGTGCTCGGCTGCCTCATCGAGAAGAAGGAGCTGACGCCGGACGTCTATCCGCTGACGCTCAACGCAGCACTTGCCGCCGCCAACCAGAAGACGGCGCGCGAGCCCGTCATGGCGCTGGAGCAGACAGAGGTGCACCGGGCGCTGAAGGTGCTCGAGCAGAAGGGGCTGGTACGGCAGATGTTCGGCTCCCGCGTCGAGCGCTACGAGCACCAGATGGCGCAGCGCTTCTCGCTGACCACGCCGCAGACCGCCTTGGTCGGCCTGCTTTTGCTGCGCGGGCCGCAGACGGCGCATGAATTGTTGGCACGCAGCGAGCGCATGGCACGGTTTTCGTCGATCGAGGATTTGCGCGGTGAACTCGATATGCTGATCGGCCGTCGACCGCCGCTCGTCCAGGAAATCCCGCGCGGTCCAGGCCAACGCGAGGACCGCTACGTGCATCTCCTCGCCGGGCCGGTCGATGTTGCGGCCCTGTCGGCGCAGCGCATTGCATCGGCCGTGCCCGCTTCCGACCTCGAACCGAGAGTGGAGGCGCTGGAGCAGGAAGTCGCAGCCCTTCGCACCCGGCTCGACGCGCTGGGCGCCTGAGCGCTCGAGGATGCCCGGCGCGACCATGCGCGCCGGGATGCCGGGCCCTCAGCCGAGCCTGGCGTCGAGCGATACGTTGATGGCGCCCAGCGCTTTGGAAACAGGGCATTCGGCCTTGGCCTTCTCGGCCAATTCCTTGAACTTCGCGGCGTCAATGCCGGGCACCTTGCCGACAAGGGTGATCGCGCTGCCCGTGATGCCGGTGCCGGGAACCAGCGTCACCACGGCCTTGGCGTCGAGTTCGGCCGCCGGGGTGCCGTTCTCGGCCAGGAAATGCGACAGCTGCATGGCGTAGCAGCCGGCGTGCGCGGCCGCGATCAACTCTTCCGGATTGGTGCCGGATTTGCCGCTCTCGTCCTCGAAGCGTGCCTTGAACGAATAGGGCGTGCCGTTCAGGGTCCCGCTCTGGCTGTCGAGCGTGCCTTTGCCGTCCTTCAGATTGCCCTTCCAGACGGCGGTTGCGGTGCGGTCCATGAATTCCTCCTTGGTTGTCGTGAACTTGTCCAGGTGAGCCGACTATAGCGCGGGCATGGGCGAAGACCACTGCGCTGTTTGGACCACGGCGCGATGACGGTTCATTCCTTTCGAAAAAATCCGCGTGCAAAGATGTCGGCTTCCATTCGGCCCGACCGTCCTGCGGGCGACCACGGGATTGTGGCCGGATGGAGGTTCACATGGACAATCTGTTTTTCGCAATATGGAAGGTCCCAGGCCGCAAGGCTCAACGACGGCAGGACTTCTGGCTGGAGCCGCCGCCGTCCGGTGTCCGCAGGCTGCTGGCTGCTGTCGCCATCATCGCGGTCGCGGCATGCCTTCTCGACCATGCGGCAGCGGTCGAAGGCAAGACTGACACGCTCCTCGCCGCATCCTATAATTCATCGCAGCAAGGGAGCGTGAAATGAAATATGTCTGCCTGGTCTATGGCGAGGAGAAAGACCTCCATGCGCTCACCCCGGAAGGATCGGCCAAGCTCGACGCCGATTCGCTTGCCTACGACCGGTCCTTGGACCAACAAGGCAAGCTCATCGTCGCGCAGGCGCTGCAATCGGTGAAGACCTCGAAGACCGTGCGCCGTCGCAAGGGCAAGCGGCTGGTCACCGACGGCCCGTTCGCCGAAACCAAGGAGCAGTTGCTCGGCTTCGTCATGATCGAGGCGAAGGACCTCCAGGAGGCGCTGGACATCGCCGGCGGCATTCCGCTGGCCGAACTCGGCACGATCGAGGTCCGGGCGATCTATGACGTGCCCGGGTCATAGGCGGCGCGGCGGGGTCAGATCGCCTCGCCTTTCAAAAGACGCGGCGTGCCGGCTGAAAGCCCCGACGCCTGGCGGATGAAGAATTCCTTCAGCCGCGGCATGCGCTCGACCAGACCGAGGCCGATGTCGCGCACCGCGCGCAGCGGGCCGATGTCGTTGGAAAACAGCCGGTTCAGCACATCTGTCGTGACGCCCATCTGCACCGTGTCGAAACGGCGCCATTGCTGGTAGCGCTCGAGCACGTCGAGCGCGCCGATATCCTGGCCCAGCCGGTCGGCTTCGACGATCACCTCGGCCAGGGCGGCCACATCCTTGAAGCCGAGATTGAGGCCCTGGCCGGCGATCGGGTGGATGCCGTGGGCGGCATCGCCGGCAAGCGCCACGCGCGGCGCGACGAAGGCGCGCGCGATGGTAAGACCCAGCGGCCAGGCGCGCGGCTTGTCGGCGACGCGGATCTCGCCAAGCTTGAGGCCGAAACGCTGTTCCAGCTCATGCTCGAAGAGGAGGTCGTCGCCGGCGACCAGCGTCTGAGCATCTTCCGACCGCTCGACCCAGACGATCGACGAGCGGTTGGAACCGTCCTCGTCCGCCTTCAGCGGCAGCGTGGCGAACGGGCCGGCGGGCAGGAAATGCTCTTCGGCACGGCCATTGTGGGGCCGTTCATGCGCCACCGTGCAGACGATGCCGGACTGGCCGTATTCCCACTTCACCGTCTTGATGCCGGCCATGTCACGCAGCTTCGAGTTGACGCCGTCGGCGGCGACCAGCAGCCGCGCCTTCAGCGTCGCGCCGTCGGCCAGATGCACGGTGATGCCCGCACCATTGGTTTCGAACCCTTGCACGGCAACGCCTTCGATGATGTCGACGCCGAGCTTTTCGGCGCTGCGGCGCAAGGCGCCGTTCAGCACCCGGTTGGCCACCATATGCGCGAAGGGCTCGCCCGGCGCCACCTCGCCGTCGAAGGTCAGGAAGACCGGGCGCACCGGATCGGCGGTACGCGAATCGGTGATGATCATCTCGGTGATCGCCTGCGCTTCCGGCGCGATCTCGGCCCAGACGCCGAGCCGCTCGAGCATGCGGCAGGCGGCCGCCGCAATGGCCGAGGCGCGCCCGTCCCTTTGCCAGGAGCCGGCCGGCGCGGCATCGACCAGGGCCACGGCAAGCTCCGGTTGCGCCTGTTTCAGCGACACGGCGGCAGCCAGGCCGACATAGCCGGCGCCGGCGACCAGAACATCGAGCCCGGACCTGGTTTTCGCCTCTGCCTTGCCTTCCATGGTCTTCGCTCCTTGCAAGCCAGCCTGCCATCCGCCCTTGACGGCCCGTCCTTCCTGTCGGAAACCCGCCAAGGAAATCTTGAGGCGAGGTCACGACACATGACGGCGGCCATGGACGAGCTTCTGCGCATTCTCGACCTCGAGAGGCTGGAACACAATCTGTATCGTGGTCGCAGCCCCCAGGTGGAGTGGCAGCGCGTGTTCGGCGGCCAGACCATCGCCCAGGCGCTGGTAGCGGCGCAGCGGACAGTCGAGCCCGACCGCTACGTGCATTCGCTGCATGGCTATTTCATGCGGCCGGGCGACATCAAGGTGCCGATCATCTACGAGGTCGACCGCATCCGCGACGGCGGCTCCTTCACCACCCGCCGGGTGCTGGCGATCCAGCACGGGAACGCGATCTTCTCGCTGGAAGCCTCGTTCCAGATCGATGAGAAGGGGCTGGAGCACCAGTTCGCTTTGCCTGACGACGTGCCGCCGCCGGAAGGGCTGAAGACGCAGCGCCAACTGCTCGAAAAGGCCGACCGGGTGCCGGAAGCGGTGCGACGCTTCTGGGCGCGCGAGCGACCGCTGGAGCTCAGGCCGGTCAATCTCCAGCACTATGAAAGCCGCGACAAGCTGCCGCCCCGGCAGAATGTCTGGATTCGCCTCGCCGGCCCCGTCCCAGACGACCGCGCGCTGCAATCGGTGCTGCTCGCCTATCTCTCCGACATGACGCTGCTCGACACCTCGACCTTCGCGCATGGGCGCGGGCTGTTCGATCCCGACATCCAGGCGGCCAGCCTCGACCATTCGATGTGGTTCCACCGCCCGCATTCGCTCGACGGCTGGCTGCTCTACGCACAGGACAGCCCCTCGAGCTCGGGATCGCGCGGGTTCAGCCGCGGCACGCTTTATGCCCGCGACGGCACGCTGATCGCCTCGATGGCCCAGGAAGGCTTGATCCGGCTCAAGCGTTGAGCAGTCCGTTCGACCAAAGCCTCCCAAATAGGCGTTTTCTGAAAATTGCTTAATTATTGAGCAGAAGCTGTGCCGCGCTCATCGGCACGGTGCGATCGCCGGCGTGTCAATTCCTTTGTTTACAACAAGTTAACACGCTGCTTCGGCAATTGGCACGGAGCTTGAATCCTCGTCGGCACTCTCCGGCTCCTCGGGATCGGTGAAGGTGTGCAAACGCGGGGGACCGCAACAGCAAAAGGGTGAAACCTTATGAAAATCGTGATGGCAATCATCAAGCCGTTCAAGCTCGACGAGGTACGCGAAGCGCTTACCGCCGTCGGCATCCAGGGCCTGACCGTCACCGAAGTCAAAGGCTACGGGCGTCAGAAGGGGCACACGGAAATCTATCGCGGGGCGGAATACGCGGTCAGTTTCCTGCCGAAGATCAAGATCGAGGTCGCGGTCAGCGCCGACATGGTCGACAAGGCCGTGGAGGCCATCACCGCAGCCGCCAAGACCGGTCAGATCGGCGACGGCAAGATCTTCGTTTTCGGCATCGACCAGGCGGTGCGCATCCGCACCGGCGAAACAGACACCGACGCGCTCTGAAGCGGCGAACACGTATTCCAATGGAGAGTTCAATGAATATTCCTTCCACCTTGAAGAAGACGGGACGCGCCGCCCTTTTTGGCTCGCTCGCTCTCGCAGCGTTGGGCAGCGTCGCCGCCTTCGCGCAGGAAGCGGCTCCGGGCGCGGCTGCCGCCGCGCCGGCCGCTCCCACCCCGGTGCTCGACACCGGCAACACCGCCTGGATGCTGACTTCGACGGCGCTGGTGCTGATGATGACCATCCCCGGCCTGGCGCTGTTCTACGGCGGCATGGTGCGCAAGAAGAACGTGCTTGCCACCGTCATGCAGAGCTTCGCCATCACCTGCCTGGTGACGGTGCTGTGGTTCATGTTCGGCTATTCGCTGGCCTTTTCCGACGGCGGCGGCATGAATGCCTATCTCGGCGGCTTCTCGAAGTTCTTCCATCACGGCATCACCACCTCGACGCTGTGGGCGCCGGGCGTGGCCAACATTCCTGAATTCGTCTTCTCGATGTTCCAGATGACCTTCGCCATCATCACCCCGGCCCTGATCGCCGGCGCCTTTGCCGAGCGCATGAAGTTCTCGGCCCTGCTGATCTTCATGGCGCTGTGGCTGCTGGTCGTCTATGCGCCGATCGCGCATTGGGTCTGGGGCGGCGGCTTCCTCGGCGCTGCCGGCGTGCTCGACTTCGCCGGCGGCACGGTCGTCCATATCAATGCCGGTGTCGCGGGTCTCGTCTGCGCCCTGGTCCTGGGCAAGCGCGAAGGCTACGGCACCACCAACATGGCGCCGCATAACCTGGTCTATTCCGTGATCGGCGCTTCGCTGCTGTGGGTCGGCTGGTTCGGCTTCAACGCCGGTTCGGAACTCGCCGCCGACGGCCTCGCAGGTGCCGCGATGCTCAACACCCAGGTTGCCACCGCGGCAGCGGCGCTGGCCTGGATGTTCGCCGAATGGATCGTCGCCAAGAAGCCCTCGGTGCTCGGCATCATCTCCGGCGCCGTTGCCGGCCTTGTTGCGGTGACGCCGGCTTCCGGCTTCGTCAACCCGACGGGCGCCTTCATCATCGGCATCGTCGCCGGCGTCGTCTGCTACATCTCGGCGGTCAAGGTAAAGCACATGTTCGGCTATGACGACTCGCTCGATGCTTTCGGTGTCCATGGCGTCGGCGGCGTGGTCGGCGCATTGCTGACCGGCGTGCTCGCCGACCCGGCAATCAACAGCCTGTCCTCGGGCGCGTCGATCGGCAAGCAGCTCTACGGCATCGTCTTCACCATCCTGTGGACGGCAATCGCCACCTTCGTCATCCTCTACATCGTCAAGGCGCTCGTCGGCCTGCGTCCGTCGACCCAGGAAGAGGTCGAGGGTCTCGACATCAGCCAGCACGGCGAAGTGGTGCCATAAGGCCTCTTTGCCATGGGACCGGCGGACCTCCTCCCGCCGGTCCCATCTCTTTCTGTAAACGCGTACGGAAAACCGCTGCACGTCTTCCGGAACTGTTTTGAAATCCCGTCGTGACGCTCCGCAAGGTGCTCACGCCTTGAGGCCCGGATCGCTCCGGGCCTCTTTTTTGGAGCCCGTTTGGTTGGACGAGCGCAATCACGTTCGCGTGATTGAGATTTTCGAGGAAACATCGCCGTCTTGGCATCGAACTCCCAGGCACGACCACTGTTCGGCGGTCGTTTCAAACAATAGGGAAGGAAACTATCCAATGAACGTCAAGAATATCTGTCTCGGCGCGCTCGCTCTTTCCATGGTCAGCGGCATGGCATTTGCCGGAGCTCTCGACGAACCCGACAATATGGCCCCGTTCTTCACCGATTCCAGCATGAAAACCATGAAGCCGATGGCGGAATTCAAGACCGCTTTCATGGCCATGCCAATGGAAAAGCAGGATGCGATGAAGAAGGAATGCCAGGACGCGGCGATGAGCAAGCCGCATGCCGAGTTCTGCGCCAACGTCCAGGCGCTCGGCGGAGCCAACTGAGACCGCAGCGGATCAGGCCCACCGAGCCTGATCACCCTGCCGTTGCCAAGGCAGAAATGGCGGGCCGTGAGGCTCGCCATTGTTATTTGCGGCAGGCGGCTGAGGCCCTGCCATGGTTAATGCGGCCTTAACCTTCCCACGCATAGTCTGGCAGCCAAATCTGCCGAAGTGCGTCACGCGCTCGGGCCAGGCAATCACTGACGGGGAAGAGCATGCGTTCAGGGGCTTCAGCACCGCTCGCGCTGACCGATACGGGGCACGGCATCCAGGCATTCGCGCGACGCCAGGTCGGCCGGCTTGTCGGCGCCGGCATGTTCGCGTTCACCGCTTTTGGCGTCGCCAGCCTTGCCACCTGGAATGTCGCCGACCCGAGCTTCTCCCACGCCACAGCTAACACCGTCACCAATGCCATGGGCTATGCGGGTGCGGTCTTCTCCGACATCGCCATGCAGTTCTTCGGCCTTGCCGCCGTGGCGGCGCTGGTTCCGGCCGTGATCTGGGGATATCTGCTGTTTTCGGCGCGTGGCGTCGACAGGCTGCCCAGGCGCGGTCTGTTCTGGTTCGGCTTTGCCCTGCTGGCCGCCGCGATCGCCGGCTGCGTGGTGCCGCCCAAGACCTGGCCGCTGCCGACGGGGCTCGGCGGCGTGTTCGGCGACATGGTGCTGAAGATTCCAGGCCTCGTCATTGGCGGCTACCCGACCGGTCTGGTCGCCAGCGTGCTCGCCATTTTGATGGCCGGGCCGGCGCTGTGGCTGTTCGCCTACGGTTCGGCGCTGATCGCGCGCAAGAACGGTTTCGCCGTCATGGAGGAACCGGCCGCCGCCGATCCGCGTGAGGATGAGCTGCTGTTCGACAATGACGAGGATGAAGGCGACGAAGGCATACTGGCGCTCGGCGCAATGACCCATTGGTGGCTTTCGTTCCGCGCGTGGATGCACCGCCGCGCCGTGCGCCGCAGGCAGCGGCGGGACGAATTCGAGCCGGGAATGGAGCCGCGCGCCAGCGCCTGGCGGCGCGCCGCCGAACGGGTCGAATCGGCCGAGTTCGCCGAGCAGCGGATGAGCCCGGGTGGCCGTGCCCGCGTCGAACCGGAATTCTTCGCCGCCATGGTCAACGATCGCAGCGTTTCCGTCGATCCGGACGATGACGTCTTCGACGACCGCTTCGACACCGGCGATGACGATGTCGATTTCGACGATGAACCCCTCGTCCAGCGTCGCGCGGCTCCCACCGCCAAGGTCCAGCCGTTCCGCTCGGATGCCGCCACGCGCGTTGAAGCGCCGGCGCCGCGCCCGGCCCCGGGTGCGCGCGTCCAGCGCGAGGCGCAGACCTCGCTGATCGGCTCGGAAAAATTCGAGATGCCGTCGCTGCATTTCCTGTCCGAACCGAAGAACGTCGCGCGCGACCCGAGCCTCTCGAAAGACGCGTTGGAACAGAACGCCCGCCTGCTCGAAGGCGTGCTGGAGGATTTCGGCGTCAAGGGCGAGATCATCCATGTCCGCCCCGGCCCCGTCGTCACGCTCTATGAGCTGGAGCCGGCGCCAGGCATCAAATCATCGCGCGTCATCGGCCTCTCCGATGACATCGCCCGCTCGATGAGCGCCATCGCCTGCCGCGTCGCCGTGGTACCGGGCCGCAACGCCATCGGCATCGAATTGCCTAACGCCAAGCGCGAGACGGTGTATCTCAGGGAAATCATGGCCAGCCGCGATTTCGAGACCACCAAGGCCAAGCTGGCGTTGGCGCTGGGCAAGACCATCAACGGCGAGGCGGTCATCGTCGATATCGCCAAGATGCCGCACGTTCTGGTCGCCGGCACCACCGGCTCCGGCAAGTCGGTCGCCATCAACACCATGATCCTGTCGCTGCTCTACCGGCTGACGCCGCAGGAATGCCGGCTGATCATGATCGACCCGAAAATGCTGGAGCTCTCGGTCTATGACGGCATCCCGCACCTTTTGACGCCCGTCGTCACCGACCCGAAGAAAGCGGTGGTGGCGCTGAAATGGACCGTGCGGGAGATGGAAGACCGCTACCGCAAGATGTCGAAGGTCGGCGTGCGCAATATCGACGGTTTTAACGCACGCGTCCAACAGGCGGAGAAGAAGGGCGAAAAGATCTCGCGCACCGTGCAGACCGGCTTCGACCGCCAGACCGGTGAGGCGATCTACGAGACCGAGAATCTCGACCTCGAGCCGATGCCCTACATCGTCGTCATCATCGACGAAATGGCCGATCTGATGATGGTTGCCGGCAAGGACATCGAGGGTGCAGTGCAGCGCCTGGCGCAGATGGCGCGCGCCGCCGGCATCCACGTCATCATGGCGACGCAACGTCCGTCTGTCGACGTGATCACCGGTACCATCAAGGCCAACTTCCCCACCCGCATCTCCTTCCAGGTAACGTCGAAGATCGACAGCCGCACGATCCTGGGTGAGCAAGGCGCCGAGCAGCTGCTCGGCATGGGCGACATGCTGTACATGGCCGGCGGCGGCCGCATCCAGCGCGTGCACGGCCCGTTCGTCTCCGACGACGAGGTGGAGAAGATCGTCGCGCATCTGAAGCTGCAGGGCGTGCCGGAATATCTCGACGCCATCACCGAGGACGATGATGAGGACGAGGACGAGCCCTCCGGCAAGGGCGGCTCGGGCGGCGGTGGCGGCGGCAACTTCGAGGATTCCGACGATCCTTACGATCAGGCGGTATCCGTGGTGTTGCGCGACGGCAAGGCCTCGACCAGCTACATCCAACGGCGTCTGGGCATCGGCTACAACCGCGCCGCTTCGATCATCGAGAAGATGGAGAAAGAAGGCATTGTCGGCCCCGCCAACCATGCCGGAAAACGCGAGATCCTGGTGCCGACCGAAGAGGACAAATTCTGATCGCGAAAGATACCGGCGGCAACTTTGAACCTCCTGGCGCGTTCAAGCGGTAAGCAGCGTTCGCGCCGTCAAACTTCAGCCCAACTGGGGGTTCAGGACAGCAACAAATCAGGATTCAAGATGAGAGTGACCGACATGAAAAACGATCTTTCCGCGCTCGGCGATCTTGCCCCGACGCGCCGTCAGCTGCTTGGCCTCGGCCTGGTGCTTGCGGGCGCTGCCGCCCTCAACGTGGTGCCCGGATTCGAGCTGCTGGCATCCGCGCAGGCGGCCGTGCCGGCGGCCGCGCAGAAGATCGCCGATCATTTTTCCTCGGTTAAGTCGATGAGCGGCGAATTCGTGCAGTTCGGCCCCAAGGGCGAACAGACCGGCGGCAAGTTCTTCCTGGAAAGACCGGGCAAGATCCGCTTCAATTATGACGGATCCTCGAATTTCCGAGTGATTTCGGACGGCAAGTCGGTAGTCATCCTCAACAAGAAACTGAACACGTCCGATCTTTATCCGTTGTCGAAGACGCCGCTGAAACTGTTGCTCGACGACCGGATCGACCTCTCCGGAAACCGCGTCAAGAGCGTCAAGGAAGAGGATGACCTCACCACCATCCAGCTCTCGGACAAGTCGGTGTTCGGCAATGCGCGGATCACCATGATGTTCGATCCGAAGACCTATGATCTGCGCCAGTGGACGATCACCGATGCGCAGGGCAAGGACACCACGGTGATGATCTTCAACACCAAGGAAGGCGTCAGCTTCGCTCCCGACACGTTTGCCATCGACTATACGGCCAACCGCGAGCTGAATACGAAGACAAGATAGCTTCCGTCGCTACGGCAAGTCATATGCGATTGCCCTGCCCTCCCGTAGGGAAAGGAAGGGCGCCAGCCTGGCCACGCTCGCGTGTTTCCTCTCCCTCACATTCGTGCCGGTTTACGGAAGAAATGCCCGGTTCACTCTCCTGGGCTGCAGCGCGGTTGCTGCTAAGGGTGGGCAGGGCCATGAGGGCGGCGCTGATCTCCGCCATTATTGCAGTACTTGTCTTTGCGCTGCGCGGCTGGCAGTAGTTCGGCGATCTTTCGCCGGACCCGCCAAATGCCCTTTTCCATCGCCACCTGGAACATAAATTCCGTTCGCCTGCGCATGCCGATCATCGAGCGTCTGCTCGATGAATACGCGCCCGATGTGCTCTGCCTGCAGGAAACAAAAGTTCCCGACGAGCTGTTCCCTGAAAAGGCTTTCCGCAAGCTCGGCTACGAGCACATCGCCTTTCATGGCCAGAAGGGCTATCACGGCGTGGCGACGGTCGCGCGCCGGCCGATCGCGGTAGTCGAGAAGCGCCGCTTCTGCGACATCGACGACAGCCGGCATTTGTCGGTGACCGTGCGGGCCGGTGGCAAGACGATCCTGCTGCACAATTTCTACGTTCCGGCGGGCGGCGACGAACCGGACCCGGACGTCAACCGCAAGTTCAGGCACAAGCTCGATTTCGTCGCCGAGATGAACGCAATCCGCGCCGAACACAGCGAAGTGTCCGCCTCGGTCCTGGTCGGCGACCTCAACATCGCGCCGCTCGAACACGATGTCTGGTCGCACAAGCAACTGCTCAACGTGGTCAGCCATACGCCGGTCGAGACGGAGAGTTTCGAGGCCATGCGGCTGGCCGGCGACTGGGTCGACCTGATGCGGCTCAACGTGCCATCAGAACAGAAGCTCTACACCTGGTGGAGCTACCGCGCGCAGGACTGGGAGGCGTCCAATCGCGGCCGGCGGCTCGACCATGTCTGGTCGTCGCCGAACCTGGTGCCTGATTTCACCGGCTACGAAATCCTAAGGGCCGCGCGTGGCTGGGAACGTCCCTCGGACCATGTTCCGGTCATCGCGCGGTTCAACCTGGACTGATCATCCGGGCCGGCGCCTTTCCCGCTCCGGCGACAATTGCGTCAAGCCGCTCGGTCGCCACGATGAAGGGAAGGTCATTTTCGGTGGCGCGAACCAGCCGGAAGTCCACCCGACTCTCCCGTTCACCCCGAAAAGCGCGGCGCCAGCTTCTCGATGCGGTGGATCAGTGCCTGAAAGTCTTCCAGGATGCGCTGGTGGAGCTGTGCCGCCAGCTCAGGATATTCCTCCAGGATGCGGCGGAACATCTTTCGGCTGAGCCGGATCACCTCCGAATCGACTACGGCCGATGCGCTGGTCAGCCGGTTGGTGTCGGCGATCAGCGCCAGTTCGCTGAGCATCGTGCCCGGGCCGGCCGTGCCGATAGGGACGCGCTCGGCTGCCTGCTCGCGGTAGAGCACGATCTCTCCGCTGACCACGATATAGGCCGAATCAGCCACGTCGTCCTCGCGGTAGAGCTTGTGGTCTGCCTGCAGCAGCATGGTCTCGGCGCCGAAGGCGAGCAGGCGCAATTGTTCCTGCGTGAAGCCCTCGAAAAGCCTCACGGCGGACAGGATGCGGATGTCGTCATCCAGCGCCATCTAGCTGTGTCCCCGAACGGTCAGTCCAATCCTCCTTCGCGGTACGATCCAGAATCCCCCTCCAACAGGATCGCACCCAAAAGCAGCCCCGCCCAGACCGCTTATTGGATAATAAAATGTTTAAGGAACCAGCTTGTAGCCACCGCTTTCTGTCACAAGAATTTCCGCATTGGAAGGATCGCGCTCGATCTTCTGGCGCAGGCGATACACATGGGTTTCCAGCGTGTGCGTGGTAACGCCGGAATTGTAGCCCCACACCTCCTCGAGCAGCACGTCGCGCGTCACCACCTTCTGGTCGGCGCGGTAGAGATATTTGATGATCGAGGCCTCCTTCTCCGTCAGCCGCACCTTTGCGCCGCGCGGGTCGATCAGCAGCTTCTGGCTTGGCTTGAAGGTGTAGGGGCCGACCGAGAAGGTGGCGTCCTCGCTTTGCTCGTGCTGGCGCAGCTGCGCGCGGATGCGCGCCAAGAGCACCGCGAAGCGGAACGGCTTCGTCACATAGTCGTTGGCGCCGGCTTCGAGGCCGAGGATCGTGTCCGAATCGGTGTCGTGGCCGGTCAGCATGATGATGGGCGCCTTGTAGCCGCCCTTGCGCAGGATCTTCACCGCTTCGCGGCCGTCCATGTCGGGCAGGCCGACATCCATGATCAGCAGGTCGATGAGGCCGCCACGCGCCGCGGCGACGCCTTTTGCCGCAGTGGACTCCTGCAGCACGTCGAATTCCTCATAAAGGGACAATTGCTCGACCAACGTGCCGCGTAGGTCGTCATCGTCGTCGACGATCAGGATGGTTCGTGAAGTCATGGATCAATCCGTTGTTTTGAAAAGAAAATTCAGTTGACCGCTGCCTGTTTATGCGGAAGCTGACCGGCACAACAGCCGATCACAGTGATTTGTTCCGTGGCACGATCATACAAGAAAAAACACGATCGCAATGCAGCCGGCGCAATTTTGCGAAAAGGACTGCGGGTGCTGACCGTGCGGGCGAGGCCCGGCCATCCCAGCCAGGGGCTGCTGCAGGCGGGCAGAACGGTGTTTGCCTGCGCGCTGGGACGTGGCGGCATCTCGGCCGGCAAGCGCGAAGGCGACGGCGCCACGCCGCTTGGCCAAATGCGGATCCTGTCGGGTTATTTCCGGGGAGACCACTTCTCCAGCGGCCGCATCACCCGGCTGGCGATGACGCCGATCGGGCCTGATCTCGGCTGGTGCGAAGTGCCCGACGACCGAAACTATAACAGGCCGGTCAAGATCCCCTACGGCGCCAGCCACGAACGCATGCGGCGCGACGACAGGCTCTATGATGCCTGCCTTGTGCTCGATTGGAATATAACGCCGCGCCGACGCGGACGCGGCAGCGCCATCTTCTTCCACCTGGCGCGCCCGGGCTTCACGCCCACGCAAGGCTGCGTCGCGGTGACCGCACGCACGATGGCGCGACTTTTGCCGCTGCTGTCGGACCGGACGGTGGTGAGGGTGGTAAGGTAGGGATTGGGTGTAGGGAAATAGGCAGTAGGCAGTAGGGCTCTTCCTAATCCTACTGCCTACCCCCTTTACCTCCGTGGCTGCTGCCAGCCGATGTCGAGCAGGCCCAGCCGGCCGAGTTCGCGGTCCATGGCACGGGAGACGTCTTTGCGTGTGGCGCCGACATCGCGCAACTGGCGATCCGACAAGTCCTCGACATCGTCCTGCGGCAGGCTTGCCGCGACCTTGGCCTGGCGGAGCCAGTCGAACGCGGCGGTCAGCCAGTTCAGCCGGCTCGCGGGAGCTCTCAAAGCTATGTGAGACATGATGCGGTTCCTTCCATCCGGATATAAAATCCGGTTTGATATTGGTTCGATGGTCGCATCATGCCCGATTGAAAGATTGGAGAGAAACGAGTAGTTCTTTCCGGATTATCAAGTTTTCTTTGAGGATCAGGACGCCATGACCGCGTCTGTTCTGGGGCCACGCTGATGGCCCGCCTGGTGCCGGGAACCCGGGCGCTGAGGACGCTGGAGGCAGCGGCCCGGCATCTCAATTTCACCCGGGCCGCCGACGAACTCGGCCTGACACCAGCCGCCGTCAGCCACCAGATCAAGGAGATCGAAGACCAGCTCGGTATCGTCCTGTTCACGCGCTCCAGCCGCAGCATCCGGCTGACGGAGGCCGGAACGGTGCTGTTCGAGGCCTCTGCCGATGCGCTCGACCTGCTTGGCAAGGCCGTCTCGCGGGCACAGAAGATGACGCGCGGCACGACGCTGCTGAAAGTGACTCTCGACGCACAATTCGCGACGAAATGGCTGATGCGGCGGGTCGAGGATTTCCGAAAAAAACATGAGGGCATCGAACTCAGGTTCGACATCGCCTACGGATTGCGGGATTTCGACCTTGACGATGTCGACGTCGGCATCCGCTTCGGCGCCGGCAGATATCCGGGACTTTGCGCGCACCGGCTGTTCGACAACGTCATCATCCCCGTGTGCAGCCCGAGCCTGCTGGCATCAGGTCCGCCGCTGCGCGAACCGCGCGATCTCTTCCATCACACGCTTGCCCATATCGAATGGGCGCGGCAGGGCGTGACCTGGCCGAACTGGCGCATGTGGATGGCCGCAGCCGGGGTCGACGATTTCGACGACAGCCGCACCATCGTTTTCGGCACCTCGGCCGACGCGGTCCAGGCGGCGATGGAAGGCAGCGCCGTGGCGCTCGCCGATTTCGCCATGGTGGCCAACGACCTTTCCGAAGGCAGGTTGGTGCGGCCGTTCGAACTCGGCATCAAGGTCGCGCCGGAATTCGCCTATTTCCTGGTCTATCCCAAGGAACTGGTGAACGATCCACGCATCATTGCCTTTCGCACGTGGATTCTGGAGGAAATGGCAAAATCCCAAACTGCGGACCGGGTGTAGCGGAGGCCTTCAGCTCGCCGCGGCGCCGAACCAGCCAACCACGGCGCCAATGATCAGCAGCACGCCAAGCCAGTGGCCGCCGTCAATGACGGTCAGGTCCCAGCCGAAATTCTCGTAGCGATGATTGACCGACAGCGTGGTTGCGACGAAACCGAGCCAAAGCACGAAACCGAAGACCAGTCCCGCCAGCAATGTCGGCTCGCCGCCCGTCACCGCGCCGACGACCAGGGCCATCACAAGCGCCATGACCAACTCGGCGATGAAAGAGACGAGGAATGGCAGCAACGATTTCTTCATGGTTGCCGGATCGAGTTTTGCAGCCTTCAGCCATGGCTTGCTCAAACCGGTGTACCAGCCGGCGCCGAACAGCCACGCCAGGATTGCGGCGACGATCACCGCCAGCCAGTTAACCGCTGAAAAATCCATGATATCCCCCACTGACCCGGAGCTCATGGAAACGCCTGTTCAGTGGCGGCGTCAAGCCGGGCGCGCGGTGCTCCACCGCCAGACAGTGGTGCGTTTTATTTCGGCATCCTCAAGCGCCCGCGTCACCGGTACCTGGTAGACGCCAAGCGGTTCCAACCCCGACCGCGGCAGATAGGAGCGGCCGGGATCGCCGATCAGGATATCGGCGCCGCGCCGCTTCAGAGCCGCGAACCAGGACGTCAGCCGGTCTGCGAACGGCTTGTCGTAGAAGACATCGCCGGCAAGAACCACGTCCCAGTCCGCATCCGTTCCGACGCAGTCATTCTGGACGAATTCGACCGCGACGCCATTGGCTTGCGCATTGAGCCGGACCGCCGTGGCGCAGAATGGATCGATGTCGGCGGCGGTCACCCCTGCCGCGCCGGCTTTGGCCGCGGCGATGGCGACGAGACCGGAGCCGGAGGCGAAGTCGAGCACGCGCTTGCCCCGCACCATGGCGGGGTTGTCGATGATATGGCGGGCAAGCCCCTGGCCGCCGGCCCAGGCAAAGGCCCAGAAAGGCGGCGGCAGCCCGATCTCGACCAGTTCGTCCTCGGTCCGCTGCCACAGATCATGCGCCTCGTCGGCAAGATACAGCGCAATCTCCGGCACGTGCGGCGGCGCCATCAGCGTCGTATTGTCGAGGATGAAGCGTTCCGCGCTATGGCTCGTGAGAACCGTCACGGAGCCGGCGTCAGCCCACCCATGCGGCAGACTTCCTTCCATTCGGCCGGCGTCACCGGCTGCACGGAAAGCCGGCCGAGCCGCACCAGCGCCATGTCGGCGAGCTTGGGATTGGCCTTGACCTGCTCCAGCGTCGGCGGGTTCGGCACATCCTTGAAGGCGCGGATGTCGACGCATTCCCAACGCGGATCGTCCGATGTGGTGTCGGGATGAGCCAGCGCGCAGACCTCGGCGATGCCGACCACGTTCAGCCCCTCGTTGGAATGATAGAAGAAGCCGAGATCGCCGATCTGCATGGCCTTCATGTTGTTGCGCGCCGCGTAATTGCGCACGCCGTCCCATTGCGTGCCGGCCTTGCCCTTGGCTTTCAACGCGTCGAAGGAGAAAACCGAGGGTTCGGATTTAAACAGCCAGTAGTTCATTTTTTCTCCTCCTTGCGGCCCATTTGCGGGCGACCGGGATTAACTAGCCGCCGGCTTGTTGATCGTCCAGTTCCACTGGCGGATCTCGACGCTTTCGAACAAGCCGGCCTTGGCGTAGGGATCAGCCGCCGACAAAGCTTGTGCAGCAGCCATGTCGGGTGCCTCGATCACCGCCAAGGTGCCATTCGGCTTGCCGTCGGCGTCGAGGAACGGGCCGGCGAACGCCAGTCTCCTTTCGCCAACAAGGCCTTCAAGAAAGACGACATGCTCGGGCCGTGTGTCGAGGCGCACCTGCAGGCTTCCCGGTTTATCCTTGCAGATCAAAGCAAACAGCATGGTCTTCTCCTGGTCGGTGGATCAAAGTCGTGGGGATTAATCGTCGGTTTCGGTCTTCAGCGGCCGGGTCATCAACGCCGACACAGCCTGGCGAATGGTGACGGTGCCGTCCAGTATGGCGGCGACGGCGGCGATGATCGGCGCGTCGATGCCGCGCTCGGTGGCGATGCGGGCGGCGATCGCCGCCGTCGGCACGCCTTCCGCCAGCGGCAGCCCGCCAAGCGGCTTGCCTTGCCCGAGCGCCAGTCCGTAGGCGAAGTTGCGCGATTGCGCGGACGAGCAGGTGAGCAGCAGGTCGCCAAGGCCGGAAAGCCCCATCAGCGTCTCGGGTCTGGCGCCGAAGGCGGCACCGATGCGGCGCAGTTCGACGAAGCCGCGCGTCACCATGGCGGCCTGGGCGCTGGCGCCAAGCCCGGCGCCAGTGACGGCACCCGCGGCGATGGCGAAGACGTTCTTCAACGCGCCGCCGATCTCGACGCCGATCAAATCATCATTCGAATAGCAGCGCAGATTTTCCGCCGAGAAGCGCGCGGCAAGCTTGGCCGCCAGCGCCTCGTCGCGGGCGGCAACCACCACCGCCGTCGGCAAGCCGCGGGCGACGTCACTAGCGAAGCTCGGGCCGGACAGAGCGGCGACCGGGCTCCCAGGCAGGATCTCCCCGACGATCGCCGAGAGCAAGTTGCCGGTGTCGCGTTCGATGCCTTTGGCGCAAAGGACAAGCGGAATGCCGGAAGGCATATGCGGCTTGGTGGCTGTCAGCATCGCCCGCAGCGATTGCGCAGGCGCCACTGCCAGCACGCAATCGGCTCCGTCGAGCGCGGCTTGGATGTTGCTCGTCGCCACGATGCCGGCCTGGAGCGCGATGCCAGGCAGATAGCGTCGATTTTCGCCGTGGTCGATTGCGGCGACGGTCTCCGGGTCGCGCGCATAAAGGCGGACGAAATGGCCGGCGCGTAGCATGGCCAGCGCCAAAGCGGTACCCCAGGCCCCGCCACCGAGCACGGCAACGCGCCAGCCGGTTGGCGCAGCCTCGACGCCGCTCATGCCTTCTTCGCTCATGCCCTCCTTGCTCATGCCATCCTTGCTCATGCCTTGGCCCCGCGCCGGCCCGAACCGATCATCGGCGCGGAGATGCTGTCCAGCGGCCAGCGCGAGCGCGGCACGAAATCGAAGCCGTTTTCTTGCGCCAGGCCTTCGCGCATCCGCTCGATGCCGGCCCAGGCGATCATTGCCGCATTGTCGGTGCAAAGTTTCAGCGGTGGAGCGACGAAGGCGAAGCACGCCTCGGCGCACAGCCGTTCCAGCGTCGCCTTGATCGTGTGGTTGGCGGCGACGCCACCGGCGACGACCAGCGCCGGCGCTACCGTACCGGGGAATTGCCGGCGGAACCGGGCGAGCGCGCGCGAGACACGGTCGCCCAGCGCGTCGGCCACCGCCGCCTGGAACGAGGCGCAGATGTCGGCGACGTCCCGGTCGCTCAAGGGCTCGATCGCGCTCGCCGCCTGGCGCACAGCGGTCTTCAGGCCGGAGAACGAAAAATCGGGCTGCGCCGACCCCTTCATCGGACGCGGGAAGGAAAAACGGCCCGCATCGCCCGATGCCGCCGCCTTCTCGACATTGGGACCGCCGGGATAGGGCAGGCCAAGCATCTTGGCTGTCTTGTCAAAGGCTTCGCCGAGCGCATCGTCGATGGTCGTCGCCCAGCGCTGGTAGTCGCCAACGCCGCGCACGGCCAGGATCTGTGTGTGACCGCCGGAAACCAGCAGCAGCAGATAGGGAAAGTCGAGCCCATCGGTCAGCCGTGCCGTCAAGGCATGGCCTTCGAGATGGTTGACGGCGATCAGCGGCTTGCCGGCCGCGGCTGCGATCGCCTTGGCCGTCATCAGCCCGACGATGAGGCCGCCGACGAGGCCCGGACCTGCGGTCGCGGCGATGGCGTCGATGTCGGCCAGCGCCACGCCCGAATCGGCAAGGGCTGCCTCGACAATGCCGTCCAGCGCCTCGACATGGGCGCGCGCGGCGATCTCCGGCACAACCCCGCCGAAGGCGGCATGCTCCTCGATCTGCGACAGCACGATATTGGACAGGATTTTGGGCGCGGCATCGCCCTCCAGCGCCACGACGCTGGCGGCGGTCTCGTCACAACTCGTTTCGATGCCCAGAACGCGGATCAACTGGTCGCTATCCCCTAGAGATTGTATATCGAGGCTTTCCCCGGTAGGAGACGCCCGGAAAAGGCGACTTCGCCTGCCCGGGGGTTATCACGGACCGCGCGCCATGCAAACAATCTTGAAGATCGGAACACGCGGCAGCCCGCTGGCGCTGGCGCAGGCGCAAGAAACGCGGGCGCGGCTGATGGCGGCGCATGATTTGCCGCAAGAAGCGTTCGAAATAGTTGTCATCTCGACCAGTGGCGACCGCATCCAGGACCGGCCGCTGTCGGAAGCTGGCGGCAAGGGCCTGTTCACCAAGGAGATCGAGGAGGCGCTGCTCGCCCGCGCGATCGACATTGCCGTGCATTCCTCGAAGGACATGCCGACGCAATTGCCCGACGGCCTGGAGCTCTCAGCCTTTTTGCCGCGTGAGGATGCACGCGATGCCTTTGTAGGCAGGGCGGCTAAGACGATCGCCGACCTGCCCAAAGGGGCGAAAGTCGGCTCGTCATCGCTCAGGCGCCAGGCGCTGATCCGCCGCATGCGGCCGGATCTCGACGTGGTGATGTTCCGTGGCAATGTCCAGACGCGGCTGCGCAAGCTCGATGAAGGCGTGGCCGCCGGCACCATCCTCGCCCATGCCGGGCTGAAGCGGCTCGGGCTCGGCCATGTAGTCACCGATCTGATCCCGCTCGACATCTTTCCGCCGGCGCCGGGCCAAGGCGCGATCGGCATCGAAACCCGCATCGGCGATGGCGACGTCGAACAGATGCTGGCGGCCATTCATGACCTGCCGACCGGACAGGCGCTGGCTTGCGAGCGCGCTTTCCTGGCGGCCCTCGACGGCTCCTGCCGCACACCGATTGCCGGTCATGCCGTGATAGACGGCGCGGACCTTTCTTTCGCGGGATTGATCATCTCGCCTGATGGTACGCAGTCGCACATGGTCGAGATGAAAGGCCCGGCGCTGGATGCCGCCCTCATCGGTGAAGAGGCGGCAAGGACGGTGCGGGCCAGGGCCGGCGAGACATTCTTCGACGGCTGGGCCTGACGGTGCAGCGCGTTCTGGTGACGCGGCCGGAACTGGGCGCCTCCCGCACCGCGCGACTGCTGCAGGACATGGGGTTTCTACCGGTGCTTTTGCCGCTGACCGAGACGGTGGCGTTGCCGGTCGATGCGGACCTCGTCATCGTCAATGCCGGGGCCGTTGCGGTGACCAGCGCCAATGCCGTGCGCTTTGCGCCGAAGGAGGTCGTCGCCCGGCTTTCGGACTTGCCTTGCCATGCCGTCGGCAAGAGGACCGCGCAAGCCGCGCGTGAAGCAGGGTTTTTGTCCGTCAGCGAAGGTCCCGGCAATGCCGAGGGTCTTGCCGGCAGTCTTGCCGGCGAATTCCAGGGCAAGACCATTGTCTATCTCTGCGGACGCGTGCGCTTCCCGACATTCGAGCAGGGGCTGCAAGCTGCCGATGTCGGGGTCCGCCCCGTCGAGACATACGACACGCTCGCCGTGACCTATTCGGACGAGGCCGTGCTCGCCCGTCTGTCAGGGCAAACCGCGGATGCGGTGCTGCTCTATTCCGCCAGGGCGGCTGCCGCGCTGCGGGTCCTGGTCAGGCGGCCTGCGCTGCATGAAATCTTTGGCAAGACGCGGGTTTTTGCCCTGTCGCATCGCATCGCCGCCGTCCTTGGCGACGTCGCTGGCGACCGTATCCGCATAGCTGCACGGCCCGACGAGGATGCGCTGCTTTCGCTTTTGCGGCCCGGGCGCTGAGCCGCGTCATCACACCGCCCCTTTTCACCGCTTGGTGATGTGCTAGACCCTCTTTGAACCATCCCCAAGCGAATTCGCGGAGCCCAAGCATGGTCAAGACGCCGAAGATGCGACATTCGAAAAGCCGCCGCGATCCGGTGACCATCGAACTCGAGCCCGGCGCCGTTTCCCGCATCGCCGACGAGAATGCCGCCAAGGCCGGGGCGCAAACCGACGAGGCCAAGGCGGAGGAAGCCGCGAACGCCTCGCAGCCGGAGGCGCCCGAAGAGCCTGTGCACGCCGACCAGACCGATCTCGAACCCTGGGAGCACGCCGAGGCGACAGCGCGCCGATCGGATCGATCCGCGGAAAGCGCCCGCAAGGCGGACGAACCGGCGGCGGCCTACCCCGGTTCCCCGGACGACGCCGCTGGCAAGGCCGGCGCCTTCGACTACAGTTTCGAGGACGCATCGGCGAAGCGCGCCGAACCTGATCCGGCCGGGCCGGTGACCGGCGCCTCGGCGGGGAACGGGAAAACCGCATCCGCACCGCCACCGCCGCCGAAGCGGGTCAACGGCATCGCGGCGGGCATCATCGGCGGTGTCATCGCGCTGGTCGGCGCCGGCGGATTGCAGTTTGCCGGCCTGCTCGGCGCGCCGGGCTCCGGTGCCAGCGTCTCGCTCGAAGGCGTCAACGGCGAAATCGCTGCGCTCAGAACCGAGATCGCGGATCTGAAGCAAGCCGGCGACGGCGGTGCGTCGGCCAAGGTCGACAGCTTGTCCGCGGCGTTGGACCAGGTCAGGACGGATGTCGCGGCGCTAAAATCGGCGGCCGAGCAAGGCGGAGCGGGCGACAATGCCGGGCTGGCCGCGCTTGGCGACAAGGTCAGGCAGATCGAGACGGCGGTTGGGGCGCTAGGCAAGGCCGGCAACCCGGCTCCAGTGGATCTCGGTCCGCTCAATGAGAGGCTGGCCGGCCTCGATGCGCTGGTCAAATCGGCCGGCGAGGCGGCGGCGAAGCAGGACGGCCGGCTCACCGCGCTGGAGCAGTCGGTGGCGCAGCTTTCCGGCAAAGTCGAGGCGCAGGCCGGACAGCCGAAGGTCGCGCTCGCCATCGCCGCTTCGGCGCTGAAGGCGGCGCTCGACCGTGGCGCGCCGTTCGGTGCCGAGCTTGAGACCTTCGCCGCGATAGCGCCGGACGCGCCGCAGCTTGCGGCTCTGCGTGCCTACGCGCAAAAGGGCGTCCAGACCCGCACCGAGATCGCATCGCAGATGGATGCCGCAGCCAACGCCATGGTCGCGGCGGCCACGCCCGTGGACGAAAATGCCGGGCTGCTGCAGAACCTTCTGTCGAGCGCCGAATCGCTGGTCAAAGTCCGGCCGATCGGCGCTGTCCAGGGCGCCGGCGCACCGGAAACCATCGCGCGCATGGAGGTGGCGGTCAATCAGGGCGACTATGCCAAGGCGCTCACCGAATATGAGACGCTGCCCGCGCCTGCAAAGGCGGCCGGCGCCGATTTTGCCGGCAAGCTGAAGGCACGCATCGAGGTCGAGACGCTGATCGATGCGCTGATATCAGGCGCGATGAAGGCGTGAGGAACCAGCGATGATCCGAATCCTGCTCTTCCTCGCCGTCGTCTTCGCGCTGGGCCTAGGCTTTGCCTGGCTGGCGGACCGGCCGGGCGACATGGTCATCACCTTCAACGGCTACCAGTATCAGGTCAGCCTGATGGTGGCGGCGGTGGCGGTGGTCGCCGTCGTCGCGGCGGTGATGATCCTGTGGTGGCTGATCAAGTCGGTCTGGAACAGCCCCTACACCATTTCGCGCTATTTCCGGGTGCGGCGCCGCGACCGCGGCTATCAGGCGCTGTCGACCGGCATGATCGCCGCCGGCGCCGGCGACGGCGCACTGGCCCGCAAGAAGACCAAGGAAGCGGCCAAGCTGATCCGCTCCGACCAGGAGCCATTGATCCATCTGCTCGAGGCCCAGGCTTCGCTGCTCGAAGGCGACCACGAAGGCGCGCGCCAGAAATTCGAGAGCATGCTCGACGATCCCGAGATGCGGCTGCTCGGCCTGCGCGGACTTTATCTCGAAGCCGAGCGCCTAGGGGACCGCAATGCCGCCAGGCACTATGCCGGGCGCGCCGCCGGCATGGCGCCGCAACTGGCCTGGGCGGCCGAATCGACGCTTGAAGAGCTGACCGGTCGCGGCGACTGGGACGGCGCGCTGAAGTTGGTCGAGGCGCAGAAGGCGACCCGCCAGATCGAACGCGACGCCGCCAACCGCCGACGCGCCGTGCTGTTGACCGCCAAGGCGCAGTCACTCGCCGACAGCGATTCCGCGGCCGCCCGCACGGCGGCGATAGAGGCCAATCGGCTGCAGCCGGAGTTCGCGCCGGCCGCGGTCGCGGCTGCGACGCTGCTGTTTCGCCAGAACGACGTGCGCAAGGGCTCGAAAATACTCGAGACGGCCTGGAGGGCCGAACCGCATCCGGAGATAGCGGAGCTCTATACCCATGCAAGGCCAGGCGACGCCGTGCTCGATCGCCTCAACCGGGCGAAGAAATTGCAGGAGATGAGGAAGAACCACGCCGAATCCTCAATGACGGTGGCGCGCGCCGCGCTCGATGCGCAGGATTTTGCGACCGCCCGCCACGAGGCCGAGGCGGCAATCCGGATGGACCGCCGCGAGGGCGCCTATCTGCTTCTGGCCGACATCGAAGAAGCCGAGACCGGCGACCAGGGCAAGGTGCGACAGCTCTTGTCCAAGGCGGTGCGGGCGCCGCGCGATCCGGCCTGGGTCGCCGACGGCGTGGTCTCGGAGCGCTGGGCGCCGGTATCGCCGGTCACCGGCCGGCTCGATGCCTTCGAGTGGCGCGCACCGACGGAGCGCCTGGGCCAACTGATCGACAGTCGTGACGAGGCGCCGGACGCCCCGGTGGTGGCCATCGAAGCGCCCGGCAGGCCAGCGCCGGAAAAGCCGGTCGAGGTGATCGATCATGCCGCTTCGGGGAGCGAGACGGCAGGCAAGCAGGCCGAGACCCACGAGGGCGATGTCAGGCCGGTGACGGCGCAGGCCTTCGCCGCGGCGCCTGACGATGCCGAGGCCGTCGAGCCGGCGGAGGAATTGGCGCGCCTGCCGGACGATCCCGGCGTCGATCCGGACGACGAGGCGGAAAAATCGCCGCGCCGGTTCCGGTTGTTTTGAGTTGTCCGGGTGGCCCGGTCGTTTGGGAATGGATTGATGTTCGAACGCGTTCTGTCGTTTCTGAGGGATTTGCCGACCGGCGCCGGTGCCCGCGCCAGCGCCGATGATCCACGCGTGGCGGCTTCGGCGCTGCTCTACCATGTCATGAACGCGGACGGCGTGCGCCAGGATGTCGAGTGGGAGCGGTTCAAGGCAGTGCTGGCGCAGACCTATTCGATCAACGGCAACGAACTAGACGCGCTGGCTGCGGCCGGCGAGCGCGCCGACAACGAGGCGATCGACCTCTATGCCTTCACCAGCGTGCTGAAGCGTCACCTCGATGCCGAAGGGCGCAAGGCTTTTATCGGCCTGATGTGGGAGATCGTCTATGCCGATGGCGAGCTGCACGAGCTGGAGGACAACACGGTCTGGCGCGTTGCCGAGCTGATCGGCGTCGAACGCCACGACCGGATCGAGGCGCGCCGCAAGGCGGCGGCCGGGTCGCCGGGCGCCCTTGGAACGTCTAGCGACGAATAGGGTCCCATCTTACGATGCCGCCGAAGCCGTCGCGTTCGAAGCCAAGAATCCTGATCGTGCTGCATCAGGAGAATTCGAGCCCTGGGCGGGTCGGCCATATGCTTCTCGAAGAAGGCTTCGATCTCGACATCCGCCGTCCGCCGCTTGGCGATGCCTTGCCGGAGACACTCGACGCCCATGCCGGCGCCGTGGTGTTCGGCGGGCCGATGAGCGCCAATGACGAGGACGAATTCGTCCGCCGCGAGACCGACTGGCTTGAGGTTCCGCTGCGTGAGAACCGGCCGCTGCTGGGCATCTGCCTTGGTGCGCAGATGCTGGCCAACCATCTCGGCGGCAAGGTCGAGGGCCATGGCGAAGGTCTGGTCGAGATCGGCTGGTATCCGCTCAAGGCGACCGAAGCCGGCAGGAAGCTGATGCATTGGCCCGAAATGGTCTATCAGTTCCATCGCGAAGGTTTTTCGCTGCCCAGCGACGCGACACTGCTGGCTACGAACGAGACCTATCCCAACCAGGCCTTTCGCTACGGCGAGAATGCCTGGGGCATCCAGTTCCATGGCGAACTGACCCGAGTGATGATGCAGCGCTGGGTGGTGCGCGGCGCGCACCGCTTCGAATTGCCGGGCGCCCAGCCCGGCCGCGACCATCTCGGCGGCCGGCTCATCTGGGACATGCACCTCAAGCGCTGGCTGGACGAGTTCCTGATCCTGATTTTCGGCGGCCGACGGCGCGGTCGCGGCACCACCATCCCCTGACAGCGGATCGTTTAACGCCTGCTAGTCCGAAAACGCCACGCTCACACCGCGGTGGCGAAAATAAGCCTGCATCAATTTGCGGCCCGAGCGGTTGTTCTGCGCCAGTTTGGTGGGATCGAACACCGCCTGCTTTATCCCCTCTCGTGCCAGCGCTGCCTTAAGCGTCGCGATATGGGCGTCGAGATCGGCATTGTCCGCCCGCAGCGACACATAGATACTCTCGGTTGCCTCGGCCACGGTCGGTTCGCTCACAGGTATCGTCCTTTGGTTGGTCGGGCGGCGGCTTAGCACAGATTCGCAGCCCGCCGATACCGGTGGACCTGAATTCGATGCCCCGTCAGTTTCGTCCATTGAGGTGCCGCACCCTTCGGAGCGCCGGGAACAGGTAGGCCCACAGGCCGGCAACGGCAATGGCGCCGACGCCGCCGATGACGACGGCTGGCACCGTGCCGATCAGCGCCGCCATGGTGCCGGCGCGGAATTCGCCGAGCTCGTTGGAGGCGCCGACGAAGACCTGATTGACGGCGTTGACGCGGCCGCGGACATGATCGGGGGTCCAGAGCTGGATCAAGGTTTCCCTGATGTAGACGCTGAACATGTCGGTGGCGCCGAGGAAGGCCAATGCCAGGATCGACAGCCAGGCGATGGTCGACAGGCCGAACAGCACCGTAAAGGCGCCGAACGCGGCCACGAAGCCGAGCATGATCAGGCCCGCGTGGTTTCGGATAGGATGGCCAGCGAGCCAGATGGCGACACAGATGGCACCCACCCCTGGCGCCGAGCGCAGCAAACCAAGCCCCCAGGGGCCGAGTTGCAATATGTCGCGGGCATAGATCGGCAGCAGCGCCGAGGCGCCGGACAGGAGCACGGCGAAGAGATCGAGCGAGATGGCGCCAAGCACGATCTTCTCGCCCCAGATGTAACCAAAGCCGGCGAACAGGGTCTGCATGGTCGGCTTGTCGGTCTCGCTGCGCTGGGCCGGCCTCGGTATGGTGAAGATCAGCAGCCCGGCGACGAGCATCAGCGCCGTGGCCGTGCCATAGGCGACCTCGGCCGATACGCCGTAGAGCAGGCCGCCGGCGACCGGCCCGACGATGGTCGCCGTCTGCCAGGCCGACGAGTTCCAGGCGATGGCGTTGGCGAAATCCCGGGGCGGCACCAGATTGGCGAACAGCGACGACGAGGCCGGTCCGAAGAAGGCGCGGGCAATGCCGAACATGGCGAGCACGATGAAGATTGGCAGCGGGCCGCTGATGCCGCGCAGGGTCAGGATGAGCAGCGCGAGCGCGCAGATCGCCTCGAGCAGCACCGCCAGCGCCATGATCAGCCGGCGGCCGAAACGGTCGGCAACGACCCCGGTGACCAGCACCAGGAGCAGCGAAGGCAGGAATTGGACGATGCCGACAAGGCCGAGATCGAGCGGGTCGCGGGTCAGGTCGTACATCTGCCAGCCGACCGCGACGGACACGATCATGGTGGCGAACGTGGTGAGGAAGCGCGCCGCCCAATAGCTCAGGAAGGAGCGGTGGCGGAACGCGGCATAGCGCTGGTCCGGTGATATCTGTTTGGAGGTCATGGAACGAGGCCCCGTTAGAAGGATGGAGGCCGGCGGGGCACTTCCACGATGGACGCTGGTCCGGCCAGGGAACCCTTTAGCCCAGTTCGACGTATGAGGCGCGCAAAAACAGGTTCTGGATCAAGGATTTTCTGACGTGTTCCATCGAACGCACACGAAACTCACCCACAAGACCCAGCGGGACAGAAAAGCCTATCGGGTGTCTCGAAGACCGCATGTCTCCCCATCGTTCACGCGATAGCCTTGAAAGCCGATCAGTGAGCAGCATTCTTTTCGGCTTGCCCACTGGCCTGGCCGAAACTTACCAATACATTGAGGTTCTGGCGATAATGCCGAGCGTCATTTTACCCTTATATATCGTCGTCCCTTGTGAATTGGGAATAATAGACCATTTTATTTTGGAATAGTGCGAAAAAACGTAGGCGTAATCAGCAATCTTTTGCTGGCTCCTTTCTGTCACGTGCATTTAAGTACTTGCTAAACCAAGCATGGTGCTTACTGGATTATTAAGCATTTTCAAAACAGAACTCAAGATCGGGCAATTTTCCCTTGCTAGCCGGCGAAATCGGTTACAACCTATGGATACATCAACCGCGCCGGCGGATCGTTGGCATGCTTGGGCGGATGGGCGCTAGGCATGGAGAGGGAAATGGACATTCGCCAAGGCGGCTCCCGCTGGGAGCGTTCCCCTCGACTTGAGGAATTGCGACAGCTGGCCGCAAAGTCGTCGAATGCATGGACCACAGCCCGGGCGTTTCGTGGTCCGCGAAGCTTTTGTCCTCTTCCGATCGTCCCCCGATCGACGGATGAACCGCCGCCGGGGAGCGAGGAGAATAAATCATGAAACGTATAGTTTATTCGGTTATCGCCAGTGTTTTACTGGCGGTCGCCGGCTGCACCACCGACGATCAGACCATCGACGCCAGGCCGCAATACGACAAGCAAGGCAATCCCAATTTCGATACGCGAGGCAGATACATTGGCTGCCATGGGATCGGATGCAAAGTCGATGACCCTGATGATGGGGATCAAAGCATCGACGACAGGCCGCAATACGACAGGCAAGGCAATCCAAACTTCGATACGCAGGGCAACTATCAGGGGTGCAATGGCATTGGCTGCCAGGTCGATGCGCCTGACGATGACAATTCGTCGGATGACGGCGATTCCGACTGACAGCCACACGCCGTGAAGGAAGAGGAAATCACCTATGTCTGAACTCGGCGACTTGGTTCGACGGCACGCCAAAATCGTCATGATCGGGCTGGCGGGGTTGATACCGACATCTGCTTTCGCGAACGATGCCTGCGAAGGCGTCAAGGTCGAAGTGACGAAGGCGCGCAAACAGGAATATGCACCGCTCGTCGCTTCGGCGATGGACAATAAGTTCAAGCCCGCCCGCGCCAAGTTCATCACCATCTTGGAAAGCGGCAACTGGAGCGCCGCGTATGTCTCCACGCCTGTTAGTGATGACGGCGTGATGTTCTTCCAGACCGTCGACGGAAGGAAGCAGTTTCGTGACGTATGGGGCGGCTATGCCGATCCATCGGAAAAGCCTGAACTGGTATCCTGGGCGAAGAAGCTCGGAGCGCCGGAAAAGCTGGCCAGGTGTTTCGCCGAAACCGTTACGGAATGACGACGCTCACCTGCAAAGAGGAGGAGAACCAATGAAAACCGCAATTCTGACCGCCGCCGTGGTTCTGGCCATGCCGGCTTTCGCTTTTGCCAAGGACAAGTGCGCCGACGCCAAGGATCAGGCCACCATGAACCAGTGCGCCGATGCTTCGTTCAGGAAATCCGACAAGAAGCTCAACGAACTTTACAAGCAGATCGAAACCCGCCTGAAGGACGACGCGGATACCAAGAAGCTTCTTGTCCAAGCGCAGCAGGATTGGATCAAGTTCCGCGACGCCGAGTGCAATTTCCAGACCGCGGGAGCGGCCGGAGGCAGCGTGGTCCCCATGCTCCTCTCGATGTGCATGGATGGCCTGACGCAATCCCGGGTCAAGGATTTCGAGGGTTACCTGAACTGCAAGGAAGGCGATCTGAGCTGTTCGGTTCCGGCAGCGAACTGAGCTTTCCACCCCGCCTGAAGGCGGGGTGGAAAATCATTCCCTCAGCGCGGCGGAGATGGCGTCGAGCCCACCCTGCAATTGCGCGCTCGCCATGGAAGAGCGTAAGATCGGGCAGCGACAGGCCGAGGTCGAATGGCTTCTGGTCAGCGATCGAATTTCGGAGAGATTGTAACGGATGCGGTCGTAGCCCTATTCCTCCGGCGCCTCTTTCTCGATCACCATCCTGGTGTAGTTCATGGCTTGGCACGTCCAGGCCAAAAAGCATGAAGCCTGCCAAGACGGAACCGCCGGCAGGCCTCAATCAAACCATTGGCTCAGCGCCGGAATGCGCGCTCAGGCCGAGACCTTGGCTTTCCTGCCTCTGGCCGGCGCTTTCGGGGCGACGGCCTTGCGGCCGAGACCGATCGACTTCGCCAGTTCCGAACGCGAGGCCGCGTAATTGGGAGCGACCATCGGATAGTCCGACGGCAAGCCCCATTTGGCGCGGTAAGCGTCCGGCGTCAGGCCGAAATGCACGCCCAGATGACGCTTCAGCGATTTGAACTTCTTGCCATCCTCCAGGCAGATGATGAAATCCGGCGTCACCGACTTCTTGGGATTGACCGCCGGCACGAGCGGCGCCGCCACGGGTACGGCCGGCTGGCCGAGCCCACTGATCGAAGCGCTGACGCTGGCGATGAGGTCGGCCAGGCCGGAGGCGGGCAGGCGGTTCTTCTCGACGTAAGCCGACACGATATGGGCGGTCAGCTCGAGAAGGTCGATATCCTTGCGAGCGTCGTTGCTGTCGTCGGTCAATCTATTTTCCTCCGTCTATGGCGTATGGGGCCCGAAATCGGCACAGTTTCGGATGGGATGATGCGCAAAGTTAAAGTGCGGCGGCGTCTTTGCACGTCCCTCGCGGTGCGTCGCGATGTAGTGCGCCGGAATTCCTAGTCGGCAAATCTGCGCAATGCAACGACTTGGCCCAGTGTCACACATTATTTTGAATAACTATACTGAACTGTAATACTATCAGACGATCAGGGCCTTGTCTCGCCACAGACGAAATCCGCCTTCGAAGGCGCGTGTGTTGTCGCCGCGCCTGCTGTCGGCGGGCAAATCGTCGAGCTTGTCGACATTGCCGCCGCCGATGACGACATAATCGGGCTGCATGGCGGCGCGCAGCCTCTCGACGACGTCGAAAACGGATTTGCGCCACTTCTTCTTGCCGCGTTTCACAAGGCCGCGTTCACCGACATAGTCCTCGAAGCTCTTGCCCTTCTTGTAGGGGAGATGGGCGAGCTCCATCGGCTGGGCTACGTTGTCGACGATCATCGCCGCACCCAGGCCGGTTCCCAGCCCCAGGAACAGCATGCGACCGCCTTCATAGCTGCCGATGGCCTGCATCAGCGCGTCGTTCACCACCTTGACCGGCCTGCCGAATTGCGCGGCGAAGTCGAAGCCGGCCCAGCCCTTGCCGAGATTGGCGGGATCGAGCAACGGCCTGTTGTGATGCACCGGGCCGGGATAGCCCATCGAGACGACGTCGTAGGAGAGCCCGTCGGCCAGCGCCTTCACCGCATCGATCATCTGCTGCGGTGTGAGATCCGGCCCGGAATCGGCGCGGTGCTCAGTGCCGCCTGCGCTGGTAAGGATCTTGATGTGCGAGCCGCCGATGTCGATCGACAGCACGGTCGGGTCGCCGCTCGCCGTTTTCGACCTTGCCGTCCTGCCCATGCTGCCGTCTCCCAGCCTATTTCGACGGATTGATCCAGCCGTTCGGCGGCCCGAAGCCGTTCATCGCCTCGGCCGGCCCCCAGGTCTTCGGTTCATAAAGATGCGGCGGCGTGGTGTCGCCGAGGACCGGCCCGACGATGCGCCAGGCAAGTTCGCTGGCGTCCTGACGGGTGAAAAGCTGGCCATTGCCGTTCATGGCGTCGCCGATCAGCCGTTCATAGGGCGGCATGTCGCCTTTGCTGTCGTCGAGCGCCGTCAGTTCGACCTGCTCGCCGATCATGTCGTCGCCCGCTGCCTTGCGCTGCGCGCCGATCGAGATCGCCACCTGCGGGTCGATGCGGAAGCGCACATAATTGGCGTCGTTCGGCTTGATCGGGTCGAAGACATCGAGCGGCGGCCGCTTCAGCCGCACGATCACCTCCGTGGCATGCACCGGCATGTTCTTGCCGGCGCGGATGAAGAACGGCACGTCGCGCCAGCGCCAGGTGTCGACGAGGAAGCGCACCGCGGCGAAGGTTTCGACCGGCGAGTTGGGCGCCACGCCGGGCTCGGCGAGATAGCCGTCGAACTGGCCGCGCACGATATCGTCCTTGGTCAAGGTGCGGATCGCGCGCAGCACCTGCACCTTCTCATCGATCAGGTCGTCGGCGGAACGGCCGACAGGCGGTTCCATCGCCAGCAGCAGGAGGATGTTGAGCAGATGGTTCTCGATCACGTCCCTGACGCAACCGACCTCGTCATAGAAGCGGCCGCGCCCGTCGATGCCGAAATCCTCGGCCATGGTGATCTGCACGCTCTCGACGAAATTGCGGTTCCAGATCGGTTCCAGGAAGGAATTGGCGAAGCGGAAATAGAGCAGGTTCTGGATCGCTTCCTTGCCGAGATAGTGGTCGATGCGGAAGATCGACTGTTCGTCGAACACCAGATGCAGCACCCGGTTCAGCCAGCGTGCCGATTGCAGGTCATGGCCGAAGGGCTTTTCCACCATCAGCCGCGCGCCGCGCGCCGTGCCCGATTGCTCCAGGCCCTGGACCACCGTCTCGAACATGGTCGGCGGCACCGCCATATAGTGCAGCGGCCGCTGGGCGGTGCCCAGCGCGCTCTTCAGTTTCTCGAACGTGGCCGGATCGCGATAGTCGCCGCTGACATAGCGCAGCAGCGACGCGAGCTTGGCGAACACCTTCTCGTCGATCCTGCCGAGCGCATTGACGATGCCGTCACGCGCGCGATCCTGCAATTTCTTCAAATCCCAGGCGTCGAAGGCGACGCCGATTACCGGTTCGCTGAGCGTCCCTTTGGCGACCATGGCGTAGAGGGACGGAAATATCTTCTTGTGGGCGAGGTCGCCGGTCGCCCCGAAGAGCACCAGCGTGTCGGACCGTTCCTGGCTCATGAGTGCGTCTCCCGTGCCGCCGTCACTTGCCGGCCTTGGGCTTTTCGACATGGCCGCCGAATGCATAGCGCATGGCCGACAAGAGCTTGTCGGCGAATTCGGATTCGCCTTGCGAGGAGAAGCGGTCGAACAGGGCCGAGGACAGCACCGGCGCCGGCACGCCGGTGTCGATGGCCGCTTTCAGGGTCCAGCGGCCTTCGCCGGAATCGGATACCCGGCCGCCGAACTGGGTCAGGCCGGGATCGCTCTTCAACGCGCCGGCGGTGAGATCAAGCAGCCACGAGCCGATGACGCTGCCATGCCGCCAGACCTCGGCCACCTCGGCAAGGTCGATGTCGAACTGGTAGTATTCAGGGTTCTGGAGCGGGCTGGTCTCGGCATCGGCCTCGCGCTTGACCTTGCCGGCATTGCCGGCCTTGAGAATATTCATGCCTTCGGCATAGGCGGCCATGACGCCGTATTCGATGCCGTTATGGACCATCTTGACGAAGTGGCCGGCGCCGCTCGGGCCACAATGCAGATAGCCGAAGGGCGCCGTGCCGGCCGTCTTGTTGGGAGCGGGCGCACCGGCATCCGCGCCGGGCGCCAGCGTGGCGAAGACCGAATCGAGATGGCGGACCGCGTCGTCGGGCCCGCCGATCATCAGGCAGTAGCCGCGATCGAGGCCCCAGACGCCGCCGCTGGTGCCCACATCGACATAGTTGAGGCCTTTGGCGGCGAGCTTGGCGGCCCGATCGACATCGTCGTGATAGTAGGAATTGCCGCCGTCGATGATGATGTCGCCGGGTTCCATCAGCGCTGCCACCTGATCGACGATCGTGCCGGTGATGGCCGCAGGCAGCATCAGCCACACGCAGCGCGGCTTGGCGAGCTTGTCGACAAACTCCTCCATCGAGGCTGCGCCGATCGCGCCGTTCTTGACCAAGGCGGCGACGCTTGCCGGGTTGATGTCGTAGACGACGCATTCGTGGCCGTCGCGCATCAGCCGCCGGACCATGTTGGCGCCCATCCGGCCCAGTCCCATCATTCCGATCTGCATGGTCTCGTCCTTGTGTCTTGAAGAGGATCTGGTGGGAAGGATCTACACTCTGTTCTGTTCACCGATGATGACGGAGAAGTCGACATTCTCCCAATCCCCGCTGCCGGGCCAGAAAAAAGTGAAGATCAGCGTGCTCCCCTCGGGCAGGCCGGCGACCGGCAGATCGGCGAGGTGGATGCCGAGGGCATTCTCCCTGGTCGCGCTGTCATGCACGGTCGCCCAATTATCGACGCTCCAATGGACGGTTGCCTTCGCCAAGAGCTCGAGGCGCATTGTCTTGCCGGCCGGCATGGAACGGATCTTGTTGTTGAAGCGCCAAGTCCTGAACGGCGAGACGGTCTTTTTGTCGATATAGCGTTCGACGCCTTGCGGCGGCCTGTCGAACACCACGCCGTCGCGCAGCGAGCGCAACAGCTTGATGTGCTCGGAATGCGCCCAGACCAGCGGCATGGCGCTGCCCGAGGGCTTGCCATGCAGCAGTTCGCGCTCGGGCAGGTCGGCGCCGTCCCAGACCTGCTCCGGCAACAGGCCGCCCGGCCCGGCCGAGCCCTCCATTGCCGCGAGCAGCAAGGTCGCCTTGTCCTTGCGTCCGGCCGCCAGCTCGTAATGGGCCCGCTCGCCGGCGAGCAACGGCCAGGGGCGGCCTTGGCCGGTGCCGTCGAATGGCGCGCCGTCCTCGTGCTCGCCATAGCCGTCGCCGGTGTAGCGATACCAGAGCGACCCCTGCGGCAGCTGGCGGCGCAGCTGCGCGTCGATGACCTTGACCGTGTCGATGATGCGCGGATCGTCGGCTGCCCTGAGGCCAAAGCGCACCAGGGCCAATGCGTCCGGGCTGACGATTTCCTGCGCCGGCCGGTCGGTATCGCCAGGCGGGCGGTTCTTGATCGGCACATAGCCGTCCTTCGGCGAACCGGCCTCGGCGCTGTCGGGCGGTGCGATGCGGACATAGTAACCCGCGACGCCGGCCGCCTCGCAGCTTGCCGTGCCGGTGACATAGGTCCAGCGCTCGACCTGATCGTTCCAGCCGTCGGCGGTCTCGCGCAGATAGCTTGCTGCGTCCTGCTTGCCGCACGCCTCCAGCATATCCGCGGCGGCAAGCAGCGCCGCGATCTCAACGGCGAGGGTGAACGGGCTGTAACCGGAATCCTCCTCCCAGCGGTCCTCGCCGGTGACGGGTCCATTGCGCACGACATAGGCAGCGGCGCGCTCGATCATTGGCAGGAAGGACAAGAGCCTGACGCGTGGCAAATGGCCCTGGCGCCGCAGCGCATCCGCCAGCAGCAGCGGAAAGGCGCATTCGTCCATCTGGATGCCCGGCCAATAGGCTGTCCCATCGAGCCAGGCGTTCTGCGGCCAGTGGCCATCCGGCTGCTGGATGGAGCAGAGATAGTCGAGGGTTTGCAGGGCCGAGGCGACATCGCCGGCGGCGAGAAAGCCGCCCGCTGTCTCGACCAGATCGCGCGGCCAGACCAGATGGTAGCCGCCGAGATCGTCGTCGCCCTTGTCGAAGCCCCACGGAATCGACAGGCTGGCGACCGCTGCGCCCGGCATGAGCGATGACCGGTGCGTCGCCAGCACGGCGGTGGAGATCCTGTAGCTGTTCACTCCGGACGCGCCGTGGCGATCCAGCCGCAGCAGGCCCGCCTGCCATTCGCGCCATTGTTCGGCGTAGGATGTTGCCGCCACCGCGAAACCCTCCCTGAGGCTGGCGAAGGCATTTCGAGCGGCTTCTTCGGACGTCGCCCCGAAGCCCAGCGCCAGTACCGTTTTGGTGCTGTTGGCGGAAAACCCGATTTCGCCGGTCAGCGCGACATTGCCGTCCTCGGCTCGCTGAAAGGCTGGATCAAGCCGACCGGTGTGCTTGAGTTGCTGCCAGCCGTCGGAGACGCCGACATAACCGGCCGAGCAGTTCCGCCAGGATAGCGACGAGGCCAGCGCAAGGCAGGTGCCGCGGCCCGAGGCGAACAGCACAGGCTCTCCGTCATGGTCGCCGACCCAGGCGGTGTTGCCCATGCCGGCATTGACCAGATGCGGCGCCAGCAAGGCGTGGACGCGGTAGTCCCCCGTGGCGGCCTTGAGCGGCGTGAAGGTGATCTCCTGCAGCAAGGTGGGTCGTGCAGGGTCGGCCAGGATGCGCTTCTCGATCCGGTAGGCGCCGTCATCAGCGGTATTGACCAGCCTGTAGGCTGGCACGCCTTCTTCGAACGGTTCGATGCCATGCGCGGCATCACGTTTTTCTTCCGAGAAATATCCGTTCGGGCCGGTGACGATCAGGCCGAGGTCGCGGGTGCAGGCACTGTCGACACCGGGATAGTAGATCTCGTTCAGGATGCCATGGCTGAGCGTGAACCAGACGCGGCTCAACGGCGAAAGCGCCGCGCCGACGCCGCTTTTGGCGCTTGACGTCCAGCGCGCCGGAATTCCCGGAGCCCCCGGGGGAACGATCGGCGTCACTGCCATGCGTCTGCGGCCTCCTACCTGCATGCCTAGCCCATCCACCGAAGCCTTTTCAATCGTCGCACCGCAATGTGATCGGTGGCTTCTTATGGATTGCAGTTGACAGCTCGCCGCCCTTCTGCACTTTTGTCTGACAATAGATAAAAAACAGGTGCGCGAGCCCAAAACTCATCAGCAGCCAGCAAATCAGCAACTCTATGGGAGGAGTATGACATGAAGAAACTGTTCGTTCTGGGCACCCTTGCGATAGTGCTCGCAGCCGGTACGGCCATGGCCGACACCAGCGGCAAGAAGATTGCTTTCTCGAATAATTACGCCGGCAATTCATGGCGGCAGGCGATGCTCGACAGCTACAACGCCGTCACCAAGAAGGCGGTGGCCGACAAGGTGGTCGGGGCCGCCGATGTCTTCACGACGGCCGACAAGGAAGTACCGACCCAGGCAGCCCAGGTGCAGAACCTGATCCTGCAGGGTTATGACGCAATCGTCATCAACGCCGCCTCGCCCGATGCGCTCAATGGCGCCATCAAGCAGGCCTGCGATGCCGGCATCGTCGTCGTCTCATTCGACGGCATAGTCACCGAACCATGCGCCTACCGGGTCGTCGTCGACTATAAGGACATGGGCAAGCAGGAAGTCGAGCACATGGCCAAGTTCCAGCCCAAGGGCGGTAACTTGCTCGAGATCCGCGGCCTCGCGGGCACATCGATCGATGATGCCATCCATGCCGGCATCCTCGAAGGCGTCGCCGCTCATCCCGAATTCAAGATCGTCGGCTCGGTGACCGGCGACTGGGACCAGACCACGGCGCAGAAGGCGGTGGCGACCATCCTGCCCTCGCTGCCGGATGTCGTCGGCATCGTCGACCAGGGCGGTGACGGCTATGGCGCAGCGCAAGCCTTCGCCGCGGCCGGCAAGCCACGCCCGACCATCATCATGGGCAATCGGCAGGACGAGCTGAAGTGGTGGAAGGAACAGAAGGAAAAGGACGGCTATCAGACCTGGTCGGCCTCGATCGCGCCAGGTGTGTCGACGCTCGCCTTTTGGGTGGCACAACAGGTGCTCGATGGCCGCAAGGACATTCCGCACGACCTGCTGGTGCCGTATCTTGCCTTCACCCAGGACGATTTCGAGGCCGCCCTGCCGAAGATCAAGGAGGGCGGGGTCGCCACGCACGAATACACGCAGGAAGATGCCATCGCGGCCATCAAAGCCAACATCAAGTGAACATCGCACACGCGTTGCCCTGCGCATCGCCGACCGGATATCGTTGAGCATGGCCGAAGGGAACGCGTACATCATCAGACTGAACGGCGCCGAAAAGCATTTCGGCGCCGTTCGCGCGCTTGGCGGCGTCGACTTCAATGTCGGGCCCGGCGAGTGCGTCGGCCTCGTCGGCCACAACGGCGCTGGCAAATCGACGCTCATGCACATGGTGGCGGGCACACTGACACCCGACAGCGGCACGATCGGCGTGCATGGCGAGAGCGAGGGGAGTTACTCGGTATCGCGGGCGCAGCAGCTCGGCATACGCTGCGTATTCCAGGAACTGTCGCTGTGCCCCAATCTCAGCGTCGCCGAGAACACGCGCATCAACCACGCCTCGCTCACCGGCTTCGGCTGGCGGCGCAAGGCGGCCGAGCTGATCACGGCCAAACTGGACGAAATCTTTCCGGACCATGGCATCTCGGCGTCCGACATCGCCGGTGACCTTTCCATCGGCCGGCGCCAGATGGTGGAGGTGGCGCGCGCGTTCACGCTGACCCGCGAGCCGCTGCACCTGGTTATCCTCGACGAGCCGACGTCCTCGCTCGACGCGCACACGGCGGGTCAGCTGCTTGCCTTCGTGCGCCGCTTCGTCGCGTCGGGCGGGAGCTGCATTCTCATCTCGCATGTGCTGGGCGAAGTGCTGCAGAACGCCGATCGCATCGTCGTGATGCGCGACGGCAAGGTTGTCGCCGCCGACGCGGCCAACGCTTTCGACCGCGATAGGCTGGTGGCCACCATGGGCGGTGCCGAAGGACATCGGAGGACCGCCACCGAAATCCGGAAAGCCGAGGCCGGCCCGTTGCGCGTGCGCGCCCGGCCGGTGCGGCAACAGGACGGCAAGGAGATGGTGGCCCGTGCCGGCGAGATCATCGGACTTGCCGGCTTGGCCGGCCATGGCCAAACCGACCTGCTGCTGGCGATCTTCGCCGCCGCGTACCGCGCCAAGGCCGGCATCGAGGTCACCGCGCCGGTGGCGCTTGTGGCCGGCGACCGCCAGGCGGACGGCATCTTTCCGCAGTGGTCGATCGCTGAAAATATCGGCATCCGCTCGCTGGCTCGGCTGCGCAACGGGCTGCTGATCTCGCCGCGGCGCGAGGCCGAACTGGCCGGGTTTTGGCAAAAGAAGATCGGCATCCGCACGCCGGATATGAACAACAACATCTTTTCGCTGTCGGGCGGAAACCAGCAGAAGGCCTTGTTCGCCCGGGCTCTCGGCTCCGATGCCGGGATCGTGCTGATGGACGACCCGATGCGCGGCGTCGACATCGGCACCAAGCTCGAGGTTTACGATCTCGTGCGCGAGGAGGCCGGCAAGGGCCGCACCTTCCTCTGGTACACCACAGAAACGGAAGAACTCGACAATTGCGACCATGTCTACGTCTTCAAGAACGGCCGCATCGTCGCCAATCTGACGCGCGACGAGCTGACGGAAGAAAAGATCATCCAGTCCTCCTTCGGCGACGCGGCCTGAGATGACGGCCGTCTCTGTTCAAAACGGTTCGAAGACTTTTGGGAGCGGAGCGGCACGCGCCCGCCTGCTGCGCGGGCTGCTGCCGGCGCTGTCGCTGGTGCTGGTGCTGCTCGCCATCGCCTGGCTCAATCCGCGCGCCATCAGCTATTTCGGCTTCGGCCTGATGCTGAACCTGGCGATCCCGATCGCGCTGGCGACGATCGCGCAGATGTTCGTCATATCGGGCAACGAGCTCGACCTGTCGATCGGCACCTTTGTCGGTTTCGTCGGCTGCGTAACCGCGACCTGGTTGAAGGACGCACCGCTCATCGGCGTCCTCGTCCTGCTCGGATCGATCGGCGTCTATGCGCTGCTCGGCGCGCTGATCCACCTGCGCAATTTGCCATCGATCGTAGTGACGCTGGGCATGAGTTTCGTCTGGCAGGGGCTGGCGATTCTCGTCCTGCCCAAGCCCGGCGGCAAAGCGCCGGACTGGCTGCTGGCGATCATGGCCTTCAAGCCGCCCTTTGTGCCCTTCCCGATCATCGCCGCGCTGCTGATTGGCCTCATCGTCCATTTCGGCCTGATGCGCACCTCCTATGGCGTCATCCTGCGCGGCTCGGGCGGCAACCCGGCTGCGCTCAAACGTGCCGGCTGGTCGCTGCTCAAGACCAAGGTCGTGTTGTTCGCGCTGACGGGTCTGTTCGGCGTGCTGTCCGGCATGGCGCTGATCGGCATCACCACTTCGGCCGATGCCAATATCGGCAATGGCTACACGCTGCTTTCGATCGCCGGCGTCATCCTCGGCGGCGGCGAATTCGTCGGCGGCCGCGTGTCGCCGATCGGCGCAGTAATCGGCGCGCTGACCTTGGCGCTGGCGGCATCGCCGCTGCTCACCTTCATGCACATCCCACCCGACTGGCAGGTGGCCGCCAATGGCGCCATCCTGATCATCGTGCTGGCGGCGCGGGTGCTGATCAGCCGCAAAGAGAGGTGAGCGATGACATTGCTGAGGTCGCTGACCGCCAAACCCTGGATCTGGTCGTTCGTCGGCGCGTTTGTGGTGTGGCTGGCGACGATCGCTTTCACCGGCGGCTATGGCGCCGGCGGCATGGTCACCGCCGCGCTGTCGCTGGCCGTGTTCACCGTCATCGTCGGCGTCGGCCAGATGTTCGTCATCACGCTTGGGCCGGGCAATGTCGACCTGTCGCTGCCGGCCAATATCGGGCTCGCCAGCGCGGTGGCCATGAAGGTGATGGGCGGCAGCGATGCCATGATCGTGGTCGGGCTGCTGGCCGCGCTTGCCTGTGGTGCGGCGATCGGTGCCGTCAACTATCTGCTGATCTGGGCGCTGCGAATACCGCCGATCATCGCCACTTTGTCGGCGAGCTTCATCATCCAGTCGGTCGACATCAGCTATGGGCGCGGATTGCAGATCAAGCCGCCGCCGGGCTTTGCCGATTTCGCCAACCGGCAGGTTCTCGGCATTCCGGTGCTGGCGGTTCTCACCGTGCTGTTCACCATCGGCGCGGCCATCGCCTTGCAGCGCATGATCTATGGCCGCTCGGTGCTGGGGATAGGCCAGAACATCCGTGCCGCCTGGCTCGCCGGCATCAATGTCGGCCGCGTCCGTTTCCTCACCTACACGCTGTCGGGGGCGCTCGGCGGCATCGACGGCGCGCTGCTCGCCGGTTATTTCCGCGGCGCCAATGTCGATATCGGCAACGAGTATTTGCTGGCCTCGATCGCCGTGGTGGTCATCGGCGGCACGTCGGTGGCCGGCGGCAAGGCCAATGTCCCCGGCGTCTGGGGCGCGGCGCTGTTCCTGGTGCTGCTTTTGACCATGCTCAACACATTCGGCGTCAGCGCCGGCGTGCGGCTGTTGCTGACGGGGTTGATCATCGTTGGCGTGATTACGGCGGCGGGTGGGGAGAAGGCGCTGCGGTAACGCTCGCGTTACGACCCCAGATGCCGGGCGAGCATCAGCCGCAATTCCTCCAGCACGCCGTCGCGCAGTCTTTTCTCGCCGACCAGCGCCAAGGGAATGCGCATCAGTTGCGGCACGATGACGGCCAGCCGCTCGGCCTGACCCGCAGGCAGCGGCGGTTTGGCCTGCGCGAACAGAGCGGCGATCTGCTCGCGCCGGCGCGCCCGCATCTTGCGCCGCCAGCCTTCGTCGCCGGGCAAATCGAGCAGCGCCGAGTAGGCCGGATGCGTGGACAGGAAGTCGCCAAGCAGGTCAAACAGCGTATCGGCGATCACGGCCGCATTCAGGCCCGCGGTGCGTTCGCGCAAGGCATCTAGCCGTGCCGACAGGCCTTCCGCGTTCTCAGCCAATATGGCTTGAGCCAACGCCTCCTTGGTTGGGAAAAACAGGTAGAGCGTGCCGATGGCCGCGCCCGCTCGCACGGCGATCTCGGTCATCGTCGTGGCGTCGAAACCCTTCTCGACGAACAGTGCCGCAGCACTCCCCATAAGCGCCGCGACCCGTTCGCGCCCTCTTTTTTGCTGCGGCGCACGCGGATTCGACGCCGAGGCTCTTGCTTTTTCCGAGGTCATCCTCATATTTCCATACCTGAGACTATCCTCATATATAGCGCTGGCATCGACCACGCCAGCACCTTCGAGAGTTATCACCATGAATGCCGTCGCAGACAGCCGCCCGCAGAGCCACAAATGGATGGTTCTGAGCAACACCACGCTCGGCATGCTGGCCGCCGCCATTAATGGCTCGATCCTGCTGATCAGCCTGCCGGCGGTGTTTCGCGGCATTGGCCTCAAGGCACTCGACCCCGGCAACATCAACTATCTCTTGTGGGCGATCATCGGTTACATGATCGCCACGGCAGTGCTTGTCGTTGCCTTCGGCCGGCTCGGCGACCAGTTCGGCCGCGCCAGGATGTACAATCTCGGCTTCGCTATCTTCACCGCCGCCTCGATTGCGCTCAGCGTGCTGCCCGGCCAGGGCGACTTTGCCGCTATGTACCTGATATCGGTGCGCATCATCCAGGGCATCGGCGGCGCGCTGATCATGGCCAATTCCACGGCGCTGCTGACCGACGCCTTCCCGGAGAACGAACGCGGCTTCGCGCTCGGCATCAATGTCGTGGCGGCCATCGGCGGCCAGTTCGTCGGCCTTCTGATCGGCGGCCTGCTCGCCGATACCGACTGGCGGCTGGTGTTCTGGATCAACGTGCCGTTCGGCCTCGTCGGCACGGTCTGGGCCTACCTGAAACTGCACGACGCGCCGAACCGTTCCACGCACACCATCGACTGGCTCGGCAACATCAGCTTCGGGCTTGGCCTCGTGCTCATCCTCACCGCCATAACCTATGGCCTGCAGCCCTATGGCGACCAAGTGATGGCGTGGACCAGCCCGAAAGTGCTGGCGCTGTTTGCCATCGGCTTTATCTCGCTGATTGCTTTCATTGTCATCGAACAGCGCGTGACCAAGCCGATGCTGGACCTCAAGCTGTTCCGCATTCCAGGCTTTGCCTACGGCAACATCGCCAATCTCGCATCGGGCATTGCGCGCGGCGGGCTGCAATTCATGCTGATCGTCTGGCTGCAAGGCATCTGGCTGCCGCTGCACGGCTATTCGTTCGAGGAGACGCCGCTGTGGTCGGCGATCTTCATGCTGCCCCTGACTGTCGGCTTCCTCATCGCCGGACCGGTGTCCGGCTACTTTTCCGACCGCGTCGGCGGCGTGCCCTTCGCGGTCGGCGGCATGGTCGTGGGGGCTGCGAGCTTCGTGGCCTTGATGGCACTGCCGGCCGACTTCTCCTACACGGCTTTCGCGGCACTTCTTTTCCTCAACGGCCTTGGCTCGGGCCTGTTCGTGGCGCCGAACTCGACGCAGATCATGAATTCGGTGCCGGCGCGCGAACGCGGCCAGGCCTCGGGCATGCGCGCCACGACGACGAACGCCGGACAGGTCCTGTCGATCGGTCTGTTCTTCAGCCTGATGATCGTCGGCCTTGCCGCCAGCCTGCCGCAGAGCATGGAGGCCGGCCTGCTGGCGCAGCATGTACCGGAGGCTGTCGCGCACCAGATCGCCAACATGCCGCCGGTCGCCAATCTGTTCGCCGCTTTCCTGGGCTATAACCCGATGGGCGAGTTGATCCCGGCCGATGTGCTCAATGCGCTGCCGCAGCAGAGCATCGACACGCTGACCGGCCATGCCTTCTTCCCAGAACTGATGTCGGGACCGTTCAAGCATGGCCTGGTCTTCGCCTTCACCTTCTCGGCCATCCTCTATCTGATAGCGGCGTTCGCCTCCTGGCGCGGCGGCCGCAATGCTGGTGCTATGGTGCCGGAGATGATCGCGGCGGAGGCTGCCGGCCGGCGCTAATCATTGTGCCAGGCGGGCATCCGGTTTCCATCCAGGTCACGGCGCTGTAAATCCCCTTTGCGCGGCCACGGCCGCTCACCATTACGGGGAGATTTTGCTTGTCCAATTTCGTCAGCATCAGCCGTGACGGCGATGTCGCCATCGTCACCATCGACAACCCACCGGTCAACGCGCTGAGCTTCCATGTCCGCGCGCCGCTGATGCAGGCGCTGACCTTCTTGCGTGACGATCAATCGGTCGCGGCCATCGTCATCGCTTGCGCCGGCCGGACTTTCATTGCCGGCGCGGACATCACCGAGTTCGGCAAGCCGGTGCAGCAGCCGGAATTGCGCGCCATCGTCGCCGCGCTCGAGACCATCGTCAAACCGACCATTGCCGCCATTCATGGCACGGCACTGGGCGGTGGCCTGGAACTGGCGCTCGGCTGTCATTTCCGCATTGCCGATGCCGGCGCCAGGCTCGGCCTGCCCGAGGTGAGGCTTGGGCTGCTACCGGGCGGCGGCGGCACGGTGCGGCTGCCGCGCCTCGTCGGCGCGATCAAAGCGCTCAGGATGATCGTTTCCGGCGCGCCGATCGGTGCCGATGAGGCGCATGAAGCCGGACTGGTCGATGCAGTCTTCGAGAGTAACGTGACCAAGCATGCCGTGAACTTCGCCAGAGAGATCGCCCGCAAGGGCGGGCCGTTCACGCCGGTGCGCGATCGCGATGACGAGATCAAGAAAACCGAGCTGGCCGCTTTCGATGCCGAGGCGGCGGATCTCGCCAGGAAAGCGCGCGGCCTCGACGCACCGATCGCTTGCGCGCAAGCGGTGCGCAATACCGTCACGATGTCGTTCGAGGAAGCTCTGGCTACCGAACGCGCGCTGTTCATGAAGCTGGTCGCCGGCGATCAGTCGCGTGCGCAGCGGCATCTGTTCTTCGCCGAGCGTGAAGCCGCAAAGGTCCCAGGCAAGGATCTTGTCCGGCGCAGGATCGCCCGCGTCGGCGTCATCGGCGCCGGCACGATGGGCGGCGGCATCGCCATGGCCTTCGCCAATGGCGGTTTTCCAGTCACCTTGTTGGAGACCAGCGAGGAAGCCTTGCAGCGCGGGCTCGGCATGATCGAGAAGAATTATGCCGTCTCCGTTTCGCGCGGCTCCTTGACCGAAGACGCCAGGCGCCAACGCCTCGCTCAATTCAAGGGCTCCACCGACTATTCCGATCTCGCCGATTGCGACCTGATCATCGAGGCGGTGTTCGAGGACATGGCGGTCAAGAAAGAGGTGTTCGGCAAGCTCGATGCCGTGGCCAAGCCGGGAGCGATACTCGCCACCAACACATCCTATCTCGATATCGACGAGATCGCCGCCTCGATCTCGCGCCCGCAACACGTGCTCGGCCTGCACTTCTTCTCGCCGGCCAATGTCATGAAGCTGTTGGAAATCGTGCGCGCCGACAAGACCGCGCCCGACGCGCTGGCAACCGTAGTCGATTTGGCGCGGCGGATCGGCAAGGTGGCCGTCGTCGTCGGCGTCTGCCACGGCTTCGTCGGCAACCGCATGTTGGCTGCGCGTGGTTCTGAATCCGAAGCGTTGCTGCTGGAGGGCGCGACGCCCAGCCGGATCGACAAGGCCTTCACCGATTTCGGCTGGCCGATGGGGCCCTTCCAGATGAGCGACCTCGCCGGCCTCGACATTGGCTGGCGCAACCGCAAGGCGCGAGGCCAGGCGGCCGTGATCGCCGACACGTTGTGTGAACAGGGGCGTTTCGGCCAGAAGACCGGCCGTGGGTTCTATCTTTACGAGGCCGGGGCGCGCATGCCGGTTAGCGACCCTGAGGTCGAGGCGCTGATCCGCGAAAAGGCCGCCGAGAAGGGCATCGCGTCGCGCGAAATCAGCGCGGAAGAAATCATCGAGCGCACGCACTACCCACTGATCAATGAAGGAGCGAAAATCCTCGAAGAAGGGATAGCCGCCCACGCCTCCGACATCGATGTCATCTGGGTCAACGGCTATGGCTTTCCCATCGGCAAGGGCGGGCCGATGTTCTGGGCCGGTCTGGAAGGCGCGACCGGGATCGTCCAGCGGCTCGAATATTGGCATCAGCGGACGGGCAAGGATGTTTTCAAGCCGGTGCGGCTGCTGAAACGGATGGCCGAGACCGGCTCCTGGGAGGCTGGCGCAAGACCCTGATCGAAAGGTGGTCGAAGAGCGTTGGACTATCTTATCCGCGCGTCGATGATTTCGACAAAGCGGGCAAAAAGGCCGGCCTGCGACTTGATCTTGAGCTTGCGATAGATGTTGCGGCGATGAACCTTCACCGTCCCCGGCACGATGCGCATGGCCCGGGCGATCGATTCGGTGGAATGCCCTTGCAGCACCAGGTCGACGACATGCTTTTCGCGCGGCGTCAGCGACAGGCTCTTCCAGATATGGGCGCGGTCGAACTCGTTGACCGCCGCCAACGCCTCGTCTTGCCTGGCCTCGACCGGCTCGTCGGCGGGAAGGGCGGGCCAGCGCAACCGGGCGAAGGCGACCACCGCCGGCGCCATGTCGCGCAGCAGTCTGGCGTCGGCGGTTCCGAATGGACCTGAAGCGCTGAGCCGCATCAGCGACAGCACCAGCGCATCCTTGCCCGACAGCGGCACGAAGAAGCCGACCTCCTCGGCCAGCCTGGTCTGGCTGTAATAGGAGCGAAAATATTCGCTGGCGTAGAAGCGGTCGGGCGCCAGCTCGCGCATGCGCCAGAATCCTTCCTTGCGCTCGACCGCCGCGTGGTGGAACGGATCCAGCAGGTATGGGCCTTCCTGGTAGAGCGCAACGAAGACATGGCTCTCGGCCGACGAGAAGGTCTCGAACAGCAGCGGCGGGCGTGCAGCGCCGCGATAGCCGAAGACCACGCAGTGGTCGAAGCCGACATGCTGCCGCAGCCAAGCGACCATCGCCTTGCCGAAGACGTCGCCGCTTGTCTCCCGCGTCGCCGTGACCAGCGCGGCGAGCCGGCTGTAGTCGTCGCTGCGGGACATCCCAATACCCCCTTAAACGAGAAAATAGGTCAGATATACCACCTGCGAGGTATATACTAGCTGCCATTAGCTCTGGTAGCGTCCCGAAATCGCATCGTCCTGTCGCTGGAGCCCGCAGCCTTGACCGTAGTGCCCGACATCGAGTTTCGCGGCGTCACCAAGCGCTATGGCGCGGTGACCGCGGTCAGCGGCATCGATCTGGCCGTGCCGCCTTCCGCCTTCGTCGCCCTGCTCGGACCATCCGGCTGCGGCAAGACGACCTGCCTGCGCATGATCGGTGGCTTCGAGCAGCCGAGCGAGGGCAACGTGTTCATCCGCGGCCAGGACATGGCCGGCACGCCCCCCTACAGGCGGCCTGTCAACATGGTGTTCCAGCAATATGCCCTGTTCCCGCATCTGGATGTGAACGACAATGTCGCCTACGGATTGCGCCAGGCACGACCGCGGCTGTCGTCGCGCGAGATCGGCCTGCGGGCAGGCAAGGCGCTGGAAATGGTGCGGCTCGCCGGGTATGGCGGCCGCAAGGTCCACGAACTGTCCGGCGGCCAGCAGCAGCGCGTCGCTCTTGCCCGCGCACTGGTCAACAAGCCGGCGGTGCTGCTGCTCGACGAGCCGCTGGCGGCGCTCGACAAGAAGCTGCGCACCGACATGCAGATCGAATTGCAGAACCTGCAACGCGAGATCGGCATCACCTTCGTGCTCGTCACCCACGACCAGGAGGAAGCGCTGTCGATGAGCGATTTCGTCTGCGTCATGAATGGCGGCCGCATCGTTCAGCTTGGGCAGCCGAGCGAGATTTATGACGAACCGGCCGACCTGTTCGTCGCCGATTTCGTCGGCAAGACCAATCTGTTGAGCGGCGCCGTCGCCGGCCATTCAGGCGATCTGGTGGATGTGAAGCTGGCGGATGGTACGGTCATTGTGGCGCGCAAGCGGGCGGCCTTGCGGCAGGGCGAAACCGTTTCGGTCAGCCTGCGTCCTGAATCGCTCAGCCTTGGTGGCCCTAAAAGCGGGCCGCTCAGAGGCATCGTCCGCAACCGGATTTTTCTTGGCTCGACGGCGGAATACGCGGTCGAGATCCAGGGCATCGGAACGCTGCTGGCCAAGGCCGACCATGTGATCGGCCATGGCAATCTCTTCAAGCCGGGTGAACCCGTCGCCATCGGCTTTGCCGCCGGAACGCCGCTGGCGTTTGCGGACCCAAAGAACAACGGGACCAACCAGAGGGTAGAAAAACATGTCGAAATCATATCGTGACGGACTGCCGATAAGCCCCGAGAATTTCGTCGACCAGCTGATGCGTTTGAAGCGCGGCTCGATCGGCCGCCGCGACTTCCTTGGCCTCACCGGCCTCGGCATCGCGACGGCGGTGATGGCGCGCGAGGTCGGCATTATGCCGACGCCGGCCTTCGCCGACGAAAACCTCGGCGACCGCATGTCGATCGCCACATGGCCCAATTATCACGATCCCCAGACCTTCGAGAACTTCAAGAAGGACACCGGCGTCGCTGTCGAGGTCAATGTGTTCGGCTCCAATGAGGAGATGCTGGCCAAATTGCAGGCCGGGGCCTCGGGCTGGAGCCTGTTCGTCCCGACCAACTACACGATCTCGACCTACAAGAAACTCGGCATCATCGAGCCGCTCGACATGGCCAAGCTGCCGAATTTCGACGGCACGCAGGAAGATCCGCGCTTCACCTCGGAAGGCACGATCGACAGCACCATCTATGCGGTGCCGAAGAACTGGGGCACCACTGGCTTTGCCGTCAACACCAAGAAACTGACCAAGCCGATGACGAGCTGGAAGGAGTTCTGGGACACGGCCATGGCGGAAGGCGATGGCCGCACCATGGTCCACGACTACCAGCTGACCACGATCGGCAATGCGCTGAAATATTATGGCTACTCCTTCAACTCGCTGAAGCAGGACGAGCTCGCCAAGGCGGAGGAATTGTTGCTCAAGGTCAAGCCGCATCTGTTCGCGGTGTCATCCGACTACCAGCCTGGCATGCGCGCGGGCGATGCCTGGATGACAATGTGCTGGACCAATGACGGCGCGCAGCTTCATCGCGACATTCCGGAGATCGCCTATGTGCTGGGCAAGGAAGGCGGCGAGATCTGGACCGACTTCTACGCCATTCCGAAGGACGCGCCGAACAAGCCGGCCGGTTATGCCCTGCTCAACTACTTGATGAACCCGCAGGTCGCGGTCAAGGAACACCTCGCCAACGGCGCGCCTTCCACCGACGCGCGCGTCAACAAGCTGCTGCCCAAGGAAGTGCTGGACAATCCGATCCTCTATCCGGCGGCCGACCTGTTGACGCCGCTGGAGTTCGGCGCGGCGGCAACGCTGACCGATCCGGGCCGCGCCGAGCTGATGGCGCGCTTCAAGTCGGCTTGAGCCAGGCGGGCAACAAATCCCATTCGAGACAACTTGACCGGCGGGCCCAGATCCGCCGGCACCGGGGCAATCCTTCGATGCGGGGCATTCGCAAAAATCTGCTGACGGCCATGCTGCTCGGGCCGGCGGCCGCCTGGCTCGTCGTGTTCCTGGTGCTGCCGTTCATGGCCATCGCCGTCTTCAGCGTCGGCGAGCGGGCGCCGGAGGGCGGCTATCAGGCGGCCTTCACGCTGGCGCAATATGCCAATCTTCCGGCGCGGGCGACCGCGTTCTGGAACACGATGGTGCTGGCTCCGGCGGGCGCGCTCGCCTGTCTGCTCGTCGCCTATCCCGTCGCCTATTACCTGGCCCTGCGCGCACCGGCGCGATGGCGGCTGATCCTGCTCGCGCTGGTCGTCATCCCGTTCTGGACCAGCCTTTTGATGCGCACCTATGCCTGGATGTACATTCTGGGCGGACGCGGCATCCCGGCGCTGCTCACCTTTGTCGGCATCGAGGATGTCAGGCTCATCAACACGCCGGGCGCCGTCCTGCTCGGCATCGTCTACGGCTACCTGCCGCTGATGATCCTGCCGATCTATGTCAGCCTCGAGCGGCTCGACCGTCGCCTGCTGGAGGCCTCCGCCGATCTCGGCGCGACGCCGCTCTCCACTTTTCTGGGCGTGACCCTGAAACTGTCCCTGCCCGGCGTGATGACCGGCTTCTCGCTGGTGATGATCCTGCTGCTTGGCGAGTATCTGATTCCGACGCTGCTCGGCGGCGGCAAGGTGTTCTTCATCGGCAATGCGCTGGTCGACCTGTTCCTGCAGTCGCGCAACTGGCCGTTCGGATCGGCCATCGCGATCACGCTGGTGCTGGTCTCGGTCGTGGTGCTGATTGCCGCCAACCGCATCTCGACCCGCGTCTCGGGCGCCCGCCGGGTGGATCTGATCTGATGCGCGCCTTCGTCATTGCCGTTTTCGCCTTCCTCTACCTGCCGATCGCGCTGGTCGTGCTGTTTTCCTTCAACGCCGGTCACCACGCCAGCGAGTTCACCGGTTTTTCGGTGCAATGGTACGGCAAGGCGCTGGCGAACCCATTCCTGGTCGAGGCGCTGAAGAACAGCCTGTTCATCGCCACCACCAGCGCCTTGCTGGCGGCGGTGTTCGGCACGGCGGCCGCGCTCGGCCTGGCACGTGTCGGGGTGCGGACCCGCGTTGTCTTCGACGCCTTGCTTGGAGCCGCAATCGTCGTTCCCGGCGTCGTGATCGGCATTTCGACACTGGTCGCGCTCGTCCAGTTGTTCGCCGTCGTCAATCCGTTCCTCGCCTCGGTCTGGCCTGACGACCAGCCGCCGCGACTCTCCCTTGGCTATGGTTCGATCATCGCCGCGCACGGCCTGTTTTCGATGGCGCTGGTAACGATGATCGTCGGCACGCGCCTCGGCAGCCTCGACCGCAATCTGGTCGAGGCCTCGAGCGATCTCTATGCCACGCCGCTGACGACGTTCCGTTCCATCGTCCTGCCGCAGATCATGCCGGCGGTGGTCGCCGGCTTCCTGCTCGCCTTCACCTTCTCCTTCGACGATTTCATCGTCGCCTTCTTCGTCGCCGGCGCGCAGACGACGCTGCCGATCTATGTCTTTGCGTCGATCCGGCGCGGGGTGACGCCGGAGATCAATGCCATCGCGACGATCGTGCTCGTCGCGTCCGTCCTGCTCGTGGTGCTTGCCCAATGGCAGCTGCGCCAGCGCAAGCCGTCAAACTGAAGGCCGCATCATGATCCTCGAAGACCGCATCGCCGTGGTGACAGGCGCCGGTTCCGGCATCGGGCGCGCCGGCGCCATGATCATGGCAAGGGAAGGCGCGGTGGTCATCATCGCGGACAGGGATCGGACCAGCGGCGAGGCGACGGCTTCAGATATACGCGCCGCGGGCGGCCGGGCGGAGGCGGTAGCCACCGACGTCTCGGACGACAATGCGGTCGAGCAGCTCCTTGCCGGCACGCTCGACCAGCATGGGCGCATCGACATCCTGCACAATCACGCCGGCATCCAGGTCGGCGGCACGCTGACCGAGGTCGAGACCGGCGGCATGGACGCTTCCTGGCGGGTCAATGTGCGGGCGCAGTTCCTGGCGGCAAGGATCGTCATGCCATCGATGGTCGCACAGGGCGGCGGCGTCATCCTGAACACGGCCTCCAATTCGGGCGTGTTCTACGACCGCGAGATGATCGCCTATGCGACCTCGAAACATGCCGTGGTGGCGATGACCAGGCAAATGTCGCTCGACTATGCCCGCCACAATGTGCGCGTCAACGCGCTCTGCCCCGGCTGGGTCGACACGCCGTTCAATGGACCGTTCATAGCCCAGATGGGCGGACGCGAGGCAATCGAAGCCTATGTCCGCACCAAGATCCCGATGGGCCGCTGGGCCAGCGCCGAGGAGATCGCCGAGGCGATCCTCTTCCTCGTGTCCGATCGGTCATCCTTCATGACCGGCCAGGCGCTGGTGATCGACGGTGGCGAAAGCATCGGCTGAATCAGCCGTCTTTGGCCTTCGGCCGATTGGTGAAAAGCGCCGTCGCCTGCGCGTTCTGGGCCAGAGCCGCGTCGCCGGCCGGCAGCGCCGAAATCAACTCTGACCGACAGTTCGGACCATGGTCCGACCGGCGTGGGACTTCAGTACCTCAGCCGTTCAAAGGCATAGATTTCCTTTGTATATCAACTAGTTACTGTGCCGACAGGTTGCCCAGCTCTCTGATTGAGACAGTCTTTGTCCAAAGTTTACTGCGCATAGTTAGCGGCTTCTCATACGAACTTACCATAGCAGCGGGCGCGGGGCGGCGTTTCCCGAGGAGACTATCATGACAAACCGGAAAACTGTTTTCGCGGCGTTAGCCGCACTGGCGCTTCTCGCTTCTCCGGCGCTCGCCGGAGCCGGCGGCAACGGGCATAGCAATGGTGGTGGTCACAGCGGCGGCAACGGCAATGGCAATGGTGGCGCCCACGGCAACAGCGGCGCTGCGCACGGCAAGTCCTCGTCGGCCCGGGGGCAGGTAGCCAAGGCGACAACGGACACAATGACCACGGTCGATACGAAGACAAAGGTCTCGTCCCTGCCCAAGGAAAAGAACCTCCACGCCAAGCTTGGTCGGCTGAACTCGCTGCAGCGCAACGTCAACGCCTATATGAATTCCAAGAGCAAGAAATTCGCTGCGCTTCAAGCCTTCGTGACGCAGTCGGCAAAAGCCAAGGTCGCACAAACCCAGCTGGACGCTTTGAATTCACAGCTGGACGCACTGACATCGCTGACGCCGGACCAGATCGCCGCGATGACCCCCGAGGAGCAGGCGGCACTGCCTGGACAGATATCGGCTCTGCAGGACCAGATCGCCGCCCAGCAGGAAGTGGTCGACGCGGCGGCGGTCGGTACCGACCCGGCCACGCTCGATGCGGCGTTGACGGATATGGCCAACAAGCCCGTCGACGCCGAGGTCACCGCTTGGGCTCAAGGCGTCCTTGCCGGCAAGATCGACGAGACGGCCGCGGCAATGCAACCGACGCCGTAGCATCGCCAAGGACGACGGGGCATCCGGCCTGCACACGTGATTGCGGCCAATCGCTTCGTGGCCGATGCCTTGTCCGATCACCTCAAGCTGCGGCGGCTGCCGGCATCTATGCCGGCGGCCGCCAATGGCTTCCGGCTGCGGCAATCGCGGTGCGAACATCTGAAAATACTCGACCAGCTCGAAAGCCGGCAGTATTAGGTGACTGCCGATCTGCTTCGCGTCCATCTGCGGCTCTCGCAAACTGCGACCGCAAGCGGCCGGCCACGGCGCTCTCGCGCCGTTCGGCATGATCAGCCGGCCGGAATGAAGAGGAATAATTGACGCGTAAAGCCAGCCCGACTATCGCGCTGTTTCCCGAAGCGGGCTTCGGCGCGGCGTTGAATTGCGTCGGGATCGCGCAGGCCGTGCGGGGCGCCCGCCCCGTCTTCATCTCCCAACCCCGCCTTTCCGGTGTCTTTGCCGACAAGCTGCCGGCGCGCTTCATCGTCAATGTCGGCGGCCTGCGCGACGCTTACCGAGCGGTGCCCGACAATGTCTATCTCGACCCCTGGTTTCCGCAGCGAAGTCGGATTTCTTCATCCACCATGGCGGCAGCAACTGCTTTTTTGAGGCGCAGCGCTTCCGTGTGGCGTCGCTGATCATGCCCTATTGCCGGGACGGCCACGACAATGCACGCCGCGCCGAAGAGACCGGCACCGGCGACCATATCGGCCGTGACGGCTGGACCGAAGGAGTATTGGAGAGCGCAATTCCCGGCCTGCTGGCCGACGACGCCATGCGCGCCCGCCTCAAGGGAAATGCAGCCAGATGGCGCTGAACCCCGGAACGGACGTGGCCGCGCAAGCCATACTCTCTCTGATACGGATTTGAATGAAATGCTTGAGAAGAACACGAATACCGCGCCCTCCACCGATCCCAAGGCCTGGTTGGCGCAGCACGGCATCAACGAGGTCGAATGCCTTGTGCCCGACATGAACGGCGTGCTGCGCGGCAAGGCGCTGCCGACGGCAAAATTCCTCAAGGCGCTGGAAGACCGTGCGCTTTATCTGCCGAGCAGCGCCTTCCTGGTCAGCATAGACGGCCGCTATTCCGGTTCCATCGACGAGGGTTTTGCGTATTCGGACCCCGACATGCGCATGGTGCCCGATGTCTCGACGCTTTGCCTGGCGCCGGGCGCCGGCACTGGCAAGGCCTACGTCTTCGCCGACGCCTTCCACATGGACGGCAGGCCCTGGATGGCCTCGCCGCGCCATGTTCTGCGCGCCGTGCTCGATCTCTACCGGCAGCGCGGCTGGCGGGCGGTAGTGGCGCCGGAGCTCGAATTCTACCTGACCGCGCCCAATCCCGATCCAGACAAGCCGCTGACCGCGCCCACCGGCGGCAATGGCCGCGCCGAGGCCGTGCAGCATCCCTATGACATGGCGGCGCTCGAGGAATACGAACCGGTGGTCCGGCGCGTCTATGACTATGCGGCGGCGGCCGGACTGCCGCTCGACACGCTGATCCATGAATCGGGACCGGGGCAGCTGGAGATCAACTTCCTGCATGGCGACGCGCTGCCGCTGGCCGACAAGGTGCTGTTGTTCAAACGGCTGACGCGCCAGGCCGCCCGGCAAGACGGCATGTATGCGACCTTCATGGCCAAGCCGATTGCCGCACAGGCCGGCAGCTCGATGCATCTGCACATGTCCGTCATCGACGAGGCCGGCAACACGTTGTTTGCCGGCAGCGACGATGCCGATACCGCGATGTTCGGTCATTTCATAGGCGGTTTGCAAAAATATATTCCCGAAATCATGCCGCTGTTCGCGCCCAACGTGAATTCGTTCCGGCGCGTAAGACCGAACCACAGTGCGCCGGCCAACATCGAATGGTCGCATGACAACCGTTCCTGCGGCCTGCGCGTGCCGGCCGGCGGGCGCGCCGCGCGGCGGGTGGAGAACCGGCTGCCGGGTGCCGATTGCAATCCGTATCTGGCGATCGCCGGCTCGCTTCTGGCGGGCTATCTGGGCGTCGAACAGAAGCTGGCGCGCTCGGCGGAAGCATCTGGAAATGCCTACAAGATCAAGAGCACGCTGCCGAAAACAATGGAGGAGGCGCTGGATCGTTTCGAGGCCTGCGAACCGGTGCGCAAACTGCTCGGCGAGGATTTCTTCCAGACCTATCTGCGCGTGAAAAGCGTCGAGCTTGACCTGTTCCAGAGCGTGGTGACGAGCTGGGAACGCGACCACCTGCTCTTGAAGGTGTGATCATGGCATCTTCAACGGGTTTCAATTCCGGTCTCGACATCGGCAAGTCCTACTATGTCGCCACCGCCAATCCGGCGCCGGACCATCCGGCACTCATCGGCGATGTCGAGGCCGACCTGGTGGTCGTCGGCGGCGGCTGCACCGGTCTGTCGGCCGCTCTTCACGCCGCCGAACGCGGCTTGAAGGTGGTGCTGCTGGAAGGCGGCAAGATCGGCTGGGGCGCTTCGGGCCGCAATGGCGGCCAGATGATCCCCGGCCTGCGCAAGGGCGCCAAGGGCCTGGTCAAGCTTTACGGGCCTGAACGGGCGAAGGCGCTGTTCGACCTCGCCTTCGAGGCGCGCAGCCTGGTGCTCGACATTATCGAGCGCCATGCGATCGACTGCGATCTCAGGCTGACCGGCCATCTGGTCGGCGCAGTCAACGGCTCCGATCTCAGGGATCTGGAGGAAGAGGCGAAATGCCTCGAGAGCGTGATGCGATTCCGCGACGTCGAAATCCTGTCAGCAGCTCAGGCGCGGGCCAAGGTCGACACGCCCTATCACGGCGCAATGTACGAGCCGCTTGGCGGCCACATGCATCCGCTCAATTACACGCTCGGCCTTGCCCGCGCGGCAAGCGCGGCGGGCGTCATCATCCACGAGAATTCGGTGGCCGTGCGGCTTGAGTGCGAGCCTTCGATCCGGGTCTCGACATCAAAAGGATCGGTGCGCGCAAAGCATGTCGTGCTGGCTGGCGACGCACTGCTCAATGGGCTGGAGCCGCGCGTCAACAGCCGCATCATGCCGGTCGGCAACTACATCGTCGCCACCGAGCCGCTGGAGGGCTCCCGCAACGTCATCCCCGCCAATGTCGCAGTGTCCGACACGCGCTTCGTCGTCAACTATTACCGCATGTCGGCGGATGGTCGCCTGCTGTTCGGCGGCGGCGAGCGCTACACACCGTCACCGCCGGCCGATATTGCCGGCTTCGTGAGGCCGCACATGGAAGGCACTTTCCCGCAGCTCAAGGGCTGCCGGATCGATCATGCCTGGGGTGGGCTGGTGTCGGTGACGACGTCGCGGCTGCCGCATGTCGGGCACTATGGCGAGGTCTATTACGCGCACGGCTATTCCGGCAAGGGCGTCATCCTGTCGACGCTGTCGGGCAAGCTGCTCGCCGAAGCCATCACAGGCGACGCCTGGCGGCTGGACCTGTTCTCGACGTTGACCCCGATGCCGTTCCCCGGCGGTACGGCGCTGCGCGGGCCGCTCTATGTGCTGGGAATGCTGTGGTATGCCATGAGGGATCGGATGAAGCATTGAGCTCGCGGCCAACCCGCTGATCGTGGCGCTGTATCCAAGTGTGATCCGCCAGCAAGGGCAGGAGAGCTGTGGCTGAGTGGTTAAGTTCGCGCAGGCGCTTGACGAAATGCCGGCGCCAAGCGAACCGAGCTACGACATTGCGCGACCTGCACGCGTTGCACCAAGGCGGCGCATGAGGGAAACGGGAGAGCTGCCTGACATGGCCGAAGCCTATATCTGCGACTATATCCGCACGCCGATCGGCCGCTTTGGCGGCTCGCTGTCCTCGGTACGGACCGACGACCTCGGCGCCATTCCGCTGAAGGCACTGATCGGGCGCAATGCCGGCGTCGACTGGCAGGCCGTCGACGACGTTGTCTACGGCTGCGCCAACCAGGCCGGCGAGGACAACCGCAACGTGGCGCGCATGGCGCTCCTGCTGGCCGGCCTGCCGAAGGAAATCCCCGGCTCGACCGTCAACCGCTTGTGCGGCTCGGGCATGGATGCGCTGACCATCGCCGCCCGTGCAATCAAGTCCGGCGAGGCCGAGCTGATGATCGCGGGCGGCGTCGAATCGATGAGCCGCGCGCCCTTCGTCATGCCCAAGGCCGAGACGGCGTTTTCGCGCAATGCCGAGATTTACGACACCACGATCGGCTGGCGCTTCGTCAACCCGCTGATGAAGAGCCAGTATGGCGTCGATTCCATGCCGGAGACGGGTGAGAACGTCGCCGAGGATTTTTCGGTTTCACGCGCGGACCAGGACGCTTTCGCGGTGCGCAGCCAGGACAAGGCCGTCGCTGCGCAGGCCAATGGCCGGCTGGCCAAGGAAATAACCGCGGTGACCATTCCGCAGCGCAAGGGCGATCCGACCGTCGTCTCGAAGGACGAGCATCCCCGCGGCGGCACCACGATAGAGGCTTTGGCCAAGCTGCCGACGCCGTTCCGGCAAGGCGGCACGGTGACCGCCGGCAATGCGTCGGGCGTCAATGACGGGGCGGCGGCGCTGATCGTCGCTTCGGAAGCGGCGGCCAGGAAATACGGCCTGACGCCGATCGCCCGCATCCTCGGCGGGGCCGCCGCCGGCGTCGCGCCGCGCATCATGGGCATCGGTCCGGCGCCGGCGACGCAAAAACTGTGCGCACGGCTTGGCCTGACGCCAAAACAGTTCGATGTCATCGAGCTCAACGAAGCCTTCGCCTCGCAAGGAATCGCGGTGCTGCGCCAGCTCGGCATCGGGGTGGATGCGCCGCACGTCAACCCGAATGGCGGCGCCATAGCGCTCGGCCACCCCTTGGGCATGTCGGGCGCGCGCATCTCCGGCACGGCGGCGCTGGAGCTGCGCGAACGCGGCGGCCGCTACGCGCTGGCGACGATGTGCATCGGCGTCGGCCAGGGCATCGCCATCGCGCTCGAAGGGGTCTGAACAATCGCTCTCCCGGCTAGTCCAGAAGAGCGGATATGATCGATCTGCCAAATTTGACCATGTGGACAAAAGTCCGGACCCGTTCCATAGTTCCCCGTCTGATTTTTTAAGAACAGTCGGCTCGACACGGCTGTCGAACAGAGGGGACTGCAATGGAAAACCGGAAGAACAAATCTCATTCAGCGCGCGAAGGCCTTTCGCGGCGCAACGTGCTGGGGCTGGGCGCGCTTGGCCTGGCCGCGGCGATGCTGCCGGGCGCCGCCTTCGCCAAGGACAAGAAGCTGAAAGTAGCGGCGATCTTCGCCACGCCCATCGAGGAGCCGTGGGACAATCAGATCCATGTCGCTTTGCAGAAGGCCGAGAAGGAACTCGGCATCGAGTATAAATGGTCGGAGAAGGTGCAGACCGCCGACTTCAGCCGCGTCATGCGCGAATATGCACAGGGCGGCTATGAACTGGTGCTGGGCGATGCCTTCGCCGCCGAGCGTGAATCGCGCCGCACCGCCAAGCAGTTCCCGAAGACTGCTTTTCTGTTCGGCTCCGGCGCCGGGCCGGCGGAGCCCAATTTCGGCGTCTTCGACAATTGGATCCACGAGCCCGCCTATCTCTCCGGCATGATCGCGGGCAAGATGTCGAAGTCGGGCACGGTCGGCGCCGTCGCGGCGATGGGCATTCCGGAAGTGAACCGGCTGGTCAACGCCTTCTTCGCCGGCGCCAAGGAGGTCAATCCGAACATCAAGAAGAAGGTCGCCTTCATCGGTTCCTTCTTTGATCCGCCCAAGGCCAAGGAGGCGGCCGTCGCTCAGATCGACGCCGGCGTTGACGTCATCTATGCCGAGCGCTTCGGTGTCATCGAGGCGGCGGTGGAGAAAAAGATCTACGCCATCTCCAACATGTCCGACCAGTCGACCCTTGGCCCCGACACCGTCATTACCGGCCCGGTCTGGGATATGTATCCCACCGTCGAACAGGCCATCAAGCTGGTCAAGGCCGGCGTCTTTACGGCGCAGGACTATGGCGATTTCTCGCGCATGGCCAAGGGCGGTTCTCACCTCGCGCCTTACCATAAGTTCGACAAGACGCTGCCGGCCGAGGTCAAGGACATGGTCGAGAAGAAGAAGGCCGAGATTCTCGAAGGCAATTTCCGGGTGGATGTCGACGAGAATACGCCGGTCTCGGATTGAGTGTCGCTATTTGAGGGGTTGGCGCATGGCGCCCCCCTCTGTCCTGCCGGACATCTCCCTCCTCGAGGGGGGAGATTGGCAGCTTCGCCGGCGGTGCTTGTCTCTTCAAGCGGTGCAGATTGGCGAAAGCCGAAGTGACATCTGATCCCCCCTTGAGGGGGAGATGGCCGGCAGGCCAGAGGGGGTGCAGCGCATCCCTATAAAACCGAACCGCAAAGCCAACCCCTCGCCAGGAGCGCCCTTGCCCGCCCCCCTCATCGAAATGCGTGGCATCACCAAGAGTTTCGGCGCCGTCAAGGCGAACGAAGCCGTCGACCTCAGCGTGGCGCCCGGCGAGATCCTCGGCTTGCTGGGCGAGAACGGCGCCGGCAAGACGACGCTGATGAACGTGCTGTTCGGCGCCTATGCGCCCGACGCCGGCGAGATCCTCATCCAGGGCCGGAAGGTGCGGATCACCAGTTCAGCCGATGCGTTGGCCGCGGGCATCGGCATGGTGCACCAGCATTTTCACCTGGCGTCACGGCTTACGGTGCTGGAAAACCTGCTTATCGGCATACCAGGCAAGTCCGGACGGATCGACCGGTCCGGCGGACTGGCGCGGTTGGCCGAAATCAGCCGCCAGCACGGGCTGACACTCGATCCCAGCCTGCCGGTCTCGGCGCTGTCTGTCGGAGAGCAGCAACGTCTCGAGATCGTCAAGGCGCTGTTTCGCGGCGCAAAGCTGCTGATTCTCGACGAGCCGACCGCGGTGCTGGCGCCGAGCGAAGTCGACGGGCTGTTTTCGGCCTTGCGGTCGATGGCGGCGCAGGGTCTGGGCATCATCTTCATCTCGCACAAACTCAACGAGGTGCGTGCGCTCACCCACCGCTGCACGGTGCTGCGGCATGGCCGCGTTGCCGGCCGCGTCGATGATCCGGCCAACACCACGTCGGCGGAAATGGCGCGACTGATGTGCGGCCACGAGATCGTGCCGCCGGCCAAGGGGCCGTCGACGCCGGGGGCAGCGGTGCTCACTCTCGACGGCATTTCCACCTCGAGCCATTCGGGCACGCCGCTGCGCGATGTGTCGCTATCCGTGCGCGCCGGCGAGATCCTCGGCATTGCCGGTGTCTCCGGCAATGGCCAGCGGGCACTGGCGGAGGTGATCTCGGGCGTGCGAGCGCCCGATGCCGGTCGGATGACGATTGCGGGACAGAAAGTGTCTCGCTTCTCGCCGCGCGAGGTGCAGGCGCTGGGCCTTGGCCGCATCCCGGAAGACCGCATGACGACGGGACTGGTCACCAACTTGCCGCTCGCCGATTCCATGGTGCTGCCGCGCATCGGCACCGCCGCTTTCAGCAGCAAGGGCCTGCTCAAGCCGGACGCGATCCGGGCCTTCGCCGAGGCGCAGATCAAGGCCTATGATATCAGATGCCCCGGGCCGATGACGCGAGCCGGCGCGCTGTCCGGCGGCAATCTGCAGAAAGCGCTTTTGGCGCGCGAGCTCGCCTTCGATCCGAAGGTGCTTGTCGTCTCGCAGCCGACGCGCGGCCTCGACATCGGAGCCGCCCGCTTCATCCATGAAAAATTCCTCGACATGCGCGCCAAGGGCTGCGGCATCATCGTCATCGGCGAGGATCTGGAAGAGTTGCTCGTGCTCTGCGACCGCATCGCGGTGATGTATGAGGGCCGCATCGCCGGCACGCTTCCCAGCGCCGATGCGACGATCGCACGGCTGGGGCTGCTGATGACCGGGGCGGAGGGCCATAGCTGATGTTCCGCCTCGAAGTCCGCAGCTCGACGCCAGCCTGGTTCAACCTGGCTTTGCCGCTGCTGGCCATCGGTACCGCGCTCGTGCTGTGCAGCGGCCTGATCGCGCTGGCCGGCGCCGGCGTGCTCGAATCCTACGGCGTTATGTTCACGGCTTCGCTCGGCGACAGCTATGCGATTACCGAAACGCTGGTGCGCGCCGCGCCCATGATCTTCACCGGGCTGGCGGTGGCTGTCGCCTTCCGCGCCAAATTCTGGAACATCGGCGCCGAAGGGCAACTGCTTGCCGGCGCGGTGGCGAGCTGCTTCGTCGGCGCGATCCCGATGCCGGGACCGCTCGCCATGCTTTTGATGGCTCTGGCAGGCGCTGCGGCCGGTGCAGCCGTCGCGCTCGTGCCGGCAACGCTGCGGGTGAAATTCAAGGTCGACGACGTCGTCAGTTCGCTGCTGCTCAATTCGGTCATCTATTACGCGCTGATGGCGCTGATCGAAGGGCCGTGGAAGGATAGTTTCAGTGGCTATCCGATCTCGCCTCCGATTGAGGATTCGGCCAATTTCCCGGTGCTGATCGAGGGCACGCGGCTGCATCTCGGCGTCATCGTGGCGCTTATCGCGGCACCGCTGATCTGGTTCCTGATCGTGCGCACCACGCTCGGCTTCCGGATCCGGGTCACCGGCGAAAATCCGGAAGCGGCCAGATATGGCGGCATCAATGTCCAGCGGGTGCTGCTCTCGACGGCGTTGCTGTCCGGTGCGCTGGCGGGCCTGGCCGGCGTCGGCGAGGTTGGCGGCGTGCATTTTCAGGTGATGAGCGACATCTCGCCGGGCTACGGTTATTCCGGCATCGTCGTTGCAATGCTGGCGCGGCTCAACCCGCTCGGCGTGGTGCCGGCGGCGATCTTCCTGGCTGCCGTGATGACCGGCGCCGAGGCGATGTCGCGCGCGACCGGCGTGCCGGCCTTCCTCAGCGATGTCATCCAGGGCACGGCACTGCTTGCCATGCTGGTGGCGCTGCTGTTCACCGCCTATCGCATCCGCCGCGTCGGAGCCGCCCAATGAGCGCGGTGTTCGAACAGATCTTCCAGGTCGGCTTCTTGGCCGCCATCATCCGCATCGCCACGCCCTTGGCTTTCGCTACCCTTGGCGAAATGTTCTCCGAGCGCGCCGGCGTGCTCAATCTCGGCATCGAAGGCATCATGCTGTTGTCGGCAATGGCCGGCTTCACCGCCGCCAGCCTCAGCGGCAACCTGTGGCTGGGCGTCCTGGCGGCGGTGCTGACCGGCATGCTGATGGGGGCGCTGCATGCGCTGTTCACGGTGGCGCTGGGCTTAAGCCAGCATGTCTGCGGCATCGGCGTGACGCTGCTTGCGTCGGGTCTGGCTTATTTTCTCTACCGGCTGATCTTCGGCCAGCAATCGGTGCCGCCGAGCATCAAGGGTTTTCAGACGCTGCCGATCCCGGTCCTCTCCGACATTCCCGTGCTTGGGCCGGCGGTGTTCAACCAGTTCGCGCTGGTCTACATGGCGATCCTGGCCATCCCGATCGCCGCCTTCGTGCTCTACCGCACGCCATGGGGGTTGTCGGTGCGCATGGTCGGCGAAAACCCGCGCGCCGCAGACTCCGCCGGCGTCAGCGTCATTCTCACCCGCTTTCAGGCGGTCATTCTCGGCGGGGCGCTGATGGGGCTGGCCGGCGCCTTCCTGTCGATGGCGCAGTTCAACGCCTTCACCTTCGGCGTCGTCTCCGGGCGCGGCTGGGTGGCGATCGCCCTGGTCGTGTTCGGCCGCTGGGACCCGTGGCGCTCGGCGGGCGCCGCGCTGCTATTCGCCTTTGTCGATGCCCTGCAGTTGCGCATGCAGGCGAGCGGCCTCGGGCATATCCCCTACGAGGCGTTCCTGATGCTGCCTTTCATCTTCACCATTGTCGCCATGGCGGTGATGTCGCGCAATGCGGTGGCGCCGTCGGCGCTGCTGAAGCCGTTTCGACGGGAAGAACGATAGACGAGTAGGGCTTGGGACGAAGACCCTGGACCTTGGGACACCTCACATCGCGGTAAAACCATTGTCGACGAACAGATGGGCCCCGTTGACAAAGCTCGACTCGTCGCTGGCGAGGTACAGCGCCGCCTTTGCCACCTCTTCCGGTTCGCCGATCCGCCCCTGCTGTGCAGCCAGCGCCGCGTCGGAGACATCGACGCCGAGCTTGCCCAGATCGGCGACCTCGCGCAGCCCATGCGGTGTGCGGATGAAGCCGGGGCAGACGGCGTTGCAGCGGATGTTGCGGTCGCGGAATTCCACGGCGATGGCGCGCGCGAACATGTGACAGGCGCCCTTGGTCGTGTCGTAGAGCACTTCGTTCGGCGTCGCCGCCACCGCCGAGATCGACGAGGTACAGACGATCGAGCCGCCCCCGGCCGCGATCATGCCGGGCAGCACGGCGCGGGTCATCAGGAACATTGAGCGCACGTTGACGGCATGCAGCCAGTCCCATTCCTGCACGCTGGTTTCCAGGAACGGCTTTATCACGATGGTGCCGGCATGATTGAACAGGACGGTAACCGCGCCGAACTTCTCGGCCGCGCCCCTCACGGCCGCCTCGACCTGCGCCTCGTCGGAAACGTCGGCGATAAAATGCTCCGCGATTTGGCCGCGCGCCCGGATCGCCGCGGCGGTGGCTGCCGCCGCTTCGCCATTGCGGTCGATGATCGCCACCTTTGCGCCTTCCGCCGCGAACAGTTCCGAGGCCGCCCCGCCCATTCCCGTCGCGCCCCCCGAGACGATGGCGACCTTGCCGGCCAGTCTTGCTCCCATTTCCTTGCTCCTCCCAAATGTCCTTTGGACGATCTCGCGTTGTCGCTCTGCCGCGATGCTATCCTGCCCGCGCGGGGCGGCCAATGCGCGAATGGATCGGCAAGTGAAGTGCCGTCGAGCGCCGGAAGTGCAACCGACGCTGCCATGTCCGTCGATCACGTCGATGCCGCTCTGCAGCAACTCAGCGCCAATTTTCTCGGCGCTGTTAGAAAAAAATTCTGCGCATGGCGGAAAATAGCAATCGACAAAGTCTACAAATTTTATAGATTAACCGGCGAGACGGAGGTCGACATGTCCTATATGCAGAACACCGAGACCCGCAGCAGCGGCCAGAGGCTGGCCAATGCCCAGAGCTTCCGCCCGGCCTATGCCGGTGCTTTCGCCTATGTCGTCTTTGCCCTTGCGTTCGTGTTCACCGGGGCTGTTGTTCTGGGCCTCATTCCCTGAGCCGTGGTCCGGCCAGGCTGACGACCCACCGCCTTCAGGCAATCGGAGCTGAATGAACCGGATCCCGGTGCGCTTTCGCGCGCGCCATTGATTCGTATTTGACCGCATCCGTGATTCCAGAGATGGAGGAGATGGCAATGCCGATCGAATTCACGCATGTCCCCGGCAAGACCTCTGCCGATAGCGCAGTTTCCTTTTTCTACGACTTTGCCGAGACGGCGACCAGGCTGGCGCTGATCGAGGATGGCGGTTTCCGCAACCTCGTGGTGGACGATCCGGCCGGCCTGCTGACCAATATGGATCTTGCCGCCCAGGTGCTGGACCGCAGCTCGTCTCTGGAAGTGGTCCTCACCCATTGGGCCGGCGTGGTCCAACCGACCGTGGCGGCGCGGCAGCTTGCCTCGATCGACGCCCGCAGCGGCGGCCGCCTTGCGCTCAGGATGATCAGCGAGCCGTTGAGCGATGACGACGCCGAAACGCGGCCGGTCGGACACGGCGTCATCTGGCAGCGCATCGACGAGTATCTGGTTCTGTTGAAGCGGCTGTGGTCGAACGAGCGGCCTTTCGACCATGAAGGCGCGTTCTACAGCATCAAGGGCGGCTATATCGAGCGCAAGGGACCGCATGGTGCCGACCTCGTCATCCGCATGGGTGGGCAATCCGGCACGGCACTGAAAGTAGCCGGCCGGCATGCCGACGTCTTCGAACTGGCGCCCGGTTCGATCGACGATGTCAGGCAGTTGATGGAACGGGTGCGCGGCGCCGCCGCCGAACATGGCCGGGCCGCCAGACTGCGCTTCGCCCTTCCGGTCCGCATCCACCGGGGCGTTTCCTCGGCAGGGCACAAGGCGGTCGATGTCTCCGGGCCGCCGGCCCAGGCCGCCCTGTCGCTGCTTGCTTACGCGGCTCTCGGCATCGATGAATTCATGATCGTCGGCGTCGACACGCCGCGCGAGATCGCGACAGTCGGCCGCGAGACGATCGCGCTGCTGCGCAATTCGCTGGCGCGGCGTGAAAGCGGCGAGTTCCAGCATGGGGCTTTCGCGCAGCGCATGGGACTGGAAACACGGGCAACGGGCTGAACTGCGGAGAAATTTCCTTTCCAACCGCTCTGGCCTGCCGGAGGGTGCTATCCCTGCCGTGTCTATAACCTGCGAGGCTGCTCTGCGGTACCTAATCCTTTAACGCGCCTTGCTACCCAGCCGTGACAGGCCTTCGAGGACTGCACCAGAATCCGCCAGCGCGCCGAAGACGCCGTCCTCGACCGTCACCATGTGAAGGGCCGCCTCATGCGCCCGTCTGTCGCCGCTGGCGCAGGCGTCGGAGATCGTCAGGCACTGAAAGTTGCGGTCGCAGGCTTCGCGCAGCGTCGTGTGCACGCAAACATCCGTAGTGCATCCGCAAAACAGAAGACGCGTGATGCCTCGCGCGCGCAGCACGAGCTCGAAATCCGTATACGTGAAGGCGCCGTTGCAGGTCTTGTCGACGATGATGTCCTGCGGCGCGACGTCGATCTCCGGAGCGATCTGAAAACCCGGACCCGAACGAAGCAGGATCTCGGCGCCGTCGAGGCCGGCCCGCCTGCGGCGCCATTTCTCGTAAGGTGTCATGTCGGCCATGTCGGCCCGGTAGCCTTGCCTTGTATGGACGATGCTGACGCCCGCCTCGCGGGCAGCGGCGATCAGCCGGCTCACCGCGGGCAGGATCGCTCTCAACGGCGACGGATCATATCCCTTCCTGGCGAAGTAACCCGTCGTAGACAGGAAATCCTGCTGCAGGTCGATCACCACCAGCGCGGTGTTCTCGGCCACCAGCCTGCCGTCATAGGGGAAGTCGAAGGGTGTCGCCTTGATCATGCGCGGTTTCCTGTTTCAGCGAAGACCTTAGAGCGGTTCATCGCTCCACGGAAACGCTTCGTTGCCTGGAATTCGAAGCGGCATCAGGCGTCACGATATTTTGTTGACGCAAAAACTCAACTTCATTGTTGACTAGTAAAGTCATGTTTCATAGTCAACCGGGCACGGTTGCCGAAAACCGGATTGATGGCATGCCCGCAGCCGTACTGGAGATGGACCTTGACGGGAACAGACACCCAGACTGCTTTCCACATCGACGCGGTGCGCTTTGCCGTGGGCGAGCGGACGCTGCTCGGCCCGGTTTCGTTCGAATTGCAGCGCGCGCGCGTCTACGGGCTGATCGGCCACAACGGGTCCGGCAAGTCGACGCTGGTCAAGCTTTTGGCGCGCCAGCAGCCGGCAAGCTCTGGCGCCATCACCTTCGCCAGGCGGCCTTTGGCCCAGTGGGGTGCGCGCGAACTGGCGCGGGCGCTTGCCTATCTGCCGCAGACGACGCCGGCGGCGACCGGCTTGACCGTGCGCGAGCTGGCGGGGCTCGGACGTTATCCCTGGCATGGCGCGCTCGGCCGCTTCGGCCAGGACGATAGGCGGCATGTCGAGGAGGCGCTGGCCCTGACCTACATGGCCGGCTTTGCCGACCGGCTGGTCGACGAGCTGTCGGGCGGCGAGCGCCAGCGCGCCTGGCTCGCCATGCTGGTGGCGCAGAACGCCGGCGTCATGCTGCTCGATGAGCCTATCTCGGCGCTCGATATCGCCCATCAGGTCGAGGTGCTTGGGCTGGTCAGGGACCTCAGCCGCAAGCGCGACCTTTGCGTCGTCGTGGTGCTGCACGATCCCAACATGGCAGCGCGCTACTGCGACGAGCTGATCGCCCTGAAGGACGGCAGGCTGCTGACGCGCGGCACGCCCGGCGAAATCATGCAAGGCGATGTGCTTGAGGGCATTTTCGGAGTGGAGATGGGCGTGTTCGCGCACCCCGTCACAGGCCAGCCCGTCGGCTATGTCCAGTGACGCTTCAGGGCCGCGGCGGGGAAGGCTGGCGGCTGTGAGAACGAGGAAGAAGACGATGTCGAGAACCGGTTTGGTCGCAGCGCTGTTTGCATCCGCCATGCTGGCGGCCGCCAGCGCGCCGGCGCAGGAGCAGCCGGCAAACGGCACGCCCGCCACCATTACGGCGCCAGCACCATCGCCGGCCACGCCTGCCGCCCCCGTGGGAGCCGCAGCGCCTGCACAGCCGCAAGCCGGGGCCGGTACGGCGGCCGAGCCCTCGACGACGCCGGCGTTCACCTTGCCGCACGATCTGTCGCCATGGGGCATGTTCATGGCTGCCGACATCATCGTCAAGGCGGTGATGATCGGGCTGGCCTTCGCCTCGCTCGTCACCTGGACGATATGGCTGGCCAAGTCGCTGGAAGTGCTTGCCGGCAAGCTTGGCGCCCGTCGCGCCGCGCGGGCCATCGGCAATGCCGCGACGCTGAAGCAGGCGAGCCGCGCGCTCGGCCGCAACGGCGGCACCGGCGCCCTGCTGGTGCGGGCGGCGGAGGAAGAAGCGGCACTTTCGGCCGGCGCGCTCGACCATGCCGGCGGCGACGGGCTGAAGGAACGGGTCGCCTCGCGCCTGACACGCATCGAGGCGGCGGCGGCGCGACGCATGTCGCGCGGCACCGGCCTGCTGGCGACGATCGGCTCGACCGCGCCTTTCGTCGGTCTGTTCGGCACCGTATGGGGCATCATGAACGCCTTCATCGGCATTTCGCAGGCGCAGACCACCAACCTGGCGGTGGTGGCGCCGGGCATTGCCGAAGCCCTTCTCGCCACCGCCATGGGGCTCGTCGCCGCGATACCGGCCGTCGTCATCTACAACGTCTTTGCGCGCTCGATAGCCGGCTACCGGCAGATCCTCGCCGACGCCTCGGCTGGCGTCGAGCGGCTGGTCAGCCGCGACCTCGATTTCCGCACGGTGGCGCCGGCAACGGCGCTGGCGGCGCAGTAGCGGAGCAAGACCATGGGCAGCCGCATCCGTCAGACCATGGACGATGACCTCGAGGAAAGCCACGAGATCAATGTCACGCCCTTCATCGACGTCATCCTGGTGCTGCTGATCATCTTCATGGTCGCAGCGCCCTTGGCGACGGTGGATGTCAATGTCGACCTGCCGGGCTCGACCGCGACGCCGGCGCCGCGGCCGGAGACGCCGCTGTTCCTGACGTTGAAGGATGATCTCTCGCTGGCGATCGGCAACGACACCGTGCCGCGCCAGGTTTTCGCCGCCACGCTGGACGGCAGGACCAAAGGCGACAAGCAGGCGCGCATCTTCCTTCGCGCCGACAAGACGGTTGCCTATGGCGACCTGATGCAGGCGATGAACCTGCTGCGCGGCGCCGGCTATCTGAAGATCGCCCTGGTCGGCCTGGAGGCTGCGCCCGCCGGCGATGTTCCGGCAGCGGCGCCAGGCGGAGCCGCTGGTCCATGACCCGGCAAGCGGCCGCCTCGCCCACGGTGGAGCTGTCGCGCCTCGGCTGGCGCGACCTCGGCCTGTGGGCGGTTGCGGCCGCGCTGGTGCTTGGGGCGCATGTTGCGGTCGCCTATGCGGTGCAGAGCTTCAGCCCGGTCGACCCGGCGGATGGCGGGCCGCCGCCGGCGCTGGCGATCGAGATGGCGCCGATGGTGGTGACGCCGGCCGTGCGCGAACAGGCCGCGACGCTGGACGCCGCTGTGCCCGACCAGGCCGAGCCGGTCGAGGAGACCGAAAAAGCGCCTGAAGCCGAACCCGAGAAAGTGGCCGAGCAAACGGAGCCCGTTGCCGAGCCGGATGCGCCGCCGCCTGACGCAACCGAACCGACTGAGACGATGCGGACTGAGCCGGTTGACCAACCACCGCTCGAAGAGGTCGTCCCTGATATCGCCGAGACGGTCGCGCCCGACGTCGCCGTGCCGCTGCCACAGCCGGTCGAGACGCCCAAGGAAAAGAAACCCGTCCAGGCCAAGGTGAAAAAGCCCGTCGAGAAGCCCAAGCCGAAGAAGAATAAGGCGCCGCCGCCGAAGACTGTAACCGCCGCGAGCGCGGAGGCAAAGCCCGCCGCCAGGACAGCCGCGCCGAAATCGGCAGCCGGGGCAGCCGGTGTCAGCCCGGCCAAATGGGAATCGCGGCTGCTGTCATGGATCAAGCGGCATACGCGCTATCCGAGCGCTGCGAGATCCAGGCGCTCTCAAGGCAATGCCGACGTCGCCTTCACGGTGGACGCCTCCGGCCGGGTGACGTCGGCGCGCGTCGTCCGCTCCTCGGGCGATCCCGACCTCGATCGGGCCGCGCTCGCCGTGCTGCAGGGCGCCACGGTGCCGGCGCCGCCGCCGGAGCTCGGTTCGCGCGTCAGCCGCACGGCGCCGTTCGTGTTCAGCCTTCGGCATTAGCCTCGGAGCTGCGGTCAAACACGCTTCTGGTCAGGAATTTAGACGGCTCGCCCTCCCGAAACGCCTTCCCAAAAAAGCGTCGATTGGACGGCGGCCATCGCATAGGTCCAATTGGCAAGCGTTTGGCCTGCAAGGCCCACGCAATCGCCGCGGGCCGGGCGGGCACTGGTGGTGCGACACGTCGCGCCGAAGCGAACCATGCGCTTTGGACATTGCAGATGCAGCGAAGAGCGGAAAAGCGATTATTCCGCTGGTGGAGCTGAGGGGGATCGAACCCCTGACCTCGTCATTGCGAACGACGCGCTCTCCCAGCTGAGCTACAGCCCCGTCCAGCGGATGGCGCATTTATCGGGCACGGCAGTTTTCTGTCAAGGCGACGTTTTGCCGAATCCTGGCGGCCGAAGCCTGCCCTTGCCGGTTTCGCGCGCAATGGCTACATGTCGGCAACAATTGGAGACCGGCATGCTCGCCCTCATTCAAACAATCGTCATGGCGCTCGACCTCTATTGGTGGGTCATCATCATCTCGGCGATCTTTTCCTGGCTCTACGCCTTCAACGTCGTCAACTCGCGCAACCAGTTTGTCGGCAGCATCGGCAACATGCTCTACCGCCTGACCGAGCCGGCGCTGCGGCCGATCCGCCGTTTCATGCCGGACCTTGGCGGTATCGACATCTCGCCGATCATCCTGCTGCTGATCCTGTTCTTCCTCAGGCAGTTCCTGCTCACCACCGTGGCACCGCTGGTGCTGTGAACCCGGCGATCGCATGAGTGCCCCGTTCCGCATCCGCGAGAACGGCATCGAGCTGTTTGTCCGGCTGACGCCGAAGTCTTCCATTGACAGGTTCGAAGCCATCGAGACATCGGCTGACGGGCGAAGTCATGTGAAGGCACGGGTCCGCGCCGTGCCCGAAAACGGCGCCGCCAATCAAGCGTTGGAGAAGCTGGCCGCCAAGACGCTTGGAGTGCCGGCCTCGGCCGTCTCGGTTGTCGCTGGCGGCACGGCACGGCTCAAGACGCTGCGCGTGACGGGTGAACCCGAGGTGCTGATGCAGCGTATCGAGGCGCTCAGTGCTTCGGCCTGAAGTTCAGTCGCCCAGCGGCAAACGCGGATCGTCGACCTTCAGCGTGTTCACGCTCTGCTTGATGCGGCGCAAATTTTCCAGCACCTTCGGGCCGCGCGTCTCGGCCACCGACGTGACGATCATGTCGACGATCGCCAGCAGCGCGTAGCGCGACGATGTCGGCTTGTAGATGTTGCCGTCCTCGAGCGGCTGCAGATGGATGACGGTGTCGGCGGCCCTGGCCAATGCCGAGTCCGGCGCGGTGACGGCAACCGTTGTGGCGCCATATTGCTGCGCGACCTGCACCGCCTCGATGACCGATCGCGCATAGCCGGAAACCGAGAACGCGACCAGCGTTGTCTCTGGCGTGGCCACGGCGGCGTACATGCGCTGCAATTGTCCGTCGATCTGCGCCAGCACCGGCAGGCCCAGCCTGAACAGCCGGTTCTGCATTTCGGTCGCCATCATCGAGGAAATGCCGCCGGAGCCGACGCACAGCACGTTGCCTGACGCGGCAATGCGCGCGGCGACGTCGACCAGCGTCGTCATGTCGAGATTTTCGCTGGCGCGCTGGATGGCCGATATCGCCGCCTCGGTGATGGCCGACGCGATGCGCTGCTCACGGGCGTCGCGGCTCAGCGGCTCGGGCGACAGATACTGTCCACCGATAGCGATCGCCTGCGCCAGATAGAACTTGAAGTCGCGCAGGCCTTCGCAGCCGAGATTGCGGCAGAAGCGGGTCACCGTCGGCTCACTGACGCCGACGCGCGCGGCGATCTCCGAGATCGCCGCCTTGGAGGCGAAATCGAGATCGGACAGGACCAGGCCCGCCAGCCGGCGATCCGACTTGGTGCCGTCCTGCGACATCAGCTGCAGCCGGGTGATGATGTCGGCCGGTGTCTTCACGCTTGTGCTTTCATAGAGGCAGGCCCGTCGCCTTGTCGAAAAGATGGATGTTGCGCGGCTCGACCGAGACCGGCAGGCGGTCGCCTGGCTTCACCGGCACCCGGTTGCGGAAGACGACGCGCACCGTATCGCCGCCAATAGCGCCGTAGACATGGGTTTCCGAGCCCGTCGGCTCGACGACGTCCACCTTGATGGTCATCGCGCCGGCAGCTTCGCCGATGACAAAATGCTCGGGCCGGATGCCGGCCTCCACCGCACCGCCGGTCGGCACCTCTTTGCCGGCAAGCGCGAGCCTTCCGCCGCCGGTCGATTCGAACCAGCTGTTCGTGGCCGTCGTCTTGAGGGACCCCGAAACGAAACTCATCGACGGCGAGCCGAGAAAGCCGGCGACGAACTTGTTGGCCGGCCGGTCATAGAGCTCCAGCGGCGGCCCGACCTGCTGGATCCGGCCGCGATCCATCACCACGATGCGGTCGGCCATGGTCATGGCCTCGATCTGATCGTGGGTGACGTAGACGACCGTCGATTTCAGTCTCTGGTGCAGCGCCTTGATCTCGGTGCGCATCTGCACCCGCAATTGCGCGTCGAGGTTGGACAGCGGTTCGTCGAACAGGAAGACCGAGGGTTCGCGCACGATGGCGCGGCCCATGGCGACGCGCTGGCGCTGGCCCCCCGACAATTGCCGGGGGAAGCGGTCGAGATAGGAGAACAGGTTGAGGATGCCGGATGCCTTCTTGATCTTGTCCTCGACCACGGCGCGGCTCTCGCCGCGGATTTTCGGTCCGAAGCCGATATTGTCGGAGGCCTTGAGATGCGGAAACAGCGCGTAGGACTGGAAGACCATGGCGATGTTGCGCTGCTGCGGCGGCAGGTCGTTGGCGCGCACGCCGCCAATGACCAGATCGCCGGAGCTTATCGTTTCCAGTCCGGCCAGCATGCGCAGCAGGGTCGACTTGCCGCAGCCGGACGGGCCGACCAGCACGACGAATTCGCCACTCTCGATGTCGAGGTTGATGTTCTCGAGGATGCTGTGCTGGCCGAAGGATTTCGAAAGGCCGCGGAACTGGACGTCGGTCATGGTCACGCTCCCACTATGTCGTCTATGAACGGCAGGCAGCCGGCGGTCAGGCCGGCATCCACCGGCATCACCACGCCCGTTACGCCGGACGCCCGGTCGGAGGCAAGGAACGCCACGGCTTCCGCCACCTCCGAGGCATTGACGATGCGGCCGAGCGGATAGAGCCGCTGGAGCTTGCCGAGAATGTCGGGGTTCTTGGCCAGGCGATGATCCCAGGCGGCGGTACGGATCGATCCCGGACAGACGACATTGGCGCGAACGCCGCTGCGGCCGAGCTCGACGGCGATCGCCTTGGCATAGGCGTTGATGCCGGCCTTGGCGGCGGCATAGGCCGGGTTGCCGAAATGGGCGATGGCGTTGACGGAGGAAATGAAGACGACGCTGCCCGAACCGCGCGCCGCCATCGCCTTGACCAGCGGATCGGCGAACGTCATCACGCCGGTCAGGTTGAGATCGAGTTCCTGCTCTATGCTGTCGGCCCTCAATGCGCCGAGCGTCTCCGCGCGCGTCCAGCCGGCATTGTTGATCAGGATGTCGGGCACGCCGTCTTTGTCGAGCACGGCCGCGACGGCTGCCTCGACCGACACCCGGTCGAGAAGGTTGAAGACATGGCGCGAGGCGAGGTGCGGGCTTGCCAAAGCCTCCTCCGATTGATCGCAGCCGACCACCCGCGCGCCTCTCCCGGCCAGCAACGCGACGATCGCTGTGCCAAGGCCGCCGCCGGCGCCCGTGACAACGACAGTGCGGCCTTCGAATTCGGCTTTCGAAACCACGGCGCTTGCTCCTCCGGCAGTTAGAGCAATTCCAGGAAAAGTGTATACGGTTTTCCGTCCGGAATTGCGTCAAAACAAAGAGTTAGAGTGGTTCTCCGTTTCCGTGAAACGGTGAACTGCTCTAGGCAGATGTCGGCAGGCTAGTGAATGGAATGTAATTAAGCAACACGATAATCTGCTTGCGTGCGGGCAATTCCTCGATAATGTAGGAAAGTCACATAATCCTGCGCCACATCGGCGTGAGGAGCGCAAAAGCGCGGAACAAAATGGGAGAGATCGGATGAGCATTGCGAAATGGACTGTCGGCTTGATGGCCGGAATGAGCATGCTGGCCTTCGCGGCGCAGGCGCAAGCCGGCGAGGTGCGCGTAACCGTCGCCGAATACAGCGCCAAGACCGGCCCCTACTTCGAGGAGGTCAAGAAGGAGTTCGAGGCAAAGAACCCCGGCATCACGGTCAAGTTCGAAGTGGTGCCATGGGATGTGCTCTTGCAGAAGCTGACCACCGACATCACCGCCGGCACCAATGCGGATCTCTCGATCATCGGCACGCGCTGGCTGATCGACTTCGTGCAGCAGGACGTCGCCGAGCCGCTCGACAGCTACATCACGCCAGATTTCAAGGGCCGTTTCATCGACACGTTCCTGTCGCCCTCGATCATGGACGGCAAGACCTACGGCCTGCCGATCGCCGCTTCGGCGCGCGCCATGTATTACAACAAGGAGTTGTTCGAGAAGGCCGGCATCGCCAAGCCGCCGGCCAATTGGACCGAGCTGCAGGAGGACGCCCGCAAGATCAAGGCGCTGGGGTCCGGCACATTCGGCTTCGGCCTGCAGGGCAAGGAGATCGAGACCGACGTCTATTATTATTATGCGATGTGGTCATACGGCACCGAGATCCTCAACAAGGACGGCACATCGGGCTTGAGCACGCCCGGCGCGCTCGAAGCCGCCAAGCTCTACAAGTCGATGATCGACGAGGGCCTGACGGAGCCTGGCGTCACCTCCAACAACCGTGAGGACGTGCAGAACTTGTTCAAGCAGGGCAAGGTCGGCATGATGATCACCGCGCCCTTCCTGTCCAACCAGATCAAAGAAGAGGCGCCGAGCCTAAAATATGGCGTGGCGGCTATACCGGCCGGCCCGACGGGCGCGCGTGGCACCTATGGCGTCACCGATTCCATCATCATGTTCAAGAACTCCAAGAACAAGGACGAGGCCTGGAAGCTGCTCGACTTCCTGTTCACCACGGAACAGCGCGCCAAGTTCACGCAAGGCGAAGGCTTCCTGCCGGTGAACAAGGAAGAGGCCAAGATGGACTATTACGTCAACAATGCCGACCTCGCCGCCTTCACGGCGCTTCTGCCGGACGCCCGCTTCGCGCCGGTCATCCCGGGCTGGGAAGAGATCGCCCAGATCACCTCGGACGCCATGCAAAAGATCTATCTCGGCGGCGACCCGGAGGCAGGTTTGAAGGATGCGGCCGCGAAGGCGAACGCGGTGCTGAAGAAATAGGGCGTATCTCCCTGCGCCCGTGGCGCGCCCACTCAGGCGGGGCGCGCCACACTTTTCCAGACTTTAGCAGAAAAACAGTTCGTCGATGTCAGCGCCGCCCAGCCAGGCTCCTTTCCTCTCCCTCCGGAGGGGGAGAGGTGGCTCGGCGAAGCCGAGACGGAGTGGGGGAACCACCTGGCAACTGCCGCGAACGGACATAGGAAGGGCACTAGGCGCAAGCATCGCCTCGCCTTTGCGCTGGGGTCGACCCCCACTCCGTCGAGCTTCGCTCGACACCTCTCCCCGATCGACGGGGGAGAGGAAGGGCCCCCTTCCGCAACTGCCGTGGAAGACGGGCAGGCAGGTGAAGGGCAGCGCCAACGCGTGTAAGGAATTCGAGGCCACTCAAGTCCACTGCAACATGGTCCCAAGCCAGCCGATGCAAAATCGTTTCTTGCCCTACCTCCTGACCTTTCCCAGCCTGTTCCTGGCGGCGATCGTCATCTTCTGGCCGGTCTGGGACCTGATCCAGATATCGACCCACGAGGTCAACCGCTTCGGCCAGCTGCGCGAGTTCGCCGGATTGGCCAATTTCTCGACACTGCTGGACGATCCCGATTTCATCGCCGCACTCTGGCGCACGGGGTTGTGGACCGTGCTGGTGGTCGGCGGCGCGTTGCTTTTATCGGTCCCGGTGGCGATCATCCTCAACACCGATTTTTATGGCCGCGGCCTTGCTCGCGTCATCATCATGCTGCCCTGGGCGGTGTCGCTGACCATGACGGCGGTGGTCTGGCGCTGGGCGCTCAGCGGCGAAAGCGGCATGCTGAATTCGGCGCTGATCGGTCTCGGCCTGATCAGCCAGAACATCCAGTGGCTGGCGAGCGCCGAGACCGCTTTTCCCATGCAGGTGCTGATCGGCATCCTGGTGACGGTGCCGTTCACCACCACCATCTTCCTCGGCGGCCTGTCCTCGATCCCGGACGACCTCTATGAGGCGGCGGCACTGGAGGGCGCCACGCCGGCGCAGCAGTTCCGCGAGATCACCTTTCCGCTCCTGAAGCCGTTCATCAACATCGCCATCGTGCTCAACACCATCTACGTCTTCAACTCCTTCCCGATCATCTGGGTGATGACGCAGGGCGGGCCGGCCAATTCGACCGACATCCTGGTCACTCACCTCTACAAGCTCGCCTTCCGCATCGGCAAACTGGGCGAGGCTTCCGCCGTGTCGCTGGTGATGTTCGCCATATTGCTGGTCTTCACCATGATCTATGTGCGGCTGGCTATGCGGGAGCAACGCGCATGACAAACAGGCTCATGACGGGCAAGCTGAAGCGCACCATCATCGCCTGGCTGCTGCTTTCGCCGCTGATCATGGTGACGGTCTTCCCCTTCGCGGTGATGTTCCTGACGTCGGTCAAGCCGCGGCAGGAGGTGCTGTCGCCGACCTGGTGGCCGAGCGAGTTCCGTTGGTCGAATTTCGCCGACATGTGGGTGGCGACCGGCTTCGGCCGGGCGCTCACCAATTCGCTCTATGTCTCGGTGATCGCCACCGTCGGCGCCATCCTGATCTCCGTGCCGGCGGCCTATGCCATGTCGCGCTTTCGTTTTGCCGGCTATGGCGCCTTCCGCCAGTTCCTGCTGATCTCGCAGATGATCTCGCCGATCGTGCTGGTGCTGGGCCTGTTCCGGTTGATGGCCGCCTGGGGGCTGGTGGAAAGCACCACGGCGCTGGGCTTCATCTACATGGCCTTCAACGTCGCCTTCACGGTGTGGATGCTGCAGAGCTATTTCGACACCATCCCGCGCGATCTCGAGGAGGCGGCCTGGATGGAAGGCGCCGGCCGCTGGCTGACGCTGCGCAAAGTGTTCCTGCCGCTCTGCCTGCCCGCCATTGCCGTCACCGCCATCTTCACCTTCATCAACGCCTGGAACGAATTCGTCGTGGCGCTCACCATGCTGCGCAGCCAGGAGAGCTACACGCTGCCGATCCAGGTGTTCTCGCTGGTCGCCGGGCGCTACACGATCGAATGGCATCACGTCATGGCCGCCACGCTGCTGGCGACGCTGCCGGTGGCGATCCTGTTCATCTGGCTGCAGCGCTACCTCGTGCGAGGGCTGGCGCTCGGGGCCGTCAAATAGCAATTCATGAAAGTGTATGGCGGTTTTTTCCGTCCGGAATTGCGAGAGCGAAGAGTAACCTGTCCACGGAGCTTTCATGCGCATCTTCACCGCCTCGCTGGCGACGGAAACCAACACCTTCTCGCCGGTACCGACCGACAGGGCATCGTTCGAGATGGCCTTCTATGCCGGGCCGGGCAAGCATCCGGAGACGCCGACGCTGTGCTCCTCGCCGATCGTCGCCCTGCGCCGGCGCGCGGCCGGCGAGGGGCTCGACGTCGTCGAGGGTACCGCCACCTGGGCCGAACCCGGCGGCCTTGTGCAGCGGCAGACCTACGAGGCGCTGCGCGACGAGATTCTGGGCCAGCTCAGGGCGGCGCTGCCGGTCGAGGCCGTAATTCTCGGCCTGCATGGCGCCATGGTGGCGCAAGGCTATGACGATTGCGAGGGCGACCTGCTCGAACGGGTGCGCGAGATCGTCGGGCCTGGCGTGGTGATCGCTTGCGAGTTCGATCCGCATAGCCATCTGACGCCGAAGCGCGTGGCGGCCTGTAACGTCATGGCCTATTTCCTCGAATTCCCGCACACCGATTTCTACGAGCGCGGCGAGCACGTCGTCGAGCTCGGCCTCGCCGCGGCGCGTGGCGAGATCAAGCCCGTCATCTCGACCTTCGACTGCCGCATGATCCAGGTGCTGCCGACCAGCCGCGAGCCGATGCGCTCCTTCGTCGACCGTATCAAGGCGCTGCACGGCAAGGACGGCGTGCTGTCGGTCTCGGTCATCCATGGTTTCATGGCGGCGGATGTGCCCGAAATGGGCACGCGTATCCTCGTCGTCACCGACAATGACAAGGCCAAGGGCGACGCGCTGGCCGAAACGCTCGGACGCGAGCTCTACGCGATGCGCGAAAAAACGGCGATGACGATGCTGAGCGCCAAGGACGGCATAGAGCGGGCACAGGCCGTATGTGCGGAAAAGCGCGGCAGGCCGGTGGTCATCGCCGATATCTGGGATAATCCGGGCGGCGGCGTTCCGGGCGACGGCACCATCGTGCTGCGGGAGCTTTTGGCGCGCGGCATCGATAAGGTCGGCGTGGCGACGATCTGGGATCCGATCGCCGTGACCTTCTGCCAGGCCGCGGGCGAGGGCGCCGTCATCGACCTGCGTTTCGGCGGCAAGTCCGGGCCCCAGGCCGGCGAGCCGATCGACGCCCGTGTCACCGTGCTGAAAGTTCTCGCCGAAGGTTGGCAGAGCTTCGGGCCGAGCCGGGTGACGCTCGGGCCCGCCGCGTTGATCCGCATCGAGGGCACCGAGGTCGACATCATCCTCAACACCAACCGCACGCAGACCTTCGAGCCGGACATTTTTTCCAACATCGGCGTCGATCCGCTGGCCAAGGACATGCTGCTGATCAAATCGACCAACCATTTCTACGCCGGCTTCGAACCGATCGCCGCCGAGATCATCTACGTCTCGGCGCCGAGCGCGTACCCCAGCAATCCGGCGGTGACGGATTACAAGAAACTGAAGCGGGCGATCTGGCCAAGGGTAGTGGATCCGTGGAAGCAGCCAATCTCCCCGACGAAGGGGGAGATCGGCTAATCACACCAATCCCCGCTTCACCATCATGGCTTCCGGCGACGGCATCTTGCCTCGAAACGCGGTGTAGAGCTCTTCCGGATCCTTTGAGCCGCCAGCGGCATAGATGTTCTTGCGCAGCCGCTCGGCCAGCGCGGGGTTGAAGGGATCGCCCGTCTCCTCGAAAGCTGCGAAGGCGTCGGCGTCGAGTACTTCCGACCACATGTAGGAATAGTAGCCGGCCGAATAGCCCTCGCCGGCAAAGACATGGCCGAAATGCGGCGTGCGGTGGCGCATGGCGATGGTGTCGGGCATGTCTAGTTCTTTGAGCGTTTCGGCTTCGAAACGAAGCGGCTCCTGCGGGGCGTCCGGCCGTGCGTGGTAGGCCATGTCGATCAGCGCGGAAGCCGTGAATTCCACCGTGGCGAAACCGGCGCCGAAAGTCCGCGCAGCCAGCATCTTGTCGAGCAGCGCCTTCGGCATCGGCAGGCCGGTCTTGACATGCAAAGCGTGCTTTTCCAGCACCGCCGGCACGGTCAGCCAATGCTCGTAGAGCTGCGAGGGCAGTTCGACGAAATCGCGGCTGACGGACGTGCCCGACACCGAAGGCCAGGTGACGTCGGTCAGCATGCCGTGCAGGGCGTGGCCGAATTCATGGAACAAGGTCTTCGCCTCGTCCACCGACAGCAGCGCCGGCTCGCCCACGGGCGGCTTGGCGAAATTCATGATGTTGTAGATGATCGGCCTTGCACCGCGACCCAGGCGATAGCCTGACTTCAGCGCGCTCATCCAGGCCCCGGAGCGTTTCGACGGCCGGGCGAAATAATCGGCCAGGAACAGGCCGCGCTCGCTGCCGTCGGCATTCTTCACCACGAACACGCGTGCGTCCGGGTGCCAGGCGGCAATGCCCTTTTTCTCTTCGAAGGTGATGCCGAACAGTCTTGTCGCGACGTCGAAGCAGGCGTCGATGATCCGGTCGAGCTGGAGATAGGGCTTCAATTCCGTCTCGTCGAAGGCGAATTTCTCCGCGCGCAGCTTCTCCTGGTAGAACCGCCAGTCCCAGGCTGCGAATTTTTCGTTGCTGCCGGCTTCCGCCGCCAGCCGTTCCAGCTCCTTCTGGTCGGCGGCGGCCTTTTCCAGCGCCTTTTCCCAGACGGGATCGAGCAGGTCGTGCACCGCCTTGGGCGTCTTGGCCATGGTGTCATCGAGCTTCAGCGCCGCGAAGGAGCCGTAGCCGAGCAGCTTCGCCTTCTCGGCGCGCAGCTTCAGCATGTCGCGCACCACGGCCGTGTTGTCGGTCGCGCCGCCGTTCTGGCCGCGCATGGTGAAGGCGCGGAAGGCGATCTCTCGCAAGTCGCGGCGCTCCGAGAAGGTCGAGAACGGCTCGTAGACCGAGCGCGACAAGGTGACGGCGTAGCGGCCTTTCTGGCCGCGCATCTCGGCGGCTTCGGCCATCGAGCTCTTCACGAAATCCGGCAGGCCGGCCAGGTCGGCCTCATCCAGGAACAGCGCCCAGTCGCGTTCGTCGGCAAGCACGTTCTGGCCGAAGCTGGTGCCGAGCGACGACAGTTCCTCGTTGATCCCTGCCAGTCGCTTCTTGCCCTCGGCATCGAGTTTCGCGCCCGAGCGGACAAAACCCTTCCAGGTCTTTTCCAGCACCCGCAGCGTCTCGGCATCGAGCTTGAGCGTCTCGCGGCGCTGGTAAAGATCGTCGATGCGGGCAAAGAGCCTTTCATTCATCGAGATCGCCGAGAAATGCCTCGACATCCTTGGCGAGATGTCGCGCTCCAGCGCCTGGATATCCTCGTTGGTGTGGGCCCCGGCGCGGCACCAGAAGATCGACGAGACATGGTCGAGCGCCTCGCCGGCGAGCTCCAGGGCTTGAAGCGTGTTCTCGATGGTCGGCGCATTCTCGTTCGCGGCGATGGCCTCGATCTCGGCCTCATGCGCCTTCAGCGCCGCGTCGAAGACGGGTGCGAACTCGTCGTCGCCAAATCGGGCGAAATCGGGCAGGCCGAGCGGCCCTTGCCACGTGGTCAGCGGATGAGCGGCGAGGTCGACGGCTTTCGTGGCGAGCATGGATTGTCTTTCGGGCTGGCAGGTCGGGAAGGGCTGAAATCACCGATGTAGGGCGCTCGTCCGGCGCGCGCAACAGCGTGGCCGGTCAGTAGGCTTCGCAGCTTTCCGCAAGCGCCTTCTGCGTGCTGGCCGTGATGCGATCGCCCGCTATGGCGAAGGTCTCATGCATCAGCATGTCATTGTCGGGGAAGTCGTAGCAGGCGATCACCGTGGTGACGCCGCCTTCGTTCTTCTCGATCCGGTGTCGGATCGCGGCACCCGCAACCGCACCTTTCCATTCGTCGAGCGAGGCGATGAACTCCTGCTTTCCCTGCACGATGCCGAGGTCGTCGAGTTCGATGCGCACATTGTCGGCGAGCAGGTCGGAAAGTTCGGTGCGGTCGGCGACCAGCAGGGCCGAATACCAGCGGCTGATGATGGCGCCGTCATCGGCGCGGGCGGCCATGATCGCCATCAGCAGTGCGGCGGCGGTGAACATGACCGGCCGGATGCTCATCGCTTGGCGTGCCGTTTCGGTCATTCCAGCACCGGGCGCTCGAAATCGCCGGTCTCCTTGTTCATCACCCAGAGCTCGCCGGTCGAAATGTCGAACCAGGCACCGTGCAGCGACAGCCGCCCCTTGCCCTCAAGGATCGAGACGCAGGGAAAGGTCCTGAGATTGGCTAGGGAATAGCGGATCGAGATGCGCTCCAGCGCCGTCTGGCGCTCTGTCGCCGTCATGAAGGTGCTGGCCGACACGGTCTCGGCGGCCGGCGCGATCAGGCTCATCCATTTGCCGATGAAGTCGCCCGGCGACAGCGGCGCGGAATTGGCGTCGAGCGCGGCACGGATGCCGCCGCAGCGGCCATGGCCCATGACGACGATGTTCTTGACCTTGAGGCTCTGCACCGCGAATTCGAGCGCGGCCGAGGTCGAGTGGAACTCGCCGTCCGGCTCGTAAGGCGGCACAAGATTGCCGACATTGCGCAGCACGAAGAGTTCGCCGGGCCCTGCGTCGAAGATAGCCTCGGGTGCAGAGCGGGAATCGCAGCACGCGACGATCATGGTTTCCGGCGCTTGCCCCTCCCGGGCGAGCTCGCGATAGCGGCCGCTCTCGGTGAGATAGCGGCCGTTCATGAAATTGCGGTAGCCGGTGAGAAGGTGATCGGGAAGGTGAGGCATGGGCGGCTTTCCGGTTGGAGGGCGGCAGCGCGTTGCGGTCGAGAAACGCTCTAGCGGTAAAAGCCCGTCGCGAGCAATGCAGAATTGTAGGGTTGGCGAGAAATGCCATGCGTCAGGCGCGACGCTGGCCAATGTTGTCACGCCCAGACGGCGACCGGTATTCCAAAGCCGTCGGTGAGTGGCGGGTCGGGAAAAGGCCTTGCCGCGCCGTTCGCTATGCGGCCGGCGATCAGCATCATCGCCGCCGCATCGAGGAAATCATCGGCGGCCGCACCGCGCGGCGGCGCCTGATCGAGGAAGTCTATGGCATAGCCGTGCCGGCTAAGCAGCGCCTTGCGTTCCGCCATGCCGGCCGGATTGATGCTGCCCTTGACCTTCTTCGGCAGCAGCATGGCCTGCCCGCCGTTGAGCCGACAGAAAGCCACTTCCGGATGCGATTCGAAGACGCGGCCACGCAGTTCGGGCCGCGCGATCAGCAACGTATCGATCTCGCGTATTTTGCCAAAGATGCCGAATGCCTGGATCGAAACGCCGCGCGGCGGATCGGATGTCGTCCTGGCCACGTCGCTCGCCCGGCGGTGCGCGGCGTACCAGGCTTCGATCGAAGTGAACTCGGCGGTATCGGCGTAGAGTGCCGCACGAGACGGGATCGAGAAGACGCTGGATTGGCGTGGCCCGAGCAGCCGCCTGACCTGCGCCTCCGGCCCGCGTCCGCCCTTGCTCGAAAATTCAGGCAGGCCGATCGGCATGTCGACGGCGATGATCGCGTCGTCGGGAACCGCCGCCAGCAGTGCGGCGAAGCTGGCGAAGACCTCGACCGAAGGCGCCGCGTTCGGAGCGCTCCGAACGGCGACCCAGCCGGCCTTGCAGCCGTCCGCGCCGACCAGCACCCGTGCCGATGTCACGCGCGGCGGTCCCGCCCCGGATGCGTGAGATGGCGAAGCTGCACCATCGCCATCGGGTGCGACAGGCTCTGTACATCGGTTTCGAGCTGCAATTCGTCGCCGCCGCGTTTGGCCGTGCGCGCCAGGATTTCGTAGACCGCCGCGGTCGTCGATTGCAGCGCCTTGATCGCCGGCTGGCCGGAGAGGATGCGCGCCAGGTACACCGCCGCCGTCAGGTCGCCCAAACCGTTCGGCGGCTTTTCGATAACGCGGTGCTCGGCGAGCAGCGCCTGGCTGCCGTCGAGCAGAAGATTGCCGGTGCCGCCTGAAATCATCGACGGCGCCGAGGTGACTAGCATGGTCGACGGCCCGGCATGGAGCGCGGCCGCCATCACCGACTTCAGGTCGGGCAACGGCACGCCGGCCATCCACTCCAGCTCATAGCGGTTAGGGGTAGCGATGTCGGCGATCGGCATCAGCCGGTCGCGCATGGCGATCGCCGTCGGTTCCGGTACATAAAGCCCGCCCGAATCGCCCATCACCGGATCGCAGATATAGACGGCGTCGGGCGTCCTAGCCTTGACCGCGGCAACCAGCGAGGCGACGGCTTCGGCCTGGCCGGCCTCGCCGAGATAGCCCGACAGCACCGCCCCGACCTCGCCCAGCCACGGCGCGCGCTCCAGATCGGCCATCAATGCCATGAACTGATCGAGCGGCGGCACGATGCGGGTCGCGCGCCCATGGCCGGGATGCCAGGGCAGGATGATTGTCGGCACCGCCCATACCGGGAAACCCAGCGATTCCAGCGCAAAGACGGCGGCGCGATTGCCGACCGAGCCGCGTGCGACATGGCTGGAAATGACGATGACCGCGCGCGGCGCGTCGGCTTGCTCGGTGCTCATTGGATTCCTAACTGCCCCTGGCGAGGAAAAGCACGAGCCAGACCATCAGGCCCAGCGCCAGGAGCAGGCCAAGTATCCGGCCAATGCGCGTGCCCCATACTTCGATCGGATCGGCGCGGTCGGCATCGGCCGCCGCGACGTGGTCGCGCACGGCCTTCGCGGTCTGCGCCGCGAGCGAAGTGGCGGCCGGATCGGTCTCGCGCGCGACGCGCTCGAGGATGCGGCGCGATTCGGTGTCGCTGTCCTGGCGCTGCGCCATGATGCTGTCCTGTTTCGTGGCGACCTTAGCGCGTTCGCCCCGTCAATTACAGCGTCTTGCGACCGACCGTGATGCCATCGACAACCGTCTGCGCCGAGGTCGTTTTCTTGCGCGCCGATTGTGGTAATGCTTCGCATGCAACTTCTACCGAGGGGACCGATCATGTTTGCCCAGCGCCTTGCTTTCCCGACATTCCGCACGCTGCCCGCCTTGCTGGTGATGGCCGTCATGCTGCCGCTGCTTGCCGGCTGCGGCTACAACACCATCCCGACGGCGGAGGAAAACGCCAAGGCCGCGTGGAGCGAGGTGCTGAACCAGTATCAACGCCGCGCCGACCTCATCCCCAACCTGGTCGAGACGGTCAAGGGCTACGCCTCGCACGAAAAGGACACGCTCGACGCCGTGGTCGAGGCGCGCGCCAAGGCGACGCAGGTCACGGTAACGCCAGAGACGTTGAAGGATCCCGAAGCCCTCAAGAGGTTTCAGGACGCCCAGGCAGGGCTGACCAGCGCGCTGTCGCGGCTGCTCGCTGTGTCGGAGGCATACCCGGACCTGAAGGCCAACCAGAACTTCCTGGCGCTGCAGGCGCAGCTCGAAGGCACCGAGAACCGCATCGCGGTGGCGCGGCGTGACTACATCCAGGCGGTCAGGGACTACAATCTGACGCTGCGGACCTTCCCCTCGGTGCTGTGGGCGACGTTCTGGTTCCGTAGCAACGAGCCGTTCGCCAATTTCACGGTCGAGGAGGACAAGTTGCAGACGCCGAAGGTCGATTTCGGCACGAAACAGGGCGGATGATTGCCGGATTCCGACGTGGTGATCCTGCCCGCCAATGAGGGACGACGCGCCATGTATCGCGTCGCTGTCTTGATCCTCGTTCTTGTGCTGCCATTTGCGGCCCTCGCCGCCGAGCTCCCGGCGCTGACCGGCCGTGTCGTCGACAATGCAGGCATCATCGATGCGGCGACCAGGGCGGCACTGACGCGGAAGCTTGCCGATTTCGAGACGAAAGGCTCCGATCAGATCGTCGTCGCCACCGTCCCCAGTCTCGGCGGCGAGGAGATCGAGCCCTATGCCAACCGGCTGTACCGGTTCTGGAAACTCGGCCAGGCGAAGGAGAACAACGGCGTGCTGCTTCTGGTCGCGCCGAACGACCGCAAGATGCGCATCGAGGTCGGCTACGGGCTGGAAGGCACGCTGACCGACCTGCACACCAAGCTGATCATCGAAAACGACATGGTGCCGGCCTTCCGTGCCGGCGATTTCTCCGGCGGCATCACCAAGGCCGTCGACGACATGATCATGATGCTCAACGGCAATCCCGAGGAGCTGGAAGCACGCGGCAAGCGCAACCAGCAGGCGCCGTTCAATTCCGACGATTTATTCTTCGCCATCTTCATCGGTATCTGGGCGCTGATCTTCTTCGGCAGCATAGCGGCCTCGGTGCTGCCGCCGATCTTCGGCCAGAAGATCGGTCCCGGCCGTTACCGCTGGCTCGGCATGACGTTCGAGCCGAGCCGGCGATCGTCAGGTGGCGGCTGGTCGTCAGGTGGCGGCGGCTGGTCGGGCGGCGGCGGCTGGTCCTCGGGCGGTAGCGGCGGTGGTTTCTCCGGTGGTGGCGGCTCTTCCGGCGGCGGCGGCTCTTCGGGAAGCTGGTGAGAGGGACCATGGCGATACGACCGATCAGTCCGCAGGACCATGAGCGCATCGCCGGAGCGATCCGCGCCGCCGAATCAAGGACCGACGGCGAGATCTACTGCGTGGTGGCGCATGGCAGCGGCAACTACTTCTTTCCGGCTGCCTTCGTGGCTGCTCTCGCCACGCTGCTGGTCAGCCTCGCGGTCGCCTATGGGCTGGAGGCCTGGTGGCTCACCATCCGCCTGCCGCACTTCGTCATTGCCCAGCTTCTGGCGCTGGCCTGCTTTCTTTTGCTGTTATGGGCCTTTCCGGGGCTTCGCATCCATATGGTGCCGAGACGGCTGCGCTATCAGACCGCACATGACAACGCACTGAAGCAGTTCCTGGCTCGCAACGTCCACCGCACAACCGCGCGCACCGGCGTGCTGGTCTTCGTCTCGGTCACCGAGCGCTACGCCGAGGTGGTCGCCGATTCAGGCATTGACGCCAAGGTCGGCCAGCATGTCTGGGACGATGTGGTACGCGAGCTTACCGCACATGCTGGCGACGACCGGCTTGCCGACGGCTTCGTCAAGGCGATCCAATCGGTTGGAGCGGTGCTCGCCGAGCACTTCCCGGTCACGTCGGGCGACACCAACGAGCTCGACGATCATCTGGTCGAGATTTGAGCGCCACCGACAGCCTCGAACGCGCATCGCGCAGGCGATGACGGCCTGTGAGAAAGCGGCCTCCGGACTGCCCGGACTCTTGCATTCGAGCGATGCGGGTTTATGGTTAACAAATCATGAATACGCTGAGCATCGACATCCGCAAAGCCGAATCGCGCGACGCCGCGGCGATCGCCGACGTGCATTTGCAGGCTTGGCGCGGCGCCTACAGCGGCATCATCCCGCACCGCACCCTGACATCGATGATCAACCGTCGCGGCGCCGACTGGTGGGCTAATGCCATCCGCCGCGCCGCCACCGTTCTGGTGATCGAGATCGGCGGCACGGTTGCCGGCTACGCCACGATCGGCAAGAACCGGGCCCGCGAACTCAAGCAGCAGGGCGAGATCTATGAATTGTACCTGCGGCCGGAATATCAGGGCATCGGGCTCGGCAGCCGGCTTTTCAAGGCGGGACGGGCGCGGCTTGCAGATCACGGATTGAAGGGCACGGTGGTGTGGGCGCTGGAAGACAATCAGAACGCGCTCGCCTTCTATTCCGGCGCCGGCGGCCGCGATATCGCCGAAGGCGTCGAGATATTCGAGCAGAAGGCGCTGAAGAAGGTTGCTTTCGTCTGGGAATGACCGGCGAGGAACGATCGCGTAAGCGGCGCGAAGCGCAACCTACGCAATCACAACACTGAAACATCTTCTGCCAATGATTGAACGCGTTGAATGCCATTGCGTCTTGCTGGGCGTTCTTGAGCACCATTCGCCGCATTGCACCATTTTGCGCCGCCCGCTATCGGTCTGCCAATCGAGAGAGGGATTAAGTCATGCGTATTGAAGCCATCGCCACCGGAAAGAATCCGCCCGAGGACGTCAACGTCATCATCGAAGTGCCGATCGGCGGCGAGCCGATCAAATACGAGATGGACAAGGAGGCCGGTACGCTGTTCGTCGACCGTTTCCTGCACACCTCGATGCGCTATCCCGGCAATTACGGCTTCGTTCCGCACACGCTGTCTGGCGACGGCGATCCGATCGACGTGCTGGTCTGCAACACGCGCGCTCTGGTGCCCGGCTGCGTCATCAATGTTCGGCCGATCGGCGTGCTGATCATGGAAGACAATGCGGGCCAGGACGAGAAGGTCATCGCCGTGCCGTCGCCGAAGCTGACGCTGCGTTACGAGAACGTCACTGAATACACGCAGTTGCCCGAGATCACCCGCGATCAGGTGCAGCACTTCTTCGAGCACTACAAGGATCTCGAGCCCGGCAAATGGGTCAAGATCGAGGGCTGGCACGATTCCAAATACGCCAAGAAGATGATCGTCGACGCGATCGAGCGGGCCAAGGCAGGCAAGTAAGAAGGCCGGTCACGTCAGTTCGGCGCGGCCAGCGCCTTCTCGATCTGCGGCAACAGCAGCGTCTGAGCCGCCTCGGCCGTCAGCGGCCCGACATGCTTGTAGGCTATTTTGCCGTCCTTGCCGATGACGAAGGTTTCCGGCACGCCATAGACGCCCCAGTCGATCGCCGTGCGGCCGGCCTCGTCGACGCCGATCGCCTGGAACGGATTGCCGAGATCGCCGAGGAACCGGCGGGCGTTTTCCGGCCGGTCCTTGTAGTTCAGAGCCGCCATGGTGAAGCGCCTGTCCTGCGCCAGCCCCAAAAGCACCGGGTGCTCTTCGCGGCAAGGCGCGCACCATGAGGCGAAGACGTTGACCAGCGTCACCTTGCCGGCGAACGATTTCGAATCGAGCCCCGGCAGGTTCGTGCCGTCCAGCGGCGGCAGGTTGGTCGGCGGTGCCGGCAGGCCGATCAGCGCCGACGGCACCTCCGAAGTGTCGCGCCCCGACAGGAGCTGCGCCAGGAACAGCCCCGCCAGCCCGAGGAAGACCAGCAGCGGCAACAGCACGAACAGGCGGCGCCGGGCCGGTGCCGGCGTTGGCATATCCGTGCTCATGACGCGCGCTCCCCGCCCTTGTCGGAGCGTCGGCGCACGCCCGCCGCCTCGAGTTCGGCCAGTTCGCGCTTGCGGGCCCGTTGATCGAGCAGGATCCAGCCGATCAGCCCGGCCAGCGCAATCGCCGTGACGGCATAGGCGGCCGTGACGTAGAGCGCATGCGGGCTCATGCCGGCTGCCTCGTCGGCATGCCGCCCGCCAATTCGATCCTTCTGCCGCGCTCGATCATTCCTTCCCCTTAGCCCCACGCCGGTGACCGCGCAATTGGCCGCCGCGCCGCAGCCTCTGCCGGTCGTAGGAGCCTCAATCCGTGCCATGGCGCAGCGCCAGCGCCGCCGCCAGCGGTCCAACCACGGCAAGAAACAACGTCAGCGCGGCAAGAATGAGGAAAGGTTGCAGGAACGGATCGGGACTGGCCGTCGCACCATAACTCGCAGAGACCCCGAAGATCAGCACCGGGATGGTCAGCGGCAGCACCAATACCGAGATCAGGAGCCCGCCGCGCGGCAGCGCCACCGCCACCGCCGCACCGACGGCGCCGATGAAAGTGATCGCCGGCGTGCCGACCAGCAGCGTAAGCGCCGTGGCGCCGATGGCGACCGGCTCCATGTTCATGAACAGGCCGAGCAGCGGCGCGGCGACCACCAGCGGCAGCACGCTGCCCGCCCAATGCGCCAGGCATTTGGTGAGCACGGTCAGCGCCAGCATGTGGCGGTCGTTGCTGCCAAGCACCAGGAGATCGAGCGAGCCGTCCTCACGGTCGGCCTGGAACAGCCGGTCGAGGCCGAGCAGACAAGAGAGCAGCGCACCGATCCACAGGATCGCCGGGCCGATGCGGGCAAGCAGTTTCAGGTCCGGCCCGACGCCGAAGGGAATGGTGGCGATCACGGCGAGGAAGAAGATCACGCCCGTCAGCGCCCCGCCGCCGGCCCGGATCGAAAGGCGGATGTCGCGCAGGAAGAGCGCTAGCATGATTTGAGATGCTCGCGCTTGAGCACCCCCCTCTGGCCTGCCGGCCATATCCCCCGCAAGGGGGGAGATCGGATGTCACCCCGGCCTTCGCCAATTTTCAACGTTGGAAGGCGGGCGAGGCGCCGAAGCTGCCAATCTCCCCCCTTGCGGGGGAGATGGCCGGCAGGACAGAGGGGGGTATTCAAGCGCGGCATTTACTCCCCCATCCTCAATTCCGTCGCTCCCTCGATCCCGAGCGGCAGATGCGTTGCCGCGACGATTATCCCGCCCTCGGAACAATGCCCCCTCATCAATCCCGCGAATCGCGCCTCCGAATCCCTGTCCAGACCCGCCGTCGGCTCGTCGAGCAGCCAGATCGGCCGGTGGCTGACCAGCAGTTTCGCAATCGCCGCGCGTCGTCTTTGCCCGGTCGAGAGATAGCCGAACGGCAGATGGCCGATGCCGCCCAGTCCGACCGTCTCCAGCGCCTCCTCGACGCCGAAGGATCCACCGCCGTTGAAGTCGCGCCAGAAGCGCAGGTTTTCCGTCACGCTGAGTGCCGTTTTCATCGCGTTCTGATGGCCGAGATAGTGGCAGGCCGAAGCGATCGACGGAAATTCATCCCCGCCGCCCTCGATCAGCAAATTGCCTTCAGCCTTCGGCAGCAGTCCGGCGACGATCCTGAGCAAGGTCGATTTGCCTGATCCGTTCGGCCCGGTGACGACAAGCGCCTGGCCTTGATCGAGGTCAAAGCCAATGCCCGAAAACACCGTCTCGCCGCCGCGTTCGCCGCCTAGATTTTCGGCGATAAGCCGCATCCCTCGCCCGCCCTGAAACAATCCGCCTCGGCCCCTGCCGCATCGCACAAATTTGCTTTTTAACTGTCTAGAACTATTCCAGAAAATTCTCTATATGCGGTGCATCCGTGCCAGCGGTCGGCGCGGGAACAGAACTAGCGCCGAACCAGCGCACGCGCCGCCTTGAACGGCTCGGGTTGCTTGGGAGCGGACAGCGGAAATGGCCGTACCCGCACCTTTGCGCGTGATTGCATGCCATCGGCGTCCGTTCCCTTTCAGGCTGAACAGACAAGGACGGATCGCACGTGTCAAAATCCCTCGACAGTTTCAATTGCCGCCGCACGCTGAAAGCGGGCGACGCCGAATATGCCTATTTCGACCTCGTCGAGGCCGAGAAGAACGGCCTCACCGGCATCGCCCAATTGCCTTATTCGATGAAGGTTCTGCTGGAGAACCTTCTGCGCAACGAGGACGGCCGCTCCGTCACCAAGGACTCGATCAAGGCCGTCGCCGGCTGGCTGACCGACAAGGGGACGGCCGGCGTCGAGATCGCCTATCGCCCCGCCCGCGTCCTGATGCAGGATTTCACCGGCGTTCCGGCGGTAGTCGACCTGGCGGCGATGCGCGACGCCATGGCCTCGCTCGGCGGCGACCCGCAAAAGATCAACCCGCTGGTGCCGGTCGACCTCGTCATCGACCATTCCGTCATTGTCGACGAATTCGGCTCGCCGATGGCTTTCGCCCGCAATGTCGAGCTCGAATATGAGCGCAACGAGGAACGCTACAAGTTCCTGAAATGGGGCCAGCAGGCGTTTCGCAATTTCCGCGTCGTGCCGCCCGGCACCGGCATCTGCCACCAGGTCAACCTTGAATATCTCGGCCAGGTGGTGTGGACCAACACCGAGGACGGCGAAACGACCGCCTATCCCGACACCTGCGTCGGCACCGATTCGCACACCACCATGATCAACGGCCTGGGCGTTCTCGGCTGGGGCGTCGGCGGCATCGAAGCCGAGGCGGCGATGCTCGGCCAGCCCGTCTCCATGCTCTTGCCCGAGGTCATCGGCTTCCGCCTCACCGGCAAGTTGAAGGAGGGCGTCACCGCCACCGACCTCGTGCTCACCGTCACCCAGATGCTGCGCAAGAAGGGCGTCGTCGGCAAGTTCGTCGAATTCTTCGGCCCTGGCCTTTCCAATATGACGCTGGCCGACCGCGCCACCATCGGCAACATGGCGCCTGAATATGGCGCCACCTGCGGCTTCTTCCCGGTCGATTCGGAGACCATCCGCTACCTCACAATGTCGGGCCGCGAGGAAAGCCGCATCGCGCTGGTCGAAGCCTACTCCAAGGCGCAAGGCATGTGGCGTGACGCAGGCTCCGCCGACCCGGTCTTCACCGATTTGCTGGAGCTCGATCTCGGCGACGTCGTGCCGTCGATGGCCGGCCCCAAGCGCCCGGAGGGCCGCGTGGCGCTGGAAGGCATCCCGGCCGGCTTCGTCAAGGCTATGGACACCGAATACAAGAAGGCGGCGGAAATCTCGAAGCGCTACGCCGTCGAAGGCACCGGCCATGATCTCGGCCATGGCGACGTCGTCATAGCCGCCATCACCTCCTGCACCAACACCTCGAACCCGAGCGTGCTGATCGGCGCCGGCCTGCTCGCCCGCAACGCCAATCGCCTTGGCCTCAAGCAGAAACCCTGGGTGAAGACCTCGCTGGCGCCGGGCAGCCAGGTGGTCGCCGAGTATCTCGAGAAATCCGGCCTGCAGAAGGAGCTCGACCAGATCGGCTTCAACCTGGTCGGCTTCGGCTGCACCACCTGCATCGGCAATTCCGGTCCGCTGCCGGCGCCGATCTCCAAGACAATCAACGATAAGGGTTTGATTGCCGCCGCGGTGCTTTCCGGCAACCGCAATTTCGAGGGCCGCGTCTCGCCCGACGTGCAGGCGAACTATCTCGCCTCGCCGCCGCTGGTCGTGGCGCACGCGCTGGCCGGCACGGTGACGAAAGACCTGACCACCGAGCCGCTCGGCGAGGACAGGAACGGCAAGCCGGTCTACCTCAAGGATATCTGGCCGAGCTCGGCGGAAATCCAGGAATTCATCGAGAAGAACGTGACGCGCGAGCTGTTCGCCCGCAAGTATGCCGACGTCTTCAAGGGCGATGAGAACTGGCAGAACGTCAAGGCGCCGGAAGGCCAGACCTATGCCTGGGACGACAATTCCACCTATGTGCAGAATCCGCCCTATTTCGCCGGCATGACCACGGGGTTCGGCAAGATCGGCGACATCAAGGGCGCCCGCGTGCTGGGCCTGTTCGGCGACAAGATCACCACCGACCACATCTCGCCGGCGGGCTCGATCAAGGCCGCCTCGCCGGCCGGCAAATACCTCACCGAGCATGGCGTCGGCGTCGCCGACTTCAACCAGTACGGCACGCGGCGCGGCAACCATGAGGTGATGATGCGCGGCACCTTCGCCAACATCCGCATCCGCAACCACATGCTGGGTGAGAACGGCAGGGAAGGCGGCTACACCATCCACTATCCCTCGAAGGAAGAGGAATCGATCTACGACGCGGCGATGCAATACAAGAAGGAAGGCGTGCCGCTGGTCATCTTCGCCGGCGTCGAATACGGCAACGGGTCGTCGCGCGACTGGGCGGCCAAGGGAACGAATCTCCTTGGTGTCCGCGCGGTCATCGCCCAGTCCTTCGAGCGCATCCACCGCTCCAACCTGGTCGGCATGGGAGTGATCCCCTTCGTCTTCGAGGAAGGCACCTCATGGGCTTCGCTCAACCTGAAAGGGGATGAGCTGGTCGAGATCGACGGCCTGGACGCCCTCAGGCCGCGCCAGAAGATGGAAGCCAGGATCACCTATGGCGACGGCACGGTGAAGAAGGTGCCGATCATCTGCCGCATCGATACGCTTGACGAACTCGACTACTTCAAGAACGGCGGCATCCTGCAATACGTACTGCGCGATCTTGCCGCGTAGCGGCAAGGGAGCAGGGCTTAGGCAGTAGGGAATAGGACCTACTGCCTACTGCCTCGCTGTGGCGCGCCGTAGCGCGCCGCGGCGGCCAGCAGCAAGCCCAGCATCAGCCCGTTGAGCAGGTGCCAGAGGAAGTGCGTGCCGAGCGGGAAGCTGGTGCAGACCAGCGGATCGACCATGCGGCAGATGACCGACAGCACGAAGATCGCCGATCCGGCCAGATTGTACCAGCCGGCGCGATTGCCGCTCGCCGCCACCCATAGACCGAAGAAGGCGAGCGCAAGGAACGGCGGCAGGTAGCCTGTGGTGCCGTTCGACGCCTGGCGCAGCCAGTCCGGCACCGCGAATGTGATAAGCCCGGCAACGACATAGAAGCTGACGAAGACCGCAATTGCCTTGCCCCATTCCAGGCGCAGGAAGCGGCGCAGGTTGAACAGCGTGTAGGCCAGCGTGAAGCCGGCGATCGGCACCACGTCGGCCCAGACCGTTCCCTTGGTGGCGAAGATGTGAAAGATCGTCGAGCCGACGCCGATCGCCACCACCCACCAGGCCAGGACCTCGGCGAAAATGCCGGTTCTGCATCGCCGCACTTCGCGGACGCCCCATAGTCCCGCGGCAATAAAAGCCAGGTTTGTCAAAGCATTCGCCGGCTCTGCCCAAAGTTCAGGACCCGTTCGCTCGCAATAGAGATCGACTGGAGCCAGGAAACTTTGCCACATGATGATGATCCCGTCCCCGAATCGAACCGCAGGTTGAAATGCAGTGGCTTTCTCCTATTGCCGCCCTACCCAGGCTTGCAATGGCAAAATTTCACCGCAACGTGACTTCCCGTTGACTTCCGGTTCTGCCACATATTTCAGCCAATCAAAACAAAGCCGGCATCACCGGCGGGAATTGGATGGTCATGGCCTCGCGTAGATCATTGTGGCTGGCAGCGTTCGCGCTGGCCTTCTCGGCGTTTGCCGGTGCCGGGCACGCCGGCGAGTCCGGCAGGCTCCCGGCCGACAAGCCCCAGGGCGACAGGCCCGTGGGCGTGGTCGAGCTGTTCACCAGCCAAGGCTGCAGTTCCTGTCCGCCTGCCGACGCCTTCTTCTCCGAACTTGCCGCCAGGCAGGATCTCGTCGCGCTCTCCTATCACGTCGGCTACTGGGATTATCTCGGCTGGCGCGACACGCTGAGCAGCAAGGAGAACACCGAGCGGCAATATGAGTATATGCGGGCCTTCGGCAACCGCTCAGTCTATACGCCGCAGGCGGTCATCAACGGCCGGGTTCATGTCAACGGCGCCAATCGCGGCGAGGTCGATGGCCAGATCGCCCGCATGGCAAGGATCGGCGAAGACATGCGGGTCGCCATCAAAGTCAGTCGGACCAGCGACCGTGTCATGATCGATGCCGGCGATGGCGGGACCGGTCCCAGCGATGCCCATGTCGTCATCGTCTATTTCGAGCCGCCGCAGACGGTCACGATCGGCCAGGGCGAGAACACGGGCCGCAAGATGACCTATTGGAACGCCGTGACCGGCATCCAGACCGCCGGCATCTGGCACGGCAAGGCGCAGCGCTACGAATTGCCGATGAGTGAGATTTCCAAGAAGGGCGGCTGCGCCGTGCTTTTGCAGTCCGTCGGCAAGGATGGCCTGCCGGGCCCCATCCTGGGCGCCGCCTTCATTCACCGCCCCGGTTCCGAGGCGCCGTTCGATCGAAGGCTGTGAAGCGCGCCGCCGAAAACGGAAATGATGTGACGCGCTGTCGGTCTCCATTCATGCCTGTCGACCAAACGGAATCACGTTTGAGTGACCTGCCTCAATGGCCGGTCAGGCGATCCGCGAAAGCGGCGAGGCGCGACGTCCGCCCCAGGCCGTTCGCCTCGCGCCGGTCGGCGATGCGGTAGAGCTGGTACATGGCATGCACGCCGAGCCAGCGCAGCGGTTCCGGCTCCCATTTCTTCACCCTGCGGTTGACCCAAGGCAACCGGGTCAGTTCCGTGTCGTGTCCGAGTAAGAGATCGCGCAAGGTGCGGCCGGACAGGTTCGAACTGGAAACGCCGAGCCCGACATAGCCGCCGGCCCAGCCGATGCCGCTTTCTCGATCGAAGCCGCATGTCGTACACCAGTCGCGCGGCACGCCGAGCGTGCCGCACCAGGCATGGTCGAGCCGCACGCCTTTGGTCTGCGGCAGCAGCCTGGTCAGGATCTCGTGCAGCTGGTCGATGGTCGCCTGTTGTGTCTTGCCGCGCGTATCGGTGCGCGATCCGAAGCGGTAGGGCACGCCCCGGCCGCCCATGGCGATCCGGCCTTCCCGCGTGCGCTGCGCATAGCAATAGGTGTGCGCCGCATCGCCCAGCACCTCGTAGCCGCTCCAGCCGATTTCGTCCCAGAGCTTCTGCGGCAGCTTCTCGGTCACCACGATGGCGCTGTTCAGCGGCAGCCAGAGACGCTCGTAGCCTGCAATGCCGGCGGTGAAGCCCTCGGTGGCGCGCACGATCTTTCCGGCGCGCACGATGCCGCGATCGGTGGTGACCTTGCCCTTCTCGAGTGCCAGCACCTGCGTCCGCTCGTAGATCGGAACGCCGAGTCGAACGACCGCCGCCGCCAGACCCTGCACGAGCTTGGCCGGCTGCACGCGCGCGACGTCGCGCACGACGAAAGCGCCCAGTACATTGTCGATGGCGATGCGCTCGCGCGCCTCCTGCGCACCGAGGAAGGCCAGCCGCTCGGGCGGCATTTCCCAGTGCCGGGCCTCTTCGTACTCGGCTTTGGCGCGCTCAAGCTGCGCGGCATTGGTGGCGACGGTGATGTTGTCGACGCGGCGGATATCGGCGTCGATCCCTTCGGCAGCGGCGATCGCGATCACCTCGTCGACCGTGCCGGACATGGCGCGCTGCATGTCGATCACAGCGCCGCGCGACGAGGTTTTTGCATATTTCTCGCGCGACCAGCTGAAGCCGCCGGACAGCCATCCGCCATTGCGGCCCGAGGCACCGAAGCCGGCGAACTCCTTTTCGACGATGGCGATGCGCAGCGCGGGCTCCGCTTTCTTGAGATAATAGGCCGTCCACAGTCCGGTATAGCCGGCACCGACGATGCAGACATCGGCCTCGATGTCGCCGGGCAAAGGTGGGCGGCTGGCCGGCGGGCCACCTATGTCGGCATACCAGAACGACACGTCGCCATTGCGCTGGGCTTGCATCTTGTGATCCGTTCTCCGTGCGATTTCAGGAAAAGTGTGGAGCGGTTTCCCGTCCGGAACTGCGTTCAAAACCAAGAGAGGAAGCGGCCCGTCGTTTTCCATGGAAAGGCGAGGCCGCTTTGTTTCAGGTAAGGGTCAGGTCGGCCTTGTCGTCATCGGCGAGCAGTTTCACGTCGCCGCTGGCGAAGAGCACGTCGACCTCGTCTCCAATGGCAAAAGTGTCCGCGTCGAGCGTCGAGCGCACGATGGCTTTCGAGCCGTCGGCGAGCTCCACCTCGTATTTGGAGCCGGAGCCGAGATAGATGGCCTCGCCGATACGCCCGGCGAGCCGGTTGCGGCCATCCCCGCCGCCGCCGCGACGAACAAGCGCCAGCTTTTCGGGACGCAGCAACATCACCGGCTTGCCGCCATTGGCGAGACGCTTGGCGGTCGCCACTCTCTGCCCTGATATCTCGATCGCCGTCTCGTTGCCCGAGGTGGCGGCGGGGCCGCGCAGCACGGTGGAATCGCCGATGAATTTGCCGACGAAAAGCGTCGCCGGCTCGTCGTAGAGTTCGCGGCCGGTGCCAATCTGCTCGATGCCGCCGCGGTTGAACACGGCGATGCGGTCGGAGAGCACCAGCGCCTCTTCCTGGTCGTGCGTCACATAGACGAAGGTGGTTCCGAGTTCGCGGTGGATGCGCTTGATCTCGAGCTGCAGCCATTCGCGCAGTTTCTTGTCCAGCGCACCGAGCGGCTCGTCCATCAGCAGCAGCGGCGGATCGAAGACGATGGCGCGGGCCAGCGCTACGCGCTGCTGCTGGCCGCCCGACAGCTCGCTTGGGAAGCGGTGGCCGAAATCGGCCATCTTGACCATGTCGAGCGCGTGGCGGACGCGGCGTTCGCGTTCTGCTCCGGTGACGCCGCGCAGCTTCAGCGGATAGGCGACGTTGCGGCCGACCGTCATGTGCGGGAACAGTGCATAATGCTGGAAGACCACGCCGATGTTGCGCTTGTGCGCCGGCACGCCGACCACGCTCTTTTCCCTGACCAGCAGCTTGCCGCTGGTCAGGTCGGTAAAGCCGGCGATGACGTTCAGAGTCGTCGTTTTGCCTGAGCCGCTCGGACCGAGCAGCGTCATGAATTCGCCCGGCTCGATTCGCAGCGACACGCCGTCGAGCGCCTTGAAGGAACCATAGGCCTTGCTTACCGACTCCAGGTCGATCGCCGCACCGCGATTTTCCGCTTTCTGATTCATAAGCCTCCCTTCCGCTCACGGCCAAGAAGCAGCATGCCGCCGCCGATCAGCAGTGTCGTTGCGCATAAGAGGATCGTGCCGACGGCCGCGACCGTCGGATCGGCGTCGCGCGTGATGGAAGCGAAGATCTGCACCGGCAACGTCTTGAGATAGGGATTGGTGATGAACAGCGACACGACGATCTCGTCGAAGGAGGTCGCGAAGGCGAACAGCAGGCCGGACAGTATCCCGGGGGCAATCAGCGGCAGCGTCACCGTGCGGAACGTGGTGAGCGAACCTGCGCCCAGGCTCGCCGCGGCTGTCTCCAGCCGCTTGTCGAACACTTCGAGATTGGCCGAAACGGCGATCAGCACGAAAGGCAGCGCAAGGATGGTGTGAGCCAGCACGAAGCCGAGCAGCGTGCCGACAAGCCGCGTGTCGAGATAGACGGCGTAGATGCCGATGGCCAGGACCACGCCCGGCACCACCATCGGCGTCAGCATCAGCATGCGCAGGAGGTTTGCCGGCCGCGCCTGCATGCGGTCGAGGCCGAACGCGGCAAGGGTGCCGAGCACGGTTGCCAGAACCGCAACGATCGATGCGACTTTCAGCGAATTGAGGAAGCTGGTCGACCAATCCGGATTGGTGACGAAATTTTCGTACCATTGCCAGGAGAAGCCCTGCGGTGGAAATGCCAGCGATTTGTTCTCGTTGAATGACATCGGCACCACGACAAGCGTCGGTGCCACCAGCCAGATGGCTACCAGCAGGCAGACAAGGCCCAGCATGACGCGGGTGAGCGGCTTCATTTCCATCAGGGCCGCGCCGCTTGCCGATGGCTGGACCGCATCACGGGCGCGGCAAGGGCCAGCAGCACGAAGGTCGCGACGAGCAGCACCACGCCCATGGCGCCGCCCCTGCCCCATTGCAGGAGGCTGAGCACCTGTGTCTGTACCAGCGTCGACAGCATCGTCGAGCGCGGTCCGCCGAGCAGGGCTGGCGTGATGTAGAAGCCGAGCGCCAGGATGAAGACGATGATCGCGCCGGCATAGACGCCAGGCAGCGACAGCGGCAGATACACGGTGAGGAACGCGCGCGAGGGTCTTGCCCCGAGGCTCCGCGCGGCTTGCACCAGCCTGAGATCGATGCCTTTCATGACCGAATAGAGCGGCAGGATCATGAAAGGCAAAAGCACCTGCGCCATGCCGATGACCACGCCCGTCTGGGTGCGGATCAGCCTGATGCCACCGAACCCGAGCGCCCGCAGGATCGAGTTGATGACCCCCGAATCCTGCAGCAGTATCACCCAGGACAAAGTGCGTACCACGCCGCTCACCCAAAACGGGATCAGCACACAGAGCAGCAGCACCAAGCGCACGCGTGGTCGGACCGCGGTCATCAGATAGGCATAGGGATAGGCGCAAACCACGCAGACCAGCGTGACCCACGCTGAAATGAGGAAGGTCCGCTGGAGCACGGCCAGGTTGATGGGCGCGCCGAAGAACCAGATATAGTTCTGAAGGCCCCACTGCGGCTCCGACAGGCTGCGCACGACGATGGTGAGCAGCGGATAGCCAATCACCGCGAAGAGCAGGACCAGCGCCGGCAGCGCGAGCGCGAACGGCCGCCATGCCCGGCGCCTTTCGGCGGCCGGAATGGTTGGCTTGGACACGCTCACGGCCTTGGCCTCCCTCAGTTAGTCAGTTGCCGGACATCAGCGCGGACCACTTCTCCTGCGCCACCGCGAAATTCGGGACCCAGAACTTGAAGTTCTGCTTATAGCCCTGCTTCTGGCGTTCGGGCGTGTTGGTCAGGAAAGCGGAGACGGAAGCGTCGACCTTGGGCTGCGCTTCACTGTTGATCGGCGTGTAAGACGTTTGCTCCGTCAACACCTCCTGCGCGTGCTTGCCAAGATAGGCGTTGAGCAGCGCGTAGGATGCCTCCGTGTCCTTGGCGCCGACAGGGATCGTCATCTGATCCATCACCACCAGCCAGTCCTGCCAGGCCGGTGCGTATTTGGCGCCGTTCTTGACCGCGGTCATGGCGCGGCCTGTCCACATCATCAGCATGTCGGCCTCGCCGGATTCGGCGAGTTGCTGCGATTCTGCACCCGTCTTCCAGAAGATGGTATCGGGGCCGAGCTTGCGAACCACATCGATGGCCTTGTCGATATCGGCCACCGTCATCGCCTTCGGGTCACCGCCGGCAACCTTGAATGCCTGTTCCAGCAAGCCACCGGTTGGGCTGCCGGAGCCGTCGATTCCGCGCACGCCCGGGAATTTCTGCGTGTCGAAGAAGTCGGCCCAGCTCTTGGGCGGATTATCCTTGTACTTTTCGGTGTTGTACATCAGCACGACGCCGTAGTTCATCGCCGGCACCGAGCATTCGCCGACCTGGCCCTCGGGAATTTTCGAGATGTCGAGTTTGGTGAGGTCCAGCTTCTGGAACAGTTTGCCGCAATAGACATAGGGCGGCAGATCGTCGGTATCGACAACGTCCCATGTCACATTGCCGGACTCGACCTGCGCCTGCAGCTTGGCGATCTCGGTCGGGCCGTCATTGAGCAGCTTGACGCCCGACTTGTCGACGAACTCCTTGAGCGCCGCCGCCTGGCCGTCCTGGTAGATGCCGCCATAGGACACAAAGGTCAGCGTCTTGCCCTTCAGCGAGCCTTCGGCCACCTCTCCGGCAACCGGCTTCGATTGCGCGAGCGCGGCCGTCGCCGCCAGAAGCACGCCCAGGCACGCCGCATGTGCAAATTTCACTTTCATGTTCAACTCTCCCATTCCAGAGCTCGCATTTGTTCTCATTCACCCGGATGCGAGCGGTTTCCGGGCCTGTACTGATCGAGTTCGAGCGCGCCGGCGGTCGGCGGCGCGATGATCCAGAGCACCTCCGCCGGCGTGTCGCCGACATTGACCGTGCGGTGCGGCACCGAGGTCGCATACTCGACGCTGTCGCCTTCGCGCATCAGATGGCGCTCGTCGGCAAGCGTCAGTTCGACAGTTCCCTTGAGCACCATGAACATCTCATGCTCGCCGCCATGCACATAGGCGTCATCGCCAGTCGAGCCGCCGACCTCGAAATGGCCCGCATAGACCTCGAACTGGTGGATCGGCCGCCGCGACAAAAGCATCTTGCGGCCTCGCACGCCGACGGGAACGACGGGCCGTTCCTCGCGCCTCAGCACCTTGTGCAACGGACGGCTGCTGCCCTCGAACAGGTCGTTGATGCCGAGATCGAGAGCGGCGGCGATCTTGAGCAGCGTGCCTGTGTTGGCGCCGCACAGATTGCGCTCGAGCTGGCTGATGAAGCTCGCCGTCGTGCCGGTCATGTCGGCCAAGCGGCGCAGCGAGACGCGCCTTGCCATGCGCAGCGCCTTGATGCGGGGACCGACGCCGCCGGCCTCAGGGGTGGCCGCGACCGTGCCATTCACCTCTTTCGCCGTGGAGTCCGATACGCGTGGCATTGCCGCTCCCGTTTCACTTAACACCTTATTAAGTGGCGATGGCGTTTGCAAGCGACGGCGGCGTGTCAAGATTTCGGTGCGCATCGATTCTGTCGGTCGCACCGGGATCGGTCTGAAAACCGTCCCTGCGGCGGGAAATCCACCTGCGCGGCGATCCAGGCATGAAAAAACCGACGTCAGCTTGCTTCTGACGTCGGTCATTTAGGTTTGGGATCGTCGCACCCGGTCTTTCCGAAGAAAAACCGAGGTTGGTTCGATCCGACGCAGACCCGTGGGCGGGGGGCTTGGGGTTTACGAGCCGGTGCCGGACCGAACCGTCTCAGGCAACGCCGGTAAATTCGTCGGACATTGGGGCATGAGCGCGGATAAAAAATGGCGAGAATGTGGCGGAGCATCACCAATTCCAACATGTCGTTTGCAAACGTGACTGGACGCGACGGAAATGGCGCGGGTCCGCACCGCTTCGCCGGCACTTGCAATTCGATGGCGAAAGCGCCAACTTTGGTTGGCAAAGATTCATTTTTGAAGGATCGAGGCATGACCGATCACGGCGGCGGGACGGAGGATGGCGACGCATCCGCAATACTGATCCCGCTCCACGAGGCACGCCGTGCGCGCCTCGACCAGCCGGTGCGCTTCGAGCGGCGCGAACTGGACCAGATCCTGAAACTCTACGGGCGCATGGTCGCCGCCAATGAATGGCGCGACTACGCTATCGATCATCTCACCGACAGGGCCGTGTTTTCGGTGTTCCGCCGGGCCAGCGAAGTGCCGCTGTTCCAGATCGTCAAGGACCCGAAGCTGGCACGCAAGCAAGGCGCCTTCGCCGTCATCGCCGCGGGCGGCCGCATCCTCAAGCGCGGGCAGGAGCTTGGCCGTGTGCTCGGCGTCTTCGACAGCAAGCTGAAGCTGGTCGAGGCCTGAGAATTGAGGAATTGGGGAACTGAAGAACAAAGAAGACGGCCGCCATGTCAGACGCTGAGTGCCAATTCTTCAATTCTTCAATTCTTCAATTCTTCATTTCTTCATTTCTTCAGTTCTCTCTGACGCCTCGCGGAACTTTCGTTCCGGCAGCGAGTCCGGATCGGGCGGCACCGATGCACCGCCGTTCAGCGCCAGTTGCATGAACACCGTGTCCAGCCAGCGTCCGTGCTTGTAGCCGGAGCCTTCGAGGCGGCCGGAATGATGAAAGCCGAGCTTTTCGTGCAGCTTGACGGAAGCGCTGTCGGGATGGCCGTCGCCGATCACAGCGACGATCTGGCGAAAGCCCGCCGCCTCGGCCGCCGCGATCAGGCTTTGCATCAGTTTGAGGCCGACACCCTGGCCCTTGGCATCAGGCGCGACATAGACGGAGTCCTCGACGATGAAGCGATAGGCCGGGCGGGGCCGGAAGGGACCGGCATAGGCATAGCCGAGCACGGCGCCAGCCTTTTCTGCCACAAGGTAAGGGAAGCCGCCGGCCTGGAGCGTGTCGAATCGCGTGCCCATTTCGGCGCGCCCCGGCGGCTCCAGCTCGTAGCTCGCCGTACCGCGGGTCACAGCGTCGGCATAGATTTGGGTAATGGTGTCGAGGTCGGCCGCGCGTGCGGCCCGTATAACGATAGTGCTCATTCTTTATGCAGATCTCTTTCTCTGCCTGCAATAACAGCAAAGGTCGGCGCAAAAGAAAAGGGCGGCCGTTGGGCCGCCCTTCCAACCCGATGGTCCAGTCAGACCCTGACGCGGACCAGGCCTTAGCGGCGGTCGCCCATGAACTGGAGCAGGAACATGAACAGGTTGATGAAGTCGAGATAGAGCGTCAGCGCGCCCATGATGGCTTTGCGGCCAGCGACGTCGGAAGCGTCGCCCTCGAAATACATCTCCTTGATCTTCTGCGTGTCGTAGGCGGTGAGGCCGGCGAAGACCAGCACGCCGATCGCCGAGACGGCGAAGGACAGCGCCGACGACTGCAGGAAGATGTTGATCACCATCGCGATGATGATGCCGAACACGCCCATGATCAGGAACGAGCCCATCGCCGTCAGGTCGCGCTTGGTCGTGTAGCCGAACAGCGACAGCGCGCCGAAGGCCGCGGCGGTGGCGAAGAAGGTCTGCGAGATGCTGGCGGTGGTATAGACCAGGAAGATCGACGACAGCGACAGGCCGACCAGGCCCGCATAGACCCAGAACGTCGTCTGCGCCGCCGACACGCTCATCGACTGGACGCGGAACGACAGGAACAGAACGGCGGCCAGCGGGGCCAGCATCACCAGCCAGCGCAGCGGCGAGCCAAAGATCGCGTAGCCGAACGAGGTCAGCATCTCGCCGCTCGGCAGCGTCGCGACAGCCGAGGCCGGATCGGTGGTTGTGGCCAGCATGATCGTGCCGACGGCGGCAAGACCAGTGATGAGGAGACCAAGCCCCATCAAATTGTAGACCTTGATCATATAGGCGCGCAGGCCCTGATCGATGTCGACGGCTGCGCCGGGCACGGCGCGCGTCTGATAGTTGCGAATGGGTTCAGCCATTGTGGTCCTCTATTGCTTCTGCCCCGTCCGGTGTCGGGTCCACCCGGACCCAGGCGCCGCTGGCGGGACTCCAGCATGCCTGCGGCGAAATATGATGGTTATTCGTGCCAAGAACAAGACCGTAACCGGGTGTAATGCTTCGTGAGGCACGCATGGCGCGGTTTTCCAGCCCTTTGGCCGCCAAACATTACGCCGATTTAACCAAATGACGGCCGTCGGCGGGGTGGAACCGATGCGGACTCAGAGGTTGCGCAGCATGGGCGCTGCCTTGTGGCCGAGCACCCGCCAGGTGCCGGCGAGACCGATGCCGACGGTGATGACCAGCGCAAAGAGAATGGTCGCCACCGCCACTTCCGGCATGAAATGCGACGGCAATGTCATGATGCGGGCGACGACGAACCATGCAGCGGCACTGCCGGCGGCGAGCGCGAAAACAGCCGTGGCGAGGCCGATCAGCATGTATTCGAGCGAGAAGGCCGATATCAGCGTCAGCCGCGTCGCACCGAGCGTCTTCAGCACCACCGCGTCGTGGATGCGCGCCCGGTTGCCGGCGGCGAGCGCGCCGGCCAGCACCAGCACCGACGCGATCAATGCCACGCCGGCCGCGGCCCTGATCGCCGCGCCGAGCTGTCCGACCAGCCGGTTGACGATGTCGAGCGCGTCCTTGACGCGCACCGTGGTGACTGCCGGGAAGGCGCGGGTGACCGCATTGAGGATGCGGGCGTCGTCGGCCGCCGTGGCGCTCTTTTCGGTCAGCGTCGCCACCCAGCCATGCGGCGCGCCGGCAAATGTGTTGGGCGAGAACACCATGACGAAGTTGATGCCCATCGTCTCCCATTCGACCTGGCGGAAATTGGCGATCCTGGCCGTGACATTGCGGCCGAGCACGTTGACGGTGACGGTATCGCCGAGCTTGAGCCCGATTTCCTTGCCTTCCTTGTCGGAAAACGAGACGAGCGGCTCGCCGGTATAATTGGCCGGCCACCAGTTCCCCTCGGTCAGCGTCGCGTTGTCCGGCTGCTTGGCCTCATAGGTCAGGCCGCGGTCGCCGCGCAGCACCCAAGCGCCCTCCGCCGGCACCTTGACCTTGTCGACGGCGACGCCGTTGAGGGCCATCACCCGGCCGCGCAGCATCGGCACCTTGGCCAGCGTCCCCTGCGGGGCCTCCTTGCTGATCAGGCTAGAGAAGCCGTCGACATCGCTGCTCTGGATATCGACGAAGAAGAAGTTCGGCGCCCGCTCCGGCAGGCTGCCGGAGATCTGCCGCCGCAGATTGCCGTCGATCAGCGCCAGCGTCACCAGCAGCGTCAGCCCAAGCCCCAGCGACAGCACCACCGACGGCGTCAGCGCGCCTGGCCGATGGATGTTGCCGACGGCGAGCCTGAGCGCCACGAAGCGCACGCGCGGGCTCTTCCTTGCCGCCCATTGCACCAGCGCACCAACCAGGCGCAGCACCAGGAAAGCGAAGATGGTGGCCCCGACGAAGATCGAAGCGATGCGCTGGTCGCCCGAAAACAGGATGGCGAGCGCTGCAAGAAGCACTGCGATGCCGAGCGCCGAAACGGCATAGACAGGGCGCGGAAAACCGCGGCCTTCCAGCCCCATCTCGCGGAACAGCGCGGTCGCCGGTACATCGTGGGCGCGGCCGAGCGGCAGCAGCGCGAAGACCAGCGTCACCAGCAACCCGAACAGAGCCGCCATGCCGAGCGCGCCGGGATAAAAGCCGCCTTGCGCCGGCACCGGAATGACCGACTGAAGTGCGGCGCTCGCGGCGAAGGGCATCAGCGCACCGAGCACCAGACCGGCGGCGATGCCGAGGGCCGCGATCATCAGGATCTGCACGAGGTAAACGGCAAAGACGAAGCCGCCTGATGCGCCCAGGCTCTTGAAGGTGGCGATGACGCCGCGCTTGCCGTCGAGATAGGCGCGCACCGCGTTGGCGACGCCGACGCCGCCGACCACCAGCGCCGTCAGCCCGACCAAAGTCAGGAATTGCGAAAAGCGCTCGATGTTGGAAGAGAGCGCCGGGGCCGCATTGCTGCGCGTGCGGATCGACCAGCCGGACTCGGGGAAATCCTTGGCTGCCTCGTCCTGGATGGCCTTGAGCCGCGCCTCGTCGGCGTCGGCAGGCAGCTGGACCTTGTAGGCATTCTCGACCAGGCTGCCCGGCTGAACCAGCCCTGTGGCGGCCAGACCCTCGGTCGAGATCATCAGGCGCGGCGCGAAACCAAAGCCTTCGGACACGGCATCGGGCTCGGTGACCAGCCTGGCGCGCAGTTCGAAGGTGGCGGTTCCGAGCTTCAACCGATCGCCGAGCTTCACATGCAGCCGTTCGAACAGCAGGTCGGGCGCGGCCGCGCCGAAAACACCGAACTGTTCGCCGAACAGTTCCTTCTTCGTCAGCGCCGGCTCGGTTTCCAGCGCACCGTAAAGCGGATAGGCCTCGTCCACGGCCTTGGCCTCGACCAGCGCCTGATCGGAGCCGTCGGCAAGCCGCGCCATCGAGCGCATGCTGGCGGTTCTCGACACGGTGCCCAGTCCATCGAGGAAGCCGCGTTCGGCTTCGCTTGCGTCGCGCTGGTTAAGCTGGAAGCGCAGATCGCCGCCAAGCAGCGTCTGGCCCTGGTTGGCGACGCCGGCACTGATCGAGCGCGCGACGGAATTCACGCCGCCGATCGCCGCGACGCCGAGCGCGATGCAGGCAAGAAAGATCAGAAAGCCGGACAGGCCGCCGCGCATTTCGCGCAGGGAGAAGCGGACGGCGAGTTTTAACGTCCGCGCCGGCGACATCAGGCGATGGCCTTGGTCGGCGCCGGTGCCTCGATCCTGCCGGAGCGCATGGAGACCTGGCGCGAACAGCGCGCCGCGAGCGCCTGGTCATGGGTGACCAGCACCAGAGTCATGCCGCGCTCGGCCGCCTTGGCGAACAGGAGATCGGCGACCTGCCTGCCGGTCGCCTGATCGAGATTGCCGGTCGGCTCGTCGGCGATGAGGATGCGCGGCGACGGCGCAAGCGCCCGGGCGATCGCGACGCGCTGCTGCTCGCCGCCCGAAAGTTCGCCGGGATAGTGCGTGACGCGGTCGCTCAGACCCACCGCCGTCAGCTCGCGTTGCGCCACCGAGAACGGATCGGCATGGCCGGCCAGCTCCAGCGGCACGGCCACATTTTCGAGCGCCGTCATATTGGGGATGAGATGGAAGGACTGGAACACAATGCCGATGTTTCGCCCCCGAAACGATGCGATCTGATCCTCGCTCTTGCCGTTGAGCAACTCGCCAGCAATTCGTACCGTGCCCGAATCGACCCTTTCCAGACCGGCGAGAACCATGAGCAGCGTCGACTTGCCCGACCCCGACGGTCCGACGATGCCGGTCGCCTCGCCGCGCGCCACATCGAGGCTGACGCCCTTCAGCACATGGACGGACGAGGCGCCTTCGCCCAATGTCAGCGATACGTCTTTCAGCTCGATGACGGCTTCTGTCAAAATGAAAGCGTCCTATATGGAGATGAGGGCTCCGCCTGCCGGGCCGTCGCCGGAAGAATTCTCTGTCATATGGGACCTGCCGCATGTCTTTCCAACGCAGAATTGCCGCAGGCCTGATCGTTTTCCTCGCCAGTTGCGGCGCCATTTCGTCGGCACGCGCCGAGCCTTTCAAGATCGTCGGTTTCGGCGACAGCCTTATGGCCGGCTTCGGCCTCGGACCCGACGAGGGTTTTACCGACAGGCTGCAGGCGGCGCTGCGCGCCAGGGGCAGGGATGTAACCGTCGACAATGCCGGCGTTTCCGGCGACACCTCCAGCGGCGGGCTGGCGCGGCTCGACTGGTCGGTGCCGGACGGCACGCAGCTTGTCATCCTCGAACTCGGCGCCAACGACATGCTGCGCGGCGTTTCGCCCGACATCACCCGCAAGAACCTGGATACGATGCTGGCCAAGCTGAAAGAGCGCAAGATCGCCGTTCTGCTGGCCGGCATGCGCGCAGCGCCCAATCTCGGCGCCGATTATCAGAATGCCTTCGACTCCATCTTTCCGGAACTGGCCGCAAAATATGGCGTTACTTTGTACCCGTTCTTTCTCGACGGCGTAGCCGGCCAGTCCGCCCTGCAGCTTGAGGATGGCTTGCATCCGAACGCCAAGGGGGTCGCCCAGATGGTCGAGCGCATCTTGCCTGCGGTCGAGAAGGCTATCGCGGCAGCGCCGGGAGGATCGTGAGACGGGATAGGTCCTTTCCGTTGGGGAAATCTTTTTGACGAGACCTGTGACCAACAAATCTCTTGCCCCGCTTGATTATCGATGATTCGCTAGGGGCACAGTTCGATTCGAGGAAGGGAGGCTCTTCATGCCGCGTCTTTTCACCGCCCTCGAAATTCCGCGTGACGCCGCCCTTTCGCTGTCCCTGCTCAGGGGCGGCCTGCCCGGGGCCCGATGGATCGACGTCGAGAACTATCATTTGACGCTACGCTTCATCGGCGATGTCGAAGGCCATGTCGCCGACGAAATCGCCAACGCGCTCGACCGCGTCCACCGCCCCTCCTTCCCGCTGACGCTGTCGGGCGTCGGCGCTTTCGGCCAGAAGAAACCGCATGCCGTATGGGCCGGGGTCTCTGCCTCGCCGGACCTCGCGGCGCTTCAGGCTGAAATCGAGCGCATCTGCCAGCGGCTCGGCATTCCGGCCGATCCGCGCAAGTTCATGCCGCATGTCACACTGGCGCGCCTGCGCAATTCGAGCCCGCTGGACGTCGCCCAATATCTTTCGGCGCGCGGCAATTTTTCGACATTGCCGTTCCGCATCAGCCGGTTCGTCTTGATGTCGTCGCGCGATTCGGTCGGCGGCGGCCCCTACATCGTCGAGGAAGCCTGGCCGCTGTCGGGCGCCGATACGCGCGCGGCAAGCCGGGTCGCCAGCGCCTCCGACGCTTCGCGGATCATGCGGTAGACCTCGGCGAAGGCTTCCTCGCCGTGGTGATAGGGATCCGGCACGTCGCGGCCCTTTCCCTGCGCAAATTCCAGGAAGAGGTGGATGCGGTCGCGCACGGCGGCGGGCGCCAGCGTCTTCAGGTCGGCGACGTTCGATCTGTCCATGCCGAAGATCAGGTCGAAACGCGAGAAATCCTCGGGCATGATCTTGCGTGCCCGCAGTTCCGATATGTCGATGCCGTGGGCCGACGCGATGGCGATCGAACGCCGATCGGGGGCGGAGCCCGCCTCCCAGTCGCTGGTTGCGGCCGAATCGAGCACTATGTCCTGGCCCAGTCCACGTTCCGTCAGCACGGAACGAAGCACGCCTTCCGCCAGCGGCGAGCGGCAGATGTTGCCCAGGCAGACGAACAGAATGGATTTTATGGGCTTCGTGCTCATCGATCCGGCGCTATGGTGAAGGTCATCTTCGAAATAGCACAGGAACCGGACATGACGAGAGAGAAACTTGGCAGGGAAGCCATCATCGCAGCGCTGACAGACCTCGAAGGCTGGTCGCTGGCTGCGGATGGCGCTTCCATCAAACGGACGTTCACCTTCAGAAATTTCTCCGAAGCCTTCGCCTTCATGACCCGCGTCGCGCTTGCTGCCGAGAAGATGGACCATCATCCCGACTGGTCCAATGTCTACAAAACCGTCGACGTGACGCTGAACACCCACGATGCCGGCGGCGTCACGGCGCTCGACATCGAGTTGGCGAAGAAAATGAACCGCTTTGTTGGCTAGGGTGGTTGGGCGACGCAGTGCAACGTCCCTAGACTTTGGCTCGACGCGGTCAAGACTGATTCCGATTTTCAGCCCAGCGATCCGCCAAGCTCTTGCAGCAAGCGTCGGGTTTCACCACATTTTGCCCCGCGACCAGGCGCAGGCAAGCGCATGAGCCCGCAAGGAGAAATTGATGGCGCAAAAATCCGGTTTTGATTTCTTCGGCTTTGGCGACAGGCTGGGCGGTGAGGGCGAGGTGCGCGAGAAATTCTGGCGCACCGCCAAGAAGGCCGCGCGGCAGATCCCGTTCATGGAAGATGTCGTCGCGGCCTATTACTGCGCCATGGACAAGAACACGCCGCTGCGCGCGAAAGGCATCCTGGTGGCGGCACTCGGCTATTTCGTCCTGCCGGTGGATATGGTCCCCGACTTCGTCCTCGGCCTCGGCTTCACCGATGATATCGCCGTGCTCACCGCAGCGATCACCGCCGTCAGCGCCCATATCACGCCGGCGCACCGGCAAGCCGCGAAAGACGCCATATCAGACAGGGGCTGAGCCCTGACACCGCCTTCGCGCGCTCTGGACACCAGCGTTCAGAGGGCTTGTGGAAAAGTCAAACTCTTGCCGCTTTCGTGCCCTCCAAGTCGCCGAAGGGACATCGCGCCAGCCGCTTCAAAGGCGGCGGCGCGAAGACGGCGGCGGTTTCCTGGGGTGAGCGTCCTTTTCTCAGAGGTATTCACCGTTTGGTAACCCAGATTAAATCAAAATGAAGCGACGGCAGGACGCCACGCGGCCCGCCTCCGCACCATTTGGAATACGGGAAAAACGATGCGCGGATTGATTGCTACAGTTTCGAGCCTGGTCCTGGTGGCCTTCGCAGCGCCGGCGATGGCGCAGCAGGCGACCAAGATCGGCCAGCACAATGCCTGGGGCACCTACAGCTACCAGGCATCGGGCGGCAAGGTTTGCTACGTCCTCACCGTGCCGACCGACAAGCAGCCGCCGACACTCGACCATGGCGACATGTTCTTCTTCGTCAGCCAGCGGCCCGGCCAGCAGGTGTCCTACGAGCCGCAATTCATCGCCGGCTACACCTTCCAGGAAAACTCCAAGGCCACCGTCACCATCGACAAGAAGACGTTTTCGATGTTCACGCGCGGCAAGTCGGCCTGGGTCGAGAACGCCGCCGAGGAGCCGGTGCTGATCGCCGCCATGAAATCCGGCACCGACATGAAGGTGCAGGCCAAGTCCGGCCGCGGCAACACCACTTCCTACGTCTTCTCGCTGAAAGGCATCTCGGCGGCGCTGTCGTCGATCGCCAACTGCAAATAATCGAAATTTCGCTTTGAACAGAGAGGCCGGACCCTTGAGTCCGGCCTCTGTTTTTCACGCCGGACCTGGTTCCGGCGCCGCCTCCGCCCTGCGCCGGCGGATGGCTTCCGCGATGAAGACGCGCGACAGCGCATGATAGAGCGGCTCGCGCGAGATCATGCGCGCCGTGCCGTAACCCAGCATCGAGGCCAGCATCAGCGCGATGACATTGTCGTGATTGCCGGTCATCTCCAGGATGATGACGAAGGCCGTCATCGGCGCCTGCACGACGCCGGCGAAATAACCGGCCATGCCGAGCAGCGCGGCCGCACCCGTGCTGGCGCCGAAGACGAGGCCGAGCGAGCTGCCGATGCCGGCGCCGACCGAAAGCGAAGGCGCAAAGATGCCGCCCGGAATGCCCGAGACCATCGACAGCAGCCCGGCAAGGAACTTCTCGGCGAAGAAGAACCAGGGCAGCGGCGTGCCTTCAACGGCGCCCCGCGCCTGCGCGTAGCCGGTGCCGAAGGTCAAGCCGCCCGAGGCGATGCCGATCGCGGCGACGCCGAGCCCACAGATGGCGGCGACCAGCAGGACGCGCCGCAAGGGCTGCCCCGTGTTCCAGCGCCGGATCCGGCGCGTCGCCTTCAGCGCCAGGAGCGAGAACAGCGCGCCGAAGCCGCCGCCGATGATCCCGCAGGCAATGACAAGCGGCCACTCGACGGCAAACGAGATCGTCTCCTTCGAGACGCCGAAATAGGTGTAGTTGCCAAGCAGGCCGAGCGAGGCGATGCCGGCCAGGATCACCGCCGTCAGCACCAGCCCGTTGGTCCGCGCTTCGTAGGTGCGGCCCATTTCCTCGATGGCGAAGACAATGCCGGCGAGCGGCGTGTTGAAGGCGGCTGCGATGCCGGCGGCGGAGCCGGCCAGGATCAGGCCGCGCGCCTGCGCCATGCCGCCCCAGCGTGCCGCCTGCAGCATCAGCGACGCGCCGACCTGCACGGTCGGTCCCTCGCGGCCGATCGAAGCGCCGCAGAACAGGCCGACCAGGGTGAGCGCGATCTTGCCCGCCACCAGCTTCAGCGACAGGATATGGCCGCGGTCGTCATCGTCGCGCAGATGCCGCGCGGCGATCGCCTGCGGAATGCCGCTGCCTTGCGAGCCCGGAAAGAAGGCTTGCGCCAGCCAGGCGCACAGCACGAAGCCGAGCGGCGTGATCGCCAAAGGCAGGTAGAAGCGCCAGCCGCCGTCATCGCCGGTCATGGCATGGAACAGCGCCTGCGCTTTGTCGGCCAGCACCGCGAACATAACGCTGATCATGCCGATGCAGACCGCGCCGGCCCAGAACACCAGCCGCGGCTGCCACACCCGCCGCGAGCCCCACATCGCGCGCGAACGCCGCAGCAAGGGGTATTTTCGCGATGTGCCGGCCATGTCTGTCCTCTCGACGGAAACCCAGCCCTAACACAGGCATGGGCTCGATCAAGCATTCGCATCGAACGTGGATTGGACGACGGACGTGGACCAAATGTCCATGGCGGCGGTTCGGGACCATTAACAAGGAACCATGAGCTATGCCCGGTCCGGGGACAAGGCTCGAATAGACTCCCGCCGACCTCCGAGCCGGCGGGAACATCGATCGATGGCCGGCCTCACATGGCCATTTTTTCGCATTCCGCCTGAGCCTTCTTGGTCGACGTGTCGATCATGAAGGCTTTGCCCTTGGCGTCGGTCATCATCATCATGCAGTGCTTGATCGGCTTTGCCATCTTCATCATCTCGGCACTCATTTTCGCGTCCGGCGTCATGGTGCCCATATGCCCGTCCGGCATGATTGCCGTGACTTGCCCTGCTTTCATCATGGTCATCGTGCCCATCGCGTCTTCGGCAAATGCCTGCGAGGCGAAAAGGCCGACGAAGCCGGCAATGACGGCGAGCTTGATAGAGTTCATGCTGCATACTCCCATTTGTCGGGGCATGGTTGCCCCATTCAGGGGGTTCGAACACGCGGTGAGAACCGTTACTTCAACACGATCAAGTGATCCGTTTTCAGTCGAAAAACACGGGACCGCAGGTCTGACCGGGCAGCGCATCTGTCAATTGGTCGGCACACGGATCGCCTCGCCATCGCATGACTCCGCCGCCAAGCTGTGCTATGGGCCGCGCTTCATATCGGGCCGATGGATGAAATCGGCCGCAAACCGCTTATATCAGTGCGACCATGACCCTTTCATTCGACCTCACCGCCGAAGGCGCCCGTGACGCGTTGCGCGCCCGCGCCGTGCCGGCCGAAAAACCGTCGCTGATCGGCCTGACGCGCGCCGAGCTCGGCGAGGCCCTCATTGCTTCCGGCATCGTGCCGGAGCGTCAGGCAAAAATGCGTGCACAGCAGCTCTGGCACTGGATGTATGTGCGCGGCGTCTCCGATTTCGCCGGCATGTTCAATATCTCCAAGGATCTTCGCGCCGAACTCGACAAGCATTTCACCGTGGCGCGGCCCGAGATCGTCGAGGAACAGATCTCCGCCGACGGCACGCGCAAATGGCTGTTCCGCTTTCCGCCGCGCGGCGCCGGCCGCCCTGTCGAGATCGAGACCGTCTACATTCCCGAGGAAGGCCGCGGCACGCTCTGCATCTCCTCACAGGTCGGCTGCACGCTGACCTGCTCCTTCTGCCACACGGGCACCCAGAAACTGGTCCGCAACCTGACGGCCGAGGAAATCCTCGCCCAGTTGCTCACCGCGCGCGACCGGCTCGGCGACTTCCCCGACCGCGACACGCCCGACGGCGCCATCGTGCCGGCCGAGGGCCGCAAAGTGTCCAACATCGTCATGATGGGCATGGGCGAGCCGCTCTACAATTTCGAGGCGGTCAAGAAAGCGCTGCTGATCGCTTCAGACGGGGATGGTCTTTCGCTCTCCAAGCGCCGCATTACCCTGTCGACCTCCGGCGTGGTGCCGGAGATTTTCCGCACCGGCGAGGAGATCGGCGTCATGCTGGCGATCTCGCTGCACGCCACCAATGACGATCTGCGCGACCTGCTTGTGCCGATCAACAAGAAATATCCGCTCAAGGAGCTGATCGCCGCCTGCCGCGCCTATCCCGGCCTGTCGAACGCCAGGCGCATCACCTTCGAATATGTGATGCTGAAGGACGTCAACGATTCCCTCGACGATGCCAAGGCGCTGGTCAAGCTGCTCAGGGGCATTCCGGCCAAGATCAACCTGATCCCGTTCAACCCCTGGCCAGGCACCAACTACCAGTGCTCGGACTGGGAGACGATCGAGAAATTCGCCGACTACATAAACAATGCCGGTTATGCCTCGCCGATCCGCACGCCGCGCGGCCGCGACATCCTCGCCGCCTGCGGCCAGCTCAAGTCGGAATCGGAGCGCATGCGCAAGGTCGACCGGCTGGCGCTGGAAGCCATGATGATCGCAGGGCACGGCGAGGCGTGAGGCGTCTCGTCGCCGGGCTCAAGCGCTTCGTCATCATAGCAGTCGGCTATATCGCCGCCGTGCTGACCTCGATCCTGGTGCCTGTGCTGCTGATCGCTCTTCTGGAAGGGCTCGAATATGGCAACTGGTCCATCGTTTTCGCGTTCGACTGGCTGGTTTCCTTCCCGCTCGCGGTAGTGACCGTGGCGGTCTGCGCGCTGTTGATCGTCGGCCCCGCGATCTTCATGGCCGAACGCTTGTCGCTTCGGGGGTGGTTCTACTTCGCGGCCACGGGCGCGATCACGTCCATCGCGTTCGGGGTTCTGATCCCGGGCTCGGCCGGAGGGTTCGTTTTCAATCCGGGCTTTCTCGGCTTCCTGGCCACCGCCGGCATTGCCGCCGGTTCGGTTTACTGGTTTCTGGCCGGGCGCAAGTCCGGTCATCTCATGCGCCGGGATCAGCAATGACCCGTCTCGTCGCCTATATCGTGCGCCTTGCCGTCATCCTGTTCGGCTATGCCGTCGCCGCGCTGGCAGCGAGCGCGTTCCTCAATGTCCTGTTCCTGGCCTCGCTCGGCTATACGCCGGCGCATGCGGAGCCGGCGGCGACCGCCTCGCTCTATTTCTCGATCCCCTTCGTCGCGCTGTTTGCCGCCTATTTCGCCTTCATGCCGGCGGCCCTCGCGATCCTGATCGCCGAAATCCTCGGCCGACGCGATTGGCTGTTCTATGCGCTGGCCGGTGCGATCGTCGCCGCCGTCTTCCTCGGCTTCGCCGACCAGATGGGCGATACGCCATTCGCCGTCACCGAGCCGCGCGCCATGGCCGCTGTCATCGGCGGCGGCATGGTCGGCGGCATCTTCTATTGGCTCAGCGCCGGGCGCTGGGCCGGAAGCTGGTGGAAAGCCGAACCGTGACCCCGAACCGAGCGCCCGCGTAAGCGGGGAGCTTTGCTGACCTCCGGTTCGGAAGAGATCAGCAGCGAACAGCAAAATCCTACTTCGCCTGGGCAGTCAGGATTTTGAGCGCGAACACGGAAAACACGCCGGCGAAGAGATAGTCGACCACCCGCGTCACGCGCGGGCTGGCCTTCATCGCCGCCGAGAATTTCTCCGCCGCCAGCACCATCGGGGTCGTCACCGGGGTCGACAGCACCACGAACATGGCGCCGAGGAAGAACAGCTTTCCCGGCGCGTGCGGATCATGCGCCGAGACGAATTGCGGCAGGAAGGTCATGAAGAACAGGATGATCTTCGGGTTGAGCAGGTTGACGCCCAGTCCCACCATCCAGCTCCGGAACAGCGAGATTTGTGGGCCCGTCTTCTTCTCCGGCGAGAAGGCCGAACCCTTGGTGATCGCCTGCCAGGCCAGGAAGACGAGATAGCCGGCGCCGAAGATCTTCAGTACGAAGAAGGCCATCGGCGAGGCGACGATCAGCGCCGAGACGCCGACCACCACCAGCGTGGTGTGGATCAGCGTGCCGCACAGCGCCCCCGCCATCGAGGCGAAGCCGGCGGCGCGGCCCTGGCTAAGCGTGCGCGAGACGAACAGCGTCATGTCCGGTCCCGGCGTGATCGCCAGGATGACCGTGGCGATGGCGAACTGGATCAGCGTAGCGGTGTCGGGAATGAAGGACATGGGCGGTCCGTTGGCTCTAAAGACGCTGCTATAACGAATGGCTACTGTGGTTGCCAGCGGCTGTGCGACGGAAAGAATGATCCAGCTGTCCCGGATGCCTGTTTCTCCGCGCCTTGCCGCGTTCATCCCCTTGCGGTGACCGGAAACGGCGTGATACCTCGCCGGCCGAGAACTCTTGTCGCGGAACCGCCAAATGTCGAAAACGAAAGACGTCAAGAAGGTCGTGCTCGCCTATTCCGGCGGCCTCGACACATCCATCATCCTGAAATGGCTGCAGACCGAGCTCGGCGCCGAGGTCGTGACCTTCACGGCCGACCTCGGCCAGGGCGGCGAATTGGAGCCGGCGCGCCGCAAGGCCGAGTTGATGGGCATCAAGGACATCCGCGTCGTCGACGTGCGCGAGGAATTCGTCGCCGACTTCGTCTTCCCGATGTTTCGCGCCAACGCCGTCTATGAGGGCACCTATCTGCTCGGCACCTCGATCGCCCGGCCGTTGATCTCCAAGCATCTCGTCGAGATCGCCAAGGAGACCGGCGCCGACGCCATCGCTCACGGCGCCACCGGCAAGGGCAATGACCAGGTACGGTTCGAGCTTTCGGCCTATGCGCTCAATCCCGACATCAAAGTTATCGCGCCCTGGCGCGACTGGTCGTTCAAGTCGCGCACCGACCTCATCAACTTCGCCGAGCAGCACCAGATCCCGGTGCCGAAGGACAAGAAGGGCGACGCGCCGTTCTCGGTCGACGCCAATCTCCTGCACTCGTCCTCCGAGGGCAAGGTGCTCGAGGACCCGTGGAGCGAGCCGCCGGAATTCGTCCATCAGCGCACCGTCTCGCCGATGGACGCGCCGGACAAGGTCACCGAGATCGAGATCGAATTCCTGAGGGGCGATCCGATCGCGCTCGACGGCAAGAAACTGTCGCCGGCGACGATGCTGGCGGCACTCAACGACCTCGGCCGCGACAACGGCATCGGCCGGCTCGACCTCGTCGAGAACCGCTTCGTCGGCATGAAGTCGCGCGGCGTCTACGAGACCCCCGGCGGCACCATCCTTATCGCTGCCCACCGAGCCATCGAATCTATCACGCTCGACAGGGGAGCTGCCCACCTCAAGGACGAGTTCATGCCGCGCTACGCCGAACTCATCTACAATGGCTTCTGGTTCGCGCCCGAGCGGCTGATGCTGCAGGCGATGATCGACAAGAGCCAGGAGGATGTCGAAGGCACGGTGCGTCTGAAGCTCTACAAGGGCAATGTCATCGTTACCGGCCGTAAGTCGAAGAAGACGCTCTATTCCGACGCGCTGGTGACCTTCGAGGACGACCGCGGCGCCTACGATCAGAAGGACGCCGCCGGCTTCATCCGCCTCAATGCGCTGAGGCTGCGCACACTGGCCGCACGCAACCGCCGGGACTGACCACTCTCCCAGTCAGCGAACAGGAAACCCGGCGTCGCGGCCGGGCTTTCTGCTGAAAAGCAATTCCAGGAAAGTGTGTACAGTTTTCCCGGGAAAGCGCGCAGCGCTTTCCCTATTGCGGTTCGCCGTTTCCGTGAAACGGTGAACTGCCCTGACGATTACTCGCCATCGATTGCGGTGGCGATACGGGCGATGGCCTGTTGATAGACACTCGCCGAGTTCCAGCCGGCAATTGCACCCATATTCGACTGAGCGCTCGCGCCGGCCTGCCAACCATGCGCCTTGAGGAAGTTGGCCGTGGATGCCAGCGCGGTGCTCTTGTCGCGCAGGTTTCCGCTGCCCACCCCATATTTCAGGACATTTCCGGGCAGGAACTGCGTGTGGCCGATCTCGCCATGCATGGCCCCGACCGACGAGGCGGTCAACGTTCCGCGATCGACCAGCTTCAGGGCCGCAATGGCATGCGGCTGAAAGTAGTCCGGGCGGCGGCAGTCATAGGCAAGCGTCAAAATGGCGGACACCGTGTTCTGATTGCCCATGGAGGCGCCGAAGCCCGTCTCCATGCCCCAGATGGCAAGCAGCACGCCCGGCGAGACGCCGTAGGTCCGTTCGATCTTGTCGAACAGTGCCGCATTCGATTTCTTCAGCGCCCGGCCCCTGGAAATGATCGCCGCCCCGCCGCGGCGCTTCATGAAGGCTTCCACCGAGCCGCTGAAAGCCTTGTGGATGGCGCGGTCCGCGGAAATGGTCCTGGTCGCGTAGGTCGCGCCGGCCAGGGCGGCCAGTCCTCTCGAACCCACGCCCTCGGCCCTGGCCTCCGCTGCGAAGTCCTGCTTCCAGGCATCGAAGCCGGCTCCGGTCTTGCCACAGCTGGCCGCCGCCTGTGCGCCCGTCGCCAGCGCAAGCATCGCCACCACAGTGGCCGCTGCAAACATCTTACCCTTGGCAAGAAATGCCATGTTGTTCTCTCCTGGTTGCCTGAATCACGTCCCGGCCGGAATTTGCCAGTGAAACGCGCACTTGTCACTGTCGCGCGCGCAAGCTGGCCAATGGAAGGGAATTTGCCTACGATCAAGCAAATATTGTGGCAAGAACCACCCATGGCCTGACGATCCTTGCGCCATGTTGCTCAATGACGTCACAGTCGGGAACGACGTCTGTCGGCCGGCGTTTTGCACGACGCGCCTTCCCCCTGTTCCCTGGTCCGAGACCGAGATGAAACTCTTCGACTGTCCTCATTGCGGCCATCGTCTCTATTTCGAGAACGCCCGGTGCCTGAACTGCTCCAGTGCCGTGCTCTACGATCCGCAGCGCGCCCGCTTTGCCCTGTCCGGTGCCGACGGCGGCTCCCCATGCGCCAACGCCGACGAATGCGCCTGCAACTGGATGGCCGAGCCGGGACAGCCCTTCTGCCGCGCCTGCGCGCTCAACCAGCTGATCCCCGACCTCTCCGTCGACGGCAACCGCCGCCGCTGGATACGCGTCGAGGCCGCGAAGAAGCGCGCGGTCTATTCGCTGCTGGCTTTCGGACTGCCGGTGACGCCCAAGCAGAACCCCGCCGACGAGGCCGGCCTTGCCTTCGACTTCCTTGCCGATCCGATCGGCGGCGGGCCGGGCGGCGAGCGCATCCTGACCGGCCACGACAATGGCCTGATCACCCTCAACGTCGCCGAAGCCGACTCCGCCGAGCGCGAAAGGCGGCGCGTTGAGATGGGCGAGAATTATCGCACCTTGCTCGGCCATTTTCGCCACGAGCTCGGCCACTACTACTGGGACCGGCTGATCCGCGACAATCCGCAAAGGCTTGACGCCTTCCGCGCGCTGTTCGGCGACGAGCGCACCGGCTACGAGCAGGCATTGAAGAACCACTATGCCAATGGTGCCCCACCCGACTGGCAGCAACGCCACATCTCGCCCTATGCCACCTCCCATCCCTGGGAGGATTGGGCCGAAAGCTGGGCCCACCACCTGCACATCACCGACACGCTGGAAATGGTCCATGCGCTGAACTTCCCGCTCGGCCGGCTGGAGACGGTGGAAGCCAACGAATTGCCCCAGGGCGACACCGGGGGCATGCTGCAACCAGCGCCGTCCGAGCCGACACCCGCTCCCGAACCGTTCGAAAAGATTCTGTCGCGCTGGCTGGTGCTGTCGGAAGCCTCCAATTCCATCAATCGCTGCATGGGCCTGCCCGACCTCTACCCCTTCGTCATCTCGGATGTCGCCGCGCGCAAACTGGCCTTCGTTCACGACCTTCTGACCGGCCCGCCGCAAGAAACGGGAACAAATCGTGAGTTGGCTTCAACATTTTAGCTGGAACGCATGCGCCGCTCTCCCGTTTTCGCTGCCGAGGGACCATGAAACGGAGAGAAAACATGAAATCCGTATTGTTTCCCGCGGTCGCCGGGATGCTCACGCTCTTCTCGGGCGCCGCCATGGCCGACACCCCCGTCTCCGCAATCACCGATCTCAACGTCCGCGCCGGCCCAGGCCCGCAATATCCTGTCATCGGCGTGCTCGCCGCCGGCCAGTCGGCTACGCTCAATGGCTGTATCGAAAACAGCAAATGGTGCACCATCGCCGAAGCCGGTGGCCAGGGCTGGGTCTATTCGGACTATGTGACGGCTGATTTCGGCGGCAACCGGGTCGTGTTGACGCGACGTCCGCTCGGCTCCAGCGTCGCCGTCGTGTCGCCGCCCGAGGGCTATTCCACCGACTACACCGGCTCGATCATCGCCGGCGAGCCGGTCGAGGACGCTATCCCGCAGCCTCCCGCCGAAGTCAGGACCTATGTCGACACGCATCGCGTCGACCCTGTCTATCTTGAGGGCGAGGTGGTCACCGGGGCCGTATTGCCCGAGAGCGTCGAGTTGCGCGAGATTCCCGATTACGACTACCGCTATGTCTATGTGAACGGCCAGCCGGCGCTGATCGACCCGCAGACGCGGCGCATCGTGTATGTGGTGCGTTGAGGCGGATAGCACACGAGTTTAATATCGGAGCATGCCTTTCGCCTGCCGACAGGCAGGCGAGGGCGGCTCGAATGTGCCGAAGGCTGGCGGGGCGTACCGAACAGGAATGATTGCGCAGAACCGCCCGATCCCATAGATCATGCGACGCGAAGCACCAGCTTGCGAGAGAGCGTGATATCGGACCCTGCCGCCTTCGAGCATTATCGAAACACAGCCAACGAAAAGACGACCCTGCCGCGCCTGCTTCTCGGGACCGGGATCGTCGTCCTGTTCTGGGCCGCAACGACGGTGGTCGTGCTGCTGGGCGGCACCTACGCCTTTTTCGCCTGGCGGACAGCGCAAGGCGGGGCTGCGCCAGCCGGCGGCATGCAGGGCTTCCTTGCGTCGCCCATAGGCATTCTCACTGCGCTCGCGTCTTTCGCCGGCATCTGGATCGGCTTGTGGATCGCCATGCGCTGGGTGCATGGCGAGAAGCTGTCGGCGCTCCTCGGCAACAGCCGCCGCATTTCGCGCTCGGGCTTCGTCAAGGGATTGGTCGCGGTGTTGGTCACGTCGCTTGTATCCGAGGTCCTGCTCTACCTGATGCAGCCCGAGATCGCGCGCGGCTCGATCGCCCTGTCGTCCTGGCTGCTGTTCCTCATCCCGATCCTCGCGCTCACTTTTCTGCAGACGTCGTCGGAAGAGGTGCTGTTCCGCGGCTACCTGCTGCGCGGTCTGGCGTACCGCTTCAAGAGCCCGTTGATCTGGGCGCTGCTGCCGGGCCTGCTGTTCACCTCGCTCCACTGGAGCCCGAGCTCCTCGGCGGCCATTAACGCCTCCGTACTGGTCTCGATCGCCGCTTTTGCACTGCTTCTGACGCTTGTCGTTTATGCCACCGGCAATCTCGGCGCGGCCCTTGGCGCCCATCTCGGCAACAATCTGACCGGCTTCCTGCTGATCTCGCATCAGGAAAGCTACAACTCCTTCGCCCTGTTTACCGCCAGACCTCTCGAAGGGCCGGGCTGGGCGACATCGGATGCGGTCCTCATCGCCATGATCGGCATCGCCTGCAGCCTGCTGACGATACTGCTGCTCTTACACCCGCGCTCGCCGCTGAGGGTCTCGGCCGAACCTGCAGACGGAACGAAGGCGACCTGATTGCTGCGCAGGGAGACCGGCGGATCCTTGTCTTGACTCCGCGGCCGTTTTCATGTCTACAGCCCCGAATTCCGCGACGAGTATCCCTCCGAGCAAGCCGACCAGGACGCCGAAGCCTCTTTGAGGCCAAGTGCTGTAAACAGATCCTGGAGGCCAACACCCGGCAGCGCTGTGCGCCCCCGGGTGCTTTTTGGTTTTGGCTTTTGCTTGCCACGAGACTTGGACACTTGGCGCGAACGCATTACCTCTCGGGCACCATCCGGTTGCCAGGGAAAAGGAAACAGAATGTTTGAATCACTTCAGGAGCGCCTTGGCTCCATCCTGAACGGCCTGACCGGCCGCGGCGCGCTGTCGGAGGCGGATGTCTCGGCGGCGCTCCGCGAGGTGCGCCGTGCGCTGCTCGAGGCCGACGTGGCGCTGGAAGTGGTGCGCTCCTTCACCGACAAGGTGCGCGAGAAGGCGGTCGGCGCGGCGGTGCTGAAGTCGATCAAGCCCGGCCAGATGGTCGTCAAGATCGTGCATGACGAGCTGGTCGACATGCTCGGCGCCGAAGGCGTCGCCGTCGACCTCAACGCACCGGCGCCCGTCGTCGTCATGATGGTCGGCCTGCAGGGTTCCGGCAAGACGACGACCTCGGCCAAGATCGCCAAGCGGCTCACCGAGCGTCAGAACAAGAAGGTCCTGATGGCCTCGCTCGACACGCGGCGCCCCGCCGCGCAGGAGCAGTTGCGCCAGCTCGGCGAGCAGGTTAAGGTGGCGACGCTGCCTGTCGTCGCCGGCCAGAACCCGGTCGATATCGCCAAGCGCGCCGTGCAGGCAGCCAGGCTCGGCGGCCACGACGTGGTCATCCTCGACACTGCCGGCCGCACCCATATCGACGAGCCGCTGATGGTCGAGATGGCCGACATCAAGAAGGTGTCGGGCCCGCACGAGATCCTGCTGGTGGCCGACTCCTTGACCGGCCAGGACGCCGTCAACCTGGCCAAGAGCTTCGACGAGCGCGTCGGTATCACCGGGCTGGTGCTGACCCGCATGGACGGCGACGGCCGTGGCGGCGCCGCGCTCTCGATGCGCGCCGTCACCGGCAAGCCGATCAAGCTGATCGGCACCGGCGAGAAGATGGACGGGCTGGAGGAATTTCACCCAAAGCGCATCGCCGACCGCATTCTCGGTATGGGCGACATCGTTTCGCTTGTCGAAAAAGCCGCCGAGAACATCGACGCCGAGCAGGCGGCGGCGATGGCCAAAAAGATGCAGTCGGGCAAGTTCGACCTGAACGACCTCGCCCAGCAGCTTCAGCAGATGTCGAAAATGGGCGGCATGGGCGGCATCATGGGCATGATGCCCGGCATGGGCAAGATGAAGGACCAGATGGCCGCAGCCGGTCTCGACGACAAGATGTTCGGCCGCCAGCTCGCCATCATCTCCTCGATGACCAAGGCCGAGCGCGCCAACCCCGATATTCTCAAACATTCGCGCAAGAAGCGCATCGCCGCCGGCTCCGGCACCGATGCCGCCGAGATCAACAAGCTGTTGAAGATGCATCGCGGCATGGCCGACATGATGAAGGCGATGGGCGGCAAGGGCAAAGGCGGCGGCCTGATGCGCGGCATGATGGGCGGACTCGCCTCCAAGATGGGCCTCGGCGGTATGATGCCCGGTGGCATGGGCGGCATGCCTGACCTCTCCAAGATGGATCCCAAGCAGCTTGAAGCCTTGCAGAAGCAGGCGCAGGCCGCCGGCCTCGGCGGCATGAAGGGCCTACCTGGCGGACTTCCCGGCGGCGGCCTGCCAGGCCTGCCCGGCGGCATGAAACTTCCGGGGCTTCCCGGCCTCGGCGGAGGCGGACTGCCGGGCCTTGGCAAGAAGAAGTGAGAATACGGATGAACGAGGAAAAGGACATGGCGGACGCCCGCACCATCCTGGCAGGCTACCGTGCTTCGATCGACAACATCGATGCCGCCCTCATCCACATGCTGGCCGAGCGCTTCCGCTGCACCAAGGCGGTCGGCCTGCTCAAAGCCGAGCATGGCTTGCCGCCGGCCGACCCGGCCCGCGAACAGCAGCAGATCGCCCGTCTTCGCCAGCTGGCGGATGATGCGCATCTCGACCCGGATTTCGCGGAGAAATTCCTCAATTTCGTCGTCCGCGAAGTGATCCGCCACCACGAACAGATCGCCGCTGCCAACGGCGTGACGAAAACCGGCTGAAGACAGAGATTTAGCCGCAACCTATCAACGAGATCAGAGCTTTTAGGAGATAAGAAATGGCACTGAAGATCAGACTGGCCCGCGCGGGCTCGAAGAAGCGTCCCTACTACCACGTCGTCGTCGCCGACGCGCGCTCGCCGCGCGACGGCCGTTTCATTGAGTCGCTCGGCTCGTGGAACCCGCTGCTGCCGAAGGACGGCGAGCGCGTCAAGGTTGACGCCGAGCGCGTCAAGCACTGGCTTTCGCACGGCGCCCAGCCGACCGACCGCGTGCTGCGCTTCCTCGACGAGGCCGGCCTCGCCAAGCGCGACGCCCGTTCCAACCCGAAGAAGGCCGAGCCCGGAAAGAAGGCGCAGGAGCGCGCCGCGCTTCTGAAGAAGGCGCAGGACGACGCCGCTGCCGCCGTCGCGGCGGCCGCGGCCGCACCGGCCGAGGCAGAGCCCGCCACGGCCGAGTAATCGATCATCGATCGGCGTTTTCGAAACGGCGGGCTAAGGGCCCGCCGTTTGCTATTTCGAATTCATTCGACGGATGCTGCCTCTCAATACCCGCTCGGGCAGCGATCGATATAGACACGGCCGCGGCTATCGCGATAACGGCAGCGGCCCGGTTCGCTGGCCCGCCCGATCAGCGCGCCGGCCACGGCACCGACCGCGCCGCCAACCACGGCGCCCTGGACGGGATCGCCCGCCACCGCCGCACCAACCGCTGCTCCGCCCAGGCCGCCGACGGCCGCGCCTTTTTCCGTCTGCGAACAGGCGCCAAGCGCTGCCGTCAGCACCAGAATGGTCATGATTTTCTTCATTGTCGTTCCTCTCTCACGGGGATCGCCGTCCTCGCCGCCATGTTCTTAACTCCCAGGCGGCCAATTTGATCCCTAGACATTGAAGGCCGGCGCTTCGCCGCGCCTGCCAAGGCCATACCGATCTCCGGCAAGCATGTGAAATCGTTGATGTTCTCACGCCGTAGCACAGTTCTTTCGCCGATTCGTCCGTGCAGCGCGCCGGCGCGGCTATCGGCGCGCTTCGGTCGCGTATATGAAGAGCCGGCGGGCGTGGCCCGTCAGATAAGAGCAGGCGACATGGCCGGAGAGACAGATCTGAAGGCATTGCTGGCGTCGATGACGCCGGAGTTGATTGCCGGCATCCATGTCTTCGTCACGCTGCCGGCGGGCGTATCGGTTCCGGAAGGGCTCGAAGCGGTCATGTTGTTTCGCGAACGCGAAGGCACGACATTGATCCTGCTCGGAGACGAGGCGCAGGCAGCCGGGCTGGAAGCCGCTTTCCGCTGCCGCATGATAACGCTGAACATCCATTCGTCGCTGGAAGCCGTCGGCTTCCTCGCCGCCATCACCGCGCGCCTTGCTGCCGCGGGCATCGGCGTCAATCCCGTCTCCGCCTTCTATCACGACCACCTGTTCGTGCCGGCCGACCGGGCCGAAGAAGCACTGCATCTGCTGCGGGAACTGGCCAAGGACAGCGCCGGCTGAAACGGCGCCGGCTGCACTCCGTCCAGCACCCCTCAACAGTCTCGGCGCAACGCGCCGATCCACCTTCTCCCGCAAGGGAGAAGGGAGAAGCACCCGGCCGAAGGCCGAGCCCGCGACTGCGGGCCGCCGGTTGTCCGGCGCCCGCGCGGAGGGCCAGCCGCGCAAGCGGCGGTGCGGCCCTGAGCGACAGCCAAACAGCCGTCAGGCCGCCTTCTTCTTCGGCTGGATCAGGCCGCGCTCGACCAGCAGTTCGGCAATCTGCACGGCGTTGAGGGCGGCACCCTTGCGCAGATTGTCGGAAACGATCCACATCGACAGGCCGTTGTCGATGGTCGAATCCTCGCGGATTCGTGAGATGAAGGTGGCGTCCTCGCCGGCCGATTCCAGCGGCGTGATGTAGCCGCCGTCCTCGCGCTTGTCCAAGACCTGGCAGCCCGGCGCCTCGCGCAGGATGTCCCGCGCCTCGTCGGCGGTGATCGGCTTTTCGAACTCGATGTTGACCGCTTCCGAATGGCCGATGAACACCGGCACGCGCACGCAGGTCGCCGTCAGCTTGATCTTGGGATCGAGCATCTTCTTGGTCTCGGCGACCATCTTCCACTCTTCCTTGGTGAAGCCGTCGTCGAGGAAAACGTCGATATGCGGGATCACGTTGAAGGCGATGCGCTTGGTGAACTTCTTGACGTCGACCTGGTCGGCGACGAACACGGCGCGTGTCTGCGTGAACAGCTCGTCCATGCCTTCCTTGCCGGCGCCCGACACCGACTGGTAGGTGGCCACGACGATGCGCTTGATGGTGGCCGCGTCATGCAGCGGCTTCAGCGCCACGACAAGTTGCGCCGTCGAGCAGTTCGGGTTGGCGATGATGTTCTTGCGGGTGAACAGCGAGATCGCGTCCGGGTTCACTTCCGGCACGATCAGCGGCACGTCGGCGTCGTAGCGGAAGGCCGAGGAATTGTCGATGACGACGCAGCCCTGCTTGCCGATCCTGGGGGACCATTCCTTCGAGACATTGCCGCCGGCCGACATGATGCAGATGTCGGTGTCGGAAAAGTCGTAGGTGTCGAGCGCCCGGACCTTCAGCGTGCGGTCGCCGAACGACACTTCCGTGCCCTGGCTGCGCCGCGAGGCAAGCGCCACCACTTCGCTGACCGGAAAACCGCGCTCTTCCAGTATGTTGAGCATTTCGCGGCCCACATTGCCCGTGGCGCCAACTACCGCAACCTTGAAACTCATAAAGATCTCCTATCCCTCTCCGCTTGGTTGTTGGAGAAAACCCGCCGGCCAGGTGCGGGTTCCGTCCCCCGGGCCGAACCCGGGAGAGGGTGGTCAGGCCAAGGGAATCACACCGTTTTGGTGGTGGTTTTGGCCGTTATATTGCTGGAACGGGGGGACGCGCCGAGACGCCCGGCCCAATGGTGCTCATTGAGGCTGGGGGCGTCGAATGCAAGAAGAGCCATCAAAAGGCCGCGCATCGAAAAACGATCCCGTTCGAAGCGGGCTTTTACGCGGTTTGCGGCAGGAGTCAATTGCGATGAGGCGCGGCGTGGCCTTCTCTCGTCTTGACGAAGGCGGAGCCGCTTGCCCTGTACAAGAGCGGCGCCAGCAAGTACGAACGGCCAAGATTGTCTGGCTGGCGTGGCGCCGGCCCGCCTCGTGCTCCATGATGAGCGCAGAACCCTGAATTCCGAAAGAGCGAGATGTCCAACTTCGAAGGTATCGTTCCGGCGCTGGCAAAGGCGCTGGAAAAACGCGGCTATGCCGAACTGACACCGGTGCAGAAGGCGGTCCTGGAACTTGGCCAGGCCGACGCGCTGGTGTCGGCACAGACCGGTTCGGGCAAGACGGTGGCCTTCGGCCTTGCCATGGCGCCGACGCTCCTGGGCGGCGCCGAACGCTTTGCCCGTGCCGCGGCCCCGCTGGCGCTGGCGGTGGCGCCGACGCGCGAGCTGGCGCTGCAGGTGACGCGCGAACTGGAATGGCTCTACGAGCTGACCGGCGCCACGGTCGCCTCCTGCGTCGGCGGCATGGACATGCGCACGGAACGGCGCGCGCTGGAGCGCGGCGCTCATATCGTCGTCGGCACGCCCGGCCGGCTGCGCGACCACATCACGCGAAACTCGCTCGATATGTCGGCGCTCAAGGCGGTGGTGCTGGACGAAGCCGACGAGATGCTCGATCTCGGTTTCCGCGAGGACCTGGAATTCATCCTCGACGCCGCCCCGGACGAGCGCCGCACGCTGATGTTTTCGGCCACCGTGCCGCGCTCGATCGCAACCCTCGCCCAGGGCTATCAACGCGACGCCGTGCGCATCTCGGCCGCCGGCGAGGAGAAGCAGCATCTCGACATCGAATACCGGGCGCTCAGCGTCGCCCAGGCCGACCGCGAGAACGCCATAATCAATGTGCTGCGTTTTTACGAGGCGAAGAACGCGCTGGTGTTCTGCAACACCCGTGCCGCCGTCAACCACCTGACGGCGCGCTTCAACAACCGCAATTTTTCCGTCGTCGCGCTCTCGGGTGAGCTCAGCCAGAACGAACGCAGCCACGCGCTGCAGGCGATGCGGGATGGCCGCGCCAAGGTCTGCATCGCCACCGACGTGGCGGCGCGCGGCATCGACCTGCCCAATCTCGAACTGGTGATCCATGCCGACCTGCCGACCAACCCGGAAACGCTGCTGCACCGAAGCGGCCGCACTGGACGCGCAGGTCGCAAGGGCGTCAGCGCGCTGATCGTGCCGGGCAGCGCCCGCAGGCGCACCGAACGGCTGCTGGCGAGCGCAAAGCTGACCGCGACATGGGCAAGTCCGCCATCCGCCGACGACGTGATCCGGCGCGACGACGAGCGCATCCTTGCCGATCCCGCTTTCGACGAACCGGTGAAGGACGACGAGCGCGCCTTCATCGAAGCGCTTCTCGCCAGGCATGGCGCTGAGCAGGTGACGGCCGCCTTCGTGCGGCTGTGCCGCTCCAGCCGCTCGGCGCCAGAGGATCTGATGGACGTCGCGCCGTTCACGCCATCGCGCGAAAGACCGGCGGGCGAAAACTTGGCGCGCCGCGACGAGGCGCCCAGCCGCCGCGACGATTTCGGCGCCAGCGTCTGGTTCTCGCTCTCGGTGGGGCGCCGGCAGAATGCCGAGCCGCGTTGGCTGATCCCGATGCTGTGCCGCACCGGCAGCATCACCAAGCGCGAGATCGGCGCCATCAAGATGCAGCCGGAAGAGACCTTCGTGCAGATATCAGCCGACTGGGCCGACCGTTTCCTCGCCGCCATCGGTCCCGACCGCAAATTGCAAGGTAACATCGTGGTGAAACGGCTGGACGGCACGCCGGACCTGTCGCGCGTCGGCTACCAGCCGCCAAGTCTCGACAAGAAACCGCATCGCGGCAAGACACCGTTCGACCCGAACGCGCCGAAGCGCAAATTCGAGAAGCGCGTGCCGGCTGGCGATCAGCGCCCCGCCGCATCGGACGCGAAGCCTTGGGCGAAGAAGCCGGGCAAGCCGAAATTCGACAACGCCGGACCGCCGAAACATAAGAAGGCGAAGAAGCGGCCGAGCTGAAGTCTTCCGGCGCCAAGGCAGCCGTCGCATTTTCATGCCCGCCCTTGCGATCCGCCGGAACTTTGAACAGTCTGGGCGGGGCGTTCGGGGATCGGGACATGCGCGGCGAAGTTCTTCGCTATGACGAGGCCCAGGGCTTCGCAATCTCGGGTAGTATGTGGCGACGCAATGTGAAATGGGGGCAGAGCATGCGCGGGGCGGTGTTCCATTATGACGAAGGTCAGGACTATGGTTACATCGACGGAATCGACGGCAAACGCTATATCTTTTCCCGTACCGATCTGAGCCAGGAACTCATCCTAGTCAGGGGTGCTCTTGTCGAGTTCCAGCCGGACGACGGCACTGCGCATAACATAGTCGCGGTGGCCTCGGCCGCACCGCCGTCTAGTACCGGTCAGCCACGGCAGACCAGTCGTTCTGCCCCAAGTCGGCCGGCCTACCCCACAGGGCTGTGGGCTTACTTCTGGCGCGCGGTGATTGCGGACTACAGCAATTTCAACGGACGCTCCCGCCGCAAGGAATTCTGGGCCTTCTGGCTATTCTACACTCTCGGGATATTCACGCTTTTCGGCTTCGGGATACTTGTTGACCTGGCGATCAATGGCTTCGAAACCAACGCGGACAGGGCGCCGATAGGGTCCACAGGGTTCATACCCCTCCTGGTTTTCCTTTCGGGATTGATCCTGCCTTGGATTGCGCTCGTCGTGCGGCGTGTGCATGACGCCGGCCTGAGCGGCTGGTTTGCCCTGCTCTGCTTCATCCCGCTCATCGGTGGCATCGCCTTGCTAGTCTTCGGGCTTATGCCGCCTCAGCTGGGCGACAACCCTTGGGGACCCGTGCCGGCGGGAGTCAGGGTTTGACCGCCTCCAGCGCCTCGCCCGAAAGCCTGAGAAATAGCTTCTGGCCATGACGTTCGGCGCCAAGCCGGTCGTAGAAGCGCAGCGCGCCTTCGTTCCAGTCCTCGGTGGTCAGGTCGATGCGGCCGATGCCGTGACGTCGGCAATGCCCGGTGAGAAAGCTGATCAGCGCCCGGCGGACGCCGGCGTTGCGAGCCTTGTCGCGCACGAACAGGTCCTTGAGAAACTGCAAACCGCTCGAGATCGATGCCGGAATGCGCGATCGCCACCGACGCCAGGCCGCTGACCTTGCCCTCGACGAAGGCCAGCGCGAAATGCGGATAGGCCGGGCTTCCTCGCGAGCCATTTCCGTGCCGCCGACAAGGCGCGCGTGGTCGAGCGGCGGTTGCCGGTATTGCACCGCCATTTCGCACAGCACGGTGGCGAGCGCCGTCGCGTCGTCGGTCGTCGCCCGGCGGACGTCGACCGTCATGGGCTCAGCCCAGGAACTTGGCGATGATCGCGTCGCCCATCTCGACCGTGCCGACTTCGGTCATGCCTTCGGACATGATGTCTTTCGTCCGCAGGCCCTGATCAAGCACGGCGGCGATGGCGCCTTCCAGCCTGTCGGCTTCCGCGACCATGCCGAAGGAATAGCGCAGGCACATGGCGAAGGAAGCGATCATGGCGATCGGGTTGGCGATGCCCTTGCCGGCGATATCGGGCGCCGAACCGTGCACCGGCTCGTAAAGCGCCTTGCGCTTCTTGGTCTTGGCATCCGGCGCGCCGAGCGAGGCGGAAGGCAGCATGCCGATCGAGCCGGTCAGCATGGCGGCGATGTCGGACAGCATGTCGCCGAACAGATTGTCGGTGACGATGACGTCGAACTGCTTGGGCCAGCGCACCAGTTGCATGCCGCCGGCATCGGCCAGCATGTGGTCGAGCTTGACGTCGGAATATCGGGCCTTGTGGGTCTGGGTGACGACCTCGTTCCACAACACGCCGGACTTCATGACGTTGCGCTTTTCCATCGAGGTGACATGGTTCTTGCGCGTGCGCGCCAATTCGAAGGCGACGCCCGAAATGCGCTCGATCTCGAACGTGTCGTAGACCTGCGTGTCGATGCCGCGCTTCTGGCCGTTGCCGAGATCGATGATCTGCTTGGGCTCGCCGAAATAGACGCCGCCGGTCAGCTCGCGCACGATCAATATGTCGAGGCCTTCGACCACCTCCTGCCTCAGCGAGGAGGACGCCGCCAGCGCCGGATAGCAGATCGCGGGCCTGAGATTGGCAAACAGCTCCATGTCCTTGCGCAGGCGCAGCAGGCCGGCCTCGGGACGAACCTCGTAAGGCACGGCATCCCATTTCGGACCGCCGACGGCCCCGAACAGCACGGCGTCGGCGGCAACAGCCTTTGCCATATCGGCATCGGAAATCGCGGCACCATGTGCATCGTAAGCGCAGCCGCCGACCAGTCCCTCGTCGGTGGCGAAGCCGCTGCCGAGTTTCTCGTTCATGGCCGCTATCAGCTTCTTGACCTCGGCCATCGCCTCGGGGCCGATGCCGTCGCCGGGGAGCAGGAAAAGATGCTTCGTTGCCATGGAGAAACCGTCCCAGAAAGATTTCGTTTCGATTTGCACAGCGCCCTTTGGCCGCCAGGAGGCGCGGCGCTGTGCGACCGCGGCCTTGCTAAACGCCAAGCGCTTGCCGCGCAAGCCCGCAAGGGGCTTCCATGTTCACCGATGCGAGAGAATGTTGACCAGCCGGCCGAAGGGATCGCGCACATAGAAGCGGCGCACGCCCCAGGGCTCGTCGGCCGGCCCGTATTCGATGGCGAAGCCGGCTGACTTCATGGCGTCGAGCGCTGCATCGACATCATCGACCTCGATCGACAGGTCCGGCACCGGCGTGCCCGACCCGCCTTGCGCCATGAAGCTGACCTGCACCTGCATTCTTTCCCCGGAACCATAGGTGGCGATCCAGCCTTGATCCATGAGTACATCGAGGCCGAGCACGTCGTGATAGAAGCGCTTCGCCGCCGCGATGTCCCGCGTCTCGATATTGGCCACGATGCGCCGCACCTTCATGGCATGGCCCTCCTCAGTCTGTGCGCCGCAGCGCCGTTACCTCGATCTCGATCTTCATCTCCGGCCTGTTGAGCTGGCACACGATCATCGTCGCCGCCGGCCTGATGTCGCCGAACGCCTCGCCCAGGATCGGGAACACCACATCCACGAAGGCTTGGTCGGTGATGTAGTAATGGGCGCGCACCACGTCGGCCATCTCGAAGCCGCCGTCCCGCAGCGCCTTGGCTATGGTCGCCAAGCAATTGCGCGTCTGCGCCTCAACCGTTTCCGGCATCGTCATCGAGGCATAGTCATAGCCGGTCGTTCCGGACACGAAACACCAGTCGCCCTGCACCACGGCGCGTGAATAGCCGGCGGTCCTCTCGAAGGGCGAACCGGTGGAGATCAGCTTTCGCATGGCATCCTCGCAAAGGGGTGTTCGCAACCACTTTGCGGGCAAAGGCCTCGCGCGGCCATAGGCCAGACGGAGCTGGCCGTTGTCCCGATGACCTTGATCGTCCGCTGGGCCTCAGCTCGCCAGCCGGCTGACCATCTCGTGCTGGGCGTAGGCGCGGCCGAAGCGGTTGGCGAGGAAGGCGTCGAGCGCGATGTCCTCCTGCTTGACGAAGCCGGTCGCGGGCAAGGTGCCATCGGCCAGCATGTCGAGCACGGCGCAGATTCCCGATGCCGTGGTGATCTGGATGGCGCTGCGCACCGTCTGGCCGACCCGCTTCGAATAGATCTTGTTGGCGTAGGTCTCCTGCAGCAGCCGGCCGTTCTTGCGCCCCGAGACGGTGACGAAGACGATGACCACGTCCTGCAGCGTCGCTGGCAGCGCGCTTTCGAAAATGTCCTTCAGCACCTCGCGGCGGTGACGCAGGCCAAGATCGTTGAGCAGCGCCTTCATGATGGCGGCGTGGCCGGGATAGCGGATGGTGCGGTAGTTGAGCGTGCGCACCTTGCCCTTCAGCGTCTCGGCCAGCGTGCCCAACCCGCCCGAAGTGTTGAAGGCCTCGTAGGTCACTCCGTCGAGCGAGAATTCCTCGCGCTCCTCCAGCGGCGGCACCTCGACCAGCTCGCCCTCGACGATCGCCTCGCAGGGCTCGCAATATTCGTTGATGACGCCGTCGGTGCTCCAGGTCAGATTGTAGTTCAGCGCGTTCGAGGGATATTGCGGCAGCGCGCCGACCCGCATGCGCACGCTTTCCAGCGTGTCGAAACGGCTGGCGAGATCGTTGGCGACGATCGAGATGAAGCCCGGCGCCAGCCCGCATTGCGGGATGAAGGCGCCGTTGGCCGAACGCGCCAGTTCCTTCACGCGCCGGGTCGAGACGACGTCCTCCGTGAGGTCGAGATAATGCACATCGGCGCTTGCGGCGGCTTCGGCGATGCGCGTGGTCAGATGGAAGGGAGCGGCGCTGAGCACCGCGAATTTTCCGGCGAGCGCAGCTTCCAGCGTGCCCGCGGCCGCGATGTCGAGTTCCAGCGTCTCGACGCCATCAGGCAGCTCGGCCGCGGCAAGCTGCGCGGCCGAGCGGTCGACGAGGGTGACGTGATAGTCCCCGGTTGAAAACAGCATCTCGGCAATGGTCGAGCCGATCTTGCCGGCACCGACGACAACAATTTTCTTCATGATGCGGTTCCCTCGCCCGACAGTTGATTTGTTCCCCTACAATCGCGGCTTGCTGGACGAAAGGAAGCGTGTAATTGTCCGAAATGAAGTACCCTTTTTGCCGATATGCCGACCAGGTTCGTTGAAATGCTCAGTGATGCCGACCAAGCCCTGCTTGCCTTGCTGCGCGAGAACGCACGCGCCTCGACCGCCGCGCTGGCGCGCCGGCTCGGCGTGTCGCGCACCACCGTGCAGAGCCGTATCGAACGGCTGGAGCAGCGCGGCATCATAGCCGGCTACGGCGTCAAGCTTGCGCCCGATTATGAACAGGGACTGGTGCGGGCGCATGTGCTGCTCACCGTGACGCCCAAGCTCGCCGACAAGGTGGTGCGCAGCCTGCGCGCCCTGGCGCCGGTCAGGACGCTGCATTCGGTAAGCGGCAATTTCGACATGATCGTCATCGCCGACGCGCCGTCGATCAAGGACCTGGACACGCTGCTCGACCAGATCGGCGCCCTCGAAGGGGTCGAACGGACGTCGTCGTCGATCATCCTGTCGACGCGGATCGATCGCTAGGCTGTTCCGGGAAACCGGCTTCCCTGGGTACTTGCGCCCTTTCGCCCTCCTCGGCCACAGATGGCCCGGACGGCGGCCTCAGCCTCCCAGCGGGTAGGGCATGTAGCCGACGAAGCCCGCGATCTTCCAGTTGCCGCCGACCTTCCTGCAGAAATACAGCGTCTGCCATTTCAGCCGATCGACGCCGCCATCCGCCTTGGCGACGGTGCCGTCGAATTTCTTGTGCAGCACGGCGCGGTCGCCGTCGACATCGATGTCGCGCAGATTGGTGACGCGGAACAGCGCCTCGCGCAGCGGCTCGGCGAATTTGGTCGCCGCCGTCTCCTTGGCCTGGCGCAGCCACTCGTCGCGGTAGATCTCCAGCCGTGGGAACTGTAGCCGCCAGGCGTCGGCGTTGGCCAGAAAATGCGCGTGCATGCCGAAGAAGCTTTCGGCGACGAAATCGTCCTCGACCATGGACCAGTCCTGACCGATGAAGGCATCGATGTCGCGCCGCACCAGCATCTCCCAAAGCGCGTGGCGGTCGGCATCGCCGGATGGAAACGGATTCTTGTCGAAGGTCATTCTCGGTTCTCCGCTCTGGAAATGCGCCCGGCCCGAATGGCTTGGAGCTCGGCCGGCGAGCGCACGATGCAAGCGCTTCTGTAATAAAGCAACGTGGATTTCCAAGAATGTTGCTTTCCAACAAGGCCTCTATCGGGATCGCCTCGATCGGGGTAAATCTCGGCCGAAGCGGGCGCTCCCATAGTGTCCCGTCATATCGTCAGAGGAGGTCCGCTCTTGCCCAAGCAATGTTTTGGAACGTCGCATGTCCCGCTGTCACCCGCGGTGCGGGCCGGCGACTTCGTCTATGTCTCGGGCCAGGTGCCGGTCGGCGGCGACGGCATCGTCGTCAAGGGCGGCATAACGGAACAGACGGAGCAGGTGCTTTCCAACGTCAAGGCGGCGCTGGCGCTGGCCGGCTGCACCATGGACGATGTCGTCAAGACCACCGTCTGGCTGGAGGACGCGCGCGACTTCGGCGCCTTCAACACCGTCTATGCCAGGCATTTCCCGAAGAACCCGCCGGCCCGCACCACGGTCGAATCGCGGCTGATGATCGACATCAAGATCGAAGTGGAAGCCGTCGCCTACCGGCCGCTCTGACGGCCGTCGGCGAGGATGGAACGAAGCGGAGAGGCGCGCCCGATGCAATTTGATCTTCTGTTCAAGGGCGGGCGGCTGATCGATCCGGCGGCCGGGCTCGACGCGCCGCGCGATCTCGCCATCGCCGATGGCCGCATCGCCGCCATCGATGCCGACATTCTCGCCGACCGCGCGGCCCGCGTCATCGATGCCAGGGACCGCATCGTCGCGCCCGGCCTCGTCGACCTGCACAGCCACGTCTATTGGGGCGGCACCTCGCTCGGCGTCGATGCCGACCGGCTGGCGGCCAAGAGCGGCACCACCACCTTCGTCGACGCCGGCAGTGCCGGCGCCGGCAATTTCCTCGGCTTTCGCCGTCATGTCATGGAGCGCTCGAAGGTGCGCATCCTGGCCTATGTCAACATCTCCTTCGCTGGCATTTTCGGCTTCTCGCAGACAGTGTCGGTCGGCGAGTGCAGCGACCTCAGGCTCTGCGAACCGCGCGAGGTGGTGGCGGCAGTGCGCGAGCATGCCGACGTCGTCGTCGGCGTCAAGGTCCGCTCCGGCAAGCATGCCGGCGGCACCAGCGGCATCGCGCCGGTCGATCTGGCGCTGGAGGCATCAGACAAATCCGGTCTGCCGCTGATGGCGCATATAGACGAGCCGCCGCCCGGACGCTCGGAAGTGCTGCCGCGCCTGCGCAGGGGCGACATTCTCACCCATTGCTTCCGGCCCTTTCCCAACGCGCCGGTCTTCGCCTCCGGCGCGGTGCGGCCCGACATGCGGCTGGCGCGCGAGCGCGGCGTCATCTTCGATCTCGGCCACGGCATGGGCTCGTTCGACTTCGAGGTCGCTCGCGCCATGCTGGCCGAAGGGCTGGCGCCCGACGTCATCTCGAGCGACGTGCATCTCTACTGCGTCGACGGTCCGGCCTTCGACATACTGGTGTGCATGTCGAAGCTGCTGGCGCTCGGCATGCCGCTGGTCGAGGTGCTGCGCGCGGCCACCCAAGCGCCGGCACAGGCGATCGCGCGGCCTGACCTGGGCACGCTCAAGGTCGGAACCGCCGGCGACGTCGCGCTGCTGCGGCAGCACTCCGGCCGCTTCACCTTCATCGACGCGGTCGGCGCCTCGCTGGTCGCAGACCAGCGGCTGGTCTGCGAAGGCATCGCCATCGGCGGCGCCTGGTGGCCGAACGAGACGGTGAACGATATCGGCGACACCGAGCGTTTCGAGGCGCATGCCGCGCATACGCATGTCGAGGTGGCGGCGAGGCATTTCGGGCGATGATTGGCCAATCTCCCCTCTCGTGGGGGAGATAGAACGTCACCGCTGTGCGTTGCTGACGGCCCCGTAAACCGGCGTCTCGATCCCTTCCATCCGCGCCTTGATCTGCAGCGCCACATATTTCGAATAGAAGCGCGAGAGCGCCAGATTGCCGCCGTGGAACCACAGCGCTTCTTGCGCCGTCGGTTTCCACATGTTGCGCAATTCGCCCTGCCATGGCCTGGGGTCGCCCTTGACGCCGGAGCCGAGGCCCCAGCACGGGCCGACCTTGTCGGCGACCTCGCGCGAGACGATTTGCGCCACGGTCTCGTTCACCGACTGATAGCCGGTGCAGGCAATGATGGCGTCGGCTTCAAGCTCGCTGCCGTCCTCGAAGAGAACGCCTTTCGCCGTCAGCGACTTGATCGCCACGCCGCTGCGGATGCCGATCTTGCCGTCGATGATCAGGTCCGAAGCGCCGACATCGATGTAGTAGCCGGAGCCGGTGCGGTAGGCCTTCATCAGCAGGCCGGTCTCGTCGTCGCCGAAGTCGAGGGCGAAGCCGGCGGCGGCGAGGCGTTCGTAAAAAGCCGCGTCGCGCGCGCGGATGACGTCGTAGAGCGCCCGCTGGCCCTTGGGCACCAGCGCGAAGGGCGTCGAGGCGACGATCATGTCGGCCTTTTCGGTGGTGATGCCGCGCGCCAGCGCGTTCTCCGAAAAGATCTCGAAACCGACTTCCATCAGCGTGTCCGACTTGACCACGGTCGTCGGCGAACGCTGGATCATGGTGACCTCGGCGCCGCTTTCCCAGAGATCGACGCAGACGTCATGCCCGGAGCTCGCCGCGCCGATGACGGCGACCTTTTTGCCGCGGAATTTCTCGCCGCTGGAATACTGGCTGGAATGCAGGATCTCACCCTTGAACCGGTCGGCGCCGGGCAGTTCGATCGGCCGCGCCGGACCATAGGCGCCGGTGGCGAAGACGATGTGCTTCGGCTTCAGCGTGATGTGCTGGCCGACGCGGTCCACGACCACGGTCCAGACCTTCTCCACCTCGTCATAGCTGGCGCTGACGCATTTGGTGGCGACCCAATAGTTGAGCTCCATGACGCGCGTGTACATTTCCAGCCAGTCGCCCATCTTGTCCTTGGGCGTGAAGACCGGCCAATTGTCGGGAAACGGGATATAAGGCAGATGGTCGTACCAGACCGGATCGTGCAGCACGAGGGTGCGGTAGCGCTTGCGCCAGGAATCGCCCGGCCGGGCATTCTTCTCGATGACGATCGAGGGCACGCCGAGCTGCCTGAGCCGCGCGCCCAGCATGATGCCGCCCTGGCCGCCGCCGATGACCAGGCAATAGGGCTGCTCCGAAGCGCCAAGCTCGCGGGTCTCGCGCGCCCGCGCCTCCGACCAGGTCTCGCGCTCCGGGTCGGCCTTGTGGCGCACGCCCAGCGGCCGCGCCGCGCCCTTGCGCTCCTCGAATCCTTTGAGGTCGGTCATTGCAGTGAACAATGTCCGGCAGCGGCCGTCGCGCAGGCGCATGATGCCCTGGCCCGAGGCCACAGCGGTCTCGAAGGTGAACCAGGCCTCGATGATGCCTTCGTCCGAGGTGGCTTCGCCGGTGAGCTGCCATCTTGCCGGCCGCGTCGTCGTCAGCGTCGCCTGCAGCATGTCGGCGATCGCCTCGCGGCCTTCCATCGTGGTGATGTTCCAGGTGAAGGTCAGGAGGTCGCGCCAGTAGCAATCGTCGACGAACAGGTTGGTCGCGGCGGGGACATCGCCGGCATCGAGCGCTTGCGCCAGGGATGCGAGCCATGCGGCTGCCTGTTTCGTCGGTGCCATTTCGAGCATTTTTCTCTTTCCCTCTTAACTTCTCAAGTCAGCGCCGCGCGTCCTGTCCTTCTCTCCTTGTGGGAGAAGGAAAACGTGCGCTAGTCCCCGAGCGGCTCCATCTCCTTGCCGGTGCGGTGGATCTGGGCATTGTATTTGATACGGCGGACCGTCTCGCGGGCCGAGCCGTCAAGCTTATAGGCGGCAGCTACCGCCATGAGGTCGATCATGGCCAGGAAGGCGAAGCGCGACGCCGTCGGCTTCAGCGTATCGGGATATTCCGGCACCGCCACGGTCAGCCTGACATCGCCGACGCGCGCGAGCTCGGTGTCGGGCGCCGTCACGCAGATGGCATTGGCGCGGTAGTGCTTGGCGAGTTCGACCGCCTCGATCACCTCGCGCGTGCGCCCCGTCGCCGAAATGGCGATCACCAGGTCGCCGGGCTTCAAGGTCGAGGCGGTCATGCGCATGAGATAGGGGTCGCATTGCGCGCTGATCGATATGCCGTAGCGAAACAGCCGGTATTGCGTTTCCTGCGCCAGCGCCGAGGAACTGCCGCCGAGGCCAAACACCGTGACCTGGCGCGCCTTGGCGATCAGTTCGGCGGCTTTCTGCAGCTGGACCGGGTCGAGCTGCCGCTCGGCCTCCTGCAGCGCCCGGCGCGCTTCGCCGAACACCGCGTTCCAGAACGGCATGCCGGTGTCGCTCTCCCTGGCTGGCGAAGTGTCCAGATAGAGCGCTCCGACTACCAGGCTCTGCGCCAGTTTCAGCTTGAAATCACGCACGCCCTCGCAGCCGATAGCGCGGCAGAAGCGGGTCACCGTCGGTTCGCTGACGCCGGCACGCTGGGCAAGGGCTGCATTCGAGGCATCGACCGCGTATTTGACGTCGTCGAGCACGACATCGGCGACGCGGCGCTCGGCCGGACGCAGCTCGGCATAGGTATCCTTGACCAGCGAGATGATGTCGGGAATGCGCCGCACAGGCTCGCGCCCGTCCGCTTCGCCATCCGTCATCAGGTTTTCCCGGCTGTCAGCTTCGGTCATGAAGTGGCCTTCCCTGGTCCCTTGTCGACCTCTTACCATGCTTGCACGCTGTCGTTCCATGTGCACGGCCCCGCTGCAACTGCTGCGTGCCGTTGCGGCATGTCACCCGGCTTTGCCCATCTGCAACGTCCGCCTTCTTGTGCCACTTTTCCCGAGTATGTAGGAAAGCAACACGCATTTCAAGATAAAGAAAAGACAATGAAAGCAGACATATGGAGGAATAGGCGGCTCTGAAAGGCGGAACGATCGCGCTCTTCGCTTGACACCAAAGTAGGATAGTTACAGATTGATTTTTGGCAGTCGATTGGACGCACTCTCCGAGGGGCGGATGAACGCAGGCGAAACAACAGCGCCGAAGCTTGGTGTGCAGGCAGCGACCAAGATCTATCACACCGCATCCGGCGACCTCCTGGCGCTGGACCGGTGCAGCCTCGACGTCCACGCCAATGAAATCATTTCGATCGTCGGCCCGTCCGGCTGCGGCAAGACCACGCTTTTGTGGTCGATGTCGGGCTTGCACAGCCTGACCGGCGGCGAGATCCGGCTCGACGGCGTCAAGATCACCGGGCCGCATCCCGACATCGGCATCGTGTTCCAGGAAGCGAACCTGCTGCCCTGGCGCAATCTCGATGCCAACATCCGCTTTCCCTTCGAGATCAAGGGCGAGAAACCAGACCGCGCCTGGATCGCGCATCTGCTCCACCGCGTCGGGCTCGACGGTTTCGGCGGCAAGTTCCCGCGCGAGCTTTCGGGCGGCATGCAGCAGCGCGCCGCGATCGTGCGGGCGCTGGCGCCAAAACCCTCCGTGCTTTTGATGGACGAGCCGTTCGGCGCGCTCGACAGTTTTACCCGCGAGGAGATGAACCGTCTCGTCGAGGAGATCTGGCTCGACACCAAGACCACCATCGTCTTCATCACCCACAGCATCGAGGAAGCGATCTTCCTCTCCGACCGCGTGGTGGTGCTGAGCGCGCGGCCCGGCCGCGTCGCGAGGGAGTATCGCGTGCCGTTCGCGCGGCCGCGCTCGCTGGAGATCATGGCGACGAAAGAGGTTTTCGACCTCACCAACCGGATCAAGATGGACATCGTCGGCGAGCGCGCCAGGCCCAAGGCACCGGAACAGGAACGAGCCAGCGCCGAGATCGTGAGGATCAGGCCGTGAGCGACGCCATCCCGGAATTCTCGAAATCGGGTGCCAAGTCCGGCGAGGGGCAGGACGTCAGCCTGACCAATCTCTCGGCCTTCGCCAGCGGTCCCGGCATCAAGTCGGGCAAGGAGGTGGCGGCCATCATCGCTGTCGCCGTGATCATCATCGGCGGCATCGAACTGGCGCTGCGCCTGTTCCATGTGCCGCTCTACATCATGCCGCCGCCAAGCTCGATCGCCTACGCGCTGTTCGACGAGTTCCCGCTGATCGCGCCGCATCTCGGCTATACGCTGGTCGAGCTGGTTTCCGGCTTCGCCATCGGCGCCGTCGTCGGCCTGGTGCTGGCCGCCGTCATCACCCAGTTCCCCTTCGCCGAGAAGATCGTCGCGCCCTACATATTGCTGCTCGTCACCACGCCGATGCTGGCGCTGGTGCCGCTTTTGATCCTGCGCTTCGGTTTCGGCTACACGCCGCGCATCATCGCGGTGGCGCTGGCCGCCGGGCCGATGGTGATGATCAACGCAGCCACCGGCTTCCGCCACGTCGACAGCGCCAAGATCGCGCTGGCGCGCTCCTACGGCGCCAGCACCTTGCAGATGTTCTGGAAGATCCGCGCGCCGATGGCGCTGCCGATGATCCTGGTCGGGCTGATGATAGGCGCCATCTTCGGCCTGCTGACTGCCGTCGGCGCGGAGATGGTCGGCGGCGGCTTCGGCCTCGGCAACCGGCTCACCACCTATTCGTCGATGATCCAGATGCCGCAATTCTTCGCCGTGGTGCTGATCCTGTCGACGCTCGGCATCCTGATCTACGTGCTGTTCTTCCTGATCGGCAAGAAATGGGCGAGCTGGGAGGCTTGAGCACGAGATCCATGAACGTCCGGGAGCGGGCGAAAGGCCATCGATCAATAAGAAGGTCAATCAACAAAAGGGGAATGCCATGACCGACCAAAACTCATTCCAGACGGCGACAAGAACGGGCATCAGCCGCCGCACCTTCCTGCAGGTGACGGCGGCCGGCGTCGTGACCGCCACCGCGCTCGGTGCATCGGGCTTGAAGGCCAGGGCGGCGGCCTATGAAAAATTCACCTGGATCTCGCCGCGCGGCACACTCGAGGTGCTCGACGACTATCCTTATTGGGCAGCCAAGAAGGCGGGCTATTTCGACGGGCTCAGCACCGACATGCAGCCAGGCCCGTCGGACGGCACGGCGACGGTGAAGTTCGTCGATGTCGGCCAGGCCGATATGGGCTTTCCCTCGCCCGGCGTGTTCTCCTTCGCCATCCAGAACGGCATGAAGCTGAAGTCGGTGTTCCATATGGGCGCGCGCGACACGTTCTCCATCGCCTTCCGCAAGGGCGAGGGCACGAACGACCTGAAGAAGCTCGAAGGCAAGACCATCCTGCTCGGCTCCGCCGCCTGGCAGTCGATCACCGATCCGCTGCTCGCCGCGCAAGGGGTCGACATCAAGAAGGTCAAGTATGTCGAGGCCGGCTGGCCGACCTGGGGCACCGCGCTCGCCGGCGGCCAGGGCGACGCTGCCTTGTCGTGGGAGGGGCTGCGCGCCGAATGGATCGCCAAGGGTCTCGACTTCGAATACTGGCTCGGCGTGAAGAACTCCAAGCTGCCGGCCAACACCTTCGTCGTGCGCACGGCCGATCTGGAAGATCCCGACAAGAAGGCGTTCCTGGAAAAATATCTGCGCGGCTGGGCGATGGGGCTCGAATTCGGCTACCAGAACCCGCGCGCGGCGGTCGAAGCTGTGTTCGAGCAGTTCCCGACATTGGCCAAGAACCTCGGGCCGGAGCTCGGCACCACATCGATCCTGCAGCAGATCAACGTCTTCCGCGGCGACATGGACAAGCGCGGCGGCTGGGGCTCGCACGACATGGCGAGCTGGCAGGGCTTCTTCGACGAGATCCACAAGATCGGCCAGATCACCAATCCGGTAAAGGCCGAGGACGTCTGCACCAACGATCTCATTCCCGCGGCCAACGACTTCGACAAGGCCAAGGTCAAGGCCGATGCCGACGGCGTCAAGCTGTCGGAGGGCTTTGCCGCGCTCGATGTCGAGAAGATCAAGGCGCATCTGTTCGATTCGGCGGTGAAGTAGGGTTGCGCAATTGTTGGATGTCGGCGCTGCCCCTCATCCGCTCCAACGCTGGAGATTGGCGAAATCGGCGATGACAGCGTCTTTCTCCCCGTCACTATACGGGGAGAAATGCCCGGTAATGAGGGGCGGCGCAAACCTAAGATGATTGCCCTGGGCAAGTGATCAACACGGGCTGCAACGGTTTTAATGAACAGGGATTGGGAGGCTGACATGGCCGACAGGGTAAAAGTGCTGGTGGTGGGTCTGGGCAATATGGGCGCGTCGCACGCCAGCGCCTATCACCGCTCGGAAGGCTTTGAGATCGTTGGCATCATGAGCCGCTCGATCAAGAGCAATACCAAGATCCCGGCGGAACTGTCCGGCTATCCCCTCTACGAGGATTTCGACCGGGCGCTTGCGGAGACCAGGCCGGACGCCGTGTCGATCAACAGCTGGCCCAACACCCATGCCGAATACGCGCTGAAGGCGATAGCGGCCAATTGCCATGTGTTCATGGAAAAGCCGCTCGCCACCAACATCGAGGATGCCGAAAAGGTCGTCGCGGCCGCGCGTGCCAAGAACCGCAAGCTGGTGCTCGGCTACATCCTGCGCGTCCATCCCTCCTGGATAAAATTCATCGAGGTCGGCAAGACGCTGGGCAAGCCGCTGGTGATGCGCCTCAACCTCAACCAGCAGAGCAGCGGCAGCGCCTGGCACTGGCACAAGAACCTGATCGATTCGCTGATCCCGATCGTCGATTGCGGCGTGCATTATGTCGACGTGATGTGCCAATTGACCGGGGCGAAGCCGGTGCGCGTGCACGGCATCGGCGCCAAGCTCTGGGCGGAAGCCGACAAGCAGAATTACGGCCACCTCCACGTCACCTTCGATGACGGTTCTGTCGGCTGGTACGAGGCAGGCTGGGGCCCGATGATGAGCGAGACGGCCTATTTCGTGAAGGACGTGGTGGGGCCGAAGGGCGCGGTGTCGATCGTCGCCGGCCAGCAGGCGAGCAGCGCAGCGGAAGCGGCGGAGGTCTCGAACTCGGCCGATATCGACCGCCACACCAAGACCGACGCGCTGAAAATCCACTATGCGGCGGTCGACGCCGACAAGAACTTTTCGAAACCCGACGAGATCGTCAGCATGGAAGACGAGCCCGGCCACCAGGAGCTCTGCGACCGCGAGCAGGCCTTCTTCCTGCGCGCCATCCGCGAGGATCTCGATTTGACCGAACAGATGGACGCTGCCGTCAACAGCCTGCGCATCGTGCTCGCCGCCGAAAAGAGCATCGAATTGGGGCGGACGGTCGAGCTGGCCTGACGTAGCGGCAGCCCCCTCATCCGGCCGCTTCGCGGCCACCTTCTTCCCGTGGGGGAGAAGAGGGAGGCGCCAGCGCGGGACAGTTTCCTCTCCCCTCGGGGAGAGGTCAGCCGAGCGAAGCGGAGGCTGGGTGAGGGTAAGTCACGCAGCCATCGATCCATAAAAGGAGCAATACATGGCCGCCGTCACCGACAGTCTCTTGAAAACCTACGCGGACTCCGACGCGCTCGATCTGACCGCGCTGGTGCGTGGAGGCCAGGTCTCGCCGGCGGAACTGGTCGAGGCGGCGATCACGCTGGTCGAGCGGCTCAACCCGGCGCTGAACGCGGTTATCCACCGCCTCTACGACATGGCGCGCGCGCAGGCAGGCACCGTCGACAGATCGGCGCCCTTGGCCGGCGTGCCGTTCCTGCTCAAGGAACTGGCCTCGTCCTGGACCGGCGCGCCGAACACCAACTCTTGCCTCTACCTGAAAGATGTCGTCGCCGATTTCGACACCGAAGTCGTGCGCCGCATGAAGGCGGCGGGGCTGGTGCTGGTCGGCAAGTCGAACGCGCCGGAGAATGGCTGGTCGATCACGACCGAGCCAAAACTCTACGGCGTGACCAGGAACCCGTGGAAGGAAGGCATCACGCCAGGTGGCTCGAGCGGAGGCGCGGCGGCGGCCGTTGCTTCGCGCATGGTGCCGATCGCCGAGGCCAGCGACGGCGCCGGTTCGATCCGCATTCCGGCCTCCTGCTGCGGCATCGTCGGGCTGAAGCCGTCGCGCGGCCGCGTCAGCCTGGCACCGTTCGGCGACTATTGGTATGGCGGCGCCTATTTCCTGTGCTGCTCGCGCAGCGTGCGCGACACTGCGGCCTATCTCGACGCGGTGGCCGGCGCCTTGCCGGGCGACCCCTATACGCCGCCGGTCCCCGACGCCTCCTGGCTCAGCCTGTCGTCACTGGCGCCGAAGAAGCTGCGCATCGGCTTCACCGTCACCCCGCCCAACGGCACGGCCATCGATGCGGACGTGAAGGTGGCGGTGCTGGCGACCGTGGCGGCGTTGGAGCGGCTGGGACATGATGTCGAGGAACACGACATGCCGCTCGATGCCGATGCCGTGTGGGCCACCTACACCAACATGACCTGCGTGCAGACGGCGGCGACCTTCGGCTATCATGAAACGGTGATCGGCCGCCCGGTCACGCCTGATGATGTCGAACCAGTGACCTGGGCGATCATCGAACGCGGCCGTGCGACCAGCGGCATCAGGCACATCTCCGACGTCGAGCAGCTCAGGCAGGTCGGCCGCGACATCGTCGGCGACCTTTCGCCCTACGATCTCTTCGTCACCCCGACGCTGACGCAGCTGCCGCGTCCGTTCGGCTACTACGACATGTCGGAGACCGACATCGACCGCTACAACGCCAAATGGACTGATGCGGTGTTCGCCTTCCCCTTCAACATCTCGGGCCAGCCGGCGATCTCGCTGCCGCTCGGCTGGTCGAAAAACGGCGTGCCGATCGGGGTGCAGCTTGTCGGCCGCTATGGCGACGAGGCGACGGTGCTGGCGGCGTCGGCGCAGCTCGAACGGGAGCTGCCGTGGAGGGATCGGCGGCCGCCGGTGAGCGGTTAATCGCTCGCGGCAGGGCACCCATCGCCGAGTTCTGTGGCGACAAGAACCAGCCCTATCCTATCCTCTCCAACCGTCTCGGCAGCCGGTTCATCGCGACTGGCCCATCCGGCGTGATCAGGAACTGGTCCTCCAGGTTGAAGCTGGCGAGGCCGTCGATGTAGAGCGGGATCTCGAAGGCCAGCACCATGCCGGCTTCGACCAGGACATCGCCGTCGGCCGCAATGAACGGCCATTGCTCCGAGAACACAGACTGCCCGACACCGTGGCCGAAATGGCCACGGCGGTAGGAGCGCAGGCCTTGCCGCGCCAGGCTGTCGGTGGCGACGCGGTGCACATGGCCGATCGAATTTCCCGGCACGAGTGCCGCCAGCCCGTCCTCGAAGGCGCGCTCGGCAATCGCGTGCAGTTCGACCTGGTCGGCGGAAGCGGGGCCGAAAGTGAAGTTGCGTGACATGTCGGACGCATACCCGCCGACCGTGCAGACCATGTCGCATTTCAGCGGATCGCCGGGCATTGCCTTGGCATCGGCACCCTTGGCCCGGGCGCCGAGCGTCACATATTCCGCCGTCGCGACCGGATGGGAGAGGCCCGCCGCCGCCGCGGCCACGCCTTGCCGGTAGAGCGCGATGAGATCGGCCTGGCGCATGCCGGCCATCGCATCCACCTGCAGCCGCTCCAGCCCTGCTTCCGACAGGATGATGCCTTGCTGCAGGAGCTCGATCTCGCGTTGCGACTTGATCGCCCGCAGCCGATCCAAGACCGACGAGCCGTCGACCATCCGGCAATGCGGCAGCAGCGCCTGCATGGCCGCGAAATCGGCGGCCGGAACAAAGTCGAGGTCGACGCCGAGCGTTGCGCGCTCCAGTCCGAATTCGGCAAGCAAAGCTTGCAGTTGGCGCACCGAGCCGGCGAAATCGAAGCTGGCGGGGCGCGCGAAATCCGGCGCGCGGGCAAGCGAGACAAGGCCGGCCTCGATGCGCTCCGCCAGAAGAAGGCCGCGGGTTTCCGTCTCGACCGGCGCGGATTCGATCCAAATCGGGTGCGAACGCACCACCGCTTCGGGCGCTGCGATCCGCAGCTGCGCCGCGTTGAAATCCGCGACGACGACGCCGATCGGCAGGTCCTGCCGAGCCGGGATGACAACGAAGCCGGCGCCGGCACGCCGGAACAGCCCCGCCGGTCCGATCGACACGCTGGTCGCATAGTGGAAGGCCTCGGGCGCTGAGAGCACCAGCGCCTGCAGGCCGGCGCGCTGCATCAGTTGCGTCGCGCGCTGGCGGTCGACAAAGCCGGTCATGGTTCTCTCCGAATGGCTGAAGGGACATCGGAGCATTGCGGACGCGGACAATCAAGCGAGTTCCTTGGTGCCAACCAACGTCGTCATCCACGGGCGAAGCAGGAGCGAAGCTCCGTCGCGGAGACCCGAGGCTCCATGCCGCGACCTCGACATGAAGTGCAGCGGAGCAGAATTCTGTACCGTGGTGGCGCGTTGGAGTCCCAGCATGGATCCTCGGGTCTGCGCCGCGTCGCTACGCTCCTTGCTCCGCCCGTGGATGACGAAGTCGTGGGTGGCGCTCCGCCAATCGCAGGAGCATTCGATCCGTTCAGCAGCGCGCCCACCCCAACGCACGCCGAGCCCGCTACTTGATCGATTCCAGCTTGGCGATTGCCGCGGTGAAGCCGGCCAGCGAGACCGGGATGGTGACCGGCTTGCGGGTCACCGATTCCATGCCGATGTTGAGATTGGTTCCCGACTTCATCGCCTTGATCAGCTCCGGCGGCAGCGGCGTGGCGGCATAGGCGCCGTTCTGGTCGCTGGTCTGGATGGCGATCGTCGTCTTCTGGCCCTGATCGATCTGATAGCTGGCGCCGGAGGGCAGGAACAGCCCGTGCGGCAAAGCGAGCAGCATGGCGAGGGAGCCATTGCCGTTGTCGCGGCGCACGGTCACGGTCAGCACGCGCCGTCCGGTCTTGGCTTCGGTCAGGTTCTGCGACACCTGGCATTGAAGCTCGCTGTTGGCCGCGCCGCTTGAACAGTTCACCGCCCATGGATTGGCGTCGGCCGGCTTGGATTGAGCGGCCGGGGGCTGCGCCGGCTTGGCGTCCTCGGCAAGCGCCGGCCCGGCGACCGATGCGATCAGCCCCAAGGCGCCCAGTGCTGCGGCCATATTTAACAGATTAGCACGCGCTAAAATGGCAGCCATGTTCTTCATGCCCCCGCATTTTTCTCGATACGGCAGATATTTTCCCGCCGGCGGCTTGATACAATACTCCTGACTGTTCCGAAAGCCGCGCCCCGGCGAGGAGAGCCGGCAAAATTACTGTTGCGGTATAGCCACAGGTAAGAACTTTACGACGCAACAACAGCAGTCACGACGTTGGCGACTCGCTATACAATAGAATTCGCGCAAGAATTGGTGCGGGGGCGAGCAGTCCCCAAAGGGCGGCCAGGGATGGGAACTACCGAGACATCTCGGCAGGTTGAGGGCATGGCAGCGCGCGGGGAGGATTTCCGCGTGCGCATGGCCTATGGTCGTTCGCGTTTTGCAAGGCATCTCTGGAAGACGACGGCGCTTTCGACGCTGGCGCTGGCCCTGTCAGGCGTGGCCGCCTATGGCGGCGACGCCCTCTGGCAGCCGCAGATACGGGCCATCATCGGCGCCGACAACAATGGCGGCAACGCCGCGCTCGAAGGTTTCATCCCGATCAAGCAGACCGCCGAATCGGTGCTGTTCCTGGATGTCAGGGCCAAGCACGATTTCAAGGACGCGTTCGGCCAGGATGTCGGCCTGGGCATTCGCCGCATCGTCAATCCCGACCTGATGCTCGGCGGCTACGCCTATCTCAACGTCGAGAACTACAACTCCAACCAGTTCACGTCAGCCACGCTGGGCGCCGAGGCCATCACCCCGCATTTCGACGCGCATGTGAACGTGTTCGTGCCGATCAAGGGTGACACGACGGACCATTCGGTCTCCTCGACCCTGTCGATGGTCTCGAACCAGTTGATCGAGCAGATCTCGGTGCTCGACCATCGCGACTACGCGGCCTGGGGCATAGAGGGCGAGGTCGGCGCCCGGGTGCCGCTCAACCTGCCCGACAAGCATTCGCTGCGTCTCGACATAGGCGGCTACCATTTCGAGGATCCGCATGGCGACGACGGCAGCGTCACCGGCGTCAAGGCCGGCATCGAATATGAGATCGGCGATGTCTTCGGCACCGGAACGTCGCTGACCTTCACGGGCGAGGTACGCAACGACAACCGCGACGACACCCAGTTCGCCGGCAGCGTGCGGCTGAACATCCCGTTCAATCCCGGCCAAGGCGGCGCGGACGGCGGGCCGGAGCCGGTCTATCCGGTCAGCGAAGGCCTGCGCAAGCGCGTCAACGAGCGGGTGCGCGGCGACATCGGCGTCAGGATCCAGTCGCAGGACTCGATCGGCGGCACGACGACCCGCGTCGCCATCAACGCCGCCACCAATGCGGCCTTCGGCAAGTTCTACTACGCCGATGGCGGCCTGGCCGGCGCCGGCACGCTGGCCGACCCGACGACGCTGGACGACGCGGTGACCAAAGCCGGCAGCGGCGGCTTCGTGGTGGCGCTGGGCGGCAACGGCAACATCACCACCACCGGCACGACGCTCGCCAACGGCCAGACCGTGATCGGCGGCGGCCAAAGCGTCACCGCGAAGCTTTTCGGCGGCGGCACCGGCACCTTCAACCTGGGCGGCAGCGACGGCACCATCCAGGGCACCAATGTCGCCAACAACGTCATCACGCTCGGCAACGGCAACACGCTGAACGGTATCACCATCACCGGCGGCGCCGACGGCATCTTCGGCAACAACATCACCGGCGCCACGCTGACCAATGTCACGGTGACGGGCGCCGGCGGCAACGGCGCCGCCTTCACCGGCACCTCGACCGGCATCACCGGTTCCAATTTCACCGCCACCGGCAACGGCCTCGACGGCCTGCACATCGAAGGCGACGGCACCTACAATTTTACCGGCACGACACTGCTGCAGGGTAATGGCGACGACGGGCTCGATGCCAGCGGTCATGGCACCTATACATTCGCGACGCTCAACGCGAAGGACAATGCCGACCGCGGCATAACCGTTCAGGGCACCTCGACCTCAGGCAGCTTCACCACCACCGGCGGCACCGTGTCGGGCAATGGCGGCACCGCCGTCTTCATCGATCCGATCACCGCGCATGTGGTGCTCGATTCGATCACGCAGGACCATGGCACATCGGGCGTGGTGCTCGACCAGGTCTCGGGCAGCTTCACCGTCAACGGCAAGACGACGATCTCGGACACGACGGGCCCGGCGATCGCCATTTCCAATTCGCCGGCGGCGATCCGCTTCGGCGATATCGATATCAGCGCTCCCGCCGGCGACGGCATCTCGTTTGCCGGCGTCAACGCGGCGGTGGTGGCCGGCGACATCGTCATCTCCGGCCTGGGCGTCGGCACCGGGCTCGACTTCTCCGGCAGCCATACGAATTTCACCGCGCAGTCGCTCAACATCACCGGCACCGGTGCGGCCGGCTCGATCGGCATCGACCTCGCCTCGCCGAGCTCGGGCGGGGCAACGATCGTCATCACCGATGGCGGCGCGATCACGGGCGTCGACACCGGCGTGCACTTCGGCATTTCCGGCTCGCTCGCCAATTCGGCCAATGCCGAATTCAGCTTCGGCGGCGGTTCGATATCAGGCATCACCGCTTCGCTCGACGCGCGCGGCCTCAACCAGACGCTCGGCCACTACGCCTTCGGTTCGACGACGTTCACGGGTCCGCAGCTGTTCGACGTGCAGAACGTCATCTTCGTCGGCGCCGCCGCGACCGGCTCGGGCACCGGCTCCTCGCTGCTCGACCTCGCCTCGATCGCCACGGCCGATGCCAACACCGACGGCACCGCGATCTTCGTGCTGGTCAATCGCGGCACGGCCATCGACGACGCCGACGGATTCTCGCTGAGCGCCGGCCAGACGCTGGCCTCGTTCGGCAACGGCCGGACCTTCTCGCTCGGCGGCATTCCGGTCAACGTGACGGGCGACAATGTCGCGCACACCACCGCCATCTCGGACGCGGGCGGCGCGGCGACGCTGACCAGTTCGGCCGGCACCGACACCGTCACGCTGGCCAACGACACCGCGCTGCTCGATTTCAACGTGGCGAACGCCAATCCGGGTGGCGGCAACGGCATCCATGGCAACAACGTCACCGGCGTCACGATAAGCGGCGTCAGCGTCAGCGGCGCCGGCCTGGACGGGCTGCTGTTCGAAGGCGTCAGCAATGTCAGCGCCAGCAATGTGACCTCGAGCGACAACGCCGGCGCCGGCCTGCGTATCGACGGCGACGGCACCTATGCCTTCAACGGCACGACAGCGCTTTCGGGCAATGGCGGCGGCGGACTGTTCGTCGACGGCGACGGGACTTATGCCTTCCAAACGCTGAATGCGTCCGACAATCTCGGCTTCGGCGTCAGCGTCATGTCCACCGCCGGTACGCTGCGCACCACCGGCGGCACGATATCGGGCAATGACGGAGGCGCTATCGCCGTGTTCGGCGCCAACCTCGACGTCACGCTGGATAGCCTCTCGCAGGACAGCATCAGCGGCAATGGCCTGTACGGCGCCTTGCTTGTCGGCGTATCGGGGAACTTCGCCGTGTCCGGCGCGACGACGGTCAGCGACGTTGTAGGCGGCGGTGTGATCATCGCCAACAGCACCGCCGATTTCAATTTCGGCAGCGTCGACATCTCGAATATCGCGTTCGGCGGCGGCATCCTCGTGCAGGGTACCACCGGCGCCGTCACGTTCGGCGGGCCGGTCAACATCACCAATGTCGGCTCGGCCGGCATCCAGGTCGACGACAGCAGCGGGCCGGTGACCTTCGCCGCGCCGGTCGATATTTCGCAGACCTTCGGTCCTGGTATTTCGCTCGGCTTCTTCGCAGGCAATTCGGGTGCGGTCTCGTTTGGCGACGTGACGATCGATCAGCCGTCCGACGGCATTTCGGTCAAGCATGTCAACGGCGCCATCAGCTTCGGCAATGTCGACATTACCAACCTGTGCAGTTGCTCCGCCATCGGCCTCGACCTGTCGGACAGCACCTCGGTCTTCACCGCCGCCACGCTCGACGTTTCGGGTCCCGCCGGTTCGACCGGCATTGACCTCTCCGGCACCGTTGGCGGTTCGGTGACGATCGGCAGCGGCGTTATTTCCACCGACACCGGCGTCCAGATGGGCACCAACGGCCTTGCGGGAACTACCGCCAACACGGCGTTCTCGTTCGGCGCGGCCGGGGGCGCGTCGATTACCGGCGTCACCGCCTCGCTCGACATGCGCGGCCTGCTGCCCGGCAGCGGCACCTATGCTTTCAACGGCACGCACCTGGTCGGGCCGCAGCTGTTCGACGTCGCCAATGTCGTCTATGTCGGTTCCACCGACACCGGAACCGGCGACGGATCGAGCGTCGCCAACCTGATCAATGCCGCAGCGGCCGACGACCTGACCACCAACGCCAACACGACCTTCGTGCTGGTCAAGACGGCGGCCGTGCAGACCACCGACACCGATGCCGACGGCTTCACCCTGGCCAGCGGCCAGTCGCTCGTTTCCTTCGCCAATGCCGGGACCGTCGATCTGGGCGGGCCGCCCGCGAACGTCACCGGCGCCGAGGTCGTCACCGGCGTGACGATGAGCGATCCGACGGGCTTCGGCGGCGCGACGCTGAACAACGGCGCCGGCAACACCATCGACCTCGCCAGCGGCAACACCGTCTCCAACCTCAGCGTCAACAGCTCGTTCCTGGCGATCGACGGCACGGCGTCGATCAACGGTCTCACCAGCACCGGCGTGACGATCCTGGGCGCGACGATCGGGCTTTACCTCGGCAGCTCGTCGGGCGCGATCACTGTCAACGATCTGACCATCCAGGGGTCGGTGCCGACCGGCGTCGTGCTGGCCAACACATCCGCGACGGTCGACTTCACCGGCACCACGACGATCGCCGGCGGGAGCAATATCGCGCTGCTGGTCAATAATTTCGGCGGCACCGCCAATTTCGCCGATCTCGACATATCAGGCGGCAGCGGCCTCGGCGTCGTGATCCTCAACGGCTCGAGCGGAAGCCTGACCTTCGGGGCGCCCAGCTCCATCGCCAACACCGGCGGCAGCGCGATCGTTATCGGCAGTTCGTCGGCCGACGTCACCTATGACGGCACGATCAACCAGAGCAGCGCGGCAAAAGCCGTCAGGATCGACGGCACCACCGGCGGCCTGATCACATTCGGCGGCGCCATCACTTCGACCGGCACCGGCGGCCTCTTCGATATCGGGGAGATAACCGCTCCCACCGACACCGCGATCCGCTTCACGGGTCCGCTGACGGCGACCGGCGGCGGCGGCGCGTCGATCACCAGCCTTGGCGCCGACTCGACATTCGAGGTCAGCGGCACGCTGTCGATCACCGGCGCGACGGGCGCCGCGCTGTCCATCTCGAACGCGGCCGGCAGCGCCACCTTCGGCACGACTAATGTGACGCTGGGCGCGAACAGCAATGCCGGCATCGATTTCTCCGGCACCAATAACGACGTCAGCTTCGGCACGACCACCGTCAGCGGCCTCGGCGCGGGCGCCAGCCAGACCGCCATCGACTTCTCCGGCTCGGCCACGACGGCCGATTTCGGGCTGACGGCGATCACCGGAAACGACGCCGCGAGCTCGCGCGGCATCGACCTGTCCTCGACGACAGCCAACCGCACCATCACCTTCCTGACCGGGTCGTCGATCTCAGGCGCCGGCATCGGCGTCGATCTGTCGGCCGGCCAGACGGCGGCGACCAGCGCCAACGCCAGCTTCACCTTCGGCGACGGCGAATTCGCCGACGCCAACGGCCGCAATTCGACAATCACTGCGGCGGCGGGCAATTTCACCGTCAACACCGTCGGTCTCGCCGCGCTCGGCAATTATGATTTCGATGACGTGCTCTTCACCGGCAGCGCGAATCTGGCCAGCGCCGTCGGCGGGGTGTTCATGGTGTCGCAAAATGGCGGCGTCATCGCCGCCGGCTCATTTGGGCTCAGTACGTCAGTCAATACCGTCTCGGTTGCCGATGCCGATCTGAAGACCGGCACCCAGACCTTTGCCTTCGTCGGCACGGTCGACCTCAGCGGCACGCCGTTCACGCTCGATTCCGGCCAGTCGATCACCGGCTTCGGCAACGGCAACGCCATCACCACGACCGGCACCATCCAGCCGGTGAACGTGCAGGGCAATCTCGGCGCCACCGGCGGCGATGTCACCGGCGACGAGGGCGTGGTCAAGAGCACGGGCAGCGATACCCTGCATCTGCTCGGCAGCAACCAGGTGCGCAACACCGCCTTCGATTTCACCGGCGGCAGCGGCTCGATCTTCACCATCGACCAGAGCGCGGGCAGCTTCAACAATGCCGGCGGCATCGTCATCGAAGGCGTCACGGTCGGCAATGTCGGCGCCGGCCAGACGGCGTTCAAGGTCGCCGGCCTCGACAGCAATTTGTCGATCACCAACAACAACGTCAACGTCGCCGGCACGCTGCTCGACGTCAACGGCGGCGCCGGCAACATCACCGTGACGCGCGGCACTTTGCCCAACAGCGGGCCGGCCGGCACGCTGACCGGCGGCGGCATCTCGATCGCCAATCACGGCGGCGGTCTGATCAATTTCACCGACAAGGTGACTGTTGGCGGCAACGGCGTCTCGCTCACCAACAACGCCGGCACCACCATCAACTTCACGGATGTGGACATTTCCACGAACGGCGTGACAGCGTTCAGCGCCAGCGGCGTCGGCACGGTCAATGTCCTGACGGGTACAGTCAATGCCACCAACGCACAGGCGGTGGCCCTCGACGGCATCGCCGGCAACATCAATTTCGCCTCGACCAGCGCGTCGTTCGGTTCCGGCAGCGGCATCGACCTGCAGAACCTCAGCGGCACGTTCAATTTCGGCACCGGCACGCTGACCAACACCGGTTCGGGCACGGCCTTCAATGTCGGCTCGGGCACCAATGCGAGCGGCGGCAACGCGAACATATCCTACGCCGGCGCCATCGTCAGCAACGGCACCGGCGCGGCGGTCTCGATCCAGGAACTGACCGGCGGTTCTGTGACGCTGTCGGGCATCCTGACCGATGGCCTTGCGGGCGCCGGCGGCAATATCGTCGTTGCCGGCATCGACAACGGCACGGCGGCGACGGTCACCTTCTCCGGCACGACCAAGCAGATCAGCTCGGGCGCGATCGCCGCCGTCAGCCTGCTCGATAATCCGGACGCCACGATCGGCTTCACCGACGGCGGGCTCGCCCTGACGACGACAACCGGGACGGGCTTCCTCGTTGGGAGCAGCATCCTCACGGTGACCGGCGCCGGCAACACCATCAATTCCGGCGCTGATGGACTGGTGCTGGCCGGCGGCACCAATGTCCGCAGCGCCGGCGTCACCTTCGACAGCATCTCGGCGGTGTCCACCAGTACCGCCGCTGGCGTGTTGATAGTCGGTGTCAACCTTGGCGGCGATGTCAACATCGGCGGCCTGACGGATAAGGGATACATCGGCGTCTATTTGGGCAGCGTGACCGGCACCGGGGGAGTCAATTTCACTGGAACGTCCGATTTCGACGTCAGCAACGCAGCTCTCCAGTTCGTTGGCGAGGTCGGCACCGTCAACATCGCCAATATCGCGGGGTCCAGCCTAACCATCGACGGCGGTGCGACCGGCGTTTGGTTCAACGGCGTGCAGGGCGGCAGCGTCAACATCGGCGGCAATGGCGGAGCCGCCAGCATCGGCGCGACGACAAGCACGGTCGATCGGGCAATAGCGCTCGACAGCAATACCGGTGGCGCGCTCAATTACAACGGTTCGATCAACGTCACCGGTGGCAGTGTGGTGGGCGTCCCCTTCACCGACCTGTCCACCCTCAACCTAAGCGGTTCGGTCACTTCGACCACGGCATCCACGGCCTTCGATTTCGCCGGCGCCGACGGCAGCTACACGATTTCGAGTACCATCGAGCATACCGGCGGCCGAGGCGTCGCCGTCGATGGCGCATCGGACGGAACGATTACCTTCTCCGGCACGTCGAAGACATTCGACACCGGCATCAATGATGCCATCTTCAAGGCTCCCAGCTTGGACCTGCTGCAAGGCACAGGCACATTGGCCTTCGCCAATGGCGGTCTTGCCATCACCACGACCAGCGGTACCGGGTTCAACGCCAGCACCTTCAACGCTGGCACGATCAGCGTCATCGGCAGCAACAACACGATCACCGCGCAGAGCGGAACGGCGCTCAACCTCGACGGCGCGACGGTCGGCGCGGGCGGCATCAACTTCAGCTCCATCTCGGTCAACGGCGCGGCGACCGGCGTTGCGCTCGACGACGTCTCCGGCGGCGCCATCAACCTAGGCACGGTCAACCTGCTGGGTATCACTTCGCGCGGCGTCGACGTTTCGACCACGCTCGGTTCGACGCTGAATTTCGCCAGCCTGAACGTCGGGCTGGGTGCCGACAACGCGATCGGCCTCGACCTGAATGGTGCCCTGCTCGGCGCCAGCACCATCACGGCTGATGATTTCGACGTCGCCGGCGGCGGCTTCGCCGGCACGCTCGGCATCGACATGGCGTTCACGACGGGCACCGGCACGATCCAGCTCGGTGACACCGCAAACAATAGCGGGCCCTCATCGACCATCAGTAATGTCGCGCAGGGCGTTCAGTTCAACAGCTTCACCAGCGCTAGGCTTGTCTTCGGCGACGGTCAGGGCCCGGCCGAGTCCACGATCGCAACCTTCGGCGGCGGCCAGGTCATCCACGCGACCGACACGCTGCCGACCAATGGCGACTACAATTTCAACGACGTCAATTTCACCGGCGACATCTCGAACCTGTCAGCGTACAAGGTCTACTACGTCACCACCGACGCCACCGTCGGCGGAGACGGCAGCTTCCTCAATCCAGGCACCTATGCCAACGCCCAGGCGTCCACGGCCAATGTCATCGTGCTGATCGACAAGAACGGCACCGGTAGCCAGGAAACGATCGACCTGAGCGGCACGTCGTTCCAGCTCGATGACGGGCAGGTGTTGCTCGCCTTCGGGCAAAACGATACGGCCATCGATGTCTCGCAGCTCGGTGTCGACACCAGCAGCGGCGCGTCGGCGGCATTCCATTTCAGCACGGTGCAGAATTCGCCGATCATCGCCGCACCGATCGGCATCGACACGCTGCGGCCGATCCTGCAGAGCAACACTGCTGGCTCGGTGATCACATTGGCGACCACTGGTCCCAGCCCGACTACCGGCGGCATCGAGAATCTCATCATCCGCAACACCGGCACCGGCGCCGGTGTTGCCGTCGATGCGTCGGCCGCGTCGAGTTTCTTCCTCCGCAACAACGACATATCAGCCGGCGGCAGGGCGCTCGACTTCTCCACGACCGGCGCGGCGGCCAACACGCTGCTGCTTTCGATCGACGGCAATACGCTGCGATCGACGGGATCCGCGCTGGCCGCGTTCTTCGCCGGCCAGAACATCAACGCGACGGACAATTCGATCGCCATCCGCTCCTTCGCCGGCAACACGGTCGTCGGCGGCACCGGCGGCGGCATTGCCTTCGACGACGTCACGTTCGATTCCACTGGCGCCGGCGGCACGGTCAGCGTGGGCACGCTCGACGTCGGCACATCAGGCGCGCGCGTCCAGGGCAACGGCCTTGCCTTTACCAGCACCAGCGGCACGCTCGATCTCGGCACGTTCACCACGTTCAATGATGGCGGCACGGGCGTCCTCGTCGATACCAAGGGCCCCCCGGCCACAACCTTTGCGTTGAACAGCAGCGGGGGCACGGTCGACACCATCAACGGCGTGGCGTTCAATCTCGATCCGCTGACCGTCAACATGGTCGTAAACAGCGTCACCGCCAGCGGCGGCGCCAGCGGCATCATCTTCGACGGCGTCGCCGGCAACTTCACCGTCACGGGCGCGACCACCGTCACCGGCACGACGGGCGCAGGCATCAGTTCCAACGCCAGCAATCCCACTGGCACCTTCAATTTCAACACGGTGACGGTAAAGAACACGGCCTCAACGGGCGGCGGCATCGGCTGGGAGAGCGGCACGCTCAACGTCGGCGGGCTCGCCGACATAGATACGACCAGCGGAGCTGGCCTGTTCCAGGGCGGCGGCACGACCAGCTTCAACGGCGGGCTGACAATCGACACCACCACCGGCGCTGGCATTACCGGCCCCGGCGGGACGATCAACATCATCGCCACCGCCGGCAGCGAAACGGTGAATTCCACCAGCTACAAGGCGATCGATCTCACCAATGCCGCTCTCGACATCGCGCTCGACTCGACGTCATCCGGTGGCGGCGGTGTCGTCCTGACCAATGTCACCGGCGCCGCCAGCCTCGGCACCGGCACGCTGAGCGGCGGCGGTGGCACGGCATTCAGCGTCGGCGGTGGCACCGTAAGCACCACCTATGGCGGCAGCATCACCCAGGCGAGCAACACGGCTCTGGTGTCGGTTTCAGCAGGCCATACGGGCACGCTGACCTTCTCAGGCACGCTGTCGGCAACCAACGGCACCGGCCTGCAATTCGACAATGCCGACGGCGCCTACAATTTCAACGGCACGACGACCTTGAATGGCGGCGACGCCGGCATCGATATCGTCAACAATTCGGGCGGCACGTTCAACTTCGGCACCAGCACCTCGATCGTCAACCCGAACAGCACGGCCTTCAACGTCGACGCAAGCGCGGCGAACGTCACCTATAGCGGCAACATCACCCAGGCCGGCAATGCCGCGCTAATCGCCATCGCCGGCCACACCACGGGAACGATCACCTTCCAGACCGGCACGCTGTCGGCAACCAACGGCACCGGCCTGCAGTTCGACAATGCCGACGGCATCTACAATTTTAACGGCACGACGACGCTGAATGGCGGCAATGCCAGCGTCGACATCCTCAACGGCTCGAGTGGCACGTTCGGCTTCGGCACCGCCGCCTCCATCACCAGTCCGAGCGGAACCGCGTTTAACGTCAACGGCGGCAACGCCACCGTGACCTATGCCGGCACGATCACGCAAGGTATGGGCGGCCAGCGCCTGATCGTCGTTGCCGACACCACCGGCGGCACGGTGAACTTCACCACCGCCCTGGCGAACGGCCTCAACGATACCGCCGGCACCGGCATCGTGATCGATGGCGCGGCGGGCAACGTCGCCATCAACAATGCCAGCCTCTCGGGCACGCGCGGCATCACTATCCTCGGCGACGCGGCGAACAACGCGACCGGAACGTACACCTTCAACAATGTTGCGATCGACACCGCCACAGGTGCCGGCAATGACGCTTTCGTCGTCGACGGCGACCAGGGCACGCCGGCTAACGACGACGTCAGCGCCATCGTCAACCTCAACAATGTCGACATCACCAATCCTGGCGGCAATGTCGCCAACATCCGCGGCATGGCTGCCGGCTCCGTCAACTTCGATGCCGCAAGCTCCATCACCCGAAACGATGGCGGGCTGGGCATCGTCGCGCTCAGCAATGCTGGCGGCATTATCAATTTCGGCGGCGCGGTGAAGACGCTCTCGACCGGCATCAACGCCGCCGTGCTTCTGACCAGCAACGCAGGCACGGCCATCAACTTCACCAATGGCGGCCTGGCGATCACCACCGCCAGCGGCATCGGCTTCGGCGCCTCGGGCGGCGGCACGGTGAGCGTCACCGGCTCCGGCAACACGATTTCGACCGGCAGCGGCGCGGCGGTCGACATGGACACCGTCGCTCTCGGCGCCGGCGGCATGACCTTCGCTTCCACGAACACGAGCGCCGGTGGCGGCAGCGCCGTGATCCTCGACACCGTTACCGGCGGACCGGTCAACCTCGGCGGTGGCGCGCTGGTCGGCGGCGGCAGTGCCACGATCCGCATCGGCGACGGTGCGGGCGGCGCCAACACCGGCGGCACGGCGGCTTTCACCTATGCCGGCACCATCACCAGCGGAACCGGCCAGGCGGTCAATATCCAGGATCGCGCCGCAGGCGCCGGCAACATCACGCTGTCGGGCAACATCAGCCACAATGTGGCCGGCCAGACCGGCATCCTGCTGGACGACAACACCGCCGGCACGATTACTTTCTCTGGTGCCTCCAAGTCGATCACGTCGGGCAGCGCGGCCGGAGTCAACCTGACCGACAACACCGGCGCGACGATCAACTTCACCAATGGTGGACTGGCGATCACCACCACCAGCGGCATCGGCTTCGGCGCCACGGGCGGCGGCACGGTGACAGTGACAACCGGCGCCAATCCGAACACGATCACGTCCGGTACCGGCACCGCGCTCAACGTCGCCAACACGGCGATCGGCGCGAGCGGCCTCACATTCCGCAGCATTTCGTCCAACGGCGCGGCCAATGGCATCGTGCTCAACAACACCGGCATGAGCGGCGGGCTGACGGTGACGGGCGATGGCGGCGGCTCGAACAACGGCTCGGGCGGCACGATCCAGAATGCGAGCGGCGACGGCATCAGCCTGATCTCGACCCAGGACGTCCACCTCGCCTATATGAACGTGATCAACAATCTGGGCGACGGCATCGGCGGCTCGGGCATAAACGGCCTGGTGCTGAACCGGCTCAATATTTCGGGCAACGGCAACGACGCGGCGACCGACGAGTCCGGCATCAACATAACGCAGTTGACCGGAACCGCCTCGAACGGCGCACATGCGACTTCGATCAGCAATTCCGTGATCAGCAACAACAACGAGTTCGAAATTCAAATCTCGAACGCTTCCGGCACGCTGACGAATCTGCAGCTCATCAACAACACGATTTCGGCGAACGGCCTGGCGATCAACGGCAATGCCAGCTCGCCGCACGGCAACCTCGTCAACTTCCTCGGCACCGGGACGTCCGTGATGGGCCTCACCGCGACCGGTGGCACATTCACCGGCAACACCGTCTCGGATGCGACGCATATCATCACCGGAACCGGCATCTTCGGCAATTCCGGCGGCACCAGCATGACGGTGAACGTGTCGGGAGCGACGTTCACCAACAACAATGCGGGCGTGGACGTCTCCACCGACCCGGCCGCGACCTCGCTTACCTTCGACATCGAGAACAACACGTTCATTGGCCAGCGTTCGACGGCGATCAATCATTTCGACAATGGCAACGGGCCTTTCAACAGGACGGTGAACGGCACGATCAGGAACAACATCATCGGCAACAACGCGGTGACCAATTCCGGCTCGCAGGTCGGTACGGGCATCAGCATCCAGAACGAAGGTGCCATCAACGGCAAATATCTGATCGACGGCAATCAGATCTACCAGATCGCGTCGGCCCCTGGAGTTAGCGTCAATGTGGGCTTTGGCGGCCAGGCAACGGGCGGCGGCGAGACCGACGTCACCATCACCAACAACATCTTCGACCATATCAACGGCAGCCGCGCGATCACCATCCAGGATAACCAGCAAGCGGGCTTCGGACCTTTCCCGACCATCTGGGCCAATGTGCAGGGCAACTCCTTCGCGAACGTAGCGGGACAAGCCGGTAATGGCCAGTTCATGCGCATTCGACAGCTCGCCGGTACGGTGAACGTGACGCAGGGCACGCCGACAGTCGGCAACACCGCCACGGAACTGGACAATGCCAATGGCTCGACCGACCCGACCTTGTTCAACCTATCCGGGACGGTGACGTTCTCGGCTGGCGCCCCGCCGCTGCCGACGATCAATCCTCTGCCCTGAGTCGACCGGCCAAGGCAGAAAGATGGCGTTTAACAGCGTCAGCTAAAAATACTGTCTTGCAAAGTAATCCGATCGGTTGTTCAATGGGCTTGCGGTACATGATTGCAATTTACTGAAAAACTTACGTATTAGCTTCCAAGCAATCGCGGTGTTTCTTGCGATGTTCGGTGCCGTATGTTGAATTGCCGCGGGAGAGATTACTGTGGCGGAACCATTTCTTTCCGAAATTCGAATTATGTCGTTCGTCTTCGCGCCCAAGGGCTGGGCGCTATGCAACGGACAGCTTCTGCCCATCAACCAGAACCAGGCGCTTTTCTCGCTGCTGGGCACCACTTTCGGCGGTGACGGCCGGGTGAATTTCGCTCTGCCCGACTATCGCGGGCGCATCCCGATCCATGTCGGCAGCGGCCATACGCTGGGCGAGCGAGGCGGCGAGCAGGCGCATACGCTCTCAATCGGCGAGATACCCCAGCATACGCATGTCGCGAATGCGTCCCTCACGCAGGGCGACTCCCCCAATCCGAATTTCGCCGGCGTCGGCAATGTCCTGGCGAGGGACCCCGGAAATATCTATGGTCCCGCCGCCAATCTCGCGGCGTTGAACGCCGGAAGCGTGTCCAGCATCGGCGGCAGCCAGGCGCATCTTAACATGCAGCCCTTCCTGACGCTCAGCTTCTGCATCGCCCTGCAGGGCATTTTCCCGTCGCAGACCTGAGGAACGCGATCATGGCACAACCTTATGTTGGCGAAGTCCGCATGTTTGCTGGCAATTTCGCGCCGGCGGGCTGGATGTTCTGCGAAGGGCAGCTTCTGCCGATCTCCGAGAACGAAACGCTGTTCCAACTGATCGGCACCACCTATGGCGGGGACGGCGAGAGCACTTTCGCCTTGCCCGACCTGCGCGGCCGCCTGCCTCTGCATCAGGGCAATGGCTTCATCCTTGCGGAAACCGGTGGCGCCGAGGAGATTGCGCTGACGATTCAGCAGATTCCGGCGCACTCCCATCCGTTCCTGGGAAACACCGGCAATGGATCGCAGGCTTCACCAGCGAACAATGTTCTTGCAAGCTCGACCCTGATCCAGCTCTACGCTCTGGAATCAGCGGACGCCAACATGGCGACCTCGGCCATTTCCTCCGTGGGCGGTAGCCAGCCGCATACGAATTTTCAACCCTATCTCTGCGTCAATTTTATCATTTCGCTGTTCGGCATCTTCCCGTCGCCGACTTGAAGAGGGACCGCCATGGCCGATCCGTTCGTCGCCGAAATCCGCATCTTTCCGTTCAATTTCGCGCCCAAGGGCTGGGCATGGTGCGATGGCCAGCTGCTGCCGCTGTCGCAGAATACTGCGCTTTTTTCTCTGCTTGGCACCACTTATGGCGGCAACGGCACGTCGAACTTTGCCCTGCCCGATCTGCAGGGCAGCGCACCGATGCACCCGAGACAGGGACCTGGACTTTCCCTTCACGATCTCGGCGAGACGGGCGGCTCCGAGACCGTGTCGCTGCTGGAATCCGAAATCCCGATGCACAATCATATAATGCGGGCGACTGTCGAAAACGGAACGCAGGGCACGCTGACCCCGAGTATAACGCTGGCGACCTCGATCGGTGGCGCCGTGTTTCAAAAGGCCACCAACGTCGATCTGGTGGCCATGAGCCCCAACGCGCTCCCCCCCGCCGGCGGCGACCAGCCGCACAACAACCTGCAACCCTACCTCACCTGTAACTTCTGCATCGCGCTGCAAGGCGTCTTCCCGCCGAGAGGCTAAATTCCCCGCCAACAGGGCAGGACCGATATCATGGCCAAGACAGCAGAACCAAAATCGAAAGCCCCTGCGGCCAAGGCGTCGGCCGCCGCGCCGAGGACGGCTTCCAAAGCCCGCGAAGGCGCCCGCTCGCGACGGCCTGACACCCCCGCCTACCAGCACATGCCCGCCGGCGGGTCCTTTTTCGAGCTGTCGCGGCTGATGGTGGTCGGCATCGATTCCGCCAAGGGACAACTGATCCAGAAGGCGCAGACCTCGCCGAACGGACCATGGCCGTCGGCCTGGTCTGTCATCGCGCCCGGCGCCTGGGTGATCATGACCGCGGGCCTCACCAAGGACGGTCGCGTCGCCGTGGTTGCGCAGCCGTCGGGCACCACCAGCCTGTCCTTCATCACCGAGGATGCCAACCAGATCGGCCCGATCGACAAGTGGACCGCGCCGGTCGGCATCGGCGCTCCGCCCGGAGCCGCCAGCTACCAGAAGCTGTGCATGGCGCGCGATGCCGACGGCCGCATTGAGATCTTCCTCACCGACAATCTGGGCCGCGTCTGGTGGATCTACCAGAACCCGGATGTGATTGTTCAAGTGCAGAAGACCATAACCCCGCCCGGCACGACGACACCGATTATCGTGACCGTCGACGAGCTCAGGCCGCCCGCCCAGCCGTGGAGCGCCTGGATCCAGCTGACCGGCCAGCTTGTGGCGATCACCGCGCTGCGCCAGGCAGACGGCCGCATCGCGCTGTTCGGCATCAACTCCGCTCTCCATCTCTATCGCTGCCAGCAGGCCAAGGCGCAGGCGCGGACGGTCGCCGACTGGACGCCATGGGTGCAGATCGACGCCGGCTACCCGTTCACGGAAATGGCGCCGATTGTCGGTCCGCTGGGCGCCACCAATCTCTTTGCCATGACGCAGCAGGGCCAGGTCCTGCACACCAAGCAATTGCCGGCCGGCTCCGACACCTGGACGGCCTGGGCGACGCCCGGCTACAGCAGGGTTCCCAGGTATACGCTCTGCGCCGGCATGCAGGGCGATGGCGACATCGTGCTGGTCGCCTCCGACCAGCAGCATGTTCACTCCTTCAACGCCCAACACGACGCCACAACCCAGAACTGGTCGGGATGGCGCGATTTCAGCGCCTCCGGCGCCAACACCCGCCTGTCGCTCGACTACAATGCCGATGGCCGTCTTGCCTTGTTCTCGATGATGATCCAGAACGACGGCACGAATGGTCTGTGGACCATCAGTCAGATGGCCATGGACAGTTCGGAATGGGAGTGGACCTGGACGGCGCTGGCCACCAGCAACCTCAAGCAGATTGCCGTGGTGCGCGACCTGACGCCGCCGGTGTGACGTCAGGCAGCGTGACAGAAGCGAAACAGGCGCAGCGGCCCCCGGCCTGGCCCCGGTCGCGGCAGGTTGGCCTCACTTTCCGCCCCGCCGCGGAGGCCGACATGCCGTTCCTGGCGCGGCTCTACGCCTCGACCCGTATCGAAGAACTTGCCGTGACAGACTGGAGCGAGGCGCAGAAAGCCGCCTTCCTCGACATGCAGTTCCAGGCGCAGCACGCGCATTACCGCAAGCATTATCCCGAGGCCGACTGGCTGGTGGTGGAGCGGGCCGGACAGCCCATAGGCCGCCTCTACATCGAGCGCTGGCCGAGCCAGCATCGCATCATCGACATCGCCTTGCTGCCGGCCCATCGCCGCAAGGGCCATGGCGCCGCACTGCTGCGCGACCTCATCGACGAGGCATGGTCATCGGGCAAATCGGCATCGATCCATGTCGAGAAGAACAATCCGGCCAGGCGGCTATATCTCGAGCTCGGCTTCGCGGTGGTCGAGGACAAGGGCGTCTACGACCTGATGGCGTGCGCGCCGCCGCGGGGTGGCGCGGACAGTAGGTGAACGGGGACGCCATCCGCTTCCTGTTCCGGTCGTCCCACAATTCGGCGGTGCTTGTTCGGTATCGATCCCTTCGCGCCAGCGTCTCACAAACCGCACCGCTGCTGCGCTCACGCTTGCTTCCTAATTGAACACCGCCTCATAAAGCCGCCCCGTCGCGTCGGCGGCCACAGGCACGATGAAGATATCGTGGGTGCCGCCGTTGCCGGCGAAGCGGTAAGTCGCCTGCGGCAGCGCGGTTTCGCGCGGACCCTTGAACAGCAGCGAGAAACCGCCGCCCGGGCGCGGGCTGGAGGCGATGCGGTTGACGGCGCTCAATTCGAGCGCGATCCGCCTGCCGCCGGCCTCGACGGTGAATGCCTGCCCGACCGCCTGTTCGAAATCCGATGCCGACGCCATGCCACCCCGCCTCAAAGCGCTTGCTGGAGCGGGCGGCCAAGGGCAGCCCCGCTCCGGCTCCTCATTTCCTCGCAATTTCCGGACGCAAGACCGCTACGGCTCCCGGAATTTTCCCATGCGAGGCCACTGTCGCCGCTTCGCGGCAAGCTGTCCATAGAGCAATTTCAGGAAAAGTGTTCGGTTTTCCTGGGAAAAACGCGCAGTGCTTTTCCTGGGGAATTGCGCAAAAACAAGGAGATAGAGCGGCTCGCCGTTTCCGCGAACGGTGAACCGCTCCAGGGACCGCATGGTTGCGGGCGCCCCGCAAGGCGATTAGGGCGCAAAGGCCAAAATACAGCAGCGCGTGTCCTTTTATGCGCGCCGTCGACGCTGTAGTACTTTGTCCCTGCCCGGGGTTGCTTCGAAGCAAGACCGGCGCAACAAGAACAGATCCCGCTTTGGGAATTCAATGCTGGACGGGCCCGCCCGGTCGGCCGGCGCGAGGAGGAAAACGGACACATGGCTGACAGCGGCGCGAAGACGGAAACGGCGGGCGAGGCCTTGCCGCTGTTCTATTCCAGGCCCGAGGCGCTCAATCCGGCGCGGCACGGCTCGCTCGGCCTGACGGCGCGCAGCGACTTCTCCTTCGCCCGCTCGGCGCATGCCATCCCGGTGGTGGCCTCGGAAATGCCGGCGGCGATGCGCTCCTACCCGATCGTTTTCATCGGCGCAGCCAAGGCGCCCGTCATCATCACCGGCCTGCGCCAGGACGAGAACCTGTTCGTCGACCCCGACGGCAACTGGGCCGGGCCGCACTATATCCCCGCCTATGTCCGCCGCTATCCCTTCATTCTCGCCGACGATCCCAAGCAGCCCGGCCGGCTGACGCTGTGCGTCGACCGGGCGAGCGAGCGCGTCATCGACCAGCCGCTGGCGCCGTTCCGCGACGACAAGGTGCTGCCGTTCTTCAGCGGCAACGAGGCGACGGAGGCGACGAAGCAGGCGCTCGCCTTCTGCAACCAGTTCCAGATCGACTTCAGGGCGACCCGCGAGATGGTCGACAAGATCGACGCGCATACCCTGTTCGCGCCGCGCCAGAGCAAGGTGACACTGGAAGGAGGCGAGGTCCTGAACCTCACCGATTTCCAGGTGATCGACGAGGCCGCCTTCAACAAATTGAGCGACGAGGCCTTCCTCGACCTGAGGAAATCCGGCGCGCTCAGCCTGCTCTACTGCCACCTTGCCTCGACCAACAGCTGGACGTCGCTGGTGCATCAGGCGTCGCTGCGCAAGGCGGAGAGGGCGAAGAGCGCCTGAACAACCCACGCCGAGATCCTTCGCGGCGCGGCTGGTGAACAAGTTCGGTGCTAAGCCGCGGCCCGCCTGTCGTGCCGCCCTTCCCTGATCTCCTCAGCGAGCTTGTCGCAGAAAGCATCGAGATCGCCGGGATTGCGGCTGGTGACCAGCCCCTGGTCGGTGACGACCTCGCTGTCTTGCCACAGGCCGCCGGCATTGATCACGTCGGTCTTGACCGACTTGTAGGATGTGACGCGGCGGGCTTTGATGATCCCGGTCTCGACCAGGAGCCAGGGCGCATGGCAGATCGCGCCGACGACCTTGTTGGCCGACCAGAACGAACTGATGAAATCCAGCGCCTTGCGCTCGACCCGCAACAGGTCGGGATTGATGACGCCGCCGGGCAGAACGATCGCATCGTAAGCATCGGCCCGGGCCTCGTCCAAAGTCTTGTCGACCGGAACGTCGCGGCCCCAATCCTTGTGGTCCCAGCCCTTGATCTTGCCGCTTTCGAGCGACACGATTTCGACCTCGGCGCCGGCTTGGCGCAGCTTGTTCAGCGGCACCTCAAGCTCGGACTGTTCAAACCCGTTCGTCGCAAGGATGGCGACGCGCTTGCCGGAAATATCCTGCATCGTTTTCTCCATGGTTGGATTGGATGCAGGGTAACGAGCCTGAACCGGTGCCGTTCCTCGCTGTAACCTTATGTGACCGGAGGGGTCTGTGGTGCACTTGACGAGTTCTCGAAGGCATTGGCTCGGATCGGCGAACTGGAGCGTCTCGTCGGACAGCAGGCGGCCGACCTCGATTTTTTTTCAAGAAGCCTTGCGGCACGTCGGGAAAGCGCACCAGCGTAGCGGCGCGCCTCGCGGGACGACATCTACGCGGTCATCCAGTCGATGATGGCGTCCGGGCTGGCTGGCGTGAGCCGGTCAGCCTATTACCGGTACTGGCAGGCCTCGTCGCCACGTTGCGAGGAAGCAGGCTTGCGGGAGCCGTCAACCGCCTGCCGCTCGAGTGGAACTCGACCGTCACCCGCGCCGCGATGAGATTCCGCTCGCGGATGGCAGCCGCGCAGCAAATGTACAGGCCGCCCGCCGCACCCGGTTTTCTTCCTAGAGCGGGGGGCGCAGGCGGAGCGGCCCTTCATACCAGCGGCTTACTCGATGACGCGGGCTTCACCGACATCTGCGGCCGACGGATCCAGCCCGTAAGCCTTGAGCGCTTCGGCGATAGCGCCGTTCTTGCGGTAGACATCGAGCGAAGCGTCAACCGCCTTAACGAAGCCCTCATTGCTCTTGTCCAACAGGAAGGCGGTCTGCGACGGGTTCATGGTCGCATCGATGCGCGGATCCGGCTTCAGGACATGCACCTTGTAGTTCTGCCCTTCGTTCTGAATGACAGCGGAGCCGAAGCCGTCGAGCGCCGCCTCGATACGGCCGGCATGAAGGTCCTGAGCGAGATTCAGCGACGATGGATAGGTCTTGGAGCCTTCGTAGAGCTTCTCCATGTCCTGGACCCACAGATATCCTTCCACGGTGCCGACCTTCTTGCCCAGCAGACCATCGACGGTATCAATGCCGTTGGTCGAGGTGACGGACAGTTGGTCGAGATAGACCGGCGTGGACAGAGCGACGACCTTGGCGCGGGCGGCGGTACGATAGAAGCCGCCAAGCGCGATGTCCGCGCGCCGCGACTGAACTGCGGAAACCGCACCTGGATATGTGAAGATCTCATACGCGATCTCCAGGCAATTCTCCTTGGCAAAACGCTTCACGAGATCGCCGTCGATACCAGCGATGCCGCTGTCTTTTTCGAGCGAATACGGAGCGGTGTTGGTGAGCGCGACGGTGAGTTTGCCCGCCGACACGGTTTCAAAAGCATGCTGCGGCTTGCAATCCTGTGCGGACGCGACGCTGGCACCCAAGGCCGTGGCAATGGCTGCGGCCGAGATAATCTTACTCCAATTTTTCACTTTGCTCTCCTCTGACATTGATGGTTTTTGATTGCAGGTCAGCCGAGATGGCTGCCCAGCCTACGTTCGGTGTACGAGACCAGCCACCCGAACGGGACGGTGATGGCGAGATAGAACAGGCCCGCCAAGATCAGGACATCGAGGTAGAGGTAGGTGGCCGCACCCACGCGATAGGCGCGCGCCAGAAGTTCGGGGATGGCGATCGTGTATGTAAGGGCCGTCGCCTGGAAGATGAGAATGGCAAAGCCCATCAATGCGGGTATTGCGAACAGGATTCCCTGGGGGATCACCACGAAGCGCAGGATGTCCCGGCGGGTCATGCCGAGCGCCAAGCCCGCCTCGATCTCACAATGCGGAACCGCGTTCAGACCGGCCCGAAGGATCTCGCTGGTGTAGGCGCCTGTCGTTAGCGCCAACGCAATCACGCCAGAGGTGAAGGCACTTACGGTCATCCCGGAAGCAGGCAATCCATAGTAGACCATCTGCAGGACGACGAGCGCAGGCGCACCGCGCCCGATCTCGACCAGTACCACCGCGAAATAGCGGACGAGCCTGTTTCCAGAGGAGGAGGCAAGCGCAAGAACGAGGCCGATAGGCAATCCGAACAGCAGCGCCAGGCCCGCCAACTGGAGACTGACAATAACTCCTTGGAAAAGCTGGGGGGACCAGTCCAGCCAGTTAGCCAGCGTCTCGCTCATTTCGCTTGCCCTCTTGAGCGCAGCCGCTCGTCCATGGCGCGTGCCAACACGACAACGGGTATCGACAGCACGATGTAGAGAAGCGCTGCGAAAATGAACGGCATGAAACTGCCGCCTCCGCCTTGAGCCTGCTGCGATGCGTACATCATCACGTCGCGGACACCGATCGTGGAGGCCACGGTCGTGTCTTTGAGCAGGCTGACGAGGAAGGTCGCCATGGGCGGGACCGAGACGCGCAGGACCTGCGGCGCCAGGATGTAGCGCAGCGTATCCAGGCGCGTCATACCGAGCGCCGTGGATGCCTCCCGCTGGCCCTTCGCGAGGGCCAGGAAGCCACCCCTATAGATTTCAGCGAGATAGGCCGTTGATACCAGCCCCATACCCAGGATGGCAGCCTGATAAGAACTGAGAACGATCACTCCGCTGCCCAATCCGAAGAAGATAATGAACAGCCAGACGATCGGTGGGATTCCTCGGACAACGTCGATGTATATGCGCGCCGGCGTGCTTAGCAGGAGCCACCGGGACCGTCGCATCAGCACCAGCGGCACGGCTGCGATGGCCCCGATTACGAAAGCGCCGAAGGTCACCAGCAGCGTGGCCGGAACGCCTCTGAGCAGTGAAATCAGCAGGTCGATCATCTGCGATCGACCACGGCACGGAAGAACTGCCGCGTGCGGGGCGACGACGGGTTGCGGATCACGGCATCAGGCGGGCCCTGCTCGATGATCTCTCCATTGGCCATGACGATCACGCGGTCGGCGACATCTGCGGCAAAGGCGATCTCGTGCGTGACGATGATCATTGTCATGCCTTCCTGGGCGAGCTCGCGCATCACGGCCAACACCTCGAGCCCGAGTTCGGGATCCAGGGCGCTCGTGGGTTCGTCGAAGAGCATCACCTTGGGGTCAAGAGCCAAGGCGCGCGCGATCGCGATACGCTGCTGCTGGCCACCCGACAGGCGCGCCGGGTAGGAGTGCGCCTTGTCCGTCAGGTGTACGCGTTCGAGCAATTGGGCGGTGCGCGCGTCCGCCTGCTCCCTGGTGCGCCCCAGAACCCGCATCTGCGGCAGCGAAATGTTGCGCTGCACGGTCATGTGCGGAAACAGGTTGAAGGACTGGAAAACCATCCCGGTGGAACGTCGGAGCCTCAACAGCTCTCCGGCGGACAGATTGCGGTCGACCGAAAACCGGATGGCGCCCACTTCGAGGGTACCGGATGACGGTTGTTCGAGCATGTTGATCGCACGCAGCAGCGTGCTCTTCCCCGCGCCGCTGGGTCCGACGATCGCCACGACCTCGCCGCGCGTGATGTCGAGCGAGACGTTCCTCACGGCGTGATGGCCGCCATAGATCACGTTGATGTTCTTGATGCGGACGATGTTTTCTGCCTCGGGCATGGCTTCTTTGTCCTTGCGCTAACGCCGGTGTCCTACTGGTCAGGCCGCCGCAGTATGTGCGGCGGGAACGTTTCTTTCCGGAGTTGGAGCGAGACTCTCGGTGCCTGGGATCGATGCGGGAGAGCCCTTGAGCACCCAGTCTGCGACGATCAGGCCAATCACCGGCGCGAGCTGGATCCCATAGCCGCCCGCACCGGCCGCGGTGATCAGACCGGGCTCGGACTGATCGACTGGTCCGACATAGGGACGGTGGTCGGCGGTGACAGGGTAAAGCCCTGCCCAGCCCCGGCCGAGCCGGGCGCCCGGCAGATCAGGCAGGCGCTCGATCAGCATCTCGGCCAGCATGACCTTGGACCCTTCCTCGCACTGCTCGTTGTAATTGTCCGGATCCTCGGGCGACGGCGAACTTACCTTGTGTATCTCGGCGATGAGCTCGCTCGCTTTCTCGTGCCGAAAGTTGAGTCCGGTGCCCTGCCCGTTCACCAGATCCATGACCATCGGCATTGTGTAGGGGAGCGGCGCATCCAGGTGGATTGTCAGCGCCTCGTGGCGCTCGGGGTGGATGTGAAGCGTCTGTCCAAGCATCTCGGCAACGCGTGGTGCCCAGGCGCCTGCCGCATTCACGACGAAGTCGCAGCCGATCGGACCCTTGCTGGTGTCCAACCGATAGCCACCGGATGTCCGCGCAACACCAAGCAGCTTGCGGAACTGGACAACCTCGGAACCGAGCTTCTTCACCTCTTGCGCCAGCAACGTGCACATTTCGTGGGGATCGAGGAAGCCGTCGTCCGGCCCGAAGATGCCGCCTTCGAGCCCATCTGAACTCAAGTGCGGCACGAGTTGCTGAAGCTCGTTCGCCTGGTAGACCCTGGATCTGAAGCCGGCATCGCGCTGGATCTCCACCGATCGGGCGAACAGTTCCATCTGCTCGGAGGTGCGTGCCAGACGCAGGTAGCCGATATGGTTGAAGCCGAGACCGAGGCGCTCCTGCCACCGGCGGATGCGCTGCACGGATTGCATGCGCAGCTGGATCTCGAACGGATCCGTCAGCTGTGTGCCAACGACCCCGACCGAGCGGCCGCTGGATCCTGACGCAATGGATTGTGCGTCGATGACGGTGACGCGAGCGCCCTGTTCCGCGAGCGCGTGCGCAGAGCACATGCCGAGGGTGCCCGCACCGATGACGACGACGTGAGGAGAAGCTGTCATGTGACTTCCATCTGTTGCTGCGTCGTCCCGTGCCGGATGGATCCGGCGCCGGACGCGCTACGTCATCGCTTCGCCGCGATTGCTGCGAAGGCGCCGTCGATTGCGGAAAGGATCTCGCGTGCGTCTTCCTCGGTCATCGAGGTGGAAAGCGCGAAGAGCCCATAACTCGCCGAAAGCACGCCGCGGTCGAGCAGACCCTTGTGGAACAGGTCGAGCTTCGTGCGTTCGGACGCACCCGGATAGACTGACCGATAGTCCGTGATCGGCAACGCCGTGAAATGGACTTTGAAGAGCGAGCCCAGACCGACGCACTGCCCGTTGAGGCCGTGGCGCACAAGCGAGGCCGTGATGCCCTCGCGAAGCAGGCTGCCGATAGCGTCCAGATGCGCGAAGCTGGCCGGGGTCAACGCGCGCATCGCCGCCAGACCGGCTCGCATCGTCACCGGGTTCGCGGTGAAGGTGCCGCCATGCGGCAATGCAGGCTTGCCTCGCGTTGGATCGAACACCGCCATCACGTCGGCGCGGCCGCCGACGGCGCCGACCGGGAAGCCTCCGCCGATGATCTTGCCGAGAGCCGTCAGATCGGGCGTGATGCCCCACAGGCCCTGCGCTCCCGAATAACCAAGGCGGAGCGAGATCACCTCGTCGAAGATTACCAGCGAGCCGGCGGCATGAGCGATCTCGATCATCGCGTCGAGATAATCCTTCCGCGCGGGGATAAGTCCGGCGCGGTTCGGCATCGGGTCGATCAGAACACCCGCTATCGTGTCGCCATGCGCGTCGAAGACGGCGCGCAGCGCCTCCGCATCGTTGAACGGTACCGCGATGACATCATCGAGAACGCCCTTCGGCGTGCCTTTCGCGTATGCCGTGGAGGCAGGCATGTCGCCCCAGTTGGCGGGCGAGCTGTCCAGGCTGACTTCCGCGAAGTCGTAGGAGCCATGGTAGGCACCTTCGATCTTGACGATCTTCGGTCGCTCGGTGAACGCCCGAGCCGCCTTGATCGCCATCATGACGCCTTCCGTGCCGGAGTTGGCGAAGCGAACCTGCTCGACCGACGGGAGGCGCTCCACCAACAGTTCAGCAAGATCAAGTTCGCTCTCGGTGGGCGCTCCGAAAGCCGATCCCAGGGAGATCTGGTCCACCACCGCCGCCGTGACGGCGGGATGGCCGTAGCCATGGATCATGGCCGTGAAATTGTTGATGCAGTCGTAGTAGACGTTTCCATCGACGTCCCAGACGCGGCAGCCCTCGCCGCGCTGGGCATAGATCGGAAACGGGTCGATGAAGACCGTTGTCCGGGTGTTCCCTCCCGGCATGACCTTGCGGGCCCGTTCGAACATCTCGCGGGATTTCGGCATTGAATCTGGATAGTGGCGCATAATCTTGTAAACCGATGAAGGAGACAGCCCTGGATGGCCGCGACGAAGGGCGCGACCTCTTTCGATCACCTGGTCATGATCGTGTGGCTCTGCTCGCGCAGGTACTGTGGCAGGAACCAGGAGCCGAGACCGCCCTTGCCGCTGACCCCGGTGCCCTTCCAGCCGCAGAATGGCTGCGCGCCTGGCCATGCACCCGTCGTCGCGCCGCTCGCACGGTTGGCGTAGAGAACCCCTGCTTCGGCGGTGTCGAGGAAGTGGCGCAACTCTTTCTGGTCGTTGGTAAAGATGCCGGCGGATAGTCCGTAGGCGACGTCGTTGCCCTCTTCGATCGCGGCATCGAGACTATCGAAACCGCGGACGACCACGAAAGGCATGAAGAGTTCGTCGCGGGTCAGCCGGCCTGGACCATCAAGTTCGACGACCGTCGGCAGGACGTAGTTGTCCGCAAAGCCCTGGCCCAGGGCGGCGCCCCCAAAATGTACCTTGCCTTTGCCCTCGACTTCCGATAGCGCGGCCTGGAAACGGGCGACTGTGGCGTCGCCATAGACAGGGCCCATAAAGGTCTCGGCCTTGCGAGGATCTCCGACCACCAGCTTTCCGGCGAATGCTACCAGCTTCTCGATGAATTCCGCCTTGACCTTCTCGTCGACATACACGACCGAGCATGCGGAGCACTTCTGGCCTTGCAGGCCGAAAGCGGAGCGCGCTACCCCTTGCGCCGCGCGGTCGAGGTCGGCCTTGCTGGTTACGTAGGCGGGGTTCTTGCCACCCATTTCGGCGATGACAGGCTTCATGTGGGGCAGCGTTGCCATATGACGGAAGATGCTCATGCCGGTCTTATGGGAGCCCGTGAATGCAACTCCATCGATGCCGTTGTCGGTGGCAAGAAGGCGCCCCACCTCTCCATCGCCGAGCACGATGTTGAAAACACCTTCGGGCAATCCCGCTGCGTGGAGAGTTTCAGCGATGAGCAGTCCGGTCAGTGCGCAACCCGGCGACGGCTTGTAGACCACCGCATTGCCTGTCAACAGCGCACCCGAGACCATGCCGATCGACAAGGCGAGCGGAAAGTTGAAAGGCGCGATGACCGCGAAGACGCCATAGGGCTTCATGACGCTGGTAGCGGTCTCGTTTTCGACCAACACGTTCATCGGCCGGACGAACCCGTTGTTCGCCTTCATCTCCGACGCATAGTACTCGACCATGTCGAGGCATTCCTCGGCTTCGCCGACTGCCTCGATGCGGGACTTTCCGATCTCGTAGAGCGCCGCCAAACCAAGGTCATACTTCCGCTCCGCCAGCGCCTCTCGCCAGCGAGCGCCGAATGCAAGGCGATCGTCCAGCGTCGAACGGTTCCAGGCCTTCGCCCCGGCTCGGGCAGCCTGGATCGCCGACTTGACGTCTGACGGGGTTGAAACCGGGAACTTGCCGAGAGAGATCTTCTTGTCGATAGGGCTCAGGATCTCTTTCCGAGCGCCAGTCGCAAACGGCGTCGACCACTCGCGACCCAGTGTGTTCTTCTCGAAATCCGGGATCATTGCGTCGAGGTGAACGTGAACCGGGGAAAAATCCACTCCGATGTTCGAGTAGGTCACACGCGGGAGTTCAGCCATTTCAAGTTCCTCCGAAAATCGGTATTTAGTCCGATAATCAGGATTTGGCTTGCGAGTCAACCGAGGGGACCATAAAATGGGGATAATACCGAATTTCGGAATTACTCGTGAGGACATTTCGGATTCGGGGTTACTAACGGGAGCCCGACAACCGAGGGCGTGCGGCCGTTCGGCTGTTCTACGGAGCCCCTGGACTCAAGGCGCGGCGGAATAACAAGGGGCCGACCTTGCCCCTCAAGTCTGTTTTGAACGATAACCTTCTTGCAGTTGCAATTGTCAGATCGGCGTAGGTGCCCTTGAATACGAAGTCGAAGAAGCCGAGCGCCAAGGACAGCCCCCTCGAGCGCTACATCTCGATCATGGAGACGGTCGCGCCGTTCGAGCATGGCCTGACGGCGATCGAACTCGAAACGACGCTTGGATTGCCCAAAACCACGATCAACAGGCTGCTGCATGCCTTGATCGAAAGCGGGATGATCACCGCCGAGAGCGTTCGCAATCGGACATACCGTCTCGGCGATCGCTTGCTGCAGCTGCTACAGATGTCTCCGGATAGCGGCTGGCTGACGACGCTCGCGCAGCGACCGCTTCAGGATTTGGCCGACCGCACCGGCCAGTCGGCGTTCCTGTCGAAGTTCGACGGTACCGAAGTGCGCTCGGTCACCTGCGTCGCGCCCGACACTCCGGTCCGGACCTATGTCATGCCGGGCATGGCCATGCCTGTAAATGCGACCGCTTCCGCCAAGGCGATCCTTGCGTTTCATCCGCAGGAGACCGTGAAGAGGATCCTGGCGATGGAGCTGCGCAGCTATACCGATCGGACGAAAACGAAGATCGCGGAGTTGACCAGGGAATTGGCCGAGGTTCGGGAGCAGGGTTACGCCATGGACCTGGCCGAGCATGTTCCGGGCCTGGGCTCGATCGCATTTCCGATAAGGCCGACGAGCGGTGAGGTTATATACGCGGTGGGACTTACGGGACCCTACGGTCAGATCATAGAGCAAAACTTCAAACAGCATTGCGCGGCGCTCGCAGAGGCCGCGCAGCGCATGGCGAAGCTGGCGCAGATGCAGGCCTACAACGGATCGGCTATGGCCACAAAGAATGCCGCAGCGGATCAGCGACAGGGCGGTGCGTAAGAGGCCGGTCACTGCGCGAAGAACCGTCGCGCCTTGAGCCGAGAATGTAGTTTCGCGATCTCCGTCTCGACGGCGGCGAATGTCCGGCTCCACCCCTCCGAAAACCACTCGATGGAAATCCTCGGGGTTGAAGGCCTCGCCCATTGCGTTCAGGGTTTGCTGCCCGGATAGAATATCGCCTCGCGCCCAAGGCTGCAGGCGCTGGGACCGCCTTCTCGCGGATGTGTTCGGCGTGATCCGCGACCTTGATCTTCCATGAGCTCGCCCGCCGCGGCTACGATGAAGCGGGCATCGACAAGATCATGGGTGGGAACATGCTCTCCTATCTCGAGCGACTTGGACGCTAGTTCCCTCTGTGGCTGCGCCCTAACGTAACACTGCCCGCAGTTCAGCTTGAAGCGCGCGCAACGGCTCCAGGTAGAGCGGAACGAGATTGCTGACACCCACCTGTGTCGCCGCAACGCCGACGTTCACGGCTGCGATCACTGTCCCGCGCACGGTCATCAACGGCACGGCGATCGAGCGCAATCCGAGCTCGACCTCCTGATCGATCAACGCGAACCCTTGCGTCCGCACCCGCCCCAACTCCGCAAGGATGGTGTCGGGATCGGTCAAGGTGTGAGCAGTCCGCGCCGGCAGGGCATGGGAAGATAGAAGATGTGCAGCGCGTTCCGGAGGCATGGCTGCCAGGAGCACGCGCCCCATGGACGTGCAGTACGCCGGAAGCCGCGAGCCGGGCATCAGCGCGATCGACATCACCTTTCGCTGCGCGGCGCGCGCGACATAGACGACGTCGGTGCCGTCCAGAATCGAGACGGACGAGCTTTCGCCGAGCCGCTCCGAAAGGCCATCCAGCAAAGGCTGCACCAGATGCGGCAGCGGCATGGTTGCCAGACAGGCGGTCCCGAGCCTCAATACGCGCGGAGTGAGCGTGAAGAACTTTCCGTCGTAGTCGGCGTAGCCGAGATGGGAAAGCGTAAGGAGACAGCGCCTGGCCGTCGCCCTGTCGAGACCCGATGCATTCGCGACGTCCGTGATCGACTGCCGTGGCCGTTCCACCGTGAACGTCTCTATGACAGACAATCCCTTGGCTAAGCCACCCATCGTGTCCCGTTCGGAAATGGGCATCCATTCACCTTGTGCGATATGTCAACAAATGAATGATATCGCACAAGCCAGCTTGCCGAAAGATCTCATCTGCCGATACGTGTGGCGGCGAAATCGATCTTGGTGCCGGAAAGGCTGGTTACGTGGACAAGACAATCGCGAGCCTCGCGGAAGCAGTGGCAGTCGTCGAAGACGGCATGACCGTCATGATCGGCGGCTTCGGCGGCGCAGGTGCTCCGATAGAGCTGATCCACGCACTGATTGACCACTTTCGCGCTACCGGCGCCCCGAAAAACCTTACGATCGTCAACAACAATGCAGGGAACGGAGGGATCGGCATCGCCGCCATGATCGACAGTGGCATGGTCGCCAAGATGATCTGCTCGTTCCCGCGCTCGTCCGATCCGCGGGCATTCACCGAGCGGTACCTCGCCGGGGAAATCGCGCTCGAACTGGTTCCACAGGGGACCCTGGCCGAACGAATCCGCGCCGGTGGCGCGGGCATCCCGGCTTTCTACACGCCGACGAGCTACGGGACCGATCTCGCGGCCGGCAAGCCTGTGGCCGAGTTCGAGGGGCGCCACTATGTGCAGGAACGTTGGCTAAAGGCGGATGTGACCCTCATCAAGGCGGAACTTGCCGACCATCATGGCAACCTCACCTACAGGAAGGCGGCACGCAACTTCTCGCCGCTGATGGCGATGGCCGCGCGCACGACCGTCGTTCAGGCGCGCCGGATCGTCCAGCCCGGTGCGATTGATCCCGAGATGGTCGTGACGCCCGGGATCTTCGTGGACCAGGTGATCGAGGTCTCGAATCCGATGCAGGAAGAGGCGCTTATCCGCCAAGGGGTCGCATACGCATGACTGTCAAGCTGACCAACGCGCAGATTGCATGGCGCGCCGCGCAGGACATTGAGGACGGCGCTTATGTGAACCTCGGCATAGGCTTTCCCGAGATGGTGGCGAGCTTTCAGCCGCCTGGGCGTCGGGCCATCTTCCACACCGAAAACGGCATCCTCAATTTTGGCGAGGCCCCGGCGGCAGGCGACGAGGACTGGGATCTGATCAATGCGGGCAAGAAGGCGGTCACGCTCAATCCGGGCGCTTCGTTCTTCCACCATGCCGACAGTTTCGCGATGGTGCGTGGCGAACACCTCGACGTCGCCATTCTCGGCGCCTACGAGGTGGCCGAGACCGGTGACCTCGCGAACTGGAGCACAGGACCCAAGGGCATACCAGCGGTCGGTGGTGCCATGGATCTGGTGCACGGAGCAAAACGCGTGGCCGTCATCACCGATCACGTCACCAAGGACGGTCGTCCGAAACTGGTGAAAGCCTGCAGCCTTCCCCTGACCGGCGTGCACTGCGTGACGAGGGTCTACACGAGCCTGGCGGTCATAGACATCATCGATTGTCGTTTCGTGCTGCGCGAGAAGCTGCTTGCGCTGGGCTTCGATGAATTGCAGGCGCTGACGGGCGCAGAGCTTAAGGTCGATGGTGAAATCAAATCCTTGACGGCACCGGAGCTCTGAATGACTGAGGCCTTCATCTGCGACTTCATCCGCACCCCGATCGGCAGGTTTGGCGGTTCGCTGTCCTCGGTCCGGGCCGACGATCTCGGCGCAGTGCCGCTGAGAGCGCTGCAGCAACGCAATCCAGGCCTGGACTGGTTCGCAGTGGATGAGGTCATCTTTGGCTGCGCCAACCAGGCAGGAGAGGACAACCGCAATGTCGCGCGCATGTCATCGCTGTTGGCGGGACTGCCGATCGAAGTCCCCGGCAGCACGGTCAACCGCCTGTGCGGTTCTGGAATGGACGCCGTGGGCATCGCCGCACGGGCCATCAAGGCCGGCGAAGCCGACCTGATCATCGCCGGTGGCGTCGAATCCATGAGCCGCGCGCCGTTCGTGCTTCCGAAGGCGGGCGAGGCGTTCTCGCGCAACGCCGAGATCTACGACACCACGATCGGTTGGCGCTTCGTCAATCCATTGATGAAGAAGCAGTATGGCGTCGATTCGATGCCGGAGACGGGCGAAAACATTGCGGAAGCCTTCAAGGTCAGCCGCGCCGATCAGGATAGATTCGCGGCACGCAGCCAGGCCAGGACCGCCGCCGCTCAGGAAAATGGCCGGCTGGCGCTGGAGATCACTCCGGTGATCGTACCCCAGCGCAAAGGCGCTGCGATCGTGGTCGATCGCGACGAACATCCACGCGCCGGAACGACAACCGAGTCGCTCGCCAAGCTTCCAGCGCCGTTCAAAAAGGAAGGCGGCACCGTCACCGCGGGCAACGCTTCTGGCGTGAACGACGGAGCGGCAGCGCTGATCATCGCGTCCGAAGCTTCCGTCAAGGCATTCGGGCTCACACCGATCGCCCGGATTCTGGGCGTCGCGACGGCCGGGGTTGCCCCACGGATCATGGGGATAGGCCCGGCTCCGGCAACACGCAAGCTTTGCGCGCGCCTCGGCATCGCGCCTTCGGACTTCGACATCATCGAGCTGAATGAAGCATTTGCCTCCCAAGGCATCGCCGTGCTCCGCGAACTCGGGATCCCCGAGGACGCGGAGCATGTGAATCCGAACGGCGGAGCGATCGCGCTCGGGCACCCGCTTGGGATGTCGGGCATTCGCATCACCGGCACTGCCGCGCTTGAGTTGCGGTCCCGAAAAGCACGACTGGCCCTGGCGACGATGTGCATCGGTGTCGGACAGGGTATCGCGATCGCTCTGGGCAGTGCGTAGCGGAGATGGTGCGACAGTCCGAGTCAGGCGGATTGCATCGATTCGCAAGAAAGCAACTACGGGTATGGATCGGTTGACGTTTGTCAGCTTGTCGATTCGCTAACAGACCAGAGCTATGGCGAACCGACAAAGATCGTGCCCTGGCTTGCCAAGTCATGGGAGATATCTATGACCTACGGGCAAAAAAAGAAGCGCCGCACTAGGCGGCGCTTTTCTTTTAATTGCTTGATTCCCTTGGAAGGAAACTGGAGCGGGTGAAGCGATTCGAACGCTCGACCCCAACCTTGGCAAGGTTGTGCTCTACCCCTGAGCTACACCCGCTCGCGCGGCTTTGGGCCGCAAGCCGGGCCTATATGGCTGAAGAGCGCGGCGATTGCAACAGGGAAATCGCAGGCTTTTTTCATTGCGCCGGACGAGGCCGGCGGGGCCGCAGTCGACAGGCGGAAGGATTCGGCGCCGCGTCGCGCGGCGGTCTTGTCTCGACCCTGTCATTGGCCGTAAACGGCATGGCTGGAAACCAGCCGAAGACGAGAACCCCATGCCCAGGACCGAAGCCGAGCTCTTTGCCTTTCTTGCCGAACTCGGCATCGCCGTTTCGACGAAACGCCATCCGCCGCTCTATACGGTCGCCGATTCGCAGGCGCTGCGCGGCGAAATCGCCGGCGGCCACACCAAGAACCTGTTCCTGAAGGACAAGAAGGACGCCTTCTTCCTGGTCACGGTCGGCGAGGACGCTGTCGTCGACCTGAAGCAGATCCATCATGTGATCGGCGCCGCCGGCCGCGTTTCCTTCGGCAAGCCGGAGATGCTGATGGAGCTTCTGGGCGTCGCCCCGGGCGCAGTCACGGTGTTTGGCCTGATCAACGACACGCAGCACAGGGTCAAGGTCGTGCTCGACGAGGCGCTGATGCGGCATGCGGTGATCAACGCGCACCCGCTGACCAATGAGGCGACGACGTCGATCGCATCGGGCGACCTCGTCAGATTCGTCGAGGCAACCGGGCACGATGCTGCTATCTTGAAAGTCTCGGCATGATCGCCACATGGATGGCGAAACCGGTTTCCAACCAAGGACAGTGCGCCGATCCGCTGGCGCCACCGAAAGGGCGACGACATGAGTGACAACAATCCGTTTGGCGGCTCCTTTGGCAACAGCAGCGGCCAGTATGCGACGACGGTGCAGTATGGCGGCGGCGCGGAACCGCAAAAACCCGCGGCCGGCGCCGCGCCCGCCGGCGACGTCATCAAGGATACGACCACCGCGGCCTTTGCCGCCGATGTCATCCAGGAATCGCGCCGCCAGCCGGTGCTGGTGGATTTCTGGGCGCCGTGGTGCGGGCCGTGCAAGCAGCTGACGCCGCAACTGGAAAAGGCAGTCCGCGCCGCCGGCGGCAAGGTCAAGCTGGTCAAGATGAACATCGACGACCATCCCTCGATCGCCGGCCAGCTCGGCATCCAGTCCATTCCCGCGGTCATCGCCTTCAAGGACGGCCAGCCGGTCGACGGCTTCATGGGCGCCATCCCCGAGAGCCAGATCGCCCAGTTCATCGACAAGGTCGGCGGCAAGGGCAATGGCGCCCCCGATGTGACCGAGGCGCTGGCGGCGGCGGCCGAGGCGCGCGCGGCGGGCGACGTGCAGACGGCGGCCGACATCTATGACGCCGTGCTCGAGCAGGCGCCGGAGACGATCGAGGCGATAGCGGGGCTGGGCGAGTTGCTGTTCGAGGCTGGTGATACCGAAGGCGCCGAGGCAATGCTGGCGCGGGCGCCGGAGGCCAAGGCCGATGCGCCGCCGCTGGCCGCGCTGCGCGCCAGGATGACACTGGCCGCGCAAGCGTCCGAACTCGGCAACCCGGCGGAGTTCGAGCGCCGCCTGGCCGAGAATCCCGGCGACCATCAGGCCCGCTTCGATCTGGCCATGGTCCAGAACGCCAGGGGCGAGCGCCACGCGGCCGCCGACAATCTCCTGGCCATCATCAAGGCTGACCGCGGCTGGAACGAGGACGGCGCCAGGGCGCAATTGCTGCGCTTCTTCGAGGCCTGGGGCATGACCGACGAGGCGACGCTTGCCGCGCGGCGCAAATTGTCGTCGCTGCTGTTTTCCTGAGCCGGCGCGGCCGAATGGTCGCGCGGGGCTTGCACCCGGCGCCAGCCGCGCCAGATAGGACGAATCCGGCCCGCCTTTCCCTCGGGAAGCCAACAACCCGGGCGGCGGCAGGCGGATCGCGGCATGGACGCGCTTCCCGGGCGAAGCGATCGGAGGAACGAGGTGCAAGCGGGAAACGCTCACTACCGGCTCGGCAAGGACCTGCCGTCGACCATTCCGGTCTTTCCGCTCGAGGGCGCGCTTCTGCTGCCGGGCGGCCGCATGCCGCTCAACATTTTCGAGCCGCGCTACCTGCAGATGGTCGACGAGGCGATCGCCGGCTCCCGTCTCATCGGCGTCATCCAGCCCAGCCTCGACGGCGCCTTGCGCGACGATGGCGAGCCGGAACTGTGCAATGTCGGCTGCGCCGGCCGCATCATAGCGCTTTCCGAGACCGGCGACGGCCGCTATCTGATCTCGCTGCAGGGCGTGTGCCGGTTCCGTGTCACCCATGAGCTGACGGTCAAGACGCCGTTCCGCCAAGGCAAGATCGCCCCCTTTCTCGCCGATCTCGACGACGACCAGGCGGCCGCCGAGGTCGACCGGCCGGCGCTGCTGCGGGCGTTCCGCTCCTATCTGCAGGCCAACGACCTGGAGGCCGACTGGGAAAGCGTCAGCCGTGCCGAAAACGCCATGCTGGTCAACGCGCTGTCGATGATGGCGCCCTATGGACCGGCCGAGAAGCAGGCGCTGCTCGAAGCGGCCGATCTGAAAACCCGCGCCGAAACGCTGATCGCCATCACCGAAATGGCGCTGGCGCGCGAGAACGAGGATTTTGGCTCGAGCCTGCAGTAAGATGCGTCGATATCGGGTGATGCCGGCCTGCAGATGGAGAGGGCACCATGGCGACGGACGGACGGGACGGCAAGAACACGAATGTCGACCCCAGGATGCTGGAGCTGCTGGCTTGCCCGCTGACCAAGGGGCCGCTGGCCTGGGATCCCGAGCGCGGCGAACTGATCTCGCGGGTCGCCAAGCTCGCCTATCCCGTGCGCGACGGCATCCCGATCATGCTGCCTTCGGAGGCGCGGAGCATCCCGGCGGAAGACGTGCTGTCGCCGCCCCGGCTGGGCGGGCCGGGCAATTCGACGTGACGTTGTGGCTGAGTGAGGCGGTTCTTAAGGTCTGCGTTCTACGGCGCTGTCCCGCGACGCTCCTGAGCATCATTGAAAATTCCGCCCCTTCGGCATGACCTCTTCCGCCTTTCCCGACAACGTCGCGATGTCCCGTCGCGCAGCCGCGTCGGGCGTCACTTCCTCCAGCAACACCGTCAGCCAGGGCGTCAAATCCTCGATCTTCTCGGCGACGATGTGGACGACATCCGATTCCGACTGCAATTTGCCGGTGACCTTGACGAAGCGCGCGCCCATGACGATGGGCCGGAAGCGGTCGAAGGTCCGCTCCCAGAAGATGACGTTGGCGACCGCCTCGTCATCCTCCAGCGTCAGGAAGACCGCATTGCCCTTGCCGGGGCGCTGCCGCACCAGAACGAGCCCGGCGACCGAGACGCGCCGTCCGTCGCGTACGGAGCCCAGCCTGGCATTGGGCGTGACCCCGGCCCGGTCGAGCCGCTCGCGCAGGAAGGCGACCGGGTGCGCCTTCAAGGAGAGGCCGAGCGAGCGATAATCGTGGATGACATGCTCGCCGAGCGGCATTTTCGGCAGCTTCGTCTCCGGCTCCAGCTCGCGTAGCCGCAGCGCCGGCTGGTCGAAAAGCGGCAGCTTTTCGGCGGCACTCTTGCCGTCGAGGGCGCGCACCGCCCAAAGTGCGGCGCGGCGGTCGAGGCCGAGCGAGCGGAAGGCATCGGCCTGCGCCAGTCTTTCGATCTCGGCGACATCGAGGCCGGAGCGCAGCCAGACATCCCGGACGGATGCGTAGCCTGAACCGCGCCGCTCGACGAAGGCGTCCATGCGCTCCTTGGAAAGTCCCTTGATCTGCCTGAAGCCGAGCCGCACCGCGTGCTGCGTCGCGATGACGCCGCGCATTTCGGCATGGCGCGGCAGGATGCGGGCCGGGTCGAAAGCCGCCTGCTCCAGCGTGCAGTCCCAGACCGAGAAATTGACGTCGACCTCGCGGATGTCGACGCCATGGTCGCGCGCATCACGAACAAGCTGGGCCGGTTGGTAAAACCCCATGGGCTGTGAATTCAGGATCGCGGCGCAGAACACGTCGGGATAGAAGGTCTTGAACCAGCAGGAGGCATAGACCAGCAGCGCGAAGGAGGCGGCATGGCTTTCGGGAAAGCCATATTCGCCAAAACCCTCGATCTGCTTGAAGCAGCGCTCGGCGAAGTCCCGGGTGTAGCCCTTGCCGACCATGCCGTCGATCATGCGCCGGCGGTAATTGCCGATCGTGCCGGTGCGCTTGAAGGTTGCCATGGCGCGGCGCAACTCGTCGGCCTCGCCCGGCTTGAAGCCACCGGCCACGATGGCGATGTTCATCGCCTGTTCCTGGAACAGAGGAACGCCCAGCGTCTTGCGGAGGATCGCCTCCAGCTCCGGTTTCTGATACTCGGGCTGCTCCTTGCCTTGCCGGCGGCGCAGATAGGGGTGGACCATGTCACCCTGGATCGGACCGGGCCGCACGATCGCCACCTCGATGACGAGGTCATAGAATTTTTTTGGTTTGAGACGCGGCAGCATCGACATCTGCGCGCGCGATTCGATCTGGAAGACGCCGATCGTGTCGGCGCGGCCGATCATCTTATAGACCTGCTCGTCCTCTTCCGGCAGGGTGGCAAGGACATAGGGCTGCCCGTAAGGGTCTCGCGCCTGCGGATAATGCTCAGTCAGCAGAGTGAAGGCGCGCTTCAGGCAGGTCAGCATGCCGAGTGCCAGAACGTCGACCTTGAGGATCTTGACCGCGTCGAGATCGTCCTTGTCCCATTCGACCATCTTGCGTTCCTCCATCGCCGTCTTGACGATGGGGACGATCTCGTCGAGCCGGTCGCGGGTGATAACGAAGCCGCCGACATGCTGGGAGAGGTGACGGGGAAAGCCCATGATCTCGTTGGCGCGCTCCATCACATGTCGCGATATGGGATCGGCGCGGTCGAGGCCGCCGGCCCGGGCTTCCTTCTCGCCAAGCTCCGAGGTCGACCAGCCCCAGATCGAGCCGGAGAGCGATGCCCTGACATCCTCGGACAGGCCCATCGCCTTCGACACTTCGCGCAGCGCCGAGCGGCCGCGATAGCTGATGACGGCGGCGGCCAGCGCGGTGCGCTTGGAGCTGTATTTCTCGTAGATATATTGGATGACCGTCTCGCGCTTTTCATGCTCGAAATCGACGTCGATGTCGGGCGGCTCGTTTCTCTCCTCGGAAATGAAGCGTTCGAACAGCGTATCGATCCGATCCGGCCCGACCTCGGTGATGCCGATGCAGAAGCAGACGACTGAATTGGCGGCCGAACCGCGTCCCTGGCAGAGAATGTCCTGGCTGCGGGCGAATGTGACGATGTCGTGGACGGTCAGGAAATAACGGGCATAGTTCAGGCGCTCGATGAGGGCGAGCTCTTCCTCGATGCGCTTCGTCACCGATTGCGGCACGCCCGAGGGATAGCGCCTGGCCGCCCCCTCCCGTGCCAGCCTTTCCAGCTCCGCCTGCGGGCCGAGGCCCGATTGCGTCGGCTCGTCGGGGTAATTGTACTGAAGGTCGCTGAGCGAGAAGGTCAATTCCTGCGCGAAGCGCAGCGTCTCGGCCAGCGCGTCGGGATGCCTGCGGAACAGGCGCGCCATCTCCAGCGGCGGCTTCAGATGACGTTCGGCATTCGCCGTGAGTTCCAGCCCGACCTCCGAAACGGGAATGTTGAGGCGGATCGCGGTCAGCACGTCCTGCAGCGGGCGGCGTTCGGCCGTGTGGTAGAGAACGTCGTTGGTCGCCATCAAGGGCAGGCCGGCACTCTCGGCCAGCGCCGCCGCCTGCTCGATCCTGAAGCGGTCGTTTCCCGCATAGTCGGGCGAAACGCCAAGCCGCAGGCTTTCGCCGAAACGGTGCTTGAGCTCGCCAAGCAGGGCCAGTGTGCCCTCGGCCCCCGTCGTCAGGTCGGGCAGGACCGCCAGCGACATCAGATCGCCCCATTCCAGAAGGTCGCTGCGCCTCAAAAAGGTCGCGCCCTTTTCGGTCTCCTCGCGCAGATTGGCTTGCGTGAGCATGCGGCACAGATGCCCCCAGCCCTTGCGGTTCTGCGGATAGGCGAGAATATCAGGCGTGCCGTCGCAGAAAACCAGCCGGCAGCCGGGGTGGTAGGCAAACGTCTCGACCTTGGCCTGCTGCCAGGCGCGCACCACGCCCGCCACCGTGTTGCGGTCGGCGAGCCCGATCGCGGAGAACCCCATGAGCTTGGCCGCGACCACCAGCTCTTCCGGCTTGGAGGCGCCGCGCAGGAAGGAGAAATTCGACTGGATGCCGAATTCCGCATAGGGAATGGCGGTCAGCGCGTTCATGCGAAGACCCCGTGCAGGAACCAGCGCGGCGGGATTTCAGAGCCGCCATAGAGACCTTGCCGGTAGAGCCAGTAGCGGCGGCCGTCGGCATCCTCGATGCGGAAATAGTCACGTGTCGACGCCGCCTCGTCGCTCGAAAATTCACGCCACCATTCCGGCGCGATGCGTTCGGGCCCTTCTGCCCGGGTGACCCGGTAGAGCGCGCGCCGCCAGCGGAAATTCAGCGGCGGTCCCTCGGGCATTTCGGTGGCCGGCACCTCGATCGGCTCGGGCGAGCGGAAAAGCCGGATCGGCCGCTCCGGCGGGAAGATGGTCATCGGCGCCTCAATCCTGTCCGGTTTCTTCGGCGGCGTGGTGCGGCGCGGGGTTTCCGTGAAGGGGATGGTGACGACGGCACGCTCGGGCAGATGGCTTTCCACGGCGACCGGCTTGAGAACCGCTCCCTCGCCGAGCCGGGCGCGGATGCGGTCGGCGAACAGCGCGATATCGGCGCCGTCGTCGGTCGTTTCGCCTGTCAGGTCGGCCTGCGGCATGTCGAAGGCCGCCGCCGCCAGCACCGAGAGCCGCACCAGGTCGAAGCCATAGCCGGCATCGATATGCTGCTCGAGGGCGGCCAGCCGCTCATGGAACAATTTCTGGATCAGCCGGGGTTCGCGCATCGGCCGCGACGTGCCGAGCGCGATGCGGCTGACGGCGCCGTCGACGCGGAACAAGAGCAGCGCCAGGCTTCTCGCGCCTTCGCCGCGCCGCTCGAGGTCGATCTTCAGGGTCGTCGCCAGCATGCCCACCAGCCGTTCTATGTCCTCTGTCAGCGTGACGGGCTCGGCCAAATGGCGTTCGACCGAAAGCGGCGCGACGGGCAGGCGCGGCGACACCGCTTCGTCGAGACGGCCGAGCGCCTGGTCGAGGCGCAAGAGCAGGGAGGCGCCGAAGCGGCGGGCGAGCGGCGCGCGCGGCGCGGCCAGGACCGCGCCCGCCGTGCGCAGGCCCACGCTTTCCAGGCTGGCGCGGGTTTCCGGCGCGATACGCAGCGCCGCCAACGGCAAGGGCGCCAGAAGCGCTTCCTCCTCGCCGCCGGCAACGATGCGGTCGCCGCAGAACCGCGCCGCCGCCCAGGCGGCGCCGGGCGTCGCGGCAAGCCCGGCGCGGACGTCGAAGCCCTGATGGAAGAAGCGCGACAGGATCTCGTCCAGCATGGTGCGTTCGCCGCCGAAAAGATGGGTGCAGCCGGTGACGTCGAGGAACAGGCCGTCGGTCCCGTCGAGCGCCACCAGCGGGGTATAGCGGTCGCACCAGTCGGCAAGGCCTTCGAGCAGGCGCCGGTCGGCTTCGGCATCGGCCTCCATTATGTCGATCGACGGATGCATGGCGCGCGCATCGGCGATGCCCATGCCGGGCTTCAGATGCAGCGCCTCAGCCCGCTCGTCGAGGGCTAAGATGCGCTGCGCGTTGCTGTCGCGATGGCTGATCACCAGCGGCCGGTGATCCGACGGCCGGGAACGCCAGGACCGCCCCAGGCGCTGCCGCAGGATCCGTTCGGCCGCGAGATAGGGAAACCACAGGGACAGGATTCTTTGCTCGTTCTTCCCCGGCCCTTCTTTCCCCAATCCTTCTTTCATCGAATATGCGTTCATCGGGGTTCCACTCCAATATGAATTGTCCTGGCAGGGCCGTGCGGCTCTTGCCGATGCTGATGGTGAAGGCGGGGCGGCCGATCGAGCCGGCAAGCGGCCCGGCCACCGTGTCGCGCGGCCCTGCCGGCGCCGCCGAGACGATGAGGCGGACGGGCGCCGCCGTCGGTTCGGGTTCGGCCGCCTGCCGCAGCAGGAAGACCGGTCGGCCGGCGCTCTGCGCGCGGGCGTGCAGCCGGCGCGTCGCGGTCAGGTCCAGCCGCTGCGGATTGCCGCGGACTTCAAGGATGACGGCGGCGAGCGCCGTCATGCGGGCCGCCTCCTCGGCGACCCACAGCGCATCGGCGAGCCGTGGCGCCTCGGAAAACAGCAATTGCTCCGGCTCGATGCCGAAGGCGGCGTGGAGGCCCCGGGCATAGGGAAAGCCCGCCTCGCGAAAAACCTCCTGGGTGCCGATCCACAGCACCGGCGATCGCGGCCCTTGCTTGAGGATCAGGCTGGGCTTGAGGATCAGGCTGGCGAGCGACAGGGCGAAGCCGGCGACGGCGCCGGCATCGCGGGTCTCGACGCCATGGATTTCGCTCAAGGCCGCTTTCGGCAGGCCGCCGCCCAAATTGCCGCCCCAATCGCCACCGAGGGCGGCATCGAGACGGCCGATGCCGGTGCGCAGGAAAGCATCCGGCCTGGCCACGGCGATGCCGCGCCGGACCACGGTGCGGTCCGCGTCGGCCATGCCGGCGCCGGAAGCCGCGCCGGCCGGCGCCTGCAGGCGCTCGGGCAGCGTTCCCTCGATTTTCGAGATCTGGCGGCGCAGGGCAAAAACAGTCTCCCGCGCCACGGCGGTCATCGCCATGACGGTCAGCTTCCACTCACAATTGTTCCTGTTATGTTCCTATTGATTCCAGAGGCGACCCGAAGAGTCAAGCAGACTCATGGGGAATTTATTCCTCTTCAATAAGAAGGTTCAACGCGGGTCGGCAAAGCCGGTCAGCGCCGCAAGCCATGCGAAACGGCTCCCCGGCGCCGTAAGCAATTCCCCGGGGTTGGCCGCCGCGTCATTTGCCGATTGTGGCGCGAAAGCCTATATGCCGGGATCAAAGGACAAAGCATGGCCCGCATCTACAAGACCCGCATTTGGCACGACCAGCTTTCGCCGTCGATGGACGAGATAGAGTTCCTGGCGCTAGAGGCCTACGCCCATCTGCCCGAGGATTTTCGCAAGCTGACCGGCGAGATCGTCATCCAGATCGCCGAATTCCCCACCGACGAGATCATGGACGACCTGTCGCTGGAAACCCCCTTCGACCTGCTCGGCCTGTTCGAGGGACGCGGCATTGCCGAGCGCTGGAACCCGCAGACCGGCGAAGGCCCGAACCGCATCACGCTCTACCGCCGCGCCATCCTCGACTACTGGGCCGAGAACGAGGAGACCTTGGGCGACATCGTCACCCATGTGCTCATCCACGAGATCGGCCACCATTTTGGCCTGTCGGACGACGATATGGAGAAGATCGAAGAGGCAGCCGAGTAGGCCCCTTCAGCGCTTTCGCCTACCAGTCGCTGAGCTTGGTGTCCGGCCCGTATTCCTGGCCCTCGACATCCTTCACCACGGCCTGGCCGCAGCGCATGGTCTTGGTCTTCTTGTCGTAGGCGTAGGTGGGCGAGCCGAACAGGTGCCAGCCCTTGTTCAGCGCCGCCGTCACCTTGTGACAGAAGCTGGCGTCGTCCGGAGCGGTGAGAAAGCGGTAGAGTTTCATCATTCAATTCCTGTCGTCAGTCCATCGCCCGCGATCGGCAATCCAACACGGCACATCATGCGCCGACGGCCGCCGTCTTCGCCAGCAGTTTTTCGGCCTGCGCAAGGTGCAGCCGTTCGACCATCCTTCCCTCCAGCGCAATCACGTTCTTGCCGGTGTTTTCCGGAAGCGCAAAGGCCTGCTTCACTGCGCGGGCCTTGGCCACCGCCTCCGCCGATGGCGCAAAGGCGCGGTTCGCCGCCTCGATCTGGGCGGGATGGATGAGCGTCTTGCCGTCGAAGCCCATGGCGGCCGCTTCCGTGCATTCGCGGCTGAAAGCATCGAGCGCGCGAAAATCGTTGAAGACCCCGTCGACGATATCGAGGTCGCCGGCACGCGCCGCCAGCACCATCTGCATCAGCCACGGCAGGAGATAACGCCGGTCCGGCGTCGCCAGAATGCCGGTGTCCTTGGTCAGGTCATTCGTTCCGGCAACGAAACAATCAAGCCGTGAGGCAGGATCGCGGCCAAGTTCGGCGATGGCGCCGACATTGAGCACGGCCTTGGGTGTCTCGATCATCGCCCATAGTTTCACGCTGTCGGGAACGGAATTGTCGTCGAGCACGTCACCGGCCTCGAGCACGTCGCGGGGCGTGTCGACCTTGGCCAGCAGGATGCCGTCCGGCTCCGCCTTGGCCGCCGCCAGCAGGTCGGCGCCACCCCATTCACTCGAGAGCGCATTGATGCGCACCACCATCTCGCAGCGCCGGCCACTATGGTTGGTATCAGGACGACTGCTGAAGATGCCGGCCAGTCTTTCGCGCGCCACGGCCTTGTCGGCCGGGGCGACGGCATCCTCCAGGTCGATGATGACGGTGTCGCAGACAAGCTGCGCCATCTTGGCCAGCGCCTTGTCGTTCGAGGCGGGGACATAGAGCACCGAGCGGCGCGGGCGGTAGGGATCGGTCGTCATGCCAAATCTATGCCGCCTGCCGCGGGTTGAGGCAAGGGAGCAGGCGGCATCGCGCGGCGCTCTACCGGCGCTACCGACATGGGGCTCGGCATCGTGCTGGCCCTCCTGAAAGCGCAGGATGGCACGATCAGGCCGGTTGACTCCGAGCGCGGCACGCGCTTCGAGATTGTTTTGCCGGTCGCGTAAGGACGCCGGCAGCGATCGGAGAAAAAAGTGCGCTACGACATTGTCATCATCGGCGGAGCCATCGTCGGCTCCTCGATCGCCTATTATCTGCGCGAGGAGGGCTTTTCCGGCAGGATCGCGCTGGTCGAGCGCGACCCGCAATTTTCCCATGCGGCGACGACGCTATCCATGGCCTCGATCCGCCAGCAATTCTCGATTCCGGAAAACATCCGCCTGTCGCAATTCACGCTGAAACTGTTCCGTCGGCTGAAGGAAGAATTCGGCGCCGACGCCGACATCGGTTTTCGCGAGGGCGGCTATCTTATTCTCGCCGGCGAGGCCGGGCTGCCGATCCTCAGGGCCAACCACGAGGCACAGCTTGCCGAAGGCGCCGACATTTTGCTGGAGGACGCCGAACAGCTCGTGCGCCGTTTCCCTTGGCTGTCGGCCGAGGGCATCACCGCCGGCGCCTATGGCCGCAGCGGCGAGGGCTGGTTCGACGCGCATGCCATGCTGACGCTGTTCCGCAAGGCGTTGCGGGAGAAGAAGATCGACTTCATCAACGCTTCGGTCACCGGCATCGAGCGGCAGGGTGCCCGCGTTACCGGCGTCAGCCTCGACAATGGCGAACGGCTCGAGGCGGGCATCCTCATCAATGCCGCAGGGCCGAATGCCGGTAAGGTCGCCGCACTCGCCGGGCTGGCGCTGCCGGTCGAGCCGCGCAAGCGCAACGTGTTCGTCTTCGAGGCGCGTGAGAAATATTCCGACATGCCGCTGCTGGTCGATCCCTCCGGCATCTATGTCAGGCCGGAAGGCTCGGTCTATCTCACCGGCGGCGCCGAGCCGGAAGAGGGCGACGGCCCGGCCGATGCCGCCGATTTCGACGTCGACTGGCCGCTGTTCGAAGAGGTGATCTGGCCGGTGCTGGCGACCCGCATCCCGGCCTTCGAGGCAATCAAGCCGACGCGCGCCTGGGCCGGTCATTACGACTACAACACGCTCGACCAGAACGCGGTGATCGGCCCGCATCCCGAAGTCGGCAATTTCCTCTTCGCCAACGGCTTTTCCGGCCACGGCCTGCAGCAGGCGCCCGCCGTCGGCAAGGCGCTGGCCGAGCTGATCGTCCATGGCGGCTACCGCACGGTCGATTGCTCGCCCTTTGGCTACGAACGCGTGGCCGAGGGGCGGGCGTTCCGCGAATTGAATGTGATTTGAGGCGAGTTTAGGGTCCTCTTTGACGCTGACATCAAGGGGGGTCTGCACCGCCACCAGTCGGCTAACCCGCCACTCGGCTTCCCGCACCCAAATACGCCTGTAGCCAGCTCAGCACGCGTCCCCAGCCCTCGGCATGTTCGGCTGCCGCTTCGCTCAGTCCGGCAAAGCCGCCATGGCAGATGGTGAGGCGCGTGCCCGCGGCGGTTGGTTCCAGCAGCCAGGCGACCGTCGTTTGCCGGCGGCCAAGCGTCGGATGATCCCAGGCATAGGCCCTTGTCTGCACGATCCGGCGCGGCACCTCGATATCGAGGAATTCCCCGTTGGCCGGCAGCTCGCTGCCGTCGGCTCCACGGACCGTGACAGTCCATCGGCCGCCGGCGCGAAGGTCTGCCGACCATTTTACCATCCGACAGGTGTCGGCGGATCCCCACCATTGTTCGACCTCGTCGGTGATCAGCGCGCGGAAAACGCGCTCGGCCGGCGCGCCGATCTCGGCCTGGGCCATCACGGTCTCGCCATTGGTCATGCTCTGCACGGTTGACGTTGGCATTGGGACAAGCAACATCGATGCCTCCGGAGGATTATTTCGGCTCGGAAACGATTTTTTCAGCCTTTCGACGCCGGCCGCGATAGGCCCCGCCCGGTTTCGAGCAGGCTTTTCAGGCTCGACAGGACGAGCGGCCAGCCCTTGCCGACATGCTCCAGCAGCTTGTGCGGGCCGTCGGCCGCGTGGGTGATGGCTAGCTTCATCATGTCGCCCTCCTGCTCGATGACAAAGGTGCAGGTGGTGTAGCCATCGGCCTTCACGTCCGGCATGAACTCATTGCGCCATTTGATCACCAGGCGCCTTGGCGGATCGATCTCGAGGATCTCGCCGCTATCGGTCACCCGACCGTCGGCATAGACCATCTTCCACGCCGAGCCCTTTCTCCAGTCGCTCTGCATGCGGGCGCCGAGAAAATATTGCTCGTGAAATTCCGGATCGGTCAGCGCTTCCCAAAGCTTCTCGGGCGTGGTGCGGATGTAGGTCACATAAACGAAGGCATTGCTCATCGATCTTCCCTTTCGAGGCGTCTCTTCAGATCGCTGAGGGCAGAGAGCCGCCCCCGCTCGAATTTGCCGATCCAGCGCTCGGCGATCTCGTTGATCGGAACCGGGTTGAGGTAGTGCTCCTTCTCGCGCCCCTTGCGGATTGTGGTGACGAGGTTTGCCTCCTCTAGGATCGCCAGGTGCTTGGTCACCGCCTGGCGCGTCATATCCATCTCAGCGCACAGCCCGTTCAGCGTCTGCCCGTTCCTGTCATGAAGGCTGTCCAGCAATTGCCGGCGGGTCGGGTCGGCCAAAGCGCGAAAGACGGCGTCCATGCTCATGGCTTTAATATGCAACCATTTGGTTGCGTGTCAAGCGCGACATGTCATGCCAACGGCTGCTGGATCCGGCCACAGGAAAAAAATGTCAGCGCGTGCGGGAGAACCAGAAGGCGTCGGCCATGCGCATCATGCCGATGCGTTCGTAGAAGCCGACGGCGTCGGGCACGGAAACCAGGCTGATGGCGACGGACGGGCCGAGCTGCCGCCGCGCCTCGTCCATCAGTCCCTTGCCGATGCCGAGCCCCTGCGCCGATCCGGAAACGGCGAGATCGGAGATGTAGCAGACCCAGGAGAAGTCCGTCACGGCCCTGATGACGCCGACCAGCGGCTTGCCTTCGATATCCAGCCGCGCGGTCAGCACCAGATTGGCGCCCGACAGCATCGCCCGCAGCCTGTCGGCATCATCGACGGGACGGATCTCGCCAAGGCCGGAGTCCACCAGCACGCGGCGGAATTCGGCGACGTCGAGCGCGGGTTCGCGGGCATAGAGGATTTTTTCAGCCATCACAGCCAGACTGCACCATCGGGCCGCGAATTCGAAGCCGTTTGTGCGGCACCCGTGCCGACGCGCGCGAACACCTGCCTTTTATTTGTCGCCGGCTTTGTGTAAACCGGGCGCCAGCAATCCCCCGCAATGCCAGGAAGACGGGCAAAGACCATGGAAAAATTCACCAAGCTCACCGGCGTCGCCGCGCCCATGCCGATCGTCAATGTCGACACCGACATGATCATCCCCAAGGATTATCTCAAGACGATCAAGCGCACCGGGCTCGGCAGCGGCCTGTTCGCCGAGATGCGCTACAGGGACGACGGTTCGGAGAATCCGGATTTCGTGCTCAACAAGCCGGCCTACCGCAAGGCGCAGATCCTTGTCGCCGGCGACAATTTCGGCTGCGGCTCCTCGCGCGAGCACGCGCCGTGGGCGCTGCTCGATTTCGGCATACGCTGTGTCATCTCGACCTCTTTCGCCGACATCTTCTACAACAACTGCTTCAAGAACGGCGTGCTGCCCATAACCGTCAGCCCCGAGGATCTCGACAAGCTGATGGACGACGCTTCGCGCGGCTCCAACGCCACCTTGTCGATCGACCTCGAGGCCAAGGAGATTCGCGGGCCCGACGGCGGCGTGGTCAAGTTTGACCTCGATGACTTCAAGCGCCATTGCCTGCTGAACGGCCTCGACGATATCGGCCTGACCATGGAGAAGGCCGGCGCCATCGCTTCGTTCGAGAAGAAGAACGCCGAGCTGCGCCCCTGGGCCTGAGTGGCGCGGCTGACGACATCGGCCCGGCCGTCGCTGGCCGGGTTTGCGGCGGCTGAAGGAGGAACAGTCATGACACGCCCGCTTCTTGCCAGCGCCTGCGCCCTGGCCATGACCGTGGCGACGATGGCCGGCGCGCATGCGCAGGCCGAGACGCCAGAGGCGCAGCCACCGGCGGCAAGCGAGACGCCGGCCACAGACCAGGGAGCCGCCGACGTTTCCGACGACGACAAACAGGCGCCGGTCCCGTTCGAGGGCGGCCAGTTCACCATCACCCAGCAGGAACAGTATGGCGAGAAGGTGCTTGCCTATGACGGCAAGCAGCTGGCCAGCAATTACGACGTCTTCTTCGACAAGATCGTCGAGGTCGGCGGCGTCAAGGTGGCGCTGTTCGACGTCGGCGACGGCGGCAATCAGTGCGGGCCGGCGACGGTGATCGTCTGGAAACCGGAAGGCGCGGAGATCCAGAGCACCACCGTCGAGCAGGACGAGTGCGGCGCGCCGCCCACGGCCGTCTCCGACAGCGCCATCTATTTCGTGCCTTATCTCCTGCCCGGCGATTCGAAACCGGCATTGCAGTGGTCGCCGACATCGGGGCTGACGATCTCCGGCAATTTGACCTACATGCCCGAACCCGGCACCGACTGGAAGGACATTGATCCGTCGAAATACGACAACATCATCGATGCCTTCCACAATGAGGCCGTCTACAAGGCGGCCGAGGCGCTGCTCGGCAGGGACATGCCCGACATGGCGACCAGCCTGCTGGTCGGCGGCGGCACTGAAAAGACCGCGTCCGGCGCCTTCTACGCCAGCGGCTGCGTGCCGCACGATTGCGGCGGCAATGACGGCTTCATGGCGGTCGACCCGGGCCAGCACAAGCTCTATTTCGCTCGCCGCGGCGAGAACGGCCAGCCGGATGCATGGCCGCCGGCAAAGGACTGGCCGGCCGACGTGAAGCAAGCGCTCGACAAGGCGATGAGCGCGGCGAATTAACTCTCTCAGGTCGCCACCTCGCCTTCGTCATCCTCGGGCTTGACCCGAGGATCCATGCCGTGACCTCAGCCGAGGTGCGTAGCGGTCAGAAGGGTCCTTTTGGCAGGGTAGAAGACTATTCCGCACCGTAGTCGCTCTCGGAAGGAACGGCATGGATCCTAGGGTCTGCGCTTCCGCTTCGCTTCAGCTCCGCCCTAGGATGACGAAGAAAAGGGCGGCTCCATCCTCTTCTAAATATGCAGCGCGTGTCCCAGCGCCTTCAGGGCCGCTTCCTGGAAGCCTTCGCCCTGTGTCGGATGGGCATGGATGGTGCCGGCGATGTCCTCCAGCCGCGCGCCCATTTCGAGCGCCAGGCCGAAGGCCGTCGACAGTTCCGACACGCTTTGGCCGACCGCCTGGATGCCCAGCACCAGATGATTGTCCGCGCGGGCGACGACGCGGACAAAGCCATCCTCGCCAAGCCTGGTCATCGCGCGGCCATTGGCGGCGAAGGGAAACATCCCGATCTTGATTTCGCCGCCGAGCGCCTTGGCCTCTTCGGGCGACAGGCCGACGGTGACCAGCTCCGGATCGGTGAAGCAGACAGCGGGGATAGCCCGCTTGTCCCAGCTCCGCTTATGGCCGGCGACGATTTCGGCGACCATCTCGCCTTGCGCCATCGCCCGGTGCGCCAGCATCGGCTCGCCGGTGACGTCGCCAATGGCAAAGATGCCACGCATGGAAGTCCGGCACTGCTCGTCGATGCGGATGAATCGCCCCGACATGTCGAGGTCGATCTGGTCGAGCCCCCACCCTTCCGTCACCGGCTTGCGGCCGACCGTGACCAGGATCTTGTCGACGGCGATCCTCGCATCCTTGCCATCCGGGGTCTCGACAAGCAGCGCATCGCCTTTCGTCGACAGGCCCTTGGCCTTGGCGCCTGGCATTATTTCGATGCCGAGTGCCGCCAGCCGCTTGACCACCGGCCGCGTCAGTTCGGCGTCATACTGCGCCAGCACGCGCGGCAAGGCCTCGACCACGGTCACCGCCGCGCCCAGCTTGGCGAAGGCCGTGCCGAGCTCCAGGCCGATATAGCCGCCGCCGACCACCGCCAGCCGCTGCGGCACTTCTTTCAGCGCCAGCGCTTCCGTCGACGAGATCACCGGCCCGCCGAACGGCAGGAACGGCAACTCGACCGGCGCCGAGCCGGTGGCGATCACCACCTTTTCGGCGCGGATCACCTGGCTTCCGGTCTCGGTCTCGACCGCGACCGTCTTGCCGTCTCGGAACGTCGCCCAGCCGTGCACGGTCTTCACCCCGGCCTTCTTGAGCAGGCCGGCGACGCCGCTGTTCAGCCGGCTAACGATGCCGTCCTTCCAGGCCACCGTCTTGCCCAGATCCAGCGCCGGAGCGGCCAACGAAATGCCGAGCGGATTCTTGCCGCCCGCCATCTGCGCGACCTTCTCGAACTCCTCCGCTGCATGGATCAGCGCCTTGGAGGGAATGCAGCCGACATTGAGGCAGGTGCCGCCCGGCTTGCCAGCCTCGACGATGACGGTGTCGACGCCGAGCTGCCCGGCCCGGATGGCTGAGATATAGCCGCCCGGCCCGGCGCCGATGACGAGCAGCTTGCAGGAGATTTCTTTCATGTGGTCCTCGTTGCTGAGCACGGGGATTCTGGCGGGCAGGCGGTCCACGGCGACGAATGTCGGGAATTCAAGGGCAGACCTTGGCGATTGGCTAGGGCCGCGCGGAGTTCGTCATCCCAGGGCGAAGCAGGAGCGAAGCTCCGTCGCGGAGACCCTGGGATCCATGCCGTGATGTCGAGGCGCCGCACCGGTGCGAACTTCTGCTCGGCGGCGCCATTCGGCATGGGTCGCGGCATGGATCCTCGGGTCAAGCCCGAGGATGACGAAGGCGAGGAGGCGACTTCCGTATCCATACTATTATTCCACGAAAATCAGCGCCGGCGTTTCCAGGAGCGTCTTGATGCGCTGGATGAACACCGCCGCGTCCCAGCCGTCGATGACGCGATGGTCGAAGCTCGACGACAGGTTCATCATCTTGCGCGGGATGAACTGGGTGCCGTCCCATACCGGCCGCACCATCATCTTGTTGACGCCGAGGATCGCCACTTCCGGGTGGTTGATGACCGGCGTAGTCGCCACGCCGCCCATCGCGCCGAGCGAGGTGATGGTAATGGTCGAGCCGGAGAGCTCGTCGCGTGTCGCGGTTCCCGATTTCGCCGCCTCGGCCAGCCTGACGACCTCGGCGCCGCATTCCCAGATGTCCAGCGCTTCGGCGTGCTTGACGACCGGCACCACCAGTCCCGACGGCGTCTGCGCGGCGATGCCGATATGGATGCCGCCATGCTGGTGGATGATGCCGGCCTCGTCGTCGAACAGCGCATTGAGGCTGGGCTGGTCCGCGATCGCCCTGACCATCGCGCGCATCAGGAACGGCAGCAGCGTCAGCTTGGGCCTTTCAGCTCCCTTGGCCGCCCGCTTCTCCTTGTTGAGCGCGGCGCGCAACTCCTCCAGCGCGGTGACGTCGATCTCCTCGACATAGGTGATGTGCGGGATGCGCGATTTGGCCAGCGCCATCTTCTCGGCGATCTTGCGCCGCAAGCCCACCACCTTGATGTCCTCGACGGCATCGTTGCGGGCGAGGCCGGATACCTTGGCCATTTGCGGCCCGCGCGCCAGGAACGCCTCGATATCCTCATGGCCGATGCGGCCGGCCGGGCCGCTTCCCTGGACCTGCCGGAGGTCGATGCCCGCTTCCTTCGCACGCAGCCGCACGGCCGGCGACGCCAGCGGCCTTTCACCCTCCGGGCGAGGAGCGCCGGAGACGGAAGGCTGTCTGATGTTTTTCGAGATTGCCGGAGCGGGTTTCACGTCCGGCTCGCCGGCCTTTAGCGAAGGCTTTGCGGGCGGGACGGCGGTCTCGGGCTTCGGGGTCGGTAACTTCGCTGGAGGTTCGGCAGCCAGGGCCTCGCCGCTTTGCGTCGTCGCATTGCCCTCCCCGGCCACCTTCAGCCGCACGATGGGCGAGCCGATCGCCACCGTGTCGCCGATCTCGGCACCCAGCCACAGGATCTCGCCATCGACGGGGGAAGGGATCTCGACCGTCGCCTTGTCGGTCATCACGGCGGCAAGCATCATGTCCTCGCGCACGATGTCGCCGACCTTGACATGCCATTCGACGAGTTCCGCCTCGGCGACGCCCTCGCCGACATCGGGCAGCTTGATGATGTGTTCGCCCATGTCTGGCCTCCCCGTTCTAGGCTTCCAATGTTTCCATAAGCGCCCGGCCGACGCGGGCCGGTCCGGGGAAATAGTCCCATTCCTGCGCATGCGGATAGGGCGTGTCCCAGCCGGCGACGCGGGCCACCGGCGCCTCCAGATGGTAGAAGCAGTTTTCCTGCACCAGCGCGACCAGCTCCGCGCCGAAGCCGGAGGTCAGCGTCGCCTCGTGCACCACGACGCAGCGCCCGGTCTTCTTCACCGAGGCCACGATGGTGTCGAGGTCGAGCGGCAACAGCGTCCTGAGATCGATGATCTCGGCGTCGATGCCGGTCTCCTCGGCCGCCGCCTGCGCGACATAGACCATGGTGCCGTAGGCGAGCACCGTGACGGCGGAGCCGGCCCGGCGGATCGCCGCCTTGCCGAGCGGCACGGTGTAGTGGCCGTCGGCGACCTCGCCCAGCTCATGCTTCGACCACGGCGTCACCGGCCGGTCGTGATGGCCGTCGAAAGGGCCGTTGTAGAGCCGCTTCGGCTCAAGGAAGATGACCGGGTCGGGATCTTCGATAGCGGCGATCAGCAGCCCCTTGGCGTCATGCGGGTTCGAGGGCACGACGGTCTTCAGCCCCGACACATGGGTGAACAGCGCTTCCGGGCTTTGGCTGTGGGTCTGGCCGCCGAAAATGCCGCCGCCGGTCGGCATGCGCACGACTATAGGGCAGGTGAAATCGCCGTTGGAGCGGTAGCGCAGCCTCGCGGCTTCCTGGGTCAGCTGGTCGTAGGCCGGATACATGTAGTCGGCAAACTGGATTTCCACGCAGGGCTTCAGCCCGTAGGCGGCCATGCCGATGGCCGAGCCCACAATGCCGGATTCGTTGATCGGCGCGTCGAAGCAGCGGCTCTTGCCGTATTTCGCCTGCAGGCCTTGCGTGCAGCGGAACACGCCGCCGAAAAAGCCGACATCCTCGCCGAACACGACGACTTTGGCGTCGCGCCCCATCGACACGTCCATCGCGTCGCGAATGGCCTCGATCATGGTCCGCCTCGGCATGGCTCAGACCCCCGCCTGCTGGCGCTGGCGCCGCAGATGCGGCGGCATCTCGGCATAGAGGCCCTCGAACATGTCGCGCGTCGACGGCTTGCCGCCGGCGTGCAGCGTGCCGTGGCTTTCGGCCTCCTTCTGCGCCGCGATCACCGTGTCGAGGATTTCCGCTTCGGCCTGCTTGTGCCGCTCCTCCGACCAGACGCCGAGCCGGATGAGATGGTTCTTCAGCCGAACCACCGGGTCGCCGAGCGGCCAGGCGTCGGATTCGGTCTTCGGCCGGTAGGCCGAGGGATCGTCGGAGCTCGAATGCGCGCCGGCGCGGTAGGTGACATATTCGACCAGAGTCGGCCCGAGATTCTGCCGCGCCCGCTCCGCCGCCCATTTCGCCACGGCGTGGACGGCCAGATAGTCGTTGCCGTCGACGCGCAGCGCCGGGATGCCGAAGCCGAGGCCCCGAGCCGCGAAAGTGCCCGAACCGCCGCGCGCTATGCCTTGAAAGGTCGAGATCGCCCACTGGTTGTTGACGACGTTGAGCACCACCGGCGCCTTGTAGGTGGAGGCGAACACCAGCGCCGAATGGAAGTCGGATTCCGCGGTCGAGCCGTCGCCGATCCAGGCCGCCGCGATACGCGAATCGTTCGAGATGGCCGAGGCCATCGCCCAGCCGACCGCCTGGATATACTGCGTCGCCAGATTGCCCGAGATCGAGAAGAAGCCGTGCTCCTTCGAGGAGTACATGATCGGCAGCTGCCGGCCTTTCAGCGGGTCGGCCTCGTTGGAATAGATCTGGTTCATCATCGTGACCATCGGGTAGCCATCGGCGATGAGCAGCCCGGCCTGCCGATAGGTCGGAAAATTCATGTCGCCGGGGGCGAGCGCCTTGCGGAAGGCGCAGCTCACCGCCTCTTCGCCCAGATGCTGCATGTAGAAGGAGGTCTTGCCCTGCCGCTGCGCCATCTGCATGCGCGCGTCGAAGGTCCTCAGCGTCATCATGTGGCGCAGGCCTTCGAGCAGTTCCTCGTCGGAAAGCAGCCCCGCCCACGGCCCGACGGCTTCGCCGTTGCGGTTCAGCACGCGGATGATCGAAAAAGCCATGTCGCGGATGGTGCGCGGATCGACATCGATTTCGGGGCGCGGCACCGAGCCGGCAGCGGCGATGGTCACGTTGGAGAAATCAGGCGTGCCGCCCGGCCGTACCTCGGGCTCCGGAACATGGAAGCGCAACATCCCAGCATCGGCCATGACCTCTGTCCTCCAATGTTGCCTGATGTGGATATTCGCATATCGCCCCACCAGTGCCAATTCGTCGGGCAAGCCTCCGCGCATCGCGCCGACCACGCCGGCCGATGCAGCCCCCCCGCACCAGGATAAAGTATGTCCGCGAAATTTCTTGTCGATGTTGCGGTGCGGCGCGCAACTTGGCGCAAGATCGCAGCAGGTTTGCCGCCAGATGAGAGAATTGGGTGGCAAGACTTGGGTTCTCGGAGAGGAAAAGCGCGGGTTCGCCAAACCTGGCGCCCTTCCTCTCCCCCGTCGATCGGGGGCGAGGTGTCGAGCGAAGGCGACGGAGTGGGGGGCGATCTTCCCTCGAAGCAGTCCTTCGGAGTTGAACTGGAAAACGTTCACTCCGCCCCAACATCATGCTAACCACCCTCGATGGCACAGAAGAAAGCATACGAGGTGGATTCCTGGCTCGCGAAGCCCGATCCGCGCATGGCGATCGTGCTGCTCTATGGTCCCGATCGCGGCCTCGTCTCGGAGCGCGCCAAGGCTTTTGCGGCCGCGACCGGCCTGCCGCTCGACGACCCTTTCTCGGTGGTCAGGCTCGACGGCTCCGAAGTCGAGCGCGACGAGGGCCGCCTGCTCGACGAGGCGCGCACCGTGCCGATGTTTTCCGACCGGCGCCTGCTGTGGGTGCGCAATGCCGGCGGCCAGAAGGCGCTTGCCGACGACGTCAAGGCGCTGACGGCGGAGCCCGTGCGGGACGCGATCATCCTCATCGAGGCCGGCGATCTGAAGAAGGGCGTCGGGCTGCGCGCCGTCGTCGAGGCGGCCGACAACGCCATGGCGCTGCCCTGCTATGCCGACGAGGCCAGGGACATCGATGCCGTCATCGACGACGAGCTGCGCAAGATCGGCGCGACGATGACGCTTGAGGCAAGACAGGCGCTGCGCCGCAATCTCGGCGGCGACCGGCTGGCCTCGCGCGGCGAGATCGACAAGCTGCTGCTCTATGTCCATGGCCAGAAGGAAATCGGCCTCGACGACGTCAGGGCGATGTCCGGCGACGTGTCCGGCGCGTCCTTCGATGATGCCGTCGACGCGCTTCTCGAAGGCAAGGTCGGCGAGTTCGACACCGCCTTCACCCGCCATTGCCAGGCAGGCGGCCAGCCCTTCCTGGTGCTGTCCTCGGCGATGCGGCAGTTTCAGGCGATGCAGTCCATGCGCGGCCAGATGGAGGCCGGCGGCCGCAATGCCGCGTCGGTGGTGGCGGCGGCGCGCCCGCCGGTTTTCTTCTCGCGCCGCAAGCTGGTGGAGAAGGCGCTGGAACGCTGGAGCGTCGAGGCGCTCGGCCGCGCGCTGACCCGGCTGCAGACCGCCGTGCTGCAGACACGGCGAAGGCCGGACCTGTCGGTGGCGCTGGCTAGGCAGGCGCTGCTCGGCATCGCGGTGGAAAGCGCGAGGCTGGCGCAGCGTTAGGCCCTTTCGGCGCCGGGCGCCTGCCTCCGTTGGTCAATTCATTGTCATGGCGCCCACCGGCTCAAAGGTCGGCAGCGCCTGTGGAAAGACCAGCACCGCAGCGCCGTAGAGCAGCAGAGCGATACCCGACAGCTTCGCGATCCCATCTCCAGACGGCAGGATCTTTTCCGCGAATATAAGCAAGGTGACCACGGCCATTGCCGCAACGTTCATGATCCCGAGAGGAAAGAGGGCGAGAAACAAAAGCCAGCAGCAGCCCAGGCAGAAAAGTCCATGCTCCAGGCCCATGCGAACCGCGCCCCAGTAACCATCGCGCCATGAGGTCAGGATGAAGCCGATCGGCGTGCGGCATTTGGCCAGACACAGATCCTTCAGTGGGGAAAGTTGATAGGCGCCCCCAAGCATCAGCAGCGCGCCGCCGATACGCGCGGCCGTCGCCGTGGACAATCCCACATGCCCGGCAAGCATCTCCGCACCCGCCGCGCCGGCAAAAGCGATAACGCCCATCACGCCCCAGACCAGCATGTACCCGGCCACGAACACCCAGCTCGAGACAAAGGTCTCGCCCCGGCCCCGTTTGCCGGCCTGGACCCGGTGAAATGTCAGGATCATGGGCGCGGCCGTCGGAAACATCATGGCAATCATCATGATCATCCAGACGGCAAGAAACAGCGGCGCCTTCATGCCCATGGTGAGTGAGTACATTTCCATGCGCATGTCCGCGTCCATGCCCGTCTGCTGCCAGATAAGCAAGGTCCACGCCGCCGCCGCGATAGCGATCAGCAGCGCGAGAATGATGTATCGCTGCAACGTCTGCACCATGGACGAAGTACGTCCCGTACTCTGCGGCCAACGGCTACTGCTGGCCAGACCAATTGATTGGTGCGTAATGTCCGTTTCGACGGGAATTGTCCCAGCTCATGCCATGGTCGCTGAATGTGCTGCCTTCCGCCCCCATCGCCAAGGCGAGCCAGTCGGGATTGACGGGATGGCCGGTGGCCGCCCACATCTGCCCGTCCTCGCGCATCGTCGGCAGCGGCTCGACCGCCATCCGCATGACGCCGGCAATCTCCGCCGACCGCTTGTTGCCGTCTATCCGGTAGCTTATCGGCACCTTCTTGGCGCCGAGATTCGTGCCGATCATGGGTGCCAGCACCGCCATGGGGCCGCCCGCGACGCCAGTGAAGATGGCGCCTAGCGCCTCTGTCTGCCTGTCATCGGCCCGTTCGTCGATATAGGCGGCGGCCGTCCAATTGCCGTCTGCCATCGGACCCGGCGTGTGGGCAACCATGGCGACGCTCAGCCCATCCAACCGAACGTCGCCGTAACTGCCCGTATCGATATGAAAAACCAGACCGACGTCGCAAAAACCTTTCGTCGGCCTTGATGTCAGCTGCGCGTTGGTGGACAGCAGGCAAGGACACACGACATCGCAGCTACAGTTTTCGAAGTAACTTCCGGACAATTGCCAGCGGACTGCCATTTGCACCTCCCATTTGCGTCAGGCGCGCGTCGGCATGTCGCTTTGGCGAGGCGGTGCCATTTCACGCCTGTTGGAGGAATGGCAGATAGCCCTCGCCGCGACTGATCGGCACGCCAGGGCAATTCATTTAAGCCTTGTCTAATAGAGGTTACGCCGTTGCCGGGCACTGTCAAGCCGCGAGCGCGGCTGGCGACAGATACTGATGGCGCGGCTTTTTCGCCGATCGCCGACGCTCAAACGAAAGGGTTGGCGGACAGCCAAGCCCTCGTTTTTCCTGCGTTGTAGCTTCCGCTTTGTTAAAGTTCGCCGGCTAACTACCGCTCTTGTTTCAATCTCCGACACAGCTCGTCAAGCTGCTCCAGCGTCCGGTACGCCACGCGAATCTCGCCGCCTTTGTTCGTGTGGTCGATGGTCACGATCATGCCGAGCGTGCCGGTCATCAGCTTTTCCAGCGCCAGCGTGTCGGCGTCTTTTTCCGGCGCGCTTTTCGCCTGCTTCGGCTTGGCCGGCGTCCCGGCCGGCATCTGCGCCAGCGCTTCGGCCTGGCGCACCGAGAAGCCTTCCTCGACGATGCGCTTGGCAAGCCCCGCCGGGTCCTCCGCCGTCACCAGCGTGCGGGCATGGCCCGCCGACAAGACTCCGTCGACCAGCATGTCGCGGATCACGTCGGGCAGCTTCAACAGCCGCAGCGTGTTGGCGACATGGCTGCGGCTTTTGCCGATGACCTGGCCGAGATCGGCCTGGGTGTAGCCGTGATCATCGATGAGCTGCTGATAGCCGAGCGCTTCCTCGACCGGGTTGAGGTCGGCGCGCTGGACGTTCTCGATGATTGCCAGTTCCAGCGCCGTGCGGTCGTTGACCTCGCGCACGATGACCGGGATCTCGGTCAATCCGGCGCGTTGCGCGGCACGCCAGCGCCGCTCGCCGGCGATGATCTCGTAGCGCCCGGCCTGTGCCGGCGAAGGCCGCGCCACCACCGGCTGCACCACGCCATGCTCGCGGATCGATTGCGCCAGGTCGGTCAGCTCGGCGTCGCCGAAATGCCGGCGCGGGTTTTTCGGATTGGGCGTCAGGAACTCGATCGGCACCTTGCCGTCGGCACTCATGCCAGGCTTCTCCGGCGCGCTCGGACGGTCGATCTCGCCGATCAGCGCCGCCAGCCCGCGGCCCAGTCTTTTTCTCGAAAGGTCTTCGCTCATTTCGGTTCCAGATTGTTTCGGTGTCGAATCGGCTTTTGCCCCATGCGCGGCCGCTTGTTAAGCGGCGCGTAATTTACGCTCGCGGCGGATCACTTCCGAGGCAAGCTGCAGATAAGCCTGGCTGCCGGAGCATTTGAGGTCGTAGAGGATCGCCGGTTTGCCGTAGGACGGCGCTTCCGACACCCGCACATTGCGCGGAATGATGGTCTCATAGACCTTGTCCCCCATATGCTCGCGCACGTCCTGCACCACCTGGTTGGCGAGGTTGTTGCGGCCGTCATACATGGTCAGAACGATGCCCTGGATGGTGAGATCCGGGTTGATCGAGCGGCGCACCTGCTCGACGGTTTCGAGCAGCTGGCTGAGACCTTCCAGCGCGAAGAACTCGCATTGCAGCGGCACCAGAACGGAATCGGCCGCCGCCATCGAATTCAAGGTCAAGAGATTGAGCGACGGCGGACAGTCGATCAGCACATAGCCAAACCCGGCCGAACGCCCAGATGCGGCGCGCAGGGCGTTGCGCAGCCGCAGCACCCGGTCCGGCGCCGAGGCGATCTCCATCTCGATGCCGAGCAGGTCGAGCGTCGACGGAACGATCGACAGGCCGGGCACCGCCGTAGGGATCGCCGCCTCCTCCAGCTCCAGCTCGCCGGTCAGCACGTCATAGGACGACACCGTGCGGTCCTTGCGGTCGATGCCGAGGCCGGTGCTGGCATTGCCTTGCGGATCGAGGTCGACGATCAGCACCTTCTCGCCGATCGCCGCCAGCGCGGTGGCCAGGTTGATGGCAGTGGTGGTCTTGCCGACACCGCCCTTCTGATTGGCTACGGTGATGATTCGGGGGCCGTTCTTCATCATGGGTCTATGCCAGGAATTCATTTTGGGTCGCCAACACGGATTCGGACAGGTCTTTGTTCAGACAGGTCGCACATTGGACAGTTCAAGGATGACACCGCCAGGGTCGGTCATGCTTGGATGTTCTACCAGATCGAAGCTCCAGCGGTTAACGCTTTCTTGCACTTCGGCGCGGTAATCCCGGCCTTTGTGGAACAGCCCCCGCGCGCCCGATGTCAGCCACGGCCCCGCCAGCTCAACCAAGGTCGAAAGCGGCGCCAGCGCCCGCGCCGTGACGATTTCCGGTGCCGCGACAAGCGCATGGCTCTCGTCGATGCGGCGCGCCACGACACGCGCCGGCAGGCCGAACTGGCCGACGACGGTTTGCAGGAATCCCGCTTTCTTGCGATTGCTTTCGACCAGATCGATGCTGGCGCCGTCACGCTCGGCAAGCAGGAACGCCAGCACCAGTCCCGGAAATCCGCCGCCCGAGCCGATATCGACCCATCGCCGCGCTTTATCCTCGATTCGCCAGAGCTGCGCGCTGTCCAGTATGTGGCGTTGCCAGACATCGCCTGCCGTCGACTGCGCGACGAGATTGATGCTGCGGTTCCATTTCTGGAACATCTCTTCGAACGCCACCAGGCGATCGAATGTTTCACGTGAAACCGAACCGGCGGCGTTGCGCAGGCTCTCCCAGGAAGCAGCGCTCACGCGACGTCCCTTTGCGCGCTCTCAGAATGCCTGATATGAGCGACGATGATGGCCAGCGCCGCTGGCGTCATGCCTTCCATGCGCTGCGCATCTGCAACCGAACGCGGCCGCCGTGCATGCATCTTCTGCTTCAGCTCGTTCGACAGTCCCGGCACCTCGGCGAAGTCGAGCGTCTCGGGGATGAGCCGGCTTTCCTCGTGCCGGATCTGGGCGACGTCGCTCTTCTGGCGATCGAGATAAACCGAATATTTCGCTTCCGTTTCGAGGCGCTCCGCCGTCCTGGCGTCGATCGTCCCGAAATTCCCATCGATCCGGGCCAGCCAGGCCACATCGACGCCGGAATAGGCGAGCAGTTCATAGGCGGATCTGCGCACGCCGTCGCGATTGACCTCCAGCCCGTGTCGCGCCGCCTCGTTGGGTGTCAGCTTGACGCCGAGCGCCAGCCGGCGCGCTTCGTCGAGGCGCTGCTCCACCTCGCCGAAGCGCCGCATCCGCCCGGCTGACGCCATACCCAGACTTGCAGCCAGCGGCGTCAGCCGCTCGTCGGCATTGTCGGCGCGCAGCGAAAGCCGGAATTCGGCGCGCGAGGTGAACATGCGGTAGGGCTCGCTGATGCCGCGGCTGGTCAGATCGTCGACCATCACGCCGATATAGGCTTCGGTGCGGCTGAGCACGACCTGCTCGCTGCCCGACGCCCGCCTTGCGGCATTGAGGCCCGCCAGCAGGCCTTGCGCGGCGGCCTCCTCATAGCCGGTCGTGCCGTTGATCTGCCCGGCAAGGAACAGGCCGCCGACGCGCTTGGTCTCCAGCGTCGGGTTGAGCTCGCGCGGGTCGACATGGTCGTATTCGATGGCATAGCCGGGCTGCAGCATCACCGCGCGTTCCAGCCCCGGAATGGTCTTCAGGATTTCGAGCTGCACCTCCTCCGGCAGCGAGGTCGAGATGCCGTTCGGGTAGACCGTGTCGTCGTCCAGGCCTTCCGGTTCGAGAAAAATCTGGTGGCCTTCGCGGTCGCCGAACTTGACGATCTTGTCTTCGATCGACGGACAGTAGCGGGGCCCGACGCCTTCGATCGAACCCGAATACATGGCCGAGCGCCCGAGATTGGCGCGGATCAGCTCATGCGTAGCCGCGGTCGTGCGCGTGATGCCGCACTCGATCTGCGGCGTCTCGATGCGGTCGGTCATCAGCGAGAACGGCACCGGATCGTCATCCGCCGCCTGGCTTTCAAGCGACGCCCAGTCGATGGTTCGCCCGTCGAGGCGCGGCGGCGTGCCGGTCTTCAGGCGGCCGAGCTTGAAGCCCGCGCGGCTCATCGTCGCCGACAGCCCAAGGCTCGCCTGTTCGTTCATGCGGCCGGCGACGATCTTCCTCTCGCCGATATGGATCAGCCCGCGCAGGAAGGTTCCGGTGGTCAGGACCACCGCGCCGCAGGCAAGGCGCCGGCCGTCGGCCAGGATAACGGCGCGCAGGCACCCCGGATCGTCGATGTCGAAATCGAGCACCTCGCCCTCGACCACGTCGAGATCGTTCTGCTCGCGAATCGCTTCCTGCATGGCGAGCCGGTAAAGCTTTCGGTCGGCCTGGGTGCGCGGGCCGCGCACGGCTGGCCCCTTGCGCCGGTTGAGCAGGCGAAACTGGATGCCGGCGGCATCCGCCACCCGGCCCATCAGCCCGTCCATGGCATCGATCTCGCGCACCAGATGGCCCTTGCCGAGCCCGCCGATGGCCGGATTGCAGGACATGACGCCGATCGTGTCGAAACGCAGCGTCACCAGCGCTGTCCTGGCGCCAGCACGCGCAGCCGCGCTGGCCGCCTCGCTGCCCGCATGGCCGCCACCCACCACAACCACATCATAGTGATCGGTCATTTCAAACGCCCTGGATTCGAAGTTTGGTGGAGAGATGTCCCCGCAGCGGGACGGTGTCAAGAAACTTCGCGGGAGTTTCACGTGAAACAGGACGGCGAACTTCGTTGCGTGTTTCACGTGAGTCAAACGCTAAGGTCAGCTGGCGACTGGTTCGGCGCAGCCGTTTCACGTGAAACGGCGCCGGTCGGACAGTCCCTGTTTCACGTGAGTCATCGGCCGGGTCCGGAGTAACACGAGCCGAAGTCAGCGCTGCCCCTCATCCGCCTGCCGGCACCTTCCCCGTATGGCGCCGGGGAGAAGGGAAGCTCGGCGGCCTCCGCACCCCGACGATGTTCCACGTGAATCATTTCCCGATGCAGAACTGCGAAAAAATCACATCCAGCATGTCCTCGACATCGACCGCGCCGACGATACGGCCGAGCCGGTCGGCGGCCAGCCGCAGATCCTCGGCGCGCAGTTCCTGCCCGGCGTCCGGGCTCTCGGCCGCGCGCAGCAGGAAGCGATTGGCTTCCCTGAGCAACTCGACATGGCGAAGCCGCGAAGGCAGGATGTCGCCCGCTTCGCCGACCTGCGCAGCCGCGAGCCTGGCGATTTCGGCCAGCAGTTCCGTCACGCCCGTCCCGTCTTTGGTCGAAATGACGCGATCATAACCACCTGTAACCCAGGCGGGGGCTCTTTCCTGCACCAGATCGAGCTTGGTGCCCACGCGCAATGTCGCGACACCCTCGCGTGGCAGAGCAAGGGGATGCGGGTCGGCGATGTCCTCGAGCAAAAGCAAGAGGTCGGCGCCATGCGCCTTGGCTCGCGCCTTCTCGATGCCGATCGCTTCCACCTTGCCGGCGGTATCGCGCAGGCCGGCGGTATCGGTCAGCCTGACCCGCAGGCCTTCGAGGTCAAGCACGATCTCGAGCAGATCCCGCGTCGTGCCCGGTTCATCCGTTACAATAGCTGCATCGCGCCGCGCCAAAGCGTTGAACAGGCTCGACTTGCCGGCATTCGGGGCACCGAGGATAACGACCTCGAATCCGTCGCGGATGATTTCGCCGGCACGAAACCCGGCAATGTGGCGCTCGATCTCCCCGATCAGCGCCGAAACATCAGACCAGACCGTATCCGAAACGGAGCCGGGAATGTCGTCTTCGTCGGCAAAGTCGATCTCGGCCTCGATCATGGCGCGCGCATGGATAAGCCGCTGCCGCCAGCTCAGATAAAGCTCGGCCTGCGCACCCTCGGCATTCTGCACCGCGAAGCGCCGCTGCGCCTCGGTCTCGGCGTTGACCAGATCGGCCAGCGCCTCCGTCCTCACCAGATCGACCTTGCCATTGAGGAAGGCCCGGCGCGTGAACTCGCCCGCTTCGGCGTGCCTGACGCCTTCGAAGCCGGCGATCGTCTCCAACAGTCTCGCCACCACGGCGCGGCCGCCATGCACCTGGAATTCCGCCACGTCCTCGCCGGTGAAGCTACCGGGGCCCGGGAAAAAGATCACCAGGCCGTTGTCTAGCACGCCCCCATCGGGCTCCCGCAGCCTGCGCAGGCTGGCCACGCGGCTCTTAACCATGCCGCCGGCAATCGTTTCGATAACGAATCGAGTCTTTGGCCCCGAAATGCGAATGACGGCGACGCCGGCGGGCAGGCGCCCGCTGGAAAGCGCGACGATGGTGTCGGCCGAAATCATTTGCCCGCCTTGTTGGACCGCCCTAGCTTCACTATCCAACCCCTGTTTCGCCGGACCGCTCATTGTGACACTGCCTGCGCAAAATCTGCTTGCCGACGAAGCCAGCCCCTATTTGCAGCAGCACAGCGGCAATCCGGTGCATTGGCGGGCCTGGTCGCCGGCGTCGCTTGACGAGGCGAGGGTGCTGGATCGGCCGATCCTGCTGTCGGTCGGCTATGCCGCCTGCCACTGGTGCCATGTCATGGCCCATGAAAGCTTCGAGAATGACGACGTCGCCGCCGTCATGAACCGTCTGTTCGTCAATATCAAGGTCGACCGCGAGGAGCGTCCCGACATCGACCAGATCTATATGGCGGCGCTGTCCTCGATGGGCGAGCAGGGCGGCTGGCCGCTGACCATGTTCCTGACGCCGCAGGGCAAGCCGTTCTGGGGCGGCACCTATTTCCCGCGCGAGCCGCGCTATGGCCGCCCGGGCTTCATTCAGGTGATGGAGGCGATCGACAAGGCTTGGCGCGAGAAAAGAGCAAGCCTGAACCAGAGCGCCGATGGGCTGACCTCGCATGTCGAGACCCGGCTCGCAGGAGCGCATGCCCGCACCGCGCTCGACCGCGACACGCTGGCCGCGCTCGCCAGAGGCATAGACGGCATGATCGACAAGGATCTCGGCGGCCTGCGCGGCGCGCCGAAATTCCCCAACGCGCCGTTCATGCAGACACTGTGGCTGTCGTGGCTGCGCGACGGCAATGCCGGTCACCGCGACGATGTCCTGTTGAGCCTCGAACGGATGCTGGCCGGCGGCATCTACGATCATGTCGGCGGCGGGCTCAGCCGCTATTCCACGGACGCGCAATGGCTGGTGCCGCATTTCGAAAAGATGCTCTACGACAACGCGCAGCTCATCCGTTTTTGCAACTGGGCCTACGCCGCGGGCGGAAAGGATTTGTTCCGGGTCCGAATCGAGGAGACCGTCGACTGGCTGCTGCGTGAGATGCGCGTCGAGGGCGGCGCCTTCGCCGCCAGTCTCGATGCCGACAGCGAGGGCGAGGAGGGCCTTTTCTACACCTGGAGCCGGGAAGAGATCGAGGCCGCGCTCGGCGACGATTCTCCGTTGTTTTTCAATCACTTCATGCTCTCCAGCCCACCCGGTTGGGAAGGCAAGCCTGTCATCCACCAGACGCCGGCCCAGCAGGTGCAAGGCATTGCCGAGCAACCGCTTCTGGCCGCTCTCAAGTCAAGGCTGCTGGCGGTCCGTGAACGGCGCGTCAGGCCCGGCCGCGACGGCAAGGTCCTCGCCGACTGGAACGGCCAGATGATCTTGGCACTCGCCGAGGCCGGCCGCGCGCTGGCGCGCCAAGACTGGATCGACGCGGCCAAGGCCGCATTCGATCATATCGCCTCCTCCGCCGAGGGCGGACGGCTGCCCCATTCCATGCTCGGCCCCAAGAAACTGTTCCCGGCCCTGTCGAGCGACTATGCGGCGATGGCCAATGCGGCGATCGCCCTGTTCGAAGCCACCGGCGACTGGAGCTACGCCGATCGGGCCCGGCAATTCGTCGAGCAGCTCGACCGCTGGCATGCCGATGCCGACGGCACCGGTTATTATCTCACCGCATCCGACAGCACCGACGTGCCGATCCGCATCAGGGGCGACGTCGACGAGGCTATTGCGTCGGTCACCGGTCAGGTCATCGAGGCGCTGGTCCGGCTCGCCGCGCTGACCGGCGATCTCGACCTGCAGGAGAAAGCGACGAAAGTCGCCGAACACGCCGCCGGCCGCGCGGCGCACCAGGCCTATGGCCAGGCCGGCATCGTCAACGCTTCGGCGCTCGCCATAGAGCCGCTAAAGCTGGTGCTTGTGGACGATCTGGCGAATCCAGGGCTCGCTCCGGTCGCGAATCGCAATCCCGATCCGCGTCGGGTGGATATTGTGCTGGCGATCGGTACGCAGGCGAATCGAGCTTCCTTGCCGGGTGGAGTATTGCCGCCGACGGACAAGCCCGGTGCGTGGCTCTGTACGGGGCAGGTGTGTCTGCCGGTCATCACGGATGGTGATGAACTGGAAGGATTTTTGCGGCGAAGACGATAGAGTTCGTCATCCTATGGCGGAGCAAGGAGTGAAGCGACGCGGCGCAGACCATAGGATCCATGCCGTGACATCAGAGCGTTGCAACAGTGCCAGTTCTGCTCCCGTCGCACCCTCCGGGGAGACGGCATCGATCCTCGGGTCAAGCCCGAGGATGACGAAAGCGAGGCCCGCCTTGCCCGCTTACGTATTCATCGAATCGAAGAAGTCCGCATTGGTCTTGGTCTGCTTCAGCTTGTCGATGAGGAACTCGATCGCGTCGGTCGTTCCCATCGGCGCCAGGATGCGGCGTAGCACGAAGATCTTCTGCAGGTCAGCGCGCGGCACCAGCAGGTCTTCCTTGCGGGTACCCGACTTCAGAATGTCCATGGCCGGGTAGATGCGCTTGTCGGCGACCTTGCGGTCGAGCTGGATTTCGCAGTTGCCGGTGCCCTTGAACTCTTCAAAAATTACTTCGTCCATGCGGCTGCCGGTATCGATCAGCGCCGTGGCGATGATGGTTAGCGAACCGCCTTCCTCGATGTTGCGGGCAGCACCGAAGAAGCGCTTCGGGCGCTGCAGCGCGTTGGCGTCGACGCCGCCGGTCAGCACCTTGCCCGAGGACGGCACCACGGTGTTGTAGGCGCGGCCAAGACGGGTGATGGAATCGAGCAGGATGACGACGTCGCGGCCATGCTCGACCAGCCGCTTGGCCTTCTCGATGACCATCTCGGCGACCTGCACGTGGCGCACCGCCGGCTCGTCGAAGGTCGAGGAGATCACCTCGCCCTTCACCGAGCGCTGCATGTCGGTCACTTCCTCCGGCCGCTCGTCGATCAGAAGCACGATCAGGTAGCATTCCGGATGGTTGGCGGTGATCGAGTGGGCGATGTTCTGCATGAGAACCGTCTTGCCGGTACGCGGCTGCGCGTTGATCAACGCGCGTTGTCCCTTGCCGATCGGCGCCACCAGGTCGATCACGCGCGGCGAGATATCCTTGGAGGTCGGGTTATCGATCTCCATCTTCAGCCGCTTGGTCGGATAGAGCGGCGTCAGATTGTCGAAGTGGATCTTGTGGCGGATCTTCTCGGGATCGTCGAAATTGATCGTGTTGACCTTGAGCAGCGCGAAATAGCGCTCGCCCTCTTTCGGGCTGCGGATCGGCCCTTCGACCGTATCGCCGGTCTTGAGCGAAAAGCGCCGGATCTGCGAGGGCGAAATATAGATGTCGTCGGGACCCGGCAGATAATTGGCGTTGGCCGAGCGCAGGAAACCGAAACCGTCCTGCAAGACTTCGACCACGCCGTCGCCGATGATCTCGATGTCCTGGGCGGCCAGCTTCTTGAGGATTGCGAACATCAGCTCCTGCTTGCGCATGACGCTGGCGTTCTCCACCTCGAGCGATTCGGCATAGGCGATCAGCTCTGGCGGTTTCTTGTTCTTGAACTCGGTGAGTTTCATTTCTTGCATTAGGATAGACTCTGGGTAGGCTTTTGGGAGGAAATCGGCGGGATGCGATAAATGCCGGGCGCGGCCAAAAGCAATGAAGGGCGGCGCATGACGGGAAGGAAGACCCGTCTTTTATCGTCGGCCGGCTGAAAGAGCAAGCCGCCTTTTAGCAAGTCGTGAGAGAGGTCTGAAGGTTCATAACGGCTTGACGACGACCAGGATCACGATAGCGATCATCAGCAATGTGGGGATCTCGTTGACGATCCGCCAGTGCCTCGCGGGCTTTTCATTGCGGTCCTCGGCGAATTTTCGCACAGCGCCGGCCAGATAGCCGTGGATGCCCGACAGAACCAGCACCAGCGCGATCTTGCCATGCAGCCAGCCGCCCTGGAAACCGAAACCTTTCCAGGCCAGCCACAGGCCGAACACCCAGGTGACGATCATCGCCGGGTTGATGATGCCGCGCAGCAGCCGGCGCTCCATCACCTTGAAGGTCTCCGACTGCACCGAACCCTTCTCGGCGTCTGCGTGATAGACCAGCAGCCGCGGCAGATAGAGCATGCCCGCCATCCACGAGATGACGGCAAGAACATGGATCGCCTTGGCCCAGAGATAAAAGCCGTCGGGCGCTGCCAGAAACAGCAGCGCCGTCAGCACGACCAAAGCGGCGATGCCGATCACCATGCGCATCATCGCCTGGCCCGTGCTGTTGGTGTTGCTCATTCCGGCCATCAGCGTGTCGCGCTCCTCACCAGTTTCACCATCGCCTCGACATGGGCCATGGGCGTTTCCGGGGTGATGCCGTGGCCGAGATTGAAGATCAGCGGTCCGCTTCCCAGGCTCTCCAATATCGCGCTGACGCCGTCGGCCAGCGCCTTGCCGCCGGCGACCAGCCGCAGTGGATCGAGATTGCCCTGGACGGCTCCTTCCCGCTGCAACGCCTTCGCTGTCTCCAGCGGCACCGTCCAGTCGATCCCCAGCCCCGTGACGCCGGTCTTCTCGCGATAGCTGCGGTAGCGCGTGCCGGCGCCCTTCGGAAAACCGATGATCGGCACATCGGGATGGACCGCTCGAACCTGCCTGACGATCTCGGCCACCGGCTCGACGCAGAACAGCTCGAAACAAGCATCGTCGAGCACGCCGGACCAGGAATCGAATATCTGCACCACATCGGCGCCAGCCTCGATCTGCCTGATGAGATAGGCGGCCGAATGATCGGCCAGCACCTTGAGCAACTGACGAAACGCCGCCGGCTCGCGATAGGCGAACAGCCGCGCCGGCGCCTGGTCCGGCGTGCCGTGCCCGGCGATCATGTAGGTCGCCACCGTCCATGGCGCGCCGCAGAAGCCGATCAAGGTGGTTTCATCGGGCAGTTTCGCCCGCAACCGGCGAACCGTCTCGTAGACCGGTTCGAGATTCACGTGAAACACCGTGCTGTCCAGGGCTGCGATTTCAGCCGCCGTGATCGGCGTCAGCAGCGGCCCTCGCCCCTCTTCGAAGCGCACGTCGCGGCCAAGCGCATGCGGAACGACAAGGATGTCGGAGAACAGGATCGAGGCGTCGAAGCCGAAGCGCTCGATCGGCTGCATGGTCACCTCGAAGGCAAGGTCGGGATCATAGCAGAGGTCGAGGAATGAACCTGCGCGTCGGCGCGTCTCGCGGTATTCCGGCAGATAGCGCCCGGCCTGGCGCATCATCCAGAGCGGCGGCGGAAACACCGTCTCACCCTTCAGCACGTCCAGCATGATCCGTCTTGCAGGCATAGAGCGCTCGCCTCTCCCGGCTTTCCCTTAAACAAATATCTTATTTCTAGAGAATCTTCTGATTCTAAGAGTCTGTTGGTTGTGGTGGTTGTCACCTGTCCCGCTTTGGCCGTCAAAACACCAGCAAGCATATTGTCGCGCATTTCCAATCGCCCCTTGCAGGGTTCTGGGGACGAGCCGGAATCTTCCATTGGACTCAATACGCTAGAGCAGCGATCCTGCAGGCTGGTCCTGTGGACAGACAAAAGGCAAAAATCTTCGTCCACGGACTTGTCCCCAGCCGCCCGACGAAGCCTACAGCGCGTCGAATTGTGGACAAACCGGCATCTGATACAGTCGCTCCGGCCGGCGGGTTTTCCGAACCCTGCTTTATCCACATCCGCCCACAGCCCTAGGTAAAACCCTGTGAACAAACCCCAGAGCTTCTTCCACCTGCACCTGATCTCCGACGCCACCGGCGAAACGCTGCTCGCCGCCGGCCGCGCGGCTTCGGCCCAATACAAGGATGCGCGCGCCATCGAGCACATCTACCCGCTCATCCGAACCGAAAAACAGGTGGCCAAAGTGTTCGAGGACATCGAGGAGGAGCCGGGCATCATCCTCTATACCGTCGTCGACCAGAAGCTGGCGCGCGGCATCGACGAGCGTTGCGCCGCGATGGGCCTGCCCTGCGTCTCCGTGCTGGAGCCGGTGCTCACCGTCTTCCAGTCCTATCTGGGCACGCCGGCCGGCCGCCGCGTCGGCGCCCAGCATGTCCTCGACGCCGAATATTTCCGCCGCATCGACGCGCTCAACTTCACCATGGAGCATGATGACGGCCAGTTGCCGGCCAATATGGACGATGCCGACATCGTGCTGGTCGGCATTTCGCGCACGTCCAAGACGCCGACCAGCATCTATCTCGCCAACAGAGGCATCAAGACCGCCAACATTCCGATCGTGCTCGGCGTGCCGGTGCCCGAAAGCCTGGTCAACGCCAGGACGCCGCTGATCGTCGGCCTCGTCGCCACCGCCGAGCGGATCTCGCATGTCCGCCAGAACCGCATCCTCGGCAACTCGAGCGCCTATGTGCCGACCGACTATGTCGACCGCGCCGCCATCAACGAGGAACTCGCCTATGCCCGCCAGATCTGCACCCGCCACGGCTGGCCGATGATCGACGTCAGCCGCCGCTCGATCGAGGAAACGGCGGCGGCCATCGTTGCCCTGCGGGGGAAGACGCGCTAGGTCCGGAACGCTGGCGCGAAGGAACGAGACGCCCATGACCGAAAAAATCATCCTCGCTTCCGGCAGCCCATTCCGCAAGGCGATGCTGCTCGCTGCCGGCATCGACGTCGAGGCGGTTGCGCCTGAGGTCGACGAGCGCGCGCTCGAGGCGCCCCTGCAAGGCAGCGGCGCCTCGCCCGAGGATGTCGCGCTGGTGCTGGCTGAGGCCAAGGCCACCGAAGTAAGCGAGCGCAGGCCCGGTGCGCTGGTGCTCGGCTGCGACCAGACGCTGTCGCTCGGCGACGAGGTGTTCCACAAGCCAACCGACATGGAAGGGGCGCGCCGCCATCTGCTGGCGCTGTCGGGAAAGACCCATCAGCTCAACAGCGCCGCGGTCCTGGTCCGCGACGGCGGGGTGCTGTGGCGCCATGTCGGCATAGCCAGCCTCACCATGCGCAAGCTCGATCCGGCCTTCATCGGCCGCCATCTGGCGCGCGTCGGCTCAAGGGCGCTGTCGAGCGTCGGGGCCTACCAGGTCGAAGGCGAAGGCATCCAGCTCTTCGAGAAGATCGAGGGCGATCATTTTACCATTGTCGGCCTGCCGCTGCTGCCGCTGCTGGCCGAACTGCGCACGCTGGGAGCGATCGATGGCTGAGGCGACCAAAAAGGCCTTCGTCACCGGTCACCCGATCAAGCATTCGCGCTCGCCGAAGATCCACGGCCACTGGCTGGCCATATACGGCATCGACGGCAGCTACCAGGCGATCGACGTGGCGCCGCAGGATTTCACCGAATTCCTGAAGACATTGCAAGCGAGCGGTTATCTCGGCGGCAACGTCACCATCCCGCACAAGGAGGCGGCGTTCGCCCTGGTCGAGCGCCGCGATGGGGCAGCCCAGCAGATCGGCGCCGTCAACACGCTGTGGCTGGAGGACGGTCGCCTTTGGGGCGGCAACACCGACAGCCATGGCTTCGCCGCCAATCTCGACGATCATGCGCCGGGCTGGGCGTCCATTGGCCCGGCGGTGGTGCTCGGCGCTGGCGGGGCCTCGCGCGCCGTCATCCACGCGCTGAAGCAGCGTGGCATGAGCGATATCCGCATCGTCAACCGCACGCTTGCCCGGGCGGTGGAATTGCGCGACCGGTTCGGCGCCGGTGTCTCGGCGCATGGCATGGCGGCGACCGGTGAACTGCTTGCCGATGCCGGCCTGCTCATCAACACCACGGCGCTCGGCATGCAAGGCAATGAGGGTCTGGCCGCCGACCCGGCCCTTTTGCCGGACCACGCGATCGTCACCGACATCGTCTATGTGCCGCTCGAGACGCCGCTGCTTGCCGCGGCAAGCGCGCGCAAGCTGAAGACGGTGGACGGCCTCGGCATGCTGCTCAACCAGGCGGTTCCGGGTTTCGAGCGCTGGTTCGGCGTGCGGCCCCGGGTCACACCCGAATTGCGCGCGCTCATTGAAGCCGATCTGGTGCCAAAACCATGATCGTTCTCGGCCTCACCGGTTCGATCGGCATGGGCAAGTCGACCACCGCAAAAATGTTTGCCGATGCCGGCGTGCCGGTCCACGATTCCGACGAGACGGTGCATCGCCTCTATGCCGGCAAGGCAGCCCCGCTGGTCGAGGCCGCCTTTCCCGGGACCACCGGCGCCGGAGGCGTCGACCGCGCGAAGCTCGGCGCTCGGGTGCTTGGCGATGCGGCCGCGCTGAAAAGGCTGGAAGCGATCATACATCCGCTGGTGCGCGCCGATGCCGACGCGTTCCTGGCGCGCAACCGCGCCGCCGGCGCGCCGCTTGCCGTCCTCGACATTCCGCTTCTGTTCGAAACCGGCGGCCGCGATCGGGTCGACAGGGTCGTCGTCGTTACCGCGCCGGCCGAAGTCCAACGCCAGCGCGTGCTGGCGCGGCCCGGCATGAGCGAAGAGAAACTCGCCTCCATCCTGGCCAGCCAGGTGCCGGATGCGCAAAAGCGCCGCCGCGCCGATTTCGTCATCGACACCAGCCAGGGCCTGGACGCCGCGCGGGCTGAGGTCGCCGAGATCATCGCGAAAGTCTCCGGGAAACGCTGACGCTTTCCTTCTCCCCTTGTGGGGTCCGAAGGACGGGGCGAGACCCGTGGCTCGCCCCAGGGCGGTGCATCGGCGCGCAGCGCCGAGACGGTTGAGGGGTGCTCCAGCGGAATGAGGCGTTGGCGTTCCCTGGAACACCCCTCGTCCGTCGCCTTCGGCGACACCTTCTCCCACAAGGGGAGAAGGAAAAAGGCCATTGCCCATTGCCATTTTGTTCCGCTCTCACGATTCTGCTCACCAGGAGCGACTGATTCGATGCGTGAGATCATTTTCGATACGGAAACCACCGGCCTCGACATGCGCGACGACCGCATCATCGAGCTTGGCGGCGTCGAGCTGGTCAACCGCTTTCCAACCGGTAGGACCTTCCACCATTACATCAACCCGCAGGGCCGCTCGATCCACGCCGAGGCTCAGGCCGTGCACGGCATCAGCATGGCGGACCTGCAGGGCAAGCCGTCCTTCGCCGAGATCGTCGAGGAGTGGATCGCCTTCACCGACGGCGCCAAGCTGGTCGCCCACAACGCCACCTTCGACATCGGCTTCCTCAATGTCGAGTTCGGCCGGCTCGGCCATCCGGCCGTCGACATCGGCCGCGTCGTCGACACGCTGGCGCTGGCGCGGCGCAGGCATCCGATGGGTCCCAATTCGCTCGACGCGCTCTGTCGGCGCTACGGCATCGACAATGCGCGGCGCACCAAGCACGGCGCCTTGCTGGATTCGGAGCTGTTGGCCGAAGTCTACATCGAGCTGATCGGCGGCAAGCAGACGGCTCTGATCCTGGACACCGTTGCCGTGCAGATGAACGGCGCGGGCGAAGTGGCAGACATCGACATCTCGGTCGGCGCGCGGCCGATCGCCCTCCCCCCGCGCCTGAGCGAAGCCGAGCGCGCGGCGCACGCGGCCATGATCGCCACGCTTGGCGAGAAGGCGCTTTGGCTGAAGATTATGGCTGGGTGATACTCCACACCTTCGTCATCCTAGGGCGGAGCAGGAGCGAAGCGACGTCGCGGAGACCCTAGGATCCATGCCGTGACGGTCGTGTAGTGCTCCGGGGGTGCAAAAACCTAGCCTACCATCCCGTCCCGTGAAAAAGCTCGAACCACTCTGGATTGGTCTTCTCGATCAGGTCGATCTTCCACTGACGCGGCCAGCGCTTTAGTGATTTCTCGCGCTGGATGGCGTCAGTGATGTCGAAAAATTCCTCATACCACACCAGCCGCTGCACGACGTAGCGGCTGGTAAAGCGGGAACCCTGGCCGAATTTGTGCTCCGGTATGCGGCGACCGAGGTCATTGGTGACGCCGATATAAATCGTGCCACGCTTTTGGTTTGCGATCATGTAAACGTAGCCGGTCATTACTCAGGATACTGCCCGTGCCATTCTGATCGGCCGCACCCCTATGGCCAACGTCACGGCATGGATCCTAGGGTCTCCGCGACGTCGCTTCGCTCCTGCTCCGCCCTAGGATGACGAAGGACGGATCATTTTGGCTAGTCTCCAATGTTGGCGATTGTTCATCAACGAACGGTGAATGTTGGTGCAACCCCACCTACAAAAAAACCCGGCACAAAGGCCGGGTTCCTTGTAATTGCCGCTATCGTCGCCTCAGCTCACCTGGACCTTCGACGCTGCCTGGTCCTCGGCCAGCTTCTGCTGGAACATCTGCGCGAAATCGATCGGGTCGAGCATCAGCGGCGGGAAGCCGCCATTGCGCGTCGCCTCGGCGATGATCTGCCGGGCGAACGGGAACAGCAGCCGCGGGCATTCGATGAACAGGATCGGCAGCATGTGTTCCTGCGGGAAGCCGCTGATGGCGAAAACGCCGCCATAGACCAGCTCGACGTTGAACAGCACTTCCTGGTCGAAGGACGCCTTGGCGTTCAGCGTCAGATTGACGTCGAACTGCTTGTCGGAGAGCGGATTGGCGTTGACGTTGACGTTGATGGCGATGCCGGGCGCCTTGTCGCGGCCGCGCAGCGAGTTCGGCGCGCCGGGGCTCTCGAAGGAAAGATCCTTCACATACTGGGCAAGGACGTTGAGCGAGGGCTGCGCCGTGTTGCCGTTTCCGTTGGCGCCGACCGGCGCGTCATCTTTGCTGGCCATGAGCCTTGTGTCCTTTTGCCTGGGCAGCATTGCTGACCGAATTGAAATCGGGCGTTCGCTACCATGGCCGGCATGACAAGACAAGGTTTGCCGCCTTGCTTGTCGCGTCGTCATCCTAGGGCGAAGCGACGCGAAGCGGAGCGTAGACCCTGGGATCCATGCCGTTACATCGGCCGGAGAATGAAGCGGCCCAAAATAGCCAATGCACACCTTGCCAGTGACCGGTGCCGCGACCGACTTCCACGGTTAGAGTAGAACGAAATTCAGCACCGTCAGAGCGCTTCCACGTCACGGCATGGATCCTGGGGTCTGCGCGCGTCGCTCCGCTCCTTGCTTCGCCCCAGGATGACGAGGGGAGGCAGCGCCTCAGTCGTCCTTCAGGCGGCGCCATGGCGAATTGTGGTCCGGCCCGCGCTTGAAATCGTCTTCGCGCGAATAATCGCCGTCTTCGAGGTCGATGACCCTGTCGCGCGGCCGGCCGCGGAAGCCGCCGCCCGAGAAATTCGTCGCCACCACGATGCGGCCCTTGAGCCTGCGCCAGGCAAGGTCGCGCACCGGCGGCAGGAACAGGAGAATGCCGAAGACGTCCGATATGAAGCCGGGGATGATCAGTAGGATTGCGGCGAGCACGATCATGGCGCCGTGCGCGAGCTGACGGCTCGGATCGCGGCCGGCGCCCATCTCGGTGCTGATGCGGCTCATGACGCCAAAACCCTGACGCCTGAGCAGCAGCGCCCCGGCGATGCTCGAGGCGAGCACCAGGCCGACCGTCGCCAGCGCGCCGATCTGGCGCCCGACTATGACGAAGCCGGCAATCTCCAGCAGCGGAAGCGCCAGAAGAAAAACGGGAAATAACGAAATGCGCAAGTCTTGCCGATCCTTCCGATCGTTCTGGCGTTGGTCTGTTTTGCCTGCCAGCGGCCGCCGGCCGCTGGCGCCGAGGCTGTTAGATAGGTATGGCTGCCTTTGATTTGAATGATTGCGCCTTGCGTTCTATATGGTTTGCATGTTGAACGCTATGCGACCGCTGCCCTGTTGGCCGGGCGGTCCGGCCGAGGGCAGGATTGATTGGCGGAAGATATGGGCTTCTTCGACTTCGGCACGATTTTCTTCCTGATTGCGGCAGTTGTGATCTTTTTCCAGCTGCGCAATGTGCTGGGCCGTCGTACCGGCAGCGAACGGCCGCCTTTCGACCCCTATACCGCCGCCCGGACCGGCGACAAGGATGCGCAGAAATCCGAGAATGTCGTGTCGCTGCCGCGCAAGCGCCAGCCCGGCGAGCCGGCCGGCGAGGTCTATGCGGCCATCGACGCCTTTGCCAAGCCCGGCACCGACCTCAACAAGGGCCTGCGCACGATCAAGGACAACGATCCGTCCTTCGACCCGAAGGGTTTCGTCGACGGCGCCAAGATGGCTTACGAGATGATCGTCATGGCCTATGCCGACGGCGATCGCAAAACGCTGAAGAACCTTCTGTCGCGCGACGTCTATGACGGTTTCGTCGCCGCGATCGGCGAGCGCGAGGCGCGGTCGGAAAAGATCCAGTCTTCCTTCGTCGGCATCGACAAGGCCGACATCGTCTCGGCCGAGATGAAGGGCGGCGAGGCGCATGTCACGCTGCGCATCATCAGCGAGCTGATTTCGGCGACGCGCGACAAGGCCGGTGCGGTCATCGACGGCGACCCCGAAACCGTCGCCGAGGTCAAGGACGTCTGGACCTTCGCCCGCGACACGCGCTCGCGCGATCCGAACTGGAAGCTCGTCGCCACCGAAGAAGAAGATTGAATCCCCGACCGCGGCGGGCCTGTCGTGTCCTTCCATCAGGCATTCAGCGAAAGATCCTTCGGCGCTCTGCCCGGCTGGGATGACGACGACCATCTGGCGGCCTTCGAAGCCTTTCGCCGCTCCGCCTTCCATGTCCTGGCCAAGCCCTATCGCAGCGGCGCGCTCGGCGTCGATTTTGACGCCTTTGCCGGTGCCTATGCCGAGGCGCGGGCGGCGCCTCCTGCCAGCCGGTCGGAGGCGCGGCGCTTCTTCGAGCGTCATTTCGTCCCCATGCTGGTGCGCCCGGAGACCAGCGCCGGCCTCGTCACCGGCTTCTACGAACCGGAGGTCGAGGCCTCGCCGGTGCGCACGGAGCGTTTTGCCGTGCCGCTGCTGTCGCGTCCCGCCGATCTCGTCGACATCGACGACGCCAACCGGCCCGACGCAATGGATCCCTATCTCGCTTTCGCGCGCCGGACGCCGGACGGGCCGGCCGAATATTTCGATCGTGGCGCGATCGAGCGCGGCGCGCTCGCCGGCAAGGGCCTGGAAATCGCTTGGCTGGCCGACAAGGTCGACGCCTTCTTCATCCATGTGCAGGGCGCGGCGCGGCTTCTTATGACCGACGGCCGGCTGTGCCGCGTCACCTATGCCGCCAAGTCCGGCCAGCGCTTCACCGGACCCGGCAAGGTGTTGAGCGAACTCGGCGAGATCCCGCTGGAAAAAGTGACGATGCAGTCGATCCGCGCCTGGTTCAGGGCGCATCCCGGCCGCGTCGACGAGATCCTGTGGCGCAACCGCTCCTATATCTTCTTCCGTGAGGCCTCGGTCGAGGACGCAACGCTCGGGCCGATCGCTGCCGCCAAGGTGCCGCTGACGCCGGGCCGCTCGATCGCCGTCGACCGGCTGCTGCACACATTCGGCACGCCCTTTTACGTCGATGCGCCATCGCTGACGGCTTTCGAGGTAAAACCGTTCCGGCGCCTGATGATCGCGCAAGACACCGGTTCCGCCATCACCGGGCCGGCGCGCGGAGATCTCTTCGCCGGCTCGGGCGACGCCGCCGGCGAGATCGCCGGCGTGGTGCGCAATCCGGCCGATTTCTACGCGCTGGTGCCGCGCCCGCTCGTCTCGGGGTCGAAGCCGTGACCGGCCGCACCGAGAGGCTGAGCGAGGACGACCGGGTGCTGTGGAACCTGGTGGCGCGCACGGCCAAGCCGCTGAAAGGCAAGGCCGCCGTGCCCGTTCCGGATTTCGGCATCGAGGCGAAGCCGGCGCCGACGCAAAAAGCCCCGCCCGTTGCCGGTCCGGCCGGCGCGCCTAAGCCGAAGGCCCAGCATGTCTCCCATGCGCTCGACGAGCCGACGCTGGACAAGCTGTCGAAAGGCCGGCTGCCCATCGAAGGCCGGGTCGACCTGCACGGCATGACGCAGGACGAAGCCTATTCGCTGCTGTTCTCCTTCCTGCGCCGCGCCCATGCCGGCGGCATCCGTTACGTCCTGGTCATCACCGGCAAGGGCTCGTCGTCGGGCGGCGACGGCGTGCTGCGCCGCGCTGTGCCGGCCTGGCTGTCGACGCCCGCGTTCCGGCCGCTGGTCTCCAGTCACGACCACGCCGCGCGCAATCATGGCGGCTCGGGCGCGCTCTATGTCAGGCTGCGGCGGGTCCGGTCGTGAGGATGGGGTCGTGACCCCGTTCGGCGAGAGGCTGCGGGCGCTGAGGGCCGAGCGCGGCGTCACCCAGAAGGACATGGCCGCCGCCATCGGCGTCAGCGCCGCCTATCTGTCCGCGCTCGAGCACGGAAGGCGCGGCGCGCCGACCTGGACGTTGATCCAGAAGATCATTGGTTATTTCAACATCATCTGGGACGACGCCGAGGAACTGGCGCGACTGGCCGAAGGCTCGCATCCGCGCGTCAGGCTCGACACGTCGGGCCTGAGCCCGGCCGCGACCGAGCTTGCCAACCTCCTGGCCGAGAACATCGAAAAGCTCGACGAGGAGGAACTGCGCGGCATAACCGCCTCTATCCGGGCGGCGCTGGGGCGGCGGCGGTAGGCCGGGTTTGCCCGGCTCTCGCGGCGGCTCTAAAGCGCGTCGCGTCGAAACGGATTCATGCGACGCGCTTTAGGTCTTTGTTTTTATGCATGTCGTTCTCCCAAAACCGAGGTCACTTTTGGGCGACATGCATTAGCTCCCGATCGCAAAACGCTGCCCGCCAGCAGCAGCCGGCGGGCAGCCGTGATGAGATCAGTTCTTGCCGGCCGTGCTGCCGCCATTGCCGCCGCGGCCGTGATCACCATGGCCACGGCCACCATTGCCGCCACCCAGGCAGTCCGATGCGCCGGCGGCGCCGCAACAGCGGCCGCTCCACAGGTCGTTGAGGTTGGTGTTGGCGCAGCTCGGAATGGTCTGGTCGGCCAAAGCGGATCCGGCCATGCCCGACACCGCGACGGCGGCGAGAAGAGTGTTGCGCAGGAAAGCAGTCATTTGAAGTCTCCATGGTTGGTTTCGGTTCACGGCTGTGTGTCGCCGGCCGGGCCGAAAATGGTTCACGGAGGGATGCAGAAAGTTTTCGCAGGTGCGTGGCGAGCGCTCGGGCACGGGTCGGCATAGTTCGCGAAGCCTCCCCGCTTTCATCATCCACGGGCGCAGCGGAAGCGAAGCGGAGGCGCAGACCCGAGGATTCCATGCCGCGAACGGCGAGCGCCGCGACGGTGCAAAAAAAGGGCGGGCGATGTCTGTGAAAAGAACCCCGGTCTTGGACCGCTGCGGACCGCATTGATGGGTCTCCGCGACGGAGCTTCGCTCCTGCTCCGCCCGGGAATGACGAAGCAAGGGAGCCGCCGCTGTCCTACTGCACGGACCCCACCAGCACCTGCTGGCCGCCGCGGATGGAGACCCAGCGGCCGGTGTTGTCGATCGCCTGCCGCTTGAGGAAGCGGTAGCCGGTCTGGTCCCATGCCTTGACCTTGTCGGTCAGATTGTCGAGCACATAGTCGCCCTTGTCGGTGCGCACCGTCAGCACCGAGTGCCCTTCGCCATCGGGTTTGCGCACCACGGTGATGAGAAGATCGGCAAGCGATATGCCCATCCGGGACAGCAGGCGCCGCTTTTCCAGCACATAATCCTCGCAGTCGCCGACTCCCTTGGCGGGATAGGCCCAGACCTCGTCCTTGCCGTAGATGTCCATATCGCTCATCGGCTTGACGGCGGCATTCACCCTGGCGGTGACCTTGGCCAGCTTGCTCCACAACCTGTCCGTCATGGCGGCCGGCGCAAGATTGCCGGGACGGATCGCGCATTCGCGGGCATTGAGCCTGCAGAAATCATAGTGGCCGATCGGTTGCGACGCGATACCGCCGGTCGTCATCGCTCCAGCCGCCAGGGCCGGCGCAACCCAGCCTCCCATCATTGTCGCCAGTCCGGCTACTGCGCACGCACGAAGCGTTCGCGCCATTGGTGAGGAATTCATTGTCCCCGCTCGCCCTTGTTATTAATGAAAGGTTAAGGGCGATCTACAGTCCGTGTCAATTACCACGATTGGGTGATTTGCGACATGGTTACCCGCGAGACGCATGGCAGCGGCACCCGTGCGACAGGCCTGCCCGGCCTGTCCGGCGCTATCGGGCCGGCAATGCCGGCTGCCTATCTTTTGGCGGTGCGGACCAGCTTCGGCTTCACCGCGACCCGGTTCTGGCGGCCATAGCTGGTGATGAAGTCGACGATGCGCGGCACGATCTCGGACCGGAAGCGCGAGCCGTTGAAGACGCCGTAGTGGCCGACCGCGGGCTGCATGTAATGCGCCTTCCTGTCGGCGGGAATGTTGACGCACAGATCGTGCGCCGCCCGCGTCTGGCCGAGGCCCGAAATGTCGTCGTTCTCGCCCTCCACCGTGAACAGCGCGACATTGCGGATGGCCGAGGGATCGATCGGCGTGCCGCGATGCGTCATCTCGCCCTTGGGCAAGGCATGGCGGACAAACACCGTGTCGACCGTCTGCAGGTAGAACTCCGCCGTCAGGTCCATCACCGCCAGATACTCGTCGTAGAAGTCGCGGTGCTTCTCGGCGCTGTCGCCGTCATGCTTCACAAGGTGCATGAAGAAGTCCTTGTGGGCGATGATGTGGCGGTCGAGGTTCATGCTCATGAAGCCCGAAAGCTGCAGGAAGCCTGGATAGACTTCGCGGCCGAAGCCCGGCACCGGCCAGGGCGCGCGCATGACGACATTGTCGCGGAACCAGTCGATGCCCTTCTCCTCGGCCAGAAGGTTGACCGCGGTCGGGTTGCGGCGCGTGTCGATCGGCCCGCCCATCAGGGTCATCGTCGAAGGGACGAAGGGGTCGCCCTTGCTTTCCATCAGCGCCACGGCCGCCAGCACCGGCACGGAAGGCTGGCACACCGCCATCACATGCGTGTCGGGGCCCAGCGTGTGCAGCATCTCGATGATGTAGTCGATATAGTCGTCGAGATCGAATTGGCCGTCGGCCAGCGGCACCATGCGAGCGTCGATCCAGTCGGTGATGTGCACGTCGGCATGCGGCAGCATGGCTTCGACGGTGCCGCGCAGCAGCGTCGCATAGTGGCCCGACATCGGCGCCACGATCAGCAGCTTCGGATCGCGCCGCCGTCCGGCAGGCACGGCGCGCTCGAAACGCACCAAATTGCAGAACGGCCGCGACCAGACGGTCTTCTCGGTCACTGCCACGCTCTTCCAGTCGACCACCGTCTTGTCGAGGCCGAATTGCGGCTTGCCGTAGCGGCGTGTGGTGCGCTCGAACAGCTCGGCGCCCGCCGCGATCGAGCGGCCCCATGAGGTGTGCGAGAACGGATTGAGCGGGTTGGAGTAGAACAGCCGCACCGCATCGGCATAGAGGCGTGCCGGCTGCAGGGCGGCGTGGTTCATTTCATAGAGCTGGTAGAACATCCGTTTACCCCGCTGCGGCCTGCGACCGAAGGGGCGGCGAGCAGCGCCTGGCCCTAACTGTCTCGCGGGGAAGTTAACAACTAATTGCTGCGATGCAATACGTCACAGGGCGTGATCTATACGCATTCTTGGTCCAAAGCGTTGGAAATCAGCCTCGGACGGTACAAGCCGGCGCATTGTGCAGGTGCGAAGGCCCGCCAGGCGGCCCGGCCCCTCGGCCGGGCAACGTGGTCAGACGCGCGCCATGCAGACCGCGGTATGGCCCGAACCGATGAAGCCGAGCTGGCCGGCCGCGCCCTTCGACAGGTCGAGCACGCGTCCCCGGATGAAGGGGCCGCGATCGTTGATGCGCACCACGACGCTGCGGCCGTTGTTCTTGTTGGTTACCCGCAGCTTGGTGCCGAAAGGCAGGGTGCGATGCGCGGCGGTCATCGCCGATGGGTTCATGCGTTCGCCCGATGCGGTGCGCGAGTGCAGGGCGTACCAGGAAGCGCGGCCGCACTGGGCGGCGGCGGCTGGAGTGGCCGAGGCGCCGACCATCAGGCCAGCAGCGATCGTCCCCGCGACAAGCGCGGTCCGGTTGTTGTTATTCATATCTGGGGGATGGCTCCGTTTTTGACAGACCCCAGCCGTTACGGAGACAATAAGGCACGAAATGCGGCAATCATCTGGCAGTTCCATGGCATCGGCACACGTTTAGAGTCGCCCGGTAACAGTCTGTCAGTGATTTTTCGGTGATCCGCGATCAAGTCACGATGATGTTCCAGTCGACATCCATGTCTTGTTTGACAAGATCGAGCGGCAACAACCTAGTAGAAGGTGTTGCGCTTGACCCGATTCCTTTGCCTTTTTCATCGCGACGGCGGCGATGCAACCGATCAACTTGGGAAGAAGAATCCGGCAATGAGACTGACCAAAAATTTGCTGGCGTTGATTGTGGTGGCCGTCGGCGCGCTGTGGTCGCTGCAAGGCATCGGCGCGATCGGCGGCAGCTTCATGACCGGCCAGTCGCAATGGCTCACCATCGGCATCGTCGTCATGCTGCTCGGTCTCGCCGGCCTGGTGTGGGCGAACCGTTCGCGCAGTTGAGTCTCCGATAAGTCCTTTGTCGATGTATAATGCACCATCTATGTTAGGTATTGCTTTTATATAGGCCGGTTAGTTGGAGTTTCCGATGGCGATGGCAAGCAAACTTCCGAAGGACTGGGCGATTGGTGCGGCGATATTGCTTGGAATTTCGCCTATCCTGCCGACTAACGCTCACGCGGAACTATCCGCGCGTGAGATGTTGATCAGCAGAGCCCAGTTCGAAACGCTTTGCGCTTCGGTACCTGGCTCATCTATCCCGCAGATGCACGCCGACGGGATTTGCATATTGACGGCGTCAAATACCAAGCCGAGCGAGCGTTCTCCATGGGCTGGCGGCTCCGCCGGGAGTAGCCGCGTCGGAGATCGCGGAGGCAGTACCGGTGGCCAAGGCGCGGAGGGCTCGAGCGGCGTGGGTGGCACCGGAGGCAGTGGCGGCGCGCCAGGGTCCGGAGCTACGGGCAGCAATGGCGGTACAGGAGGCAACGCTGGAAGCGTGTCCGGTGACGGCGGCACCAGTACTGGAGGTACTGGAGGTACCGGAGGCTCGGGGGGCAGCGCTGGCGGCTTGTCCGGCAATGGTGGCACGGGCGGCACGGGCGGCGCGCCAGGGTCCGGAAGCACCGGAGGATTGTCCGGCAGTGGTGGCACCGGAGGAACTGGAGGCACTGGCAGCGCCGGAGGTACCGGAGGCTCAGGGGGCAGCGCTGGCGGCTTGTTCGGCAATGGTGGCGCAGGTGGCACAGGCGGCGTGCCGGGGTCCGGAGGCACCGGAGGCTTGTCCGGCAGTGGTGGCACTGGCGGCAGCGCTGGCGGCTTGTTCGGCAATGGTGGCGCAGGTGGCACGGGCGGCGTGCTAGGGTCCGGAGGCACCGGAGGCTTGTCCGGCAGTGGCACTGGCGGGACCGGAGGCAGCGCCGGCGGCTTGTTCGGCAATGGCGGCACGGGAGGCACCGGAGGCGCTGCTGGCACCGGCGGTACTGGAGGAACGGGTGGCAATGGTGGGGCCGGCGGCAGATAGCGCAGAGCGGCAAATCAGGCCGCATAAGATGAGGTCAAAGCCGGCCGGTCGGGTGGGGGAGTGAGAGCAGGTCCGTGGCCTTTGTCCGAAAGGACGAACACGCAAGCGGCCCGGACCGACGCAATCCGCAAGGCGAACCGCCAGCATGGCGATGGCGATGACAAGAATCTTCGACGGCTCGCCGATGCCGAACCAGATGACGACCAGCGGCATATAGGCGAGCGGCGGGATCGATCGCAGGAACTCGAGCAGCGGATCGAAGACGCCACGGCCGATGGTCCTGATGCCGATGGCCAGCCCCACCGGCACGCCGACGATTAATGGCCGCGGCAAGGGCGGCGCCGGTGCCGAGATCCCCAGGCGGATTTGGCGGCGATGGCGCTTCAAGAGAGATCATCGTTCGGGAAGCTCGGCGCCTCCGATCGCGAACGAGAATTCACGCTGCAGCCGCCTGAAAGGCAAATCCATGCTTCAGATGGATTGGAATTCAAAAACATGTTCCGCTCGTTCGCGTTTAAGTATAGTAAACTTATCGACATAGAGACTTGGAGACGACGATGAGAGGTGATACCCATAGGTACCGCGGCGATCGCTGGTGGCACCAGTCTCAGGCCGTCGCGCCAAGTTTTGTGTCCCCGGCGTCACAAGTCAGGTCCAAAATGGCCGCAATGGCTTGAAAATCAAGCAAGATCAATCGCGATTGGCTTGTATATCATGTCCCTAGAATTTATCTCTCGTGGATGCTTGAGCGCGGCGGGAGGCACGCCAGGCGTTTCGCAACGGATGGCCGCGAGCCGTCGCATGACAGAGAAACGTTCGGATCATGCTCACCAAGAAAGGCAAGTACGGCCTCAAGGCGCTCGTCCACCTGGCGCGGATGCCGGCCGGGCAGCTTGCCTTCGTCAACGACATCGCGACCGGCAACAACATCCCGAAGAAGTTTCTCGACGCCATTCTGGGCGAACTGCGCAATGCCGGTTTCGTGCAGAGCCGCAAAGGCAAGGATGGCGGCTATCGCCTGGCGCGGCCGCCGGAGGAAATCAGGGTCGGCCATGTCGTGCGTGTGCTCGACGGCCCGCTGGCGCCGATCCCTTGCGCCAGCCGTACCCAGTACCAGCGTTGCGAAGACTGTAACGAGGCGACATGCCAGGTCCGACATCTGATGCTGGAAGTCCGGCAAGCGATCGCCGAGGTGCTCGACCAGCGCAGCCTCGCCGAGATGCGCGACATCGGCCTCGACGACCTTGGGGTCGCAAGGGGCCTCGACGACCTTTCGGTCGTGGGCAACGATCTGCCGGTTGCGGTGAAGGCCTGACGCCGGCGCGTCGCACGGGGCTGGCATGAGCGGCCGCGGCAACTCGATCATCATCGTCGGCGGCGGCGCCAGCGGCGTCGTGCTCGCCGCGCATCTGCTGAGACAGCCCAATCCCGACCTTCGCGTCACGCTGGTCGAGAAGCGCCCGCATTTCGGCCAGGGCATCGCCTATTCCACATTGCTCTCCGCGCATGTGCTGAACGTCAGCGCCGCCGGCATGAGCGCCTATGCCGACGATCCCGGCAATTTCTGGCGCTGGTTGCTGGAACGCGGCCTGGCAACGCCGGAGCAGGCGCCGGTCTACGCGCCGCGCAGCATCTATGCCCGCTATCTCGGCGAATTGCTGGACGATCTCGAGGCGCGCGAGAGGGAGACCGGACGCCTCCGGCTGATCCATGAGGAAAGCCTGTCGATCTCGCCCACGGCCTCGGGGGTCGAAGTGGCGCTCGCCAACGGCACCAGCGTCGTCGCGCATCTGGCGGTGCTCGCCACCGGCCATGACGAGGTGCCGGCCATGGGGCAAGGCCATGCGGTTCGGATGGGATCGGAGGCCGACACCGCGCTCGATCCCGACCGGAGCGTCATGGTGCTGGGCACCGGCCTCAGCATGGTCGACGCATTCCTGGCGCTCGAACAGCGCGGCCACCGCGCGGAGATCGTCGCGGTGTCGCGGCGCGGCCTGCTGCCCTCGCCGCACCGCAAGGGCAATCCGATCAAGCTCGACGTCGCCGACATCCCGCTCGGCACCCAGCTTTCCTATTTCGTCGGCTGGTTCCGCGACCTGATCCGCGAAAACCAGAAGGCCGGCATCGACTGGCGCGATGTCGTCGACGGCCTGCGCCCGTTCAACCAGAAGATCTGGCAGAACTGGCCGGCCTCCGCCAAGCGCCGTTTCGTCGAGCACACGAAGGCGTGGTGGGACATCCACCGCCACCGCATGGCGCCCGAGGTCCACTCCCGCGTCACGCAAGCCGTGCAGTCCGGCCGCATCCGCCTCGTTGCCGGCCGTGTCGTCGACATCGCGGCGGGCGGCGAGTTCACGGTCCAGGTCCAGTCGCGCCACACCAAGCGGCTGGAGAGATTCGAGGTCGCCCGCATCTATGATTGCTCCGGCATCGTCCGGGACATCTCGGCCTCGTCGAACAGTGTCGTGCGCTCGCTGGTCGACCGCTCCCTGGCGCGGCCGGACCCGCTGCGCATCGGCCTCGACGTGACGGCCAATTGCGAGATCATCGCCGGCGACGGCACGGTGTCCAGGAAAATCCTCGCCGTCGGCCCGCTGACCAGAGGCACCTTCTTCGAGATCGACGCCATCCCGGATATTCGCGTCCAATGCGCGAGGCTGAGCAAGCAGCTGCTGGGGTAAAGTGTTGACGTCGGCGCTGTACGGCAGGCCAGAGGGGGCGTGCCCCACAGCCCTGCAGCCACTGCGCGCCCGCCCCGGAATTTCATTCTCCATCTGGCCGGTCGATTGGCACGATCTATCTTCTTTCCCACTGCAAAGGGCTGGAAAAGAGGATACGCTGCCGCCCTGCCCGAGGCGGCCGCTTGATCATGGAGCATCGATATGAGCAGGCACAAGATCGCGCCCTCGGATAGCGCCCCTTTGGAAAGCGCCGCTTCGGAAAATGCAATGTCGCGCCTGCGGCCGCCTTACGGATCGGTGCTCGACCTGATCGGCCAGACCCCCGTGGTCGAGCTGACCCAATTCGACACCGGCAAGTGCCGGCTGTTCATCAAGCTCGAAAGCCAGAATCCCGGCGGCTCGATCAAGGACCGTATCGCGCTGTCGATGATCGCGGCGGCCGAGAAGGAGGGCAGGCTGAAGCAGGGCGGCACGATCGTCGAGGCGACGGCCGGCAATACCGGCCTGGGCCTCGCGCAGGTCGGCATCCCCAAGGGCTACCGCATCATTCTGGTCGTGCCCGACAAGATGTCGCGCGAGAAGATCCAGCACCTGCGCGCACTGGGCGCGGAAGTGCGCATGACGCGCTCCGATGTCGGCAAGGGCCACCCCGAATATTACCAGGACATGGCCGAAAAGATCGCGGCCGAGCTGCCCGGCGCCTTCTACGCCAACCAGTTCGCCAATCCGGCCAACCCTGAGGCGCATGAAACCACCACCGGTCCGGAAATCTTTTCGCAGCTCGACGGCGATGTCGACGCGGTGGTGGTCGGCGTCGGCTCCGGCGGCACGCTGACCGGGCTTGGCCGGTTCTTCGCCAAGGCATCGCCGAAGACGGAAATGGTGCTGGCCGATCCGGTCGGCTCGGTGCTGGCGCCGCTGATCAAGACCGGCAAGATGGTGGAGGCGGGCAGCTGGACGGTGGAAGGCATCGGCGAGGACTTCGTGCCGCCCAATGCCGAGCTGTCGCTGGTCAAGAAGGCCTATTCCATATCGGACAAGCAGAGCATGCTGGCGGTGCGCGATCTCCTGTCCCGGGAAGGCATACTGGCTGGCTCGTCTTCGGGCACGCTGCTGTCGGCCGCCTTGCGCTATTGCCGCGAACAGACGTCGCCGAAGCGCGTCGTCACCTTCGTCTGCGACAGCGGCAACAAATATCTGTCGAAAGTGTTCGACGATTTCTGGCTCGCCGAACAGGGGTTGGCCGAGCACGAGCAGCATGGCGACCTGCGCGACCTCGTCATGCGCACGCACCGCACCGGCGACACCGTCTATGTCGGTCCGGACGAAAGCCTGCTCAACGCCTATGGCCGCATGCGCCGCTCCGATGTCTCGCAGCTGCCGGTGCTCGACGACGGCAAGCTGGTCGGCATCGTCGACGAGAGCGACATTCTGGCAACGGTCGACGGCCCCTATGAGGGCCGCTGGGAGCGCTTCAACGCGCCGGTGCGCACGGCGATGACCTCCAATCTGCATACTTTGCAGGCCAGCCAGACGCTGGACGCGCTGCTGCCGGTATTCGACCGCAACGAGGTCGCCATCATCTTCGACGGCGACGAGTTCGTCGGCCTGATAACCCGCATCGACCTGATCAACCATTTGAGGCGCCGTGCACGATGACCGCATCCGGAAAGAACCGCCTGGCCTTCTCCACCCGCACCATCCATGGCGGCCAGAGCCACGATCCCCTGACCGGAGCGGTGATGGTGCCGATCTACGCCACCTCGACCTATGGCCAGCAGTCGCCCGGCGTGCACAAGGGCTTTGAATATGCCCGCAGCCAGAACCCGACGCGCTTTGCCTTCGAGCGCGCGGTGGCCGATCTCGAAAGCGGCTCGGCTGCCTTCGCCTTCGCCTCGGGGCTGGCGGCGATCGCCACCGTGCTGGAACTGCTCGATGCCGGGGCCCATATCGTCGCCACCGACGACATCTATGGCGGCTCCTTCCGGCTGATGGAGCGGGTGCGCAAGCGCTCGGCCGATCTCAAGGTGAGCTTCGTCGACTGCACCGACCTTGGGGTTATAGAGGCGGCGATCCGCCCGGAGACGAAAATGCTCTGGGTCGAGACGCCGACCAACCCGCTGCTGCGCATCGTCGACCTCGAAGGCGTCGCGGCCCTTGCAAGGCGCAAGGGCATCCTCTCGGTCGCCGACAACACCTTCTGCAGCCCCTACTTGCAGCGGCCGCTGGAGCTCGGCATCGACATCGTGGTGCATTCGACGACGAAGTACCTCAACGGCCATTCCGACATGGTCGGCGGCGTGGCTGTTGTCGGCGACAACAAGGATTTGGCCGATCGCCTGAAATTCCTGCAGAACGCCATCGGTGCCATTTCGGGCCCGTTCGACAGTTTTCTCGCCCTGCGCGGCCTCAAGACATTGGCGCTCAGGATGGAGCGGCACTCGTCGAATGGCCTCAAGATCGCGCAGTGGCTGGAGGCCCGCAAGGATGTGCGCCGGGTCATATATCCCGGTCTGGCCAGCCATCCGCAGCATGCCGTCGCCGTCCAGCAGATGCATGCGTTCGGCGGCATGATATCAGCCGTGCTCGACCGCGACCTCGCCGGCACGAAACGCTTCCTCGAACGCACGCAATTGTTCACGCTGGCCGAAAGCCTCGGCGGCGTGGAGAGCCTGATCGAGCATCCGGCGCTGATGACGCATGGATCGATCCCGGCGGAGAAGCGCGAAGAGATCGGCATATCGGATTCGCTGGTGCGGCTGTCGGCGGGCATCGAGGATGGCGACGATCTGATCGCGGATCTGGAGCAGGCGCTGGGGGGCTGAACGGCGGCGCTCCCGCTGAGACGAGCCAGTCTCCAAAGCCAGCGCTGCCCTCACCTGCCTGCCGGCATCCTCTCCCCTATCAACGGCGGCAAGAGGGAGCCGGGGTTGCGGTATCTCCCTTCTCCCCGTCACTATACGGGGAGAGGGTGCCGGCAGGCGGATGAGGGGCGGCGCCAACGTCGCAGAAAAGCCAGCCACAACCCCGTTGACCCCAAATCCCATCTGCCCGAGATGTAGCGCCTATGGCCACGCGCGAACCCCCAAAATCCGCCGACACCCCCCTCACCTTCGCGGTGCTGGTGTTCCCCGGCTTTCCGATGATGGCGTTCAGCTCGGTCATCGAGCCGCTGCGCGCCGCCAACATTCTGGCGAAGCGGGAATGCTATCGCTGGATCATCGTGGGCGGCACGAAAGGCACGGTCGAGGCGTCGAACGGCGTCGTCATCCAGCCGGGGTTCTATGCCGAGGATGCGCCAAAGGTCGACCGCATCGTCGTCTGCTCGGGCGGCGACGCCGATCATCTCGTCGCCGAGGATGCGGCAAGCTGGATCCGCCGCAGCTTGCGGGGTGGCGCCCATATCGGCGCGGTGGCGGACGCGGCGTTCTTTCTTGCTCGCGCGGGCCTGCTCGACGGCCATGCCTGCACCTTGCACTGGACCAGTCAGGCCGCCTTCACCGAGGCCTTTCCCGACGTCGAGCTAAGACGCGACCTCTATGTCATCGACCGCAAGCGTTTTACGTCGGCCGGCGGCGTCGGCAGCCTCGACATGATGCTGGAGATCATCACCCGCGACTACGGCGCCGAGCTTGCGGCCGGCGTCGCCGAATGGTTCGTGCACAGCCAGCTGCGCTCCAGCGTCGACCGCAAGCTGATGCCGCTGCGCCTCCGCACCGGCGTGCGGAACGAGCTGGTGCTGTCGGCCATCGCCATCATGGAGGACGCTGTGGAGGAGCGGCTCGGCATGGCGGAGCTGACGGCCAGGCTCGGCGTCTCCTCCGACAAGCTCGAACGCTCCTTCCGCTCCGAACTCGCCATCTCGCCCAACGGCTATTACCGGCGGCTCAGGCTGAAACGCGCCGCCGATCTCCTGGCACACTCGACGCTGGCCGTGCGCGACGTGGCGCTCGCCTGCGGCTTTGCCTCGATGTCGAGCTTTGCGCGCGCCTTTCGGGAGGAGCATGGCCATCCTCCGAAGCTGGCGCGACGGCATTAGAGGTCCTGCTGGCGCTGAGAGACGTTGGCGGGCAGCGCCCCCCTCTGTCCTGCCAGACATCTCCCCTCAAGGGGGAATCGAACGTCACAACAGCTTTCGCCAATGTTCAGCGAAGAAGCGACGAGGTCAAAAGCTGCCAATCTCCCCACTTGAGGGGGAGATGCCCGGCAGGGCAGAGGGGGGCGCTTGGCACCCGCATCTCTTATTACCCCAGCGGCATCTTGCACAACAAGCGCGGTTTTCCGCACAATCCCTCGTTACCGCCTGCGCCATGGTCTGATCTTGCAAACCACCCAAGGTCAGCCCCATGAGCATCGTCGTATTCGACCCCGACAGCACTGAAGACGTCGACTTCAAGGACCGTATGCGCCATCCCGCGGCGGCCGATCCGGCGGGCGGCATGTGGCTGTCCGACACCGAGCCGTCCTTCATCGATGCCGACGCGCTTCGTAAAGGCCGGCTGGCCAGGCTGCGCGGCTGGATGCGTGAGGCCGGATATGGCGGCGTCGTGCTGTTCGATCCCTATAACCAGCGCTACGCCACCGGCTCGCGCAACATGTTCGGCTATTTCCTGCGCAATTCGACCCGCTACTTCTTCATCCCGACCGAAGGGCCGATCGTGCTGTTCGAATATCCGCAGAGCTACCATGTCTCCATGGTGCTCGACACGATCGACGAGGCGCGTCCGTCCAAGCTGGTCTGGTCATCGGTGTCGGGCCGCGACGACGAGACCGCCGGCCCCTTCGCCGATGAGATTGCAGAACTCCTGAAAAAGCATGGCGGCGGCTCGATGAAGCTCGGCCTCGACCGCTGCAGCCATCTGCAGGCGCTGGCGCTGGAAAAACGCGGCTGCGAGGTCAGGGATTGCCAGGGCGAGATCCTGGCCGTGCGCGCCGTCAAGACGCCGGAGGAAGTCAAATGCCTGCAGGCGTCCATGGCCGGCGCCGAAGCCGCCGTCTATGCGGTGCGCGAGGCGATCAAGCCCGGTGTCTCCGAAAACGAGCTGTTCGCCATCATGTATGGTGAGGTCATCCGCCAGGGCGGCGAGTTCATCGAGACGCGGCTGCTCACCTCCGGCCAGCGCACCAACCCCTGGTTCAACGAGGCCAGCGGCCGCAAGATCAGGCCCGGCGAATTGCTGGCGCTCGATACCGACACGATCGGCTGCTATGGCTATTATTCGGACTTTTCCCGCACCTTCCGCTGCGGTCCGGGCAAGCCGACCCCTTACCAGAAGTCGCTCTACCGCATGGCGCACGACCAGGTTCAGCACAACATCTCCATCGTGAAGCCAGGCATGGCCTTCCGCGAGATCGCCGAGAAGGCGTGGAAAATCCCCGACCGCTTCGTCGACCAGCGCTACACTTCGGTCATGCACGGCGTCGGCATGCATGGCGAAACACCCTTCATCGCGCACGCCATGGACTACGAAACCTATGGCCGCGACGGCCATATCGTGCCAGGCATGGTGGTGAGCGTGGAAAGCTATATCGGCGAGAAGGGCGGCCGCGAGGGCGTCAAGCTGGAGGACGAAATCCTGATCACCGAGACGGGGACGGAGCTTCTGTCGCGTTTCCCCTATGAGGATGAGTTTTTGGAGGGGCGGGTTTGATGGTGGTTGCGCGCCTCAGTGGGGCATCGCAAGCCGTCTGGACTAGCCGCGACGCCCATCGCTTCGTCATCCTAGGGCGAAGCAAGGAGCGCAGCGACGCGGCGCAGACCCTAGGATCCATGCCGCGACGTCTCAGCGCCGCAACGGTCCAAGTTCTGCTCCGCTGCATCCCTCGATCGAGGTCACGGCATGGATCCCAGGGTCTCCGCGACGCCGCTCCGCGGCTGCTTCGCCCTGGGATGACGAAGGTGGGGACGCTTCGGTCAATCACCACCGCTTGCGCAAACGTACGATACGGAGCAGCGTCGGCCCCCAACCCAGGCCCATCCGCATGAAAGCCCCGCTCTCCATCAGGCGCGGCAGCGTGGCCGCTGTCTTCATCGACCTGCAGGAAGAGCACCGGCAGGATACTCGCTATCTCGTCGAGGGTTTTGAAAAAATCCTCGCCAATGTCCAGCGCCTGCAGGCGGCGGCGCGGCAGAACCATGTGCCGCTTTACCACTGGGCCTACATCGTCGATCTCGACAGCCAGGACCGCCCCTTCCATCCCGTTGGAGCCGACGGCAAGTCGGCCTTCTCCGACAAGAGCGATCCGCTGACCGAGATCTGCCGTGAGGTGGCGCCGGCCGATGGCGAGACGCTGCTGATCAAGGCCGAGGCCAGCGCCTTCCGCGCCGGGCCGGCCGCCGATCGGCTCAAGACTTCCGGCATCGAATGGCTGGTCATATCGGGCGTGTGGACCGAGGCCTGCATCGATGCCACCGTGAAGGACGCCGTGGCGCGCGGTTTTCGCGTGCTGCTGGTCAAGGACGCCTGCGGCAGCGGCAGTGCCGCCATGCACCAGACCGGCATCCTCAATCTCGCCAACCGGCTCTATGGCGGCGCCGTCACCGACACCGAAGGCGCCTGCCGGCTGCTGGCCGGCGAGAGCGTCGCCGTCTGGCAGGTCGAGGGCTCGGTGCCGCTGCGCTTCAGCTTTGAAAACGCGGCCAGGCTTTACAGCGAGCTTTGAGGCAATGCCTTCCGAAACCGTGGGCAGCAGTGAAACGACCAGGCGCGGCAAATACGCGACGCTGCTCGACCCCGCGCTGTGGGCCTATATAGACGGCATCAACGCCTGGTATCCGCCCGAGACGATCGACCTGCCGATCGCCAAGCAGCGCGCGATCTATGACAGGATGTGCCGGGCGCTTCGCCAGCCCTATCCGCCGGGGGTGACGGCCAGCGACGGCCTCATCGCCGCCCCCGGCCGCGACATCGCGGTGCGGCAATACCGGATGGCAGGCACGGCCGCGCGGGCCACGGTGCTTTATTACCATGGCGGCGGCTTCATCCTGGGCGGGCTCGACAGCCATGACGACATCTGCGCCGAGATCTGCGCCGGCACCGGCTTTGCGGTGCTCTCGGTAGACTACCGGCTGGCGCCCGAACATCTTCATCCCGCCGCCTTCGACGACGCTCTGGCCGCCTTCGAATGGGCGGCGGCCACGGCGAGCGGGCCACTGCTTCTGTGCGGCGAGAGCGCCGGCGGCAATCTGGCGGCGGCGGTCAGTCACGCGACGCGCGCTCACGCGAAGAGGCCGACCGGCCAGGTGCTGATCTATCCCGGCCTCGGCGGCGACGAGGCTGCCCGCTCCTATATCGAGCATGCCGAGGCGCCGCTGCTGTCGGTCGGCGACATCGCCTTCTACCGCGACGTCCGCTCGGCCAAGAGACAGGCGCCGGATGATCCGACCTTCTCGCCCCTGCGCGCCGCCGACTTCTCCGGCCTGCCGCCCACCGTCGTCATTACCGCCGAATGCGACCCGCTGTCGTCGGATGGCGAGGCCTATCGCGATCGCATCCTGGCCGCCGGCGGCAGAGCGAGCTGGCACGAGGAGAAGCGCCTCGTGCACAGTTTCCTGCGCGCCCGCACCACCGTGCCGGTCGCCGCCGAAGCGTTCCGGCGCATAATCGCGGCGATCGCAGCACTTGGCGCGGGCGAATGGCCCGTCGAATGCTGAACGCCAGCGAAGCAGCCCTCAATTGCGTCCGTAAAACGCGTTCGGGACATGCACCGGCCAGCGCCATGGCAGCACGGCGATCATGTCGAACCGCATCGACAGCCTGCCGTAATCCGGCTGGCGCGACAGCCAGATGTCGGCGGCGCCTTCGATGCGGCGTTCCGATTCGTGGGCGATCGCCTCCATTGCCTCCATCAGCGTGCGGCGGGCCTTGACCTCGACGAACAGCACCAGGTCGCCCCGCCGTGCGATCAGATCGATCTCGCCGAACCGCGTGCGGTGACGGCGCGCCAGGATCCGGTAGCCCTTCAGCACCAGCACCGCCGCCGCCAGCCATTCGCCGCGATGGCCGCGCCGGTAGGCTTTTTGACGGCTGACGCTCGGGAGCCTAGCCACGGTCCTCTCCACAGGCATCCCTGAGTTCCAGCAGCCGTCGGTAAAGCGCCTGCTTCTGGCCGCCGGTCATTTTTGCCGCTTCGCCGGCCGCCTTGGAGGCCGGCATTTCGGCGGCGAGCGACAACAGCAGCCGGTCGATATCGGCCGGCTCCTCCGCCCTGGCTTCGGCCGGACCGACGCACACCACGATCTCGCCCTTCGGCGTATCGGCCGCCGCATAGTGGTCGGCCAGCGCCCGCAGCGTGCCGGTGCGCATTTCCTCGAAGGTCTTGGTCAATTCCCTGCCGATCGCTGCCTTGCGCTCGCCGCCAAGCGCCTCGACCATCGCGCCGAGAGACTCGGCCAGCCGGCGCGGCGATTCGAAGAAGATCAGCGTCGCCGGCACCGCTTTCAGCGCTTCCAGCCGCGCCAGTCGCTGCCCCGCCTTGACCGGCAGGAAGCCGGCGAACAGGAAGGCATCCGAAGGCAGGCCGGATGCGGTGAGCGCGGCAAGCGGCGCGGACGGACCGGGGATGGGCACGACGCGAATGCCCTGGTCGAGCGCCTCGCCGACCAGCCGGTAGCCGGGATCGGAAACCAGCGGCGTGCCGGCATCCGAGATCAGGGCCACGCTCTGCCCCGACTGGAGCGCCGCTATCAATTTTGGACCGGCCTCGCCGGCATTATGCTCGTGATAGGCCGTGGTGCGGCGGCGGATGCCGTAGCGGTCGAGCAGCACGCGCGACACGCGCGTGTCCTCGCAGGCGACCATGTCGGCAGCGGCCAGCGTCTCAAGCGCGCGCAGCGTGATGTCGGCGAGATTGCCGATCGGCGTCGCCACCAGGTAGAGCGCCGGTTCGAGCGGCCGGGCGGTAATCTCGGTCTGCCCGATCACATAGCTGCGCTTGCCTGTCTCGCCAGTCACCGGTGCCTTCTCCGTCAGCGGCGCGCCCGCGTCCAGATGGAGCCGCGAAGGACGTTCCGAAATCATCCGCCCTGTTTGGCACGGCCCGCGCCGGGTTGCAAAAGCCGCTGTAATGCAAGGCGAGCGCCATTCCTTCGCCACAGTAGGGAACGAAACCGTCTTTCGCAGATTTAGCCCCTGATTCCCCCGGGAGGACAGGATGGACAGACTGACCATACAGGACGCTTTCGAGCCCTACTATGCAGGCCGCAAGCGCTTTGCCGCGCAAGGAGACGGGAAACCGCCCGCCACCACAGACGGCAAGCAGGGGCCCGCGCGCCGCCCGCCACCAGAGATCAAGCTACCCGACAACGAACCCGACAGCACGACGGAGCACTGACCGGACGATGCCCAATCGCTTCGATATTTTCATCACCCGTCTCGAAACCAAGAACGCCCGCCACGGCGCAGCACTACCCTCGATTAGCGACCAGCACCGCGCCCGCCGCGATAAGGGCGACGCCAAGCCAGTTCGTACTGGTGAGCCGCTCGCCGAGAAAGACCGCGCCAAACACCGCCACAAGCACGACGCTTAGCTTGTCGATGGGCGCCACTTGCGCCGCATTGCCGATTTTCAGCGCGCGGAAATAGCAGAGCCACGAGGCTCCGGTCGCCAGTCCCGACAGGCCGAGGAAAAGCCAGGTCTTTCCGGAGATCGAGGCCCATGATTGGAATTGGCCGCTGGCGGCGAGGATGGCCGCAAGCACGACCAGGATGATGGCTGTCCGGATGAGGGTGGCGAAATCGGAATTGATCGTCTCGATGCCCACCTTGGCAAAGATCGCCGTCAGTGCCGCGAAAGCCGCTGACAGCAGCGCCCAGAATTGCCAGGAAGAAACGGTCAGGTTCATTTCGGGCCTCACGATGTCCTGGGTCCAGATAACGTGAAACCCGCGCCTTCAGAAGCGCAATCTCCGGCTTGGGGATTGAGAGCGGTATCTCGCCTTCGTCCTCCTCGGATCTGCGCGCCGCTCCGCATTACTCCGCTAGTGGATGTGGGGGGCCTACCGCGCCAGATCGGCCACCACGGCGTCGAGCACGATCATGCCGGCGGGCGTGGCGCGCAGGCGGGCGTTGCCGATCGGCGCCACCAGCCCTTCGCCCTGCAGCACCGACAGCCGTGCGCTCGACAGGCCGCGCCCGGAAAACGCTTCGTAGCGCGACAGGTCGATGCCTTCCGCCAGCCTCAGTCCCATCAGCAGGAACTCGTCAGCCTCTTCGGAGCGCGTCAGCGTTTCGCCGCCGGTGACGCCATGGCCCTTGGCCTCGACCAGATTGGCCCAGGTTTCCGGCATCCTCTCCGCGATGGTCACGACGCGGTGGCCGTTCTCGACGAAGCGGCCATGCGCGCCGGGGCCGACGCCGACATATTCGCCATAGCGCCAGTAGGTCAGATTGTGCCGGCTTTCGGCACCCGGCCGGGCGTGGTTTGAGATCTCATATGCCGGCAAACCATGGGCTGATGTCACCTCTTGCGTGAGCGCATAAAGGTCGGCGGCGTGGTCGTTGTCGGGGATGATGAATTTCTTCGCCGCGTGCAGCGCGTGGAACGGGGTGCCTTCCTCGATGGTCAGCTGATAGAGCGACAGATGGTCGGCGGCGTGGCCGATCGCCTGTTCGAGCTCCGATGCCCAGGCCTCCGGCGTCTGGCCTGGCCGTGCGTAGATCAGGTCGAAGGAGAGCCTTGGGAATATCTCCCGCGCGAGCCCGATCGCGTGCAGCGCCTCGTCCACATTGTGCAGCCGGCCAAGGAAGCGCAAATCCTTGTCGTCCAGCGCCTGCACGCCGAGCGAGACCCTGTTGACGCCCGCCGCGCGATAGCCACGAAAGCGTTCGGCTTCGACCGAGGAGGGATTGGCCTCCAGCGTCACCTCGATGCCGTCGGGCACCGCCCAGTTCTTCGCCACGGCGTCCAGGACCCTGGCCACCGTTTCCGGCTTCATCAACGACGGCGTGCCGCCGCCGAGAAAGATGCTGGTCACCTCGCGTGGGCCGGTGCGCTGGCGCATTGTTGCCAGTTCCGCCTCGAAGGCGGCGGCAAAGCGCCCCTGGTCGACCGGCTGGTGGCGGACATGGCTGTTGAAGTCGCAATAGGGGCACTTGGCCGCGCAGAACGGCCAATGCACATAGACGCCGAAACCGGGGCTGCGGTCGAGCGGCATGGTGGCGCCGGGCCTGATCATGCCGAGCCTAACCTGGCCAGACCCAATCGAGCCTGGGCGAATTTCTGGAAGGCGCGGGCGCGGTGCGACAGCGCCGTGGCCTGGCCGGGCTTCCAGCCATGTTTCTCCTCGGCGGTCATCTCGCCGAAGGTTTTTTCGAAGCCGTCCGGCAGGAACACCGGGTCATAGCCGAAGCCAAGCTCGCCGCGCGGCGGCCAGACCAGCCTGCCTTCGGCCTCGCCGCGGTAATACTCAGCCTCGCCATCAGGAAAGGCGAGACAGATGACGGCGACGAAGCGGCCCTTGCGCTGCTCGGCCGAGGCCGCGCCGACTTCCTGCAGTGCCACTTCGGTGCGCTGCATGGCGATACCGAAATCCCTGCTGCCATCAGGCGTTTCGGCCCAGTTGGCGGTGTAGACGCCGGGCGCGCCGTCAAGCGCGTCGACGCACAGGCCCGAATCATCCGACAGCGCCGGCAGGCCCGTCGCCTTGGCCGCGGCGAACGCCTTGATATATGCGTTCTCCTCGAAAGTGGTGCCGGTTTCGTCGGGTTCGGGCAAGCCATAGTCCTTCGCCGATTTCGCCTCGAATCCGAATGGCGCCATCAGATCGGCGAATTCGCGCAGCTTGCCTTCATTGTGGCTGGCGACGACGATCTTTTTTCCGTCGAGAGAATGCATCAAAGTCCCCAGATTCTTGGCTCGGCGAATTCGATCGAATTGCCGGAAGGATCGCGGATATAGAGCGAGCGGCCGCCTTGCGGCCATTCGAATTCGCTTTCGATGGTGATGTTCTTCGCCTCCAGATGGGATCTCCAGCGGCTGATTTCATCGGCGGTCGCCGCAAAGCAGAGATGGCCTTCGCCTGATGTGCCGTGCGGGGGCACTTTCAGCCTCGCGTCGGGCTCGGGCGGGACCTTGGTCGCCTCGGCGTTGAAGATCAGCAGCACGCCGGCTCCGCAGCGGAAGAAGAGATGGCGACCCTCGACCTTGCCGAGAGGAGTGAGGCCAAGGACATCGGTGTAGAAGCTTTCCGCAGCCGCCAGGTCGGTGACGTAGAGGGCGGATTCCAGGATTGCGGAGGGTGTCACGAGGCTCGGCATCTAAAACTCACGCCACCGCCATCTGCTGCAGGCTGACCAGTCGTTGTATGCCTTTCTTGGCCAGGCCCATCAGCTCGGCGAACTGCCCTTCCGAAAAGGGCTCGCCCTCGGCTGTGCCCTGGATCTCGACGATGCCGCCCTTGCCGGTCATGACGAAATTGGCGTCGGTGCCGGCGGAGGAATCTTCGAGATAATCGAGGTCGATGACCGGCTGGCCGTCATGGATGCCGCAGGAAATCGCCGCGACATGATCCTTCAGCACCTTGGCGACGCTCACCATCTGCCGGGCTTCCATCCAGCGCAGGCAATCGTAAAGCGCCACCCAGCCGCCGGTGATGGAGGCGGTGCGGGTGCCGCCATCGGCCTGGATGACGTCGCAGTCGACGGTGATCTGCTGCTCGCCCAGCGCTTGCAGGTCGACCACGGCGCGCAGCGAGCGGCCGATCAGCCGCTGGATCTCCAGCGTGCGCCCGCCCTGCTTGCCGGCGGAGGCCTCGCGGCGCATGCGCTCGCCGGTCGAGCGCGGCAGCATGCCGTATTCGGCCGTCACCCAGCCTTTTCCGGAATTGCGCATCCAGCCCGGCACCTTTTCCTCCAGGCTTGCCGTGCACAGCACATGCGTGTCGCCGAACTTCACCAGGCACGAGCCTTCGGCATGTTTGGAGACGCCGCGCTCGAAGGATATGGCGCGCATTTCGTCGAACTGGCGTTTGGAGGGGCGCATTCGGCCTGCTTTCTTGTCAGCTTTTTGAATCTTGGCGGACTTTTAGACGCATGCGGGGCACGGCGTAAAGGAAAATGGACCGGCGACAGCAAACGCGACACCGGGTGATCGCCCAACGCGACACCGGGTGATCGCAAGTGCGACACTGGGTTGCGCGTAGCGCGGCGAAGTCTATATCCTTGAACCGGAGGTTATGGCCGCAATGACCAAGGCAGTCGATCCCGCTTCGCAGTCGCTCGCTCTTCACGCGCCGGCACTTCAGGCGCTCGATATGCGCTCGCGCGACATCTTCCGGCGTATCGTTGATTCCTATCTGAGGGACGGCGAGCCCGTGGGATCGCGCAGCCTGTCGCGCATCCTGCCGTCCTCGCTGTCGCCGGCCACCATCCGCAACGTGATGAGCGACCTCGAACATCTCGGCCTGATCTACGCGCCGCACGTCTCCGCCGGCCGCCTGCCGACCCAGGCCGGCCTGCGCTTCTTCGTCGACGCCTTCATGGAACTGGGCGACCTCTCCGACGAGGAGCGGCGCAGCATCGAGGCGCAGGTGCGCGCCTCCGGCTCGGGCGCCACGCTGGAACACATGCTGACCGAGGCCAGCCAGATGCTGTCTGGCATGTCGCGCGGCGCCGGCCTGGTGCTGGCCGCCAAGAACGAGGTGGCGCTCAAGCACATCGAGTTCATCCAGCTCGAGCCGACAAAGGCGCTGACCGTGATGGTGTCGCAGAACGGCGACGTCGAGAACCGGGTCATCGATCTGCCGGCCGGCATCACCGTCTCGCAATTGCACGAGGCCTCGAATTTCCTCAACGCCCATATTCGCGGCCGTACGCTGGCCGAGGCGCGGGCGGAGGTCGCGCGTATCAAGGAAGAGACAAGGGCAGCGCTCGACACGCTGTCGCAGGACCTGGTGGAGAAGGGGCTGGCGGTGTGGGCCGGCGCGGAAAGCGGCTTGCCGGCGCGCCTGATCGTGCGCGGCCGCGCCAATCTGCTCGAAAACGTCACCGCCCAGGCCGACATCGAACTCTTGCGCCACCTGTTCGAGGACATGGAGACGCAGGACGGGCTGATCCAGCTGCTCGACCTCGCCGAGGCGGGACCGGGCGTGCGCATCTTCATCGGCTCGGAAAACAAGCTTTTCTCGCTCTCCGGCTCGTCGCTCGTCGTGGCGCCCTACCGCGACAAGGACGCCCGCGTCGTCGGCGCGCTCGGCGTCATCGGCCCGACGCGGCTCAACTATGCCCGCATTGTCCCGATGGTCGACTATACGGCGCAGCTGATATCGCGCATGCTGCGCTGAGAGCTGGGATCGATCCAGACGGCCGAGGAGGAAAAAAATGGCGCTGGAATCGTTCAAGGCCCAGATCAGCCTGCTGCTGGAGGAGATGGTCAACCAGCCTGAGGATGTGCGGGAAGTGCAGGAGCAATTGCGCGAGAAGCTGCGCGAAATGCGCGCCATGGGCATGCCGCTGCCGGCCGACCTCGTCGAACTGGAAAAGAACCTCGACGCCGATCTCGACGCGGATACTTGACCCGAATTCCTTCAACTCCCCGTGTCGTCCGGAACGACTGCCGAGCCCGCCCGTTCCCTTGATGCATGTGATCCTCGGTCTTGGGACAACGACATGCATAGCGAAGCGAAAAGCTGGAGACTGGGATGATCAGACTTGCCGGCGCCGTGGCGATCCCTGCAGCCTTGCTTTTCACCGCGACGGCATTGGCCCAGCAGACAGAGCCGGTGCTCAAGGGCGCGGCCGCATTCGGTGACTGGCGGGCCGACGAGCCGGGCGTGCGCCGGCTGATCAGCCCGCAAGACCAGCCCAGGCCCTATGTCACCAGATCCGCCTCGAACAGCGCCGGTCCGGTGCAAAGGCCGCAAGGCGCCGAGCCGCGGCTGCCGGCGGGTTTTTCGGCGGAACTGATCGCTTCGGGCATCGACAATCCGCGCGTCGTGCGTGTCGCGCCCAATGGCGACCTGTTCGTCGCCGACAGCGAGGCCAACCAGATCCGCGTCTACCGTCTCGGCGAGGGCAGCGCGAAACCTGTCAAGGACGGCATCTTCGCCCGCAATCTCAACCGGCCCTACGGCATCGCCTTCTATCCGCCAGGGGACAGCCCGCAATGGATCTATGTCGCCAACAGCGACAGCATCGTGCGCTTTCCCTACCGCGATGGCGACCTGAAGGCGTCCGGCGAGCCGGAAACGATTGTCCGCGACATTCCAGCCACTCATCACTGGACCCGCGACATCGCCTTCTCGGCGGACGGCAAGACGCTGTATCTCTCGGTCGGTTCCGGCTCGAACGCCGCCCAGGACATGGCAAGAAAACCGCGCGGCGGGCTCGACGCCTGGGCCAGGTCGAAGCCGCTCGGCGCCACCTGGGGCGCGGAGGAAGGCCGCGCCGACGTCATGGCTTTCGACCCGGACGGTAGGAATGGCCGCATCGTTGCCACCGGCCTGCGCAATTGTTCGGGCATGGCCGTCCAGCCGGCGGCGGGCGCGCTGTGGTGCGTGGTCAACGAGCGCGACGCGCTCGGCGACAACGTGCCGTTCGAATATGCGACCGAAGTGAGGGAAGGCGCCTTCTACGGCTGGCCCTGGTACTATATCGGCGACAATGAGGATCCGCGCCACAAGGGCGCGCGTCCCGACCTTGCCGGCAAGGTCACCGTTCCCGACATTCTGATGCAGGCGCATTCAGCGCCGCTCAACATCGCCTTCTACGACGGCAGGAATGCCCGCGCGGGATCCGGTTTTCCGGCCGAATACAGGGGCGACGCCTTCGTCGCCCTGCACGGTTCGTGGAATCGCGGCAACAGGACCGGCTACAAGGTGGTGCGGCTCAAGTTCAAGGACGGCAAGCCGACCGGCGAATATGAGGATTTCATGACCGGCTTCGTCACCTCCGGCGGCGAGGTCTGGGGCCGGCCGGTCGGCGTGGCGGTGGCGAACGACGGCGCGCTGATCGTCACCGAGGACGGCAACGGCACCATCTGGCGCGTGACCTACGGCGACGGGCGGTCCTGATCCGCTTGGGAGGTCCCGAGCGCGGGGCATGCCTGGTGCAACCAAATCCGCATCCAGGCAATTCCCGCCCGCGAAACTCTGTGCGACAAGGCGCCGTCCCAGCAGTTCGCGGACGCAAGGCTCGATCCATGACCCTCACCGGCTTCCTCGCCTACAGCGCCGCCCTCGGCTTGGCCGCGGCCATTCCCGGCCCCGGCGTCACCGCGCTTGTGGCGCGCGCGCTCGGTTCCGGCTTCCGCTCCTCGCTGGCCATGTCCTTCGGCCTGATGCTCGGCGACCTTCTTTATCTCACCGCCGTGGTGCTTGGGCTTGCCTTTGTCGCGCAGACCTTCGGCCTGGTGTTCCTCGCCGTCAAATGGGCCGGCGTCGCCTATCTCGCCTTCCTCGGCTGGCGCTTCTGGACCGCCGGCATCACGCCCGAGACGGTCGAGGCCAGGAAGAGCAAGGGCGGGCTGGCGTCGAGCTTCCTCGCCGGCCTGACGGTGACGCTCGGCAATCCGAAGACGATGATCTTCTATCTCGCCATCACGCCGACCATCGTCGACCTCAAGACCATCACGCTGGCCGATTACGGCATCCTCGCCGCACTCACCGTCCTCGTCCTGTTCGTGGTGCTGGTGCCTTATCTGGCGCTGGCGGCCAAGGCGCGCTGGTTCCTGCGCTCGCCGCGCGCCCTGAAAGCGTTGAACCGCACCGCGGCCGGCTTCATGGTCGGCGCCGCGGCGGCGATCGCCGCCCGTCAATAGGGCCGTTTGCGCCAAATCATTCCGTCGGTCCGGCTGTTCGGGAAACGCTTTTCCGAGGCCGGGGCGTTTTAGACACGCACCCCACTCGGATATTTTCGGGCGACGGTCTATCTTGCGTGAGTGGAAGCCCTATCCTGGCCGCCATCCGCCTGAGATCAGTTCCATCCGCCTGACATTCTGGGAGCCAAACCAATGACCAAGTCCGTCGCCTCCGCTCGTGTTCCCGGCCGCGGCCGCATCTACAATTCCATCACCGATACGATCGGCGACACGCCACTGGTGCGGCTCGACAAATTCGCCAAGGAGAAGGGCATCGTTGCCCATCTCATCGCCAAGCTCGAATTCTTCAACCCGATCGCCTCGGTCAAGGACCGGATCGGCGTGGCGATGATCGAGGCGCTCGAGGCATCGGGCAAGATCGCTCCCGGCAAGACGACGCTGATCGAGCCGACTTCGGGCAATACCGGCATAGCGCTTGCCTTCGCCGCCGCCGCCAAGGGCTACAAGCTGATCCTCACCATGCCCGAAACCATGTCGGTCGAGCGCCGCAAGATGCTGGCGCTGCTCGGCGCCGAACTGGTCCTGACCGAAGGGCCGAAAGGCATGAAGGGCGCCATCGCCAAGGCCGACGAACTGGCGGCGACCATCCCCAACGCCATCATCCCGCAGCAGTTCGAAAATCCGGCCAATCCCGAGATCCATCGCACGACGACGGCCGAGGAGATCTGGAACGACACCCAGGGCGAGGTCGACATCGTCGTCTCCGGCATCGGCACCGGCGGCACCATCACCGGCGTCGGCCAGGTGCTGAAGAAGCGCAAGCCCTCGCTGCATGTCGTCGCGGTCGAGCCGGAAACCTCGCCGGTGCTCTCGGGCGGCCAGCCCGGCCCGCACAAGATCCAGGGCATCGGCGCCGGCTTCGCGCCAAAAATCCTCGACACCACCATCTATGACGAGATCGTCAAAGTCTCGAACGAGGATTCGGTCGCCAATGCCCGCCTCGTCGCCCGGCTGGAAGGCGTGCCCGTCGGCATCTCCTCGGGCGCCGCCCTGCAGGCGGCGATCGTCGTCGGCTCGCGGCCGGAGAACAAGGACAAGAACCTCGTGGTGATCATCCCCTCCTTCGCCGAGCGTTATTTGTCGACGATCCTGTTCGAAGGGCTGGGGGCGTAGTCACCAGCACGCAGCATAAATTCGTCCCGATCCGTCGCGCCCCCCTCTGCCCTACCGGGCATCTCCCCCACAAGGGGGAGATTGGCCGTCACCTCGACCTCCGCCAATCTCCCACGCTGCAAGGTGGAGCGAACCGCCGACGCTGCCGATCTCCGGGGAGATGTCCGGCAGGACAGAGGGGGCGCTGTTCCGCCGACGTCAATATGTTGATCGTAAGCCTGGCCCGCTGAAAAACCAGCCGTGGCGGATACCGCGGGCTTGAGCAGCGCCCTGCTTCCGGTTCATATCGCCCCCGGCCCCGCAGGGCCGGCGGAGGACCTCATGTACAAGCTCTACACCCGTCCCGGCAGCGGCGGCTTCGTTGTCGAGGCGGCCCTGGCGCTGGCCAAGGCGCCGTTCGAGCAGATCGACGTACCGAAATCCGACCGGCCCGATCCCGCTTTCCTCGACATCAGCCCCCTGAACCAGGTGCCGGTGCTGACCTTGCCGGACGGCCGCTCGCTGACCGAATCGGCGGCCATCTGCATCCTGCTCGCCGAACGCCATCCGCAGGCCGGGCTGGCGCCGGCGGCCGATGCGCCGGCCCGCGCCGACTTCCTGCGCTGGATGGCGTTCATGTCGTCGGCTCTCTATCCGGCGGTGCTGCGCTTCTACTACGCTCACCGCTACACGGCTGATGCCGAGGGCACCAAGGCGGTCAAGCTGGCGGCCGTGGCCGAGATGGACCGCGGCTTCGCCGTCGTCGATGCCGCCTTGCGCGGCCGCGACTGGCTGGCGGGCGAGGCGATGTCGGTGGCCGATATCTATCTGGCCATGCTGGTGGCTTGGCATCCCGACAGCGGCAAGGCACGCACCGCCTGGCCCGACATCGAACGCCTGTGGGCCAAGCTTCGCGAGCACCCGCTGATGAAGACGCTCAACGCATCGCACGAAATGTGGCCGGGTTGAACGGGCCGTCGCCAAGCACCGCGCTCGGGCATTTCAATGCCTGAGCGTCGCGCGTTTTACCTGCAGGAAACGGCGTACCGCCGGATCGCTTTCGAGGCCGATCGCCCGGTCATAGGCTTCGACCGCCTGCGGCACCTGGCCGAGCCTGGCCAGAAGGCCGGCGCGCGCGGCCCAATATGGCTGGTAATTGTTGAGCCGCTTGTCGTCGCCAAGCACGTAAAGGGCCGCCAGCCCCGCCACGGCGCCCTCAGCTTCGGCGATCGCCACCGCGCGGTTGATCGCCACCACGGGCGATCGTGCAATCGAAAGCAAGGCGTCGTAGAATTCGCGGATCGCCACCCAGTCGGTCTCGCCGCTCAGCCGCCGCGCCGCGTGAACGGACTGCACGGCCGCTTCGAGCTGATAGCGGCCGATGGCGTCCAGAGTGGCGGCGCGGCCGAGCAGGGCTTCCGCCTCGTTGATCAGCGCATGATCCCACAGCGCATGGTCCTGCTCGGCGAGCGGCACATACTCTCCGGACCCATCGCGGCGTGCGGTGCGGCGCGCCTCGGCGAACAGCATCAGCGCAAGCAGGCCCAGCGCCTCCGGTTCGTCCGGCAGTAGCGAGGCCACAAGCCTGCCGAGCCAGATTCCTTCGGTGGCCAGGTTCCGGCGCCGCGTCTCGGTGCCCGCCGGGTCGGACCAGCCCTCGGCGAAGGTCGCGTATATGGCCTCCAGCACGGTATCCAGGCGCTCGCCGAGTTCGGCCCGCTCCGGTACGCGGAACGGAATGCCGGCTTCGCGAATGCGGGCCTTGGCCCGCACCAGGCGCTGGCCCATTGTCGCCGGCGGGACCAGGAAGGCGGAGGCGATCGTCGCTGCGTCGAAGCCAAGGACGGCCTGCAGGATCAATGGCGCGCGCACGCCAGGTTCGATCGCCGGATGCGCGCAGGCGAACATCAGCCGCAGCCGCTCGTCGGGCAGGTCCTGGTCGGTCATGCACGCCTCCGCCTCCTCGGCAATCAGCTTGAGATGGTCGCGGCCGGCTTCGCTGGTGAGCCGCCGCCGCACCGCGTCGACACGCCGGCGCCTTGCCACGGCAAGCAGCCAGGCCTCCGGCTTTTCGGGCACGCCGGTTCGCGGCCAGCGTTCGAGCGCCGCGGCAAAGGCGTCGGCCAGCGCGTCCTCGGCGGCGGCCACGTCGCGCGTGCGCGCCGCGAGCCACGCGACCAGCTTGCCGTAGCTTTGCCGGGCGGCGGCCTCGGCGGCTGCCCGGGCAATCTGCGCGCTGCTGTCCATCACATCGTCATTTCTTGGGCATGTATTCGGCCATTTCCCAAATCGGCCGCAACTCGACCGTGCCGGTGCTGGCCGCCGGGCAGCGCGCCGCCCATTCGATGGCGGTATCGATGTCGGGCGCCTCGATCATGTAGAAGCCGGCAAGCTGCTCCTTGGTGTCGGCATAGGGGCCGTCGATCACGTTGGTCTTGCCGTCGGTGATCCGCACCGAGGTGGTTGCCTGGGTCGGGCGCAGCCTTTCTCCGGCCAGCCACGCGCCGGATTTCTTCAACGCTTCGGTATAGGCGCCATAGGCCGCGCTCATCTGTTGGGCCTTCTCGATCGGCGTGTTCGCCAGTGCGGCCTCGTCGTTGTTGATCAAAAGCATGTATCGCATGGGTCTTCTCCCGTGGTTTCGTAGGCCGCGTCCTTGCGAGCCGGACATATGTCGCGCGGCAAGGGCCGATTTCGACAGGTGCCGGAAAAAATCTTTCGACCACGGTCGCGTCCCGCGCAAGCCGGGAGCTGTTTCCGCATCCATTCAACCGTTCGTCTAATGAATGCAATTGCGGGTTGGCATTTGCGGCGCGCCGTCTAAACTCGGCCGGTTCGCATCGAGGAGGTGGTGCGGCTGCCAATATTTTCAGGGAGGAAACCGGATGTTCCATTTCAGAACGAAGTTCGTTGCAGCCGGCGCAATGGCGCTTTCGCTCGGGCTCGGCATTGCCTCGGCCAGGGCACAGGAATTCATCAACGTGCTGACCGGTGGCACGTCGGGCGTCTACTACCCGCTCGGCGTGGCGCTGTCGGAAATCTACGGCAAGGGCATCGCAGGCGCCCGCACCCAGGTGCAGGCCACCAAGGCTTCGGTCGAGAACCTCAATCTGCTGCAGCAGGGCAAGGGCGAGATCGCCTTCGCGCTCGGCGATTCCGTCAAGATGGCCGCCGAAGGCAATGCCGAGGCCGGCTTCCCCGGCAAGCTCGACAAATTGCGCGGCATCGCCGCCATCTACCCCAACTACATCCAGATCGTCGCCAGCCAGGAATCCGGCATCAAGACGCTGGTCGACCTCAAGGGAAAGAGCCTGTCGGTCGGCGCGCCGGCCTCCGGCACCGAGCTCAACGCGCGTGCCATCTTTGCCGCCGCCGGGCTGAAATACGAGGATCTCGGACGGGTCGAATACCTGCCCTTCGCCGAATCGGTCGAGCTGATCAAGAACCGCCAGCTCGACGCCACGCTGCAGTCGGCCGGCCTTGGCGTCGCCTCGATCCGCGACCTCGCCACCTCCGTGCCGATCAATGTCGTCGCCGTGCCCGCTGAGGACGTCGCCAAGATCGGCGCGCCCTATCTGTCGGTGGTCATCCCCAAGGGCACCTATGAGGGCCAGGCCGAGGACGTCGCGACCGCCGCCGTCGGCAATTTCCTCATCACCCGCGCCGACGTTTCCGACGAGACGGCCTATCAGATGACCAAGCTGATGTTCGAACATCTCGACCAGCTCGCCGCCGCCCACGCCGCCGCCAAGGCGATCGACCCTGCCAAGGCGCTCGACGGCATGCCGGTGCCGCTGCATCCGGGCGCGGAGCGCTACTACAAGGAGAAGGGGCTGTTGAAATAGGGGGGTAATCGGACATGTCTTCGCCAGCCGCCTCCCTCTGCCATTCGCTCATCCTGGAGTGTGTCGGATGAGCGAAGCAACGCCTGGAACAACAACCGACAGCAAACCGGCGGCGTTCCACCTCCCCACCGCCGAAGAGCAGGTGGAAGGACTGCCGCCGGGCTTTGGCGACGGCATCGCCGGCAAGGCTGCTTTCGCCATTGCCGTCGCCTTTTCGGTGTTCCAGATCTACGTCGCGGCCTATGGCAGCATTCCGAGCCAGGTGGTGCGGGCCATGCATGTCGGCTTCCTGCTGCTGCTCGGCTTCGCGCTGATCGCCAATCTGCGCGCCAAAAGCGTGCCGGCAAAAACCCTGTTCTGGGCGCTCGGCGTGCTCGGCTTCGGCACCGGCCTCTATAACTGGGTGTTCTACACCGACCTCATCCGCCGCTCCGGCTTCCTCACCACGCCGGACCTGGTCGTCGGCGCGGTGCTGGTGGTGCTGGTCTTCGAGGCGGCCCGGCGGCTGATGGGATTGCCGCTGGCGATCATCGCATTCATCTTCCTCGCCTATTGCTTCGTCGGCAACCATCTGCCGCCGCCCTTCATCCATCGCGGCTACGATTTCGCCCAGCTCGTCGATACTTTCGCCTACGGCACCGAAGGCATATACGGCACGCCGATCTATGTTTCGGCCGCCTATATCTTCATCTTCGTGGTCTTTGCCGCCTTTCTCGAACGCGCCGGCATGATCGCGCTGTTCAACGATTTCGCGCTTGGCCTGGTCGGCTCGTGGCGGGGCGGGCCGGCGCAGGTCTGCGTCCTGTCCTCGGCGCTGATGGGCACCATCTCCGGCTCCGGCGTCGCCAATGTGGTGGCGAGCGGCCAGTTCACCATCCCGCTGATGAAGCGCTTCGGCTTCCGGTCGGCCTTCGCCGGCGCCGTCGAGGCGACCTCCTCGATGGGCGGCCAGATCATGCCGCCGGTGATGGGCGCGGTCGCGTTCATCATGGCCGAGACGCTGAACATCCCCTATGCCGAAGTGGTCAAGGCGGCGATCATCCCGGCGCTGCTCTATTTCGGCGCCTGTTTCTGGCAGGTGCATCTGGAAGCCGGCAAGGCCGGCCTGCACGGCATGGCCAAGGCCGAACTGCCCAATCCCTGGGATGCCGTGCGCCAGCACTGGCCGCTGGTGCTGCCGCTGGCGGCCCTCATCTATCTCCTGTTTGCCGGCTACACACCGATCTTCGCGGGCACGATGGGCCTGGCGCTGACCATCGTGCTCATCCTCGGCACGCCGCTGGCGGCCCTGATCGGCCCGCTCGCCTTCCGCGTCGTCTTCTGGCTGGCGCTCGGGCTCGCTGCCGCCTCGTTCATGCGCTTCGGCGTCAACATTCTGGGCCTCGTCATCGCCGCGCTCGTCGTCGCCTGCTTCGCCTTCAAGGGCGGGCGCGAAACGCTGCGGATCTGCGTGGATTCACTCGCCGAAGGGGCCAAGAACGCGCTGCCGGTCGGCATCGCCTGCGCTATCGTCGGCATCGTCATCGGCACGCTGACGCTGACCGGCATCGCCTCCACTTTCATCGGCTGGATCATTTCCATCGGCGAGGACAATCTGTTCCTGTCGCTGGTGCTGACCATGCTCACCTGCCTGGTGCTCGGCATGGGCATTCCGACCATCCCCAATTACATCATCACCTCGTCGCTGGCCGGGCCGGCGCTGTTGTCGCTCGGCGTACCGCTGGTGGTCAGCCACATGTTCGTCTTCTATTTCGGCATCATGGCCGACCTGACGCCGCCCGTGGCGCTGGCCGCCTTCGCTGCCGCACCAATGGCCAGGGAGAGCGGCCTCAAGATCGGCATCCAGGCGACCAAGCTTGCCATTGCCGGCTTCGTCGTGCCGTTCATGGCGGTCTATACACCGGCGCTCATGCTGCAGGATCCCGGCCCGATCGCCGCCCAGTTCGGCTACCCCGTCGAGGTCGCCTACATCGTCGTCAAGGCGTGCATGGGCATCGTGCTGTGGGGTGCCGCCGCGGTCGGCTTCCTTGCCAGGCGCATGGCGTGGTGGGAACGGCTCCTCGCCTTCTGTGCCGGCGTGCTGCTGGTCGCGGCGATCCCGCTCACCGACGAGACGGGCTGGGCACTGTCGTTCGCCTGGATCGGCTGGCATTTCTGGCGCGCGCGGCGGGTGATGGCCAAGGCATGAGCCTGTGTATCCTTGCCGCGGGCAAGACGGTGACGCTGGCGGCCGCCGCCTTCACCCTGTCCTGGACGCATTCGGTGGAGCGCACGCGCTGGGAGGAGCACTGGAAGGTAACGCCTTCCGGCCTGCAAGTCACCGAGGCGCGCATAAAGGGCTCGGGCGCCGGCATGGAACCACCGGAGGGCGCGGTGCTGCGAGACGGCTGGTGGGCCTATGCTCCGAAGGTCGGGCCGCAGCGAAACCTCGCGCTCGCCGCCTCCGGCGCGACAGGTGATGGTTGGACATTGTGCACAGATCAGGGTTGCCGAGAACTCGGCAAGGTGGCCGGCGGGACGATTGTGCTGGAGCCGTGTGCGCCGGACGGCGCGGGCCTGCCGCGGTAGCGCACGATCATCCCGGCTGGAGCAAACGCTGTCGAAGACGGTCAGCGGATGGCTTACATCGAAGGGTATTCAGAAGGACGGCTTGGACTGGCCGACTGGACTGGGGCCCGACTGGACTGGAGAAGGTCGCTCACGCGGGCCTCGGCGGCTCGTGTCCTGAGACATTAAGCCGGCGAAGGCGGTCTCAAAGCCGCGACGATGTCGCGCGCCGCCGATCGGCGAAGGCCGGGCGCTCGGCGCGATAGGTGGTGGCGCGCGACTCGGCGTCCGGCCTGCAGATGCGGCTGTTGTGTCGGCTCTCGAAAGTCATGGTCAGTGCGCGCCCAGCGAGGTGCCGCGACGAGCGCAGGCCGGACCTGGCCCGCGCATGTAGTAGCGCTCGGGCCGATAGGTCGGCGCGACGAATTCGCGGATGGCTGCGGCATAGCCGATGAGGTGCGTGAGGAAGTTCATTTTACTTGGTCCCTGTCCCGACTTTCGGGTGTCCCTTCCGAATTGCGGAAATCATAGCGTCGAGGCGTGAATAGTCGGTGAACGCGATGTTAATTTCTGGTCGAAAACCCGTCGCTTCATGGCCGGAATGCGGCTGATTCGGGGTCTTTCCACGCCTTTTGTCGCCATTTCGTCGTGTGTGACTTTTGCATCACATATGTTTCGTTTGAATGTCGCCTGGGTGCGATTGCGTTTCAGCTTTCGCCCTGGCGGGAGAATTTCCTTGCTCGCCGCCGCAAGTCCGGAACCCCGCCCGGAACGAGACGTTGATTCTTCGTGCCGGCATGGCCGGCCCATGGGGCCGCCGACCTGCGGCCCCACGCTAACCCGCAACCGCAAGAGCAAAGGAAGGGCCGCAATCATGGGCTTCTTTTCGAAGGACATCAAAACCCTGGACGATCTCTTCGTGCACACGCTGCGCGACATCTATTATGCCGAAAAGCAGATCGAGAAGGCATTGCCGAAGATGATAGACAAGGCGACGGATCCGCAGCTGAAGGCCGGCTTCGAGAAACATCTCGAGCAGACCAAGGGCCATGTCGAGCGCGTCGAGCAGGTGTTCGAACTGCACGGCGTCAAGGCCAAGGAGGTCAACTGCCCTGCCATAGACGGCATCCTCGAGGAAGCCGACGACGTCAGCGGCGACGTCGACGACAAGGAGGTGCTGGACGCGGCGCTGATCGCCTCGGCGCAAGCGGTCGAGCACTATGAGATGACCCGCTATGGCACCTTGATCGCCTGGGCCAAGCAGCTTGGCCGCAGCGACTGCGCCAACGTGCTGGCCAAGAACCTCAAGGAAGAGCAGGCGACGGATCGCAAGCTGACCGAAATAGCGGAAAGCAAGATCAACCTGCAGGCCGCCGAATAGGGGCTGAAAGCCGGGGCCGGCGGCAATCGCGCCGGCCTTGGCAGACCTGATTGGAACCGTTGGGGTCGTCGCCCGTTCCAGCCTGATCTTTCTCTACAGGAAATCATCATGGCGCCGCGTCCCGCCTGGAGAGGCTATCTGAAGCTTTCGCTGGTCACCTGCGCCATCGAACTGACCAATGTCGTCACCCATGCCGAGAAGGTCTCTTTTCGCATCCTCAACCGCGAGACCGGCAACACGGTGAAGCGGATCTATGTCGACGCCGAAACCGGCAAGCCGCTTGAGGATGGCGACGAGATCAAGGGCTACGAGGACGACGATGGCAATTTCATCCACATCGAAGAGGACGAGATCGAGGCCATCCAGATCGAGTCCTCGCACACGATGAACCTCGACGGCTTCGTCGACAAATCCTCCATCGAACAGATCTATCTCGATACGCCCTATTACGTCGCGCCGGCCGACAAGGTCTCGCAGGACGCTTTCGCCGTCATCCGCGACGCGATGGCCGGCAAGAAGATGGCGGGTCTGGCGCGCATCGTGCTCTATCGGCGCGAACGTCCCGTGGTCATCGAACCGCTTGGCAAGGGCATGGTGCTGACGACCTTGCGCTACGACAACACGGTACGCCAGCCGGACACCGTCTTCGACGACATCGGAGCGGTGAAGACGGATCAGGAGATGACCGATCTGGCCGAGCTCATCATCGACAAGAAGAAAGCGAAGTTCGATCCCTCGAAATTCGAGGACAAATACGAGGATGCGCTGCTCGAACTGATCCGCGCCAAGAAGGCGGGCCGCAAGGCGCCGAAGGCCAAGGCGGCGCCCAAGCCGTCCAATGTCGTCAATCTCTTCGATGCGCTGAAGAAGAGCCTTTCGTCGGATGGCGGATCGGGCGAACGTCGCGGCAAGGCCTCGGCGAAAGCCAAGCCGGCGGCCAAGCGCGGCAAGCCGAAAGAAGCCGCGCCCAAGCGCAAATCGGCGTGAGGACACGAAGCGATGGCTAGCCTCGAACAATATCATGCCAAGCGCGATTTCAGGAAAACCGCCGAACCCCCAGGCAAGGTCGCCCGCGGCAAGAAGAGCGACGCCGGCGGCATCTTCGTCATCCACAAGCACGCCGCGACCCGGCTGCATTACGACCTGCGCCTCGAACATGCCGGCGTGCTGTGGAGCTGGGCGGTAACGCGCGGCCCGAGCCTCGATCCGCACGAGAAACGGCTGGCCGTGCATGTCGAGGACCATCCGATCGATTATGCGCCGTTCGAGGGCACCATTCCCAAGGGCGAATACGGCGCCGGCTCTGTCATCGTCTGGGACGAGGGCACATGGGTGCCCGAGGGCGATCCGGCCAAGGCGATGAAGAAGGGCCATCTCAATTTCGAGCTTAACGGCCACAAGCTGCACGGCCGCTGGCACCTGGTGCGGCTGAGACCGCGCCCCGGCGAGAAGCGCGACAACTGGCTGCTGATCAAATCGGACGATGGCGCGGCGCGGCCGGGCGAGGATATCCTGGAGGAAGCGCCGAAATCGGTGAAGTCGGGCCTGACGATCGAGGAGGTCGGGGCGGGCAAGGCCGCGAAAGGGGAAAAGGCGAAAGTCTGGCATTCCAACAAGCCTGCGGCCACCAAGGCGACGGCCGGACACGCAAAGCGCCTCGACTTCATCGAGCCGCAACTGGCCACGCTCGAGCGGGAAGCGCCGCCGGGCGAGGACTGGCTGCACGAGGTCAAGTTCGACGGCTATCGCATGCAGGCGCAGATCGCCGGCACGGACGTGCGGCTGCTCACCCGCACCGGCCTCGACTGGACGAAGAAGTTCGGCGACGCGATCGTCGCCGAACTCGCCGGATTGAAATGCACCAACGCCATCATCGACGGCGAGATCGTGGTGCTGGCCGACAGCGGCGTCTCTTCCTTCGCGCTTTTGCAGGCGGACCTGTCGGCGAAGCGCACGGACCGCTTCATCTACTACGTCTTCGACTTGATGCGGCTGAATGGGCGGGACCTGCGCCGCGAGCCGCTGGTCGAGCGCAAGCAGGCCTTGCAGGAATTGCTGGCCGGCCAGCCGGAGGAGTCGGCGGTCCGCTTCAGCGACCATTTCGCCGAGCCCGGCAAGGTGATGCTCGAGCATGCCTGTCGCATGGGACTGGAAGGCGTCGTCTCCAAGCGCGCCGACGCGGTCTACCGCAGCGGTCGCGGGCCGTCCTGGGTGAAGTCGAAATGCACGCTGCGACAGGAGTTCGTCATCGCCGGCTACCTGCCGTCCGACAAGACCGGGCGCGGGCTGCGTTCGCTGCTGCTCGGCTATTTCGAGGCCGGCAAGCTACACTATGCCGGCCGGGTCGGCACCGGCTTCTCGACCGGCGGCGCCAATGCCCTGAAGAAGAAGCTCGATGCTCTGCAAACGAAGTCGTCGCCCTTCGACAAGGCCGTGCCGAGGGGCAAGGGCCTGGTCTGGGTGAAGCCGGAGCTTGTCGGCGAAGTGGAGTTCCGCAGTTGGACCTCCGACCGTATAGTACGCCACGCCTCGTTCCAGGGGCTGCGCGAAGACAAGCCGGCGGAGGAAGTCGTGCAGGAAAAGCCGAAGACACCGACAGGCAAGAGCACGGCCCGGGCCAAGCCGGCGTCAGGCGGCGCAACGCCGGCAAGGGCAACCACCACGGTGAAGCTGTCCCATCCGGACAAGCTCCTGTGGCCCGACGAAAAGATATCCAAGCAGGGGCTGCTGGACCATTACGCGCTGGTGTGGCCGCGCATGAAACAATTCGTGGTCAACCGCCCGCTCAGCTTGGTCAGGGCCCCTGATGGTGTCGGCGGCCAGCGCTTCTTCCAGAAGCATGCCTCGCCCGGCATGCATGACAAGATCGAGAAGACGAGGGATCCCACGGATGGCGAGGAAATCCTGTTCATCCGTGACTTCGACGGCATCGCAGCTCTTGTCCAGCTCGGCGTGGTCGAGATCCACATCTGGGGTTGCACCATCGACGATCTGGAACGTCCCGACCAGATCGTCTTCGATCTCGATCCCGATGAAGGGGTCGACGTGAAGGCGGTGCGGGCGGCGGCGCTCGACATAAGGGGCAAGCTCGACGAGCTGTCGCTGCCCAATTTCGTCAAGACATCGGGCGGCAAGGGCTTTCATGTCGTCGTGCCGCTGAAACCGTCGGCCAACTGGGAGGAGGTGAAAGGCTTCGCCCATGATTTCGCGCGCGCGCTGGAACAGGGCGCGCCCGACCGCTACACCGCGACGCTGTCGAAGAAGGCGCGCACCGGCAAGATATTCGTCGACTATCTGCGCAATGGCAGCGGCGCGACCACGGTCGCGCCCTACTCGTCGCGGGCCAAGAAGGGTGCCACGGTGTCGATGCCGGTGACCTGGGCCGAGATCGAGGCCGGCCTGCCGCCGAACGCATTCCCCATCGGCGACAAGACGACACTGAAGCAGCTCGCGGAAGCCGATCCGTGGAAGGATTTCTTCAAGAAGGGGAAGGTGTTGAAGCGGGGGTAATTCTGGCCGCCTCTGAAGCGCAGCGATCCTTCGTGCCTGTCCCGCCGGCGAATCGATGCTGGCGACAGCGTCGACGCCTCAAGCCAAAAACACCTTCTCGAACGCCTGTTTGCCGGGCGGCGAAAAAATCACGGCGCGGCTGTCCTTCTCCCGGCGCGCCCATTTCTCGGTGAGGATCTTGTCGAGGATGGCGGCGCCCAGCGTGCCGGCGAGATGCGAGCGCCGTACGCTCCAGTCGAGGCAGGCGCGACACACCGGCCGCCGGGCCTTTGCCTCCACATCGATGCCCATCGCCGCGAAATGCGAGGCGGCCGAAGGCGCCAACCGGATTTCGCCGCGGTCTCGCAGCAGCAGCCGCCGGTCGATGAGACGGTCGAGCATCGCCACCGCCTGCTCGCCGGCAAGATGATCGTAGCAGACGCGCGCCACGCGCATCGCTCCGTCGCGCGGGCCCGGCCGCACGCGCTTGGGGCCGATGGCTTCGGCGACGCCGGCGATGGCTTCGATCATTTCAGCCACCTGCGGCCCGGCGAGCCCGTAATAGCGATGCCGGCCCTGGCTTGCCACGGTCAGCAGCCCGCCTTCCATCAGTTTCGACAGATGCGAGGAGGCGGTCGGCATCGATACGCCGGCCTCGAGCGCCAGTTCGCTCGCGGTCAGCGCCGTGCCGCCCATCAGTGCGTTGAGCATGTTGGCGCGGGCCGGGTCGCCGATCAGGCTGGCGATGCGGGCAATATCGGGTCCTTCACGCATAGTTTCATCCCTATCGAAGCATTCTCGCCAGATAATCACTATCCTTCGCTCAGCTCAAGGAGCGCTGACGATGCTCCTGACAGGAAACCGCTTAGCACAACGGCGTAGGCGACGTTTCGACAGAGATCGAATTATCTGTGCGCCAACTCAGGGAGACCGAAATGACCATCACCTGCTTCATCCGCTACGAGATCGATCCGTTCGGCAAGGCCGCGTTCGAGGAATATGCCCGTAACTGGGGCCAGGCCATTCCGCGCTGCGGCGCCGACCTGATCGGCTACTACGCGCCGCATGAAGGCTCGGCCACGACCGCCTATGCCGCCTACAACATAGAAAGCCTGGCCGCCTACGAAGCCTATAGGACCCGGCTTGCCGCCGACCCGGCTGGCAAGGCAAACTACGAATTCGCCCGCCGTGAAAAATTCATCCTCAAGGAGGATCGCATGTTCCTGAAACTGGCGTCCGGCCCGCACGCGAAGCTGGTGCTGCCGTGATCGCCGTCATCTTCGAGGTCGAGCCGGCCGCAGGCAGGCGCGATGCCTATCTGGGCATCGCCGCCCAGTTGCGGCCGCTGCTTGAAGGCATCGACGGCTTCATCTCGGTCGAGCGCTTCCAGAGCCTCGCCAATCCGGACCGCATCCTGTCACTATCGTTCTGGCGCGACGAGGAAGCGGTGAAGGCCTGGCGCAACACGCAAGAACACCGGCAGGCGCAGCAGGCCGGGCGCGGCGGCATCTTTGCCGGCTACCGCCTGCGCATCGCGCACGTCGTGCGTGATTATGGGTTGAGTGAAAGGCAACAGGCGCCGGTCGATAGCCGGGCCGTGAACGGGTAATACCTTTCCCTTCTCCGCAGGAGGAGGAGAAGGGAAATGGCGTTATGCGTTGCCGATCAGCACGCCTGCCGCGAACACCAGCGCACCGCCGAGCACCACCTGGAAGGCGGCGCGCAGGAAGGGTGTCTGCATGTAACGGTTCTGGACGAAAGCGATTGCCCAGAGTTCGAAGAACACCACCACGGCGGCAACCGCTGTCGCCGTCCAAAAATGCGGGATCAGGTAGGGCAATGCGTGGCCAAGGCCACCGGCCGCTGTCATGACACCGGTGGTGATGCCGCGCTTTACCGGCGAGCCGCGGCCCGAGAGCTTGCCATCATCGGAAGCGACTTCGGTGAAGCCCATCGATATGCCGGCGCCGATCGAGGCGGCAAGCCCGACAAGAAAGGTCTGCGATGTATCATGCGTGGCAAACGCCGCGGCGAAAATCGGCGCCAGCGTCGACACCGATCCGTCCATCAAGCCAGCCAGTCCCGGCTGAACATAGGTCAGGATGAACTGGCGCTGCTCGGCCGCCGCTTCCTCGTCCTTCACGTCGCCCGGCACATGCTTCTGCTCCAGGCGCTGCGCCAGCGTCTCGTGCCCCTGCTCCGCCACCGCCAGATCGTTGAGCAGTTTTCGTGTCGAGGCGTCGGTGGTACGCTTGGCCGCCTCCACGTAGAACAGGTAAGCCTGCCGCTCCATCGCCTCGGCCTGGCTGCGCACATGCTCGATGCCAAGCGGTCTGACCAGCCAGTCGGGCTTTCGCTCGTAATAGCCCTTCACATGTTCGCGCCGGATCAGCGGAATGCGCTCGCCGAAGCGCTTGCGATGAAGTTCGATCAGCGAGTCGCGATGGCCATCCTCTTCCTCAGCCATCTCCTCGAACACTTTCGCCGATTGCGGAAAGCTCTCGGCCAGCCCGTCGGCATAGGCGCGGTAGATGCGCCCGTCATCTTCCTCGGACGAAATGGCCAATGCCAGGATCTCCTGTTCGGAGAGCGATTCGAAGGGACGGCGGCCGAAGCCGAAAACACGGGAAAGCATGAGGAAATCACCCTAGTTTAGAATTGTTCTAAACTAAGGTTTGCTGCCGCATCGGTCAATCGTGCGTCTGGGCGGCAGTCAAGATTTGTTGAAGCGGCCATTCGGCGCAGGCCCTTCATTATCGGTAAATGTTCACTTATATGACCGAACTCAAGCCAACAATCGAGGAAGCCGCCGATGACTGCAAAGCCGCACGCCCATCACTTCGACCCGAAACCCGTGCTCGATCTCATCGCCAGCATCGAGGCCGACCTGCAGCGCCTGAAGGGCCTGGTCGAGCAGCAGGTCGAGAAATTCGACCCCGCCAACCCTCACAACAAGACCCCCGACGGCAAGCTGACCGAGGAAGGCGTCGAGTGCTGCTATCGCATGTTCGACGAAGGCAAGTCGCGCTATTCGGTCTCCCAGCAGATGAAGATTTCCTTCGCCGCCGCCACCCACCGCTTCAATGCCTGGCGCAAGGCCGGCGGCAACAAACGGAAGCGGACGTTGTTGGGGTGAGGGTTGAACTGGACGGACCGGCAGGCAGGTGACGGCCAGCACTGCCGGCCGTCGTGACTCCAAACCTTGTGACGGTTACATTTTTTTGTTGGCCTCGCGCGGCCCTTTGCGTGCACCATGGCCGGACCACATCTACAGGATCCGCCATGACCACGCCTCCCGGCATCGCCGATATCCACGCCGCCGCCGCCCGGCTCTCCGGCCTTATCGTCGAGACGCCACTGATCGAATCGCCCGGGCTCAACAGCCGCTTCGGCGGCCGCATCCTGTTCAAGCCGGAAACGCTGCAGCGCACCGGCTCGTTCAAGTTCCGCGGCGCCTACAACAAGCTGTCCTCGCTATCGGCCGAGGAGCGCGGCCGCGGCGTGGTCGCCTTTTCCTCGGGCAATCATGCGCAAGGCGTTGCCGCTTCCGCCGCCATGTTCGGCGTCAGGGCGGTCATCGCCATGCCGTCGGATGCGCCGGCCATGAAGATCGGCAATGTCCGCAAGATGGGCGCCGAAGTGGTCGCCTTTGATCGCGTCCGCGAAGACCGCGTGGCCGTGGTTCGGCCTTACGTGGAGAAGGGCATGGTCCTGGTGCCGCCCTATGACGATCCCGCCATCATCGCCGGCCAGGGCACGATCGGCCTCGAATTGCTGCGTCAGGCCAAGGCGCTTGGCGTGAGCCTCGACGCCGTCATCGTTCCCTGTGGCGGCGGCGGGCTGAGCAGCGGGATTTCGATCGCGGTCAAGGACGGTTCGCCCGCCACCGCCGTCTGGGCGGCAGAGCCGGAATTTTTCGACGACACCAGCCGGTCGCTGGCCAAGGGCGCCAGGGTAGCGAACGAGCCCGGCCACACCTCGATCTGCGACGCGCTTCTCGTCGCCGAGCCGGGCGCGCTCACCTTCGAGATCAATCGCAGGACGCTGGCCGGCGGCATTGCCGTCTCGGAGGAGGCGACGAAGCAGGCCATGCGCGACGCCATGGCCCATCTCAAGCTGGTCGTGGAGCCCGGCGGCTGCGTCGGGCTGGCGGCGCTCTCGTCGGGCAGGATCGACTTGGCCGGCAAATGCGTGGCCGTGGTGCTCTCTGGCGGCAATGTCGATTTCGACGCCTATGCCAAGATCATGGCTGCTGCCGCCTGACGCCCGCCCCGCATGGCAGGGCGGGCAGTCTTTGTTGTTTCGCAATTCCGGATGGAAACCGCTGCGCACTTTTCCTGGAATTGCCCCAGTGCCGTCAGTCGATGACCTTCACGATGCGACGGGTTCCGGGATCGACGAGGACGGTTTGACCGTTGACGACGACATAGCGGTACTGCACATCAGGAACATCGATCGCATGCAGCTCCACAGTGTCCGGCAAGGTTGAGCCGATGGCCAGCTGGACGCCCAGCAGGTCGACCGAGGCGATCGGCTTCTTGTGCACATATTCGCGGATAACGGTCTCCTGCTGCGGCTCGATGATCACGTCCTGAGCGGCGGCGGCACCGATGCCGGCCGCAAGCAGAAGCCCGGCCGCGGTGGCGGAAAGATACAGTCTCATCATTGCCTCCATTGCTGGTCGATAGAGCGCGATACACTTGCAAGTCTGTGCTCTATCTCGTTGTTTTGATGGCATTTCGCATGCCGCCGGATGATCCGGCCGGACTTCGAGATGCCAAAGGCTTCGCTTGCACTGAGGGGGCCGTCTTGGCCCGCAAGTGGCAGCGGCGAGGCTGATCGACAACGCCGGGGCAGAAGCATGGTTCCAACGGGAGGGTCCAGGGTTCGATGGAACCCTGGACCGCCCCAAGGGCTGTTTTCAGTCCAGCGTGCGGCGGAAGCGGACAAGGGCGACGCCGGCAAACAGCGCCACGAACACCACCAGCCAGCCGATCTCCACGGCCACCGCCGGCAGCTGCGCGCCCTTCAGCATGACGGCACGGGTAATGCGCAGGAAATGCGTGAGGGGAAAGATCTCGCCAAAGATCTGCGCCCAGCCCGGCATGCCGCGATAGGGAAACATGAAACCTGAAAGCATGATCGACGGCAGGAAGAAGAAGAAGGTGAGCTGCAACGCCTGCATCTGCGTGCGCGCGACGGTCGAGATCGTGTAGCCGAGCAGCACCAGGGACAGCACGAACACCAGCACCGCCGACAACAGCAGCGTCATCGACCCCGTGAAGGGGATGGCGAACAGAAGCTTCGACGCCGCCAGCACCACCACGACCTGAACCGCGCCGACCGCCAGATAGGGCAGCACCTTGCCCAGCATGATCTCGAGCGGGCTCGACGGCATGGCGAGCAGGTTCTCCATCGTGCCGCGCTCTGTCTCGCGCGTCAGCGCGATCGAGGTCATCATCACCATCGTCATCTGCAGGATGACGCCGAGCAGGCCGGGGACGATGTTGTATTGCGAGATGCCCTCCGGATTGTAGCGCCGGTGCACGACCACATCGAGCTGGCCCCGGGCGGCCTCGGCGGCGGCCTCCTGCATGCCTTGCGCTCTGAGCAACGCCTGGCCGGCGACGGTGCTGAGCGTCGAGATGGCGCCGCTGGCCACCGCCGGGTCGGTGGCGTCGGCCTCGATCAGGATCTGCGGATTGTCGCCGCGCTCCACCCGCCGCGCGAAATCGGCCGGAATGGTGACGACGAAGGCGACGTCGCCGCGCGCCATCAGGAATTCGGCCTCCTCGGCACTTTGCGCCACATGGTCGAAACGGTAGTAGCCGGTGGTCTGCAGGGCCGAGACCATGGCGCGCGTATAGGGATCGCTGCTCGTTGCCACGAGTGCCGCCGGCAGGCTCTTCGGGTCGTTGTTGATGGCGTAGCCGAACAGCACCAGCTGGATCAGCGGCACGCCCAGCATCATGGCGAAGGTGATGCGGTCGCGGCGCATCTGGATGAACTCCTTGATCAGCAGCGCGCCGAGCCGGGCGAAGGAGAAGACCGCGTTCATGCCATGTTGTCCTTCGAGCCGGACATGAACTGGATGAAGACGTCCTCGAGGCTGGTTTCGCCCGGCGCCACCGTCACGCCCTTGTGTTCCTTCTCGACATCGGCCAGCGCCGCCTCCAGCTTCTTCCTGTCGGCCCCCACGACATGCAGCGTCGCGCCGAACGGCGCCACCTGGTCAACGCCCGGCCGACCCTCAAGCGCTTGCGCCACCTGGTCGAGGCGCGGGCCCTGCAGGACGAAAGTGGTCAAGCCGGCATTCCTGACTACCTCGGCGACGGTGCCCGTCGCCAGCATCTTGCCGTAGGAGATATAGCTGATGCGGTGGCAGCGCTCGGCCTCGTCCATATAGTGCGTGGAGACCAGCACGGTCAGCCCGCCGTTGGCCAGCCGGTGGATCTCGTCCCAGAACTCGCGCCGCGCCTTGGGGTCGACGCCGGCCGTCGGCTCGTCGAGCAGAAGCAGCTTGGGCTTGTGCATGATGCAAGCGGCCAGCGCCAGCCGCTGCTTCCAGCCGCCCGACAGCGTACCGGCGAGCTGGTTGCGGCGTGTCGTCAGGCCGAGTTCCTCCAGGGTCCTGGCGACATGCGCCTCGACCGGCCTCAGCCGGTAGAGCCGCGCCACGAATTCGAGGTTCTCGCCGATCGTCAGATCCTCGTAGAACGAGAATTTCTGCGTCATGTAGCCGACCTCGCGCTTGATGCGCAGGCTGTCGGTGAGGATGTCGAAACCCAGCACCGTGCCTTCGCCCTCGTCCGGGGTCAGCAGGCCGCACATGATGCGGATGGTGGTGGTCTTGCCCGAGCCGTTGGGGCCGAGGAAGCCGACGATCTCGCCTTCCGCCACCGCCATCGTGACATGGTCGACGACGGTCTTGTCGCCGAAGCGCTTGACCAGGCCGTGCACGTCGATGACGTTCATTTCCCTGAAACCGCCAGCTCGACGTCGACGATCTGGCCCGGCTGCAAGGCGCCGGCGCTGCCCTCCGGCCGCGCCTCGACGAGGTAGACCAGCTTCTGCCGGTTCTCCAGCGAATAGATCACCGGCGGGGTGAACTCCGGATCGGGCGAGACATAGCTGACGCGCGCCTTCACATCCGGGCCGCAGCCGTCGCAATGGACGCGAAGCAAGGTGCCGACCTTGACCGAGGAGAAGGCGGCTTCCGGTATATAGACGCTGAGCTTCACCGCGCCGTCGGGCAGCACGGAGATGACGGGTGCGGTCGGACCTGCCGTGTCGCCCGGATTGCGGATGACGTCGTTGACGCGGCCCGGAGAAGGGGCCGCCAGGGTGCGCTTGGACAGCCGCCACGCCGCTTGGTCGAGCGCGGCCTGCGCCTGCTTGACCTGACTTTCAGCGGCCTTGATCGTCTCGGGACGCGCCGGCAGGCCGCCGGCGGCGAGATTGGCCTGCGCCTGTCCGACCTGCGCATTGGCCGTCTCCAGCGTGGCCGATGCGGTGTCGTAGTCGGCCTGCGTGCCGGTGCCGCGCTTGAAAAGGTCGGCGGCGCGGTCGTATTTGCGTCTGGCATCGTCAGCCTGCGCCTTGGCCATGTCGACCTGGGCCTTGAGGGCGGCGATTTCTTCCGGCCGCTTGCCCACTTGCAGATCGGCAAGCTGCGCCTGCGCCTGGGCGAGACTTGCCGTGGCCTGTGCGACCGCGATTTTCGCGTCGGCGTTTTCCAGCGTCACGATCGTGGTGCCCGATGTGACGCGATCGCCGCGCTTGACGGCGACGGTCTCGACCTGCGCCACCTCGATCGGCGCCAGCAGCACATAGTCGCCTTCGACATAGCCGACGGCCAGCGGCGAAGCCGGTGCGCAGGCGCCGAAGAGCTGAGCGGCAAGCGGCAGCGAACAAAGAAAGCTCATCGTCTCGATCCCTTCCGGGCGGCCAGTATGGCGCCGAGGTTGTCCGATGTGACGGCCGCCACCTTGGCGGCCTCGGCGGTGCCGATCTCGCGCCAGCCCATGCGGCGCATGACCGCCTCGCGGCCGATGCGGAAATAGAGGACCTGTCCGATCAGCGTGAACACGGTGAGCCGGGTCGCCTCGCTCTCGGCCGCCTCGCCGGTCGCCTGTTCCCAGAGTAGGCACAGGCGCCGATGCGTCGGCTCGAACACGCCGTCATAGATGCGGTCGAGCGCCGCGGTCGGATGCGAGAGCTCGCGCAGCACGAACTGCACGATCTCACCGGCTTGCGGCTGCGCCACGACGAATGCCACCATCCGCTCCAGCGCCGCGAACAGCTGTGCCCGCGCCGTATCGGGGTTCGGGGTTGCCGGCGCCCGCGCCTCGCCGAGTGCCTGGCCGGCGACCGCTTGTATGGTGTCCACGATATGGTCGGCGGCGGCGAGGCGCAGCCCCTCCTTGCTGCCGAAGTGGTAGGCGATGGAACCGATATTGGCCTTGGCCTCCGCCGCGATCTCGCGCGTGGAGGTGCCGTCGAAGCCTTGTCTTCCGAACAGCTTGAGCGCCGCGCGGACCAGGGCTTCACGCGTCATCTCCGCAGCGGGCGGCTCGCGGCGAGGAGTTCGGGCTTCGGGCGGCTTGATCATGCGGCATACTTTAATCAATCGATTGATTAAGTCAAATCCCGTCCCGGACATGGCTTGCCATGCCGGCTCGCGCGGGCTTTAGTGCGCGGCCATGGGCAAGGAAGTCGAGCGCAAGTTCCTGGTCTCCGGCACGGCATGGCGGGATCTGGTCGAGGCGGACATCCGCATTCTCCAGTTCTATCTCGCCGCCGCGCCGGGACGCACGGTGCGCGTGCGCATCAGCAACGGCGCCTCGGCCAGGCTGACGCTCAAATTCGGCAGCACGGCGCGCGAGCGCGACGAATTCGAATATCCCATTCCGCTGGCCGACGCCGTGGAGATGCTCGGCTTCGCCATCGGGCGTGTCATCGAGAAGACACGTCATCATGTTAGGCATGGCGGCTATCTCTATGAAGTCGATGTCTTTGGCGGCGCGCTGGCGGGGCTTGTGATGGCCGAACTCGAGACACCGGACGATGTTCCGGACGAAATGCTGCCAGACTGGCTCGGCCGCGAAGTGACTGGCGAACAGAAATTCTATAACGCGTCGCTCGCCCTCGGGGGGATTCCGGAGATCGCCGCATGAGTTTTCGCATCGATCCGCGCCTGCCGCTGACCGGCGAAGTCAGGCGAATCCTGGCCGAGGAAATCGGCAAGGCGCTTACTCATCTCGACACGGCGCGTGACAGGCCGGAACAGGGACTGCACAAATGCCGCAAACGGCTGAAGAGCGTGCGCGCCTTGTTGCGTCTGGTTCGTTCCGGTGACGAAACATTCTGCCGCACGGAGAATGAGTGTTACAGGCAGGTCTCGGCATTGCTCGCCGGACCGCGCGAGGCGACCGCCTTGATCGAGACGATCGACCGTCTGGCCGACGCCTTTCCGGGGCAAAGCGCCGGTGACGGCCTCAGCCCCGCCCGCGATCGCCTGGTGATGCGCCAGCACGCGCTTCATGCCGGCGCCGGTCTCGATGCGGCCATAAAAGCTGCCATCGCCGCCTGCCAGGAGGGCCTCGAACGGGTCGACAGGCTGTCCTTGCCGGACCAGCCGGAGCAGGCCGCCGACATTCTGGCCGAGGGCGCCCGCACCATATTGCGGCGCGCACGCAAAGCGCTGGACAAGGCGGGCTCGAGCGGCGAGGCCGAGGATTTCCATGATCTGCGCAAGGCGGCCAAGACCCATAGCATGCATCTGTCGCTGCTCGGCCGCCTGTGGCCAACGCCAATCAAGGCTCGTCGCAAGGCGGTCGACAAGCTTGCAGAGCAACTCGGCGAACTGCACGACGTCTTCGTCATGCGCGCGATGCTGGATGCCGGCGGCGAGCCGCTTGGGCCGCCCGGCGATACGAAACTCCTTGGCAAACTCCTGAAGCATTCCGAAAAGAGCCTGAGGAAATCCTGCCTTGCCGAGGCGGCCGAACTGTTCGGCGACAGTCCCAGGCGCTCGACGAAGAAGCTGGCCCGAAAGGCGCGCGACCATCTTGCCGGCGCTCCGCCTGCGGAGGAATTGGCGGCGAGGTGACGAGAGCCTTTGCCACACGGGCGGATCTAAAACCAGCCGCCATGAGGATGGTCGTCCGCAGCCCGCTCGCCCGTTCGGAACTGCCGCACGATACGGCCGTTCTCGCGCGCTATCTCATCGGCAAGATCGTGGTGCGGGAATTGCCCGAAGGCATTGCCAGCGGCCGCATCGTCGAGACCGAGGCGTATGTCGCCGGCGATGCTGCCGGCCACGGCTACCGGGGAATGACGCCGCGCAACCGCTCGCTGTTCCTCGAGCGCGGGCATGCCTATGTCTATCTCGCCTACGGCATCTCATACATGCTGAACGTCTCGAGCGAAGTGCCCGGAATCGGAACCGGCGTCCTGATCAGGGCACTCGAGCCGCTCGACGGCATTCCGATCATGCGGCTCAATCGCGGCATCGAGCGCCTGCGTGACCTGGCGCGAGGACCGGGAAGGCTCGCCATGGCGTTGCGGATCGACCGTTCGCTCGACGGGCTCGATCTTTGCCGGGAAGGCCCTCTATGGCTCGCAAGCGATGGCCGCGACCCCGGCGAAATCGGGCAGGGCGTTCGGATCGGCATTTCGAAGGATGCCGACCGCCTGTTGCGATTTTATATCCGGGGAAGTCCCTTCGTCAGCGGTTCGCGATCGCTCAACCCATGAGAGGCGCTTCCCGGCGCGTTGGAAGGAAGCAGAATGCAACCTACTGCGCTGCCCTCTTCCCTTCCAACTGCGCCCGCGCGGCCTGGATCGAGGCGGCGTAGGTCACCAGCGGGCGCTTGAGGCCGTGGTTGATCAGCGTGCGCCTGGTCTGCGGCGAAGCGCCCGATATGACAAAGCGCACGCCGGCGCGCCTGGCCTTGTGCGCCGCACCCTCGATGACATTGGCCGCGGTCGAATCGAAGAACGGCACCGCCGAGCAGTCGAGGATGAAGTTCTTGCGCTGGTCGGCGATGCGGTCGAGCACCGCGCCGACGGTCGAAGCGGCGCCGAAGAAGAATGCGCCGGAGATGCGGTAGACGACGGTGTCGGCGTTGGTCGCGTCCCTGGAATCATAGACGCTCTCGCGGTCGGCGACGTCCTCCGGCACCAGCGTCTGGTCGGCCTCGACAGCGATGGATTTCGCCATGCGGTCGATGAACAGGATCGAGCCCAGCGCGAAGCCGACGACGATGCCTTCGGTCAAGTCGCGGAAGACCACGATCAGGAAGGTGGCCATCAGCACCAGGGCATCGCCGCGCGAGGCGCGCAGCAGCGTGGCGAAGGCCTGCTTCTCGAACATGTTCCAGCACACCACCGCCAGCACGCCGGCGAGGGCGGAGAGCGGAATGTAGCTGGCGAGCGGCGCTGCCACCAGCATCAGGACGAGCAGGATCATGGAGTGGATCATGCCCGAAACCGGCCCGTGCGCGCCGGCCCGCACATTGGTGGCGGTACGGGCAATGGTGCCGGTGGTGCAGATGCCGCCGAACAGGGCCGAGGCGATGTTGGCGAAGCCTTGCGCCACCAGTTCGCAGTTGGAACGGTGCCGGCGGCCGGTCATGCCGTCGGCGACGACGGCCGACAGCAAGGACTCGATGGCGCCCAGCAACGCGAAGGCGATGGCGTCCGGCAGCACGTCGATCATCCTGTCGAGGCTGACAGGGGGAAGCGCCGGCCATTGCAGGCTGCGCGGGATGCCGCCAAAGCGCGTGCCGATCGTCTCGGCCGGCAGCGCAAACAGCGCCACCGCGAGCGACGCCAGCCCGATGGCGATCAACATCGCCGGCCATTTCGGTCGCCAGCGCTTCAGGAAAGCGATGGTTGCGATTGTCAGCACCGCCACGACGGTCGCCGCGAGATTGATCGTGCCGGCCGCCTCGCCGATCGCCGTCAACTTCGGCACCAGCGGACCTGGCTCCTTGCCGGCGAGCTTCAGCCCGAACAATTCGACGATCTGGCCCGAGAAGATGATGACGGCGATACCGGCGGTAAAGCCGACCGTCACCGGATAGGGAATGAACTTTATGTAGGTGCCGAGCCGCAGGTACCCGATGGCGATGAGGAAGATGCCGGCCATCATCGTCGCCAGCAACAGCCCGTCCACGCCGACCCGCGCGACCGTCGCCGCCACCAGCACGATGAAGGCGCCCGCGGGGCCGCCGATCTGGAAACGGCTGCCGCCGAACGCCGAAATGATGAAGCCGCCGATGATGGATGTATAGAGCCCGCGCTCCGGCGTCACCCCTGATGCGATGGCGATTGCCATCGACAGCGGCAAGGCGACGATGGCGACGGTCAGCCCGGCAATCGCATCGGCCCTGAGATGTTCGAGCCTGTAGCCTTCGCGCCAGACCGTCACCAGTTTCGGTGTGAACAGTTCGGAAAAAGTCGGCTTTGCCGGCCCATGGGCCGGTTTGCGCGCGGTTTCGTGGAGTGTCTGCCCGATCTCGTCCATGGACTGCCTTCCGCACCTGAAAGGCGGCGGGATCGTCGGCAGGACTGTCGGCGGTCGCCGTCGCGACTTATGCCGGCTCAGCTTGCGGATTGGGCGGCACGGCAGGCTTGAGGCGCACGCCCCGGCCGCCGCGCTCACTGGGTTGATTCTCGCCGATCAGCTCCACCCCGGCCTCGTCGAGGGCCTGGATGACCTTCATCAGCGTATCGACCACGCCCCTGACCACGCCGTCGCTCGCTTCCATGCGCTGGATGGTGGGAAGCGAAACGCCGGCGCGCTCGGCGAGCGTCTTCTGATCGATGCCGGCCAGCGCCCTCGCGGCGCGCATCTGCGCGGCAGTGATCATCGGCCGGGATCCCCGTCTGAGTCTGCGGATGTGATGTATAATACGATCATAATGATGTTTCAAGCATCAGGATGCACGCTTGACCCTTGATCATCATCGCTATCGAGCATTTTTCGGATACTTCCCGAACATTGAGAGCTAAGGTGTTCCATGTGGGGCAGAGGATAACGCGGTCGACCATTTCAAGACATTGACGACATCGGCATGGCTGGTATCGGTGGCCCTTCTGCTAACGGGCTGCGGACACTTGATCAACCGGCTGATCTGACCGCTTCCCGGTCGGGCGTCGTCAGGCATCGTCACGCACCACCCTGCGCCGCTGCAGGACCCTTGCAGCCAACCAGCACAGCATGGCCCAGGCAAAGCCCGCGCACCAGCCGGCCAGCACGTCCGACGGCCAGTGGACGCCGAGATAGATGCGGCTGATGCCGACAAGCACCGTCGTCAGCACGGCGAGCGCCAGGACATAGATCTTCGTCGTCCGGCCATGCAGGAAGCGCGCCGCAAGCGAGCCCAATGTGAGATAGGTCACCGCCGACAGCATCGCGTGGCCGCTTGGGAAGGAAAGCGAGGTCTCGTTGACCAGATGCGAGACGAGCTCGGGCCGCGGCCGGTCGACGCCGAGCTTCAGCAGGCTCGACAGCGTCTGGCCGCCCGCCACGGCGACGAAGATGAGAAGCGCGGTCCCGGGCCGGTGGATCAACAGCAGATAGATGATCGTCGCCGCCGTGATCAGCACCAGCACGCTGGTGCTGCCGAGGCTGGTGATGTCGCGCATCGCCCCTTCCATCCATAGCGGGCCGATCGGGATACCGGGTTGGCCCGCCTGGCGGAAGGCAAGCATGATTTCAGTGTCGAAGGCGTGCGGCGTGGTGGCCCGTGCCACCTCCATCAACTCCACGAAACCCCACAGGCCGGCGGCGACCACAAGGCCGGCCAGCAGCACCGGGAATTCGACCCGGCTCAGCAGAGCCTTTGCCGCAGTCTTCATCGGACCTCGTTTCGCAACCATGGTGTGCCGGTCATCGCCCTTGCACATAGGGCCCGAGCGTGATCAGCGCCACGGCGGCGATCGCCAGCACGATGCCGGCCGCCTGCAGCGTATTGATGCGCTCGCCGAAGAATATCAGCGCCACCAGATTGACCGATACCAGCTGGATGACGGCCGACAGGCTGAACGACACCGACATGCCGAATTCGCGAATCAGCCGCAGCATGATCAGGTTGCCCAGCGAATAGAGCGCAAGCGTCAGCACGATCTTGCCCAGGCTGGGCGCCATCCCCCATTGCTTGGCGGCCGCCGCCGCCAGCAGAAAGATCACGGTCGAAAGACCGAGCTGAAGTAACCCCGAAAAACTCACCCTGCCCCTCGATATTGATGCCGGTCGTCCATGCCTTGTTTCGCAAGCGCGTCGGGACGTCAAGCAACTGCCGTGGGACCAGGCTCTTGTGTCGGCAGGACCGAAGCGCCAAAGTCGCGGCCACTACCCTGCCCCTGCGGGTGGGAGCGAGGAGCGTGTCGTGCGATTTCTCGAAACCTTGTCGCGGCGCTGGAACGGGCTTACGCTGGCGCTGCAGTTCATCATTGCCGGCGGCTTCGGGCTGCTTGCTGTGATGTTGGTGGTCGGCTTCTGGGTCACCGCGCAAATCCGCGAAAGCGTGCTCCACAATTCGGCGGCCACGACTGCCCTTTATGTCGACAGCGTGATCGCTCCGCTGCTCCCCGATCTGCGCACGAACCATCAGCTCGATGACACCGTCAAACGGGCGCTTGACGAGACCCTCGGCCAAGGTGCGCTCGGCAAACGGCTGTTTTCCTTCAAGTTGTGGCGTCGGGACGGCACGGTGCTGTATTCGAAGGACACGGCCTTGATCGGCCGGCAGTTCGGCCCGAGCGCCAATCTGCGTGCCGCCTTCGCCGGGAATGTCGTCGCCGAGTTCAACGAGCTAGGCGACGAGGACGACAAGGAGGAGAGGGCCGCGGGCGTGCCGCTGCTGGAAATCTACAATCCAGTCCGCGAACCCTGGTCGGGCGAGGTGGTCGCCGTCACCGAATTCTACGAGATCGCCGACGATTTCCAGGCGGCTCTGGCTTCCGCCTTGCTGTCAAGCTGGCTGATCGTGGCCGGCGCCACGCTGGCGGCGCTGCTGCTGTTGTCGGGGATCGTCATACGTGGCAGCCGCACCATCGACAAGCAGCGCGGCGTTCTGCAGGGCCAGGTGTCCGAGCTGCAGGCGCTGGTCTCGCAAAACCGGGCGCTGCGCCTGCGCGTCCAGCAGGCGTCGCGCCGTGCCACGGCGCTCAACGAACGATACTTGCGTCGTATCGGTGCCGACCTTCATGACGGGCCGGCTCAGCTCGTCGCGCTGGCGGCGCTGCGTGTGGATAGCCCCGCCATTTCCGGCGAGGGTGCCTCCAGCGACAGCCGCAACGCCGAGATTGCCATGATCCGCATGGCGCTGGACGACGCGATGCGTGAAATCCGCGGCATCTGCAACGGCCTCGTCCTGCCGCAGATAGAAACGGCCGCGGCCGGCGACATTCTGCGTCTTGCCGTCGACGAGCATCAACGCAGGACCCGCAGTTCCGTGGCGCTGACCTTATCCAGGCAGTTGCCCGAACTGGGCGCTTCGGAGAAGATCAGCATCTATCGCTTCGTCCAGGAGGGGCTGAACAACGCCTACCGTCATGGGCAGGGCAAGGATCAGGAGGTGAAGGCCGGGATGACAGGCGGCAAGTTCTTCGTTGAAGTATCGGATGGCGGGCCCGGATTCGACCCGAGGCGGGCAGAAGGCCTGGGGCTCGCCGGCATCAGGGAGCGTATCGAAAGCATTGGTGGCCAGTTCGAGACCACGACCGGGCCGCAGGGAACACGATTGATGATTACGCTAGCTGTCGAGGATCAACCATGATCGGTACCATCCGTGTCGCCATTGTCGACGACCATCCGCTGTTTCGCGAAGGCGTTACCCGCAGCCTGTCGGAGATCGGCGGCTTCGACATGGTGGCCCAGGGCGCCACGGCGCAGGATGCCGAACGCATCGCCTCGACTTTGCAGCCCGACATACTGCTGCTCGACATCAGCATGCCGGGTGACGGTCTTGCGTCGGTGGCCGGCATACTGGGTGCCAATCCCGGACAGAAGATCGTCATGCTGACGGTCTCGGAGGCCAATGCTGACGTGGCGCGGGCGCTGAACGCCGGTGTGCGCGGCTATGTGCTGAAGGGGGTCGGCTCGCGCATGCTGGCCGAAATCCTGCATGGTGTCGCGGCCGGCGAGACCTATGTGTCGCCGACCCTGTCGGCCCGCCTGCTTTCGGACCTGCAATCGCTGCAGCCGGGCAACGGCAGGACGGACCGCCTGCGTCAGCTCACCGGACGCGAGGCCGAGATCCTGCAGCTGGTGGCGGAAGGGCTGAGCAACAAGGAAGTGGCGCTGCGGCTGGCACTGCAGGAAAAAACGGTCAAGCATCACATGACCGGTGTGCTGTCCAAGCTCAACGTCCGCAATCGCACCGAGGCGGCGCTGCTGATGCGCGAAGCGCGGGATCGGGCCGGCAGCTAATCCTGGTCGCCCGCAAGGGATCCACAGTTTGGGAAAGCGCGGTGCAGCGGAACGCTCCAGGGCAAAAAAAGACGGCCCCTACACGGGGCCGGAGCGAGAAGGTCACCTCCGCCGGGGGGCGGCGGAGGTGACACGTAGAGCGGGCGATGCCTATTGCCCGCTCTACAACCCCTTGAGGCGGCTTATATCCGCCGCCGTCGCAGGGCGCTCGACGATCGTGCGGCCCAGAGCGTCGGTCATTTTGAAGCGACCCTTCTCGATCTCTTCGCCGAAACCGTTAGGGTGCTGCACCACGATCTTGTTGTCGTCTATTTCGACACGATCGCCGGTTGTTGCGTTCACATGCTTGCCGGAGCTGCTGGCGCCCTTCCCCTTGCCACTGTTGCCGCCGCCATTGTTCCCGTTGCCGCCAGCGTTGCCATTGTTGCCTCCGGCGTTGCCATTGTTGCCGCCGCCACTATTCCCGCCTCCACCATTGCCGCCGCCATTGCCGCCATTGCCGTTCTTGGCCTGGGCGCTGGACACGACAATGCCTGCGGCGGAACCGTGAAAATCGAGGTGATAGGGGGCTATGGTCAGCGCCAGTGCCGGCACTGCTCTCAGGGCCAGCCAGCAACAATGAGCCATGATCGATCTGCGCATCAGTCCCTCACTTGATTGGACCGGCAAATTCAGAGGCCATCTCGTGCAGGTACGCGACCATCGGCGACATGGCGTGTTCGTGTAAGTGGCCCACGACCGATGCCGCGGCAATCCAGACCTTCGACCCGATCGGTTTAGGACCTTAGTCCGAGTTTCAAACCGGATATGGCGCGAGGTTTGCGGTCAAGCTGGCGGGTGCACGAATGTCACGAAAGTGTGACCGATCGTCTATAAGGGGTCGAAACGCGTGACACGCTCCAGCCATCCAGGAAGCCAGAGGCAGACCCATGACCGACCATCGCTCGCCCGACGCCAGATTCCGCACCAGCCTGCTTGAGGAAAACGACGGTCCGGCGACCAACCCCACCGACAACAGCACCATGGGCGAAATCATCGCCGAGCGGTTCTCCCGCCGCGCCTTCCTCAAGGGTTCGCTGGCCGTCTCGGCCATCGCCGCCACCGTCAGCCCGCTGGCGCTCGTGGCCGCCGACGATGCGCGTGCCGCCGAGGGTTCGGCTTTCTCGTTCGACGAACTCGAAGCCGGTATCGACGACAAGCACCATGTCGCGCCGGGCTACGACGCCGACGTGCTGTTGCGCTGGGGCGATCCGCTGTTTGCCGATTCGCCGGAGTTCGACCCGGCCAGGCAGTCGGCTGAGGCCCAGGCAAGACAATTCGGCTACAACAATGACTATGTCGGCTATATCGGGATCGATGGCTCCGCCGAGCACGGCCTGCTGGTCGTCAACCACGAATACACCAATCCGCATCTGATGTTCCCGGGCATCGTCAAGATCGTCGAGAAGGACGGCAAGAAAGCGGCCGAACTCGCACCGCTCTCGAAGGAGCAGGTAGACGTCGAGATGGCGGCACATGGCGGCACCATCGTCGAGATCCGCAAGGAAGGCGGCAAGTGGCAGGTGGTGCGCGACGGCAAGTTGAACCGCCGCATCACCTCCAACACCGAAATGGCGCTGTCGGGCCCGGTCGCCGGTCATGACCGCGTCAAGACCAATGCCGACCCATCCGGCACCAAGGTCATCGGCACATTCAACAACTGCGCCGGCGGCGTCACGCCCTGGGGCACCTATGTCATGGCCGAGGAGAACATCCACGGCTATTTCTCCGGTGAACTGCCGGAAGGCCATAAGGAAGCCGCCAACTACAAGCGCCTCGGCATTCCAGAAGGGGCCTATGAATGGGGCGCGCATTACGACCGCTTCGACCTCGCCAAGGAGCCGAACGAGCCCAACCGTTTCGGCTGGATCGTCGAGGTCGACGTCAACGATCCGACGTCCACGCCGAGGAAGCGCACCGCAATGGGCCGCTTCAAGCATGAAGGCGCCGAATCGATCGTCGCCAAGGATGGGCGCGTCGTCTTCTATCTCGGCGACGACGAGCGCTTCGACTATGTCTATAAATTCGTCACATCAGGCCGTTTCGATCCGGACGACCGCGCCGCCAACATGAACCTGCTCGACGACGGCACGCTGCATGTCGCCAAGTTCGCCGCCGACGGTACGGTGGAATGGCTGCCGATCGTCTTCGGCAACGGCCCGCTGACGGCCGAGAACGGCTTTGCCGGCCAGGCCGACGTGCTGATCGAGACGCGGCGTGCCGCCGACCTGCTCGGCGCCACCAAGATGGACCGTCCCGAGGACATCCAGCCCAATGCTGTCAACGGCAAGGTCTATGTCATGCTGACCAACAATTCCAAACGCAAGGCCGACCAGGTCGACGCCGCCAACCCGCGCGCCGACAACGCCTTCGGCCACATCATCGAGATATCGGAGGATGGCGGCGATTTCGCCGGCACCAGGGGCAAATGGGAAGTGCTCCTGAAATGCGGCGATCCGGCGGTTGCCGATGTCGGCGCCACCTTCTCCACCGCCACTACGGCCAACGGCTGGTTCGGCATGCCCGACAATTGCGCGGTCGATTCGGCCGGGCGCCTGTGGGTCGCCACCGACGGCCAGGGCCCGAAGGCCACCGGCCGCACCGACGGCCTGTGGGCGGTCGACACCGAAGGGCCGGCGCGCGCGACGTCAAAACTGTTTTTCCGCGTGCCGATCGGCGCTGAAATGTGCGGGCCGCTGTTTGCGCCGGACGATCAGACCGCCTTCGTCGCCGTCCAGCATCCCGGCGACGGTGGCGAGGATTGGGAGGCGTTCGGCCGCCCGTCCTATTATGAGGATCCGTCGACGCGCTGGCCCGATTTCAAACCGGACATGCCGGTGCGGCCGGCGGTCGTCGCCATTACCAGGCAAGGCGGCGGCAAGATCGCGATTTAGAGGGCAATTCCAGGAAAGTGGGGTTCCGTCCGACGCGTAAAACGAACCTCCAGCCCGGTTCAGGGGCCGGAATTGGCGATCCGCCGGGCAATCCGCCCGGCGATCGCCTTGGCCTGGATGGCGGCATTGGCGAAGCAGCCGCGGATGCTCGGCCGCATGCCGGTGAACCAGAGGCCAGGCAGTTTCGGATCGGCATCGCCGCCGTTGAAGAGCGGAACGCCCTTGCCGTCGAGCACGCCGAGATCGCCGACCATCTGCTCAAGCCCGGTGCGGTAGCCCGTCGCGGCAATGACGATGTCGGGATCGATCAGGCTGCCATTGGCCAGGATGACGCCGTCGCGGGTGAATTCCCGCACCCCCGGCACGACGGTGATCCTGCCCGAGCGGATGGCGTCGATCGCGCCCTCGTCGGCGGCGATCGCTGTGTAGTCGGTGGTCAGGCGGCTGGCGCCGCCCACCGGTGCCGGCGGCACGCCGAATTTCGTCAGGTCGCCGAAAACCAGGCGCTGCGTCAAGGCGATCACCGCATCGGCGACCCGCAAAGGCAACCGCGCCATCAGCGGCGACAGCCGGTGCACGGCAATCTTGCCGATGCGCTTGGGCAGGACCGACGGACCGTTGCGGGCCGACAGCCACAGCGAGGCGGTGCTTGCCTGCGCCAGGTGATTGAGCGCGTCTATACCCGAGTTGCCGGCGCCGACGACCAGCACCTTCTTGCCGGCATAGTCCTTCGCGTCGCCGAAATCCGCCGAATGGATGATGCGGCCGGCGAAGTCCCGCATTCCTTTCCATTCGGGGATGAAGGGCTGTCTGTCGCGGCCGGTGGCGATCACGACGTGGCGCGCCAGGCGCATCCCGGCGCTGGTCTTGATCGCCCAGTGGTCGCCCCTGAACAGGACCGTCTCGACGGCGACGCCGAGCTCCACCGGCAGCCGGTTCGCCTCGCTGAAATCGTTGAGATAGCGGATGACGGCGGTTCTGTGGGGGAAGGCGAGCGTGCCCTTCGGATAGGCAAGGCCGGGAAGTGCCGAAAGATCGCGGTGCGTGTTGAGGCGCAGCTGCTGGTGACGCCGATGCCATGGCTCGGCCAACCGGCTCTCCTTTTCCAGGACCACCGTCGCCACGCCGGCCTTGATCAGCGCCTGCGCTGCCGCAAGACCGGCGGCGCCGGCCCCGATGACGATCGCCGGTTCGATGGTTACCGTCTGGTGCGCTGCCGGTCTGATTGTCGTATCTGCCATTCGATCACGAACCCCATTCCACCCTTGTGGCGCTTCCGCCGACACCGGCAGGACGCCCTCCCGCGCATGATCCATACAGCAGATCGGCCCCGGATTTCGAGGCCATGCGCCGCACCGCGGTTGCGTCCTATATGGCATATACGCGAGATCGGCGATAATCAGGCCGCGGCAATGTGATTGATTCGAGATCCGGGGGCTGGCGGATCTCTGTTACCGGTACAGGAATCCGAAGTCCTCGAAATACTTTTTTCGGCTTCCTGTGCAAAATCAAGGCGCCACGGCGTATAGCGTACCCGGGTGCGCGCCGCAGATGCACGCGGAATCTCGACCCATGCCCTCCTTGCGGATCTATCTCGACAAAATCCTCGAGCGTGCCTCGCCCAAGGTCGAGCGCCAGGCGTTCACCCATGCCGAACGGCTGGCGCTGGTGCGCCGCCATGGCGACTTCTCGCTCGCCTACTCCTCCGCCGTGCAAGGCAGGCTCTCCTATTTCGGCGACGCCGACGGTTACATCGCCTTCGGCACCAAGATGAAGCATCATTTCGCGCTCGGCGACCCGGTCGCCGATCCGGCCCATCGGGCCGACTACATCAGGCGCTTCGTCGAGACCGCCGGCAGCCCCTGGTTCGTGCAGATCGGCGAACAGTCGGCGCGGGTGCTGGCCGGGCTCGGCTACAAGGTCAACCGACTGGGCATCGACACCCGTCTGCCGCTGCCCGAACACGATTTTTCCGGCAAGCGCAACGAAACCGTGCGTTACTCCGAACGCTGGCTGTTGAAGAAGGGCTTTTCGTTCGCCGAGGACAAGCGGACGATCTTTCTCGACGAGATCTCCCGGCTTTCGGCGAACTGGCGCGGCGACCGCATCGTCAAGCGTTGGGAAATGGGCTTCCTCAACCGCCACTTCGCCGAGCATGTGGGCGTCGACATGCGCCGCTTCGTGCTGCACGGCCCCGATGGCGAACTGGTCGCCCTGCTCGACTTCGATCCGCTGTTTCGCGGCGGCAAGGTCATCGGCTACACCACGGCCTTCAAGCGCAAGCACATCGACGCCTCGCCGCATGCGGAGGTCGGCCTGACCAAATTCGCCGTCGACCGCTTTCGCGAGGAAGGCATTTCGGTCGTCACGCTCGGGCTGTCGCCGCTGGTCGACGTCGGCCCCAGCGGATTTGCCGAAAGCGACTTCTGGCGCAACGCCTTCCAGCGCGCCTATGATTCGCCCTGGGTCAACCGCCGCAGGTTCAATCTGCAGGGGCAGGCGGCGTTCAAGCGCCGGTTCCACGGCATCGAGGAGCCGGTCTATATCGCCTTCCGCAAGGGGACCTACATGGAGATGCTGGGCCTGCTGCGGCTGGTCAAGGCGATCTAGGGCAGTTCACCGTTCGCGGAAACGGAGAACCGCTCTAACTCTTTGTTTTGACGCAATTCCCAAGGGAAAGCGCTACGCGCTTTGCTCGGCATGTCTTCGCCGTCAGTTCCTTAGCCGATAGCCGGTCTTGAAGATCCAGGCGACGATCGCCACGCAGATCAGCAGAAAAACCACGGTCATGCCGAGGCTGATGCCGACCGAAACGTCCGATGTTCCGAAAAAGCTCCAGCGGAAGCCGCTGATCAGGTAGACGACCGGATTGAACAGCGTCACCGTGCGCCAGGCGCCCGGCAGCATGTTGATGGAATAGAAGCTGCCGCCGAGGAAGGTCAGCGGCGTGATGATCAGCAGCGGCACCAGTTGCAACTGCTCGAAGCTCCTGGCCCAGATGCCGATGATGAAGCCGAACAGGCTGAAGGTCACCGCCGTAAGCACCAGGAAGGCCAGCATCCAGAACGGATGCTGGATGGAGAGCGGCACGAACAGCGAGGCCGTCGCCAGGATGATCAGGCCGAGGATGATCGACTTGGTGGCGGCGCCCCCGACATAGGCGAGGACGATCTCGAGATAGGAGACCGGGGCCGACAACAGCTCGTAGATCGAGCCGACGAATTTCGGGAAGTAGATGGCGAAGGAGGCGTTGGAGATCGACTGCGTCAAAAGCGACAGCATGATCAGCCCGGGCACGATGAAGGCGCCGTAGCTGATGCCGTCGATCTCGGTGATGCGCGAACCGATGGCCGAGCCGAAAACGACGAAATAGAGCGACGTCGACAGCACGGGCGAGACGATGCTCTGCAAAACGGTGCGCAGCGCGCGCGCCATCTCCACCCGGTAGATCGCCCATACCGCGCGCAGGTTCATGGCTCTTGCCTCAGAAGATTGACGAAGATCTCCTCCAGCGAGCTGTTCTGCGTGTCGAGGTCGCGGAACTGGATGCCGGCGGCCTCGAGATCACGGATCAGCGATGCCACGCCCGGCCGGTCGCTCTGGTTGTCATAGGTGTAGGTGATCTGCCCGCCATCCGGCGACAGGTCCAGGGCGTAGTGCGAGACGGCATCCGGAATGGCGCCGAGCGGGCTGCGCAGTTCCATCACCAGGCGCTTGCGGCCGAGCTTGCGCATCAGTTCGGCCTTGCCCTCGACCAGGATGATCTCGCCGCGGTTGATGACGCCGACGCGGTCGGCCATCGCCTCGGCTTCCTCGATATAGTGAGTGGTGAGGATGATGGTGACGCCGTCCTCGCGCAGCCGCCGCACCATCGCCCACATGTCCTGGCGCAGTTCGACGTCGACGCCCGCCGTCGGCTCGTCGAGGAACAGCACGCGCGGTTCGTGCGATAGCGCCTTGGCGATCATCAGCCGCCGCTTCATGCCGCCCGAAAGCGTGATCGCCTTGGCGTCCTTCTTGTCCCACAGCGAGAGATCCCGCAGCACCTTCTCGACAAAGGCATGGTTCGCCGGCTTGCCGAACAGGCCGCGGCTGTAGTTGACCGTCGCCCAGACGCTCTCGAAGGCATCGATGGTCAGTTCCTGCGGCACCAGCCCGATCAGGCCGCGCGCGGCGCGATAGTCTTTGGTAATGTCGTGGCCGTCCACCGTGACGCTGCCAGACGAACGGTTGACGATGCCGCAGACGATCGAGATCAGCGTCGTCTTGCCGGCGCCGTTGGGGCCAAGCAGCGCGAAAATCTCGCCGCGCTCGATGTCGAGATTGATTTCCTTCAGCGCCTTGAAGCCGGTGGCGTAGGTCTTGGTGACCCCGGAAATGGAGATGACAGGCTGCATGGCTGAAAACGGCTACTTGAAAGAGGATCCCAGATATAGGCCGAATGTCGCCCCATGCAACCGGAAGTCAATGAAGTTGCTGACAGTTCTCGACAGTCGTTGCAGACAGGCCATTCCCGCGGATGAAGAGACAGGCCGAGATCGCGCGTGCCGCCCCTCCAAGGTAAACACGGTGCGCCGGGTGCTGTCGTCCCGGGCCCATGCCTGTTCGACGTCCGCCAATGGGGGATGGGGCTGGGGGGATTGGACTGCTCGCGAAGCGCGGCCGGCCCGGTTCTGCGTCATCTTGGCTCGGCGCTGCGGCGTTCCGCCTCGCGGCGGGACGCCGCTTTGACCGGCCGGCCCTACAAGCCTATTCTCCGCTTATTAGAAGCAGCCGGAGCCCGCCATGGACCCGCTCATCCTTTCGCGCATCCAGTTCGGTGCGAATATTTCGTTTCATATTCTGTTTCCAGCCATCACCATCGCACTCGGCTGGGTGCTGCTTTTCTTCAAGCTCCGCTACAACGCGACCAATGATTCGGCCTGGATGCGCGCCTATTTCACCTGGGTGAAGGTGTTCGCGCTGTCCTTCGCCATGGGCGTGGTTTCCGGCGTCACCATGAGCTTCCAGTTCGGCACCAACTGGCCGGGCTACATGGAAACCGTCGGCAACATCGCCGGGCCGCTGCTGGCCTACGAAATCCTCACCGCCTTTTTCCTCGAGGCGGCCTTCCTCGGCATCATGCTGTTCGGCTTCCGCCGCGTTTCCAACCGCATCCACACGCTGGCGACCGTGCTGGTCGCCGGCGGCACCACCGTGTCGGCCTTCTGGATCATCGCGCTGAACTCGTGGATGCAGACGCCGGTCGGCTTCGAGATGCGCGACGGCGTCGCCCATGCCGTCGACTGGTGGGCGATCCTCTTCAACCCCTCCATGCCCTACCGTCTCGTCCATATGCTGCTCGCCTCCGGGCTTACGGTATCGTTCCTCATCGCCGGCCTGTCGGCGCTGCGCTACCTCAAGGGCGACCGCTCGGAATCGATGTGGAAGGCGCTGCGCACCGGCGTCTTCACAGCCGCCATCCTCATCCCCATCCAGATCCTTGCCGGCGACCAGCACGGCCTGAACACGCTCGAGCACCAGCCGCAGAAGATCGCCGCCATGGAGGCCAACTGGAACACCGGCCCCAATGTGCCGCTGGTGCTGTTTGCCATTCCGGATGAAGCGGCCAGGGAAAACAGGTTCGAGGTGACCATTCCCGACGGGGCGAGCTGGATCCTGCGGCACAGCGCCGGCGGCGTGGTGCCGGGGCTCAACGACTATCCCGGCAACCATCCGCCCGTCTTCCCGGTGTTCTGGGGTTTTCGCGTCATGGTCGGCACCGGCCTGTTGATGCTCGCCGTCTCCTGGTCGGCCGCCTTCTTCCTCAAGCGCCGTCATAGCTTGCCGAGGCCGCTGGCGCTGCTCATGGTGCCGATGACCATCTCCGGTTGGGTGGCGACGCTCGCCGGCTGGTATACGACGGAGATCGGCCGCCAGCCCTGGCTGGTGACGGGCGTGCTGAGGACCGCCGACGCCGTCGGCCCGGTGGCCGGCAGCCATGTGGCGCTGACGCTGGCCGTCTATCTCGTTCTCTACGTGCTGTTGCTGATCGCCTATCTCGGCGTGCTGGTCCATCTGGCGCTGAAGGCGGCCAAGGACGGCGACACATCGCCGCTGCCGGGCGTGCTCAACAGGCCGATGTCGCAGCCGGCGGCTGGCGAGTAGGAGACAGTGAAATGACCTATGACTGGCCGACCCTGCTCCCCCTCATCTTCGCCGGCCTGATGGGCCTCGCCATCCTGATCTACGTCATTCTCGACGGTTTCGATCTCGGCATCGGCATCCTGTTCGCGTCGGCCGAGGACGCCGAGCAGGACACCATGATCGCGGCAATAGGCCCGTTCTGGGATGCCAACGAGACCTGGCTGGTGCTGGCCGTCGGCCTTCTGCTGGTCGCTTTTCCGATGGCGCATGGCGTCATCCTCAGCGCGCTCTACATCCCGGTGTTCGTGCTTCTGGTCGGCCTCATCCTGCGCGGCGTGGCCTTCGACTTCCGCGCCAAGGTGGCGACCGAGCGCAAGCACCGCTGGAACCGTATCTTCTTCCTCGGCTCGCTCATCGCCTCGCTGGCGCAAGGCTATATGCTGGGCGTCTATGTGCTTGGCCTCGACTTCGGCCTGGGCGGCATGGCGTTCGGCGTGCTGGTGGCGTTCTGCCTGGCGGCGGCCTACGCCGCAATGGGGGCTGCCTGGGTCATCTACAAGGCCGAAGGAGACCTGCAGAAGAAGGCGGTGCGCTGGCTGCGCACCACATTGGTGCTGACCGCGCTCGGCATGGCCGCCGTGTCGCTGGCCACGCCCTTCGCCAGCCCGCGCATCTTCGCCAAATGGTTCGTGCTGCCCGAAATGCTCTATCTGTCGCCGCTGCCGATCCTGTCGGCGCTGCTGTTCCTGTGGCTGTGGCGGCAGACCTTTCATCTGCCCAGGCCCGACGACCGCCATTCGCTGACGCCGTTCCTGACGCTGGCCGCCATCTTCGCGCTCGGCTTCGCCGGGCTCGCCTGGTCGTTCTATCCGTTCGTGGTGCCCGACAGGCTGACCATCTGGCAGGCGGCTTCCGCACCCGAAAGCCTTGCCATCATCCTGGCCGGCACCGTGGTCGTGCTGCCGATCATCATCTTCTATTCCTTCTATGCCTACCGCGTGTTCGGCGGCAAGGCGACGGACCTGACCTACGACTGAGGGCCCAAGCGACGCGCGAAATCCTCGCCTCCGCCTGCCGCATGTCGCCGGCCGGAAAGACAATATTCATCTTCACGCGGAATAACCTTCCCCGACATGCTGCGGCCTGATGGTGCGAGAAGAAGGGCAATGCAATGCGCGGTGTCCCGGTTGCCTCGATAGAACACGATCCGCAGGCGCGGCAGCGCTACGCAGCTTTCCCGAGAAAATCGCTACGCCGCTTTCCTGGAATTGCTCTGGTCCTGATCCGTCTGGTCACGCTGATCGCCGCGCTTGCTCTGGCCGGCCTGCTGCCTGTCATTCAGCCCGCCCATGCCCAGCAGACGGCCAACTGGGCCGGTGTCTGGGACACCAAATGGCGCGGCGGCGGCGCCCAGATCACCTTCGAGCAGGCCGGCGCCGAGGTGAAGGGCGTCTATCCCCTGTATGGCGGCCGCATCGAAGCCAAGGCCGAAGGCGAAAAGCTGTTCGGCCGCTGGTTCGAGGGCAGTCGCCAGGGCGAGTTCAGCTTCGTCATGGCGCCGGACGGCGCGAGCTTCATGGGCCGTTTCGAATCCGCCACCGCCGAATGGTGGACGGGCGTGCGCGTCGACGCCGCCGAGACCCTCAAGGTCGACCAGACCAGCCCTATGACGACGATGCGCTCATTCCTCCAGACCATGAACGAGAGCGGCGCCGACAATGTGCCGCGCGCCACCGGCGGCGGCATGGGCCTTGCCGCGCTGGCGGCCGGCCTCGTCGACGTCACGGAGGCCGACCGCGGCGGCCTCAACATGCCCGATTACACCAAGCTCCTGTTTTCGGTGATCGACAACGCCACCTTGCGCCTGTGGAACCTGCCGCATGATGCGATCCCCGGCGACGAGGTGACAGCCAGGCTGCAGCAATATGGCAGCAAGGTTTTCTTCGACGTCACCTTCCGCCGCAAGGCCGGCGAATGGTTCATCGTCGGGCCGCAGCTCGCCGTGCTGCAGGCCAAGCTCGCCGAGTTCCAGGCGGCGCGTGGCGAAGCCCCCGACATGGTCGACGATCCGGCCAAGCTCGCCTCGCCGCGCGACACGTTCAAGATGCTGCTCGGCGGCATCGCCGACCAGAATGGCGGTTCGACGCAAACGGCGCTCGACATGCGCGGTTACAATCCGGCGGTGCGGTCCGACGAGGCGGTTCTGCTCGAGAGCTATCTCAAGAAAGTCATCGACCGCATCGGCTACGTCTACTGGCAGGAAATTCCCGACGATCCCCAAAGCAACACGCCCTATGTGTATTTCGAGCACCCGGCCGGCAACATCGTCGTCGCCCCGGTGGGCACCGAGAAAGGCGGCAAGCTGTGGAAATTCACGCCGGAAACGCTGGCCAACATCCGCACGCTCTATGCCGATATCGAGGATGCGCCGGTGGCGCCGGAATTCACCGCCTTCGCCAGCAACGATCCGTTCTTCGCCACGAGGGGCCTTGCCCGCGAGATCAGCCCTGCCCTTTTGACCCGCGCCGGGCCGATCGAACGCTGGCAATGGCTGGGGCTCGGCATTGCGGTGCTTGCCGGCATCGCCTTCGGTTTCCTTGCCAACGCCGTCATCGTGTTCTTCGCCCGCCGCGGCAGTTCCGGGCGGGCCGGCTTCTTCCGCGTCGTCGAATGGGCGGTGCGCTCGATCTTCCTCGGCCTGTTCCTGCTGTTTGCGCTGCGGCCGCTCGGCTTGCCGCAGGTGATCGCGGCATCCGCCAAGGCGGCGGCCTGGAGCCTGATCCTGATCGGCGCGGTTCCCGTGGTCTGGCACCTGATCGGCAAGATCGCCGAACGCTACCGCGCCACCTTCAACGTGCCCGGCTATCACGAGACGCTGATCTCGCTGCTGACCGGCGTGGCGCGCATCGCCGCCCTGGTGGTCGCCTTCCTGCTCCTGGCCGAGGTGCTGGCGATCCCCTATCAGGGCGTGCTGGCCGGCCTCGGCATTGGCGGCCTGGCGGTGGCGCTGGCGGCGCAGCCGACGCTGCAGAATTTCCTTTCCGGCCTGACGCTCTATGCCGACCGGCCGGTCAGCGTCGGCGACTTCTGCAAGTTCGGCAACCAGTCCGGCACCATCGAGCATATCGGCATGCGCTCGACCCGCATCCGCTCGGTCGACCGCACGGTGATCTCGGTGCCGAACTCGGACTTCGCCGGCATGCAGATCGAGAACTACGCCCATCGCGACCGCACCCGCTTCGCCACGACGCTGCAATTGCGCTACGAGACGACGCCCGACCAGTTGCGCTACACGCTGGCGGCGCTGCGCAAGCTCCTGATCGCGCATCCGCGCGTCATCGACGACCCGTGCCGTGTGCGCTTCGTCGGCTTCGGCCCCTATTCGCTCGACATCGACGTCTTCACCTACATCATGACCGCGGATGCCTCGGAGTTTCTCGCCATCCGCGAGGACATATTGCTGTCGATGATCGCGGTGATGGACGAGGCCGGCGCCCAGTTCGCCTTCCCGGCGCAGTTGGAATACAGCGCCGCCGACCTGCCGCTCGACCAGGAAAAGCGCATCGCCGCGGAAAAGCGGGTCAGCGCCTGGCGTGAAGAGGAAAAACTGCCTTTCCCCGATTTCAGCCAGCTCGACAGGCTGGAGCTCAACGACAGCCTGCCCTATCCGCCGCAGGGCTCGGTGCAATACCGCGAAGCCCAGACCGCCCCCGCCAGGGTCGAAGCCAAGGCCTCGCTGGAGAAGGCGCGCTGGAGCCTGCCGTGGCGGAAGAGGGTGTAGCCTTCTTCGCAGGAGAGGCCGCGATCCCTCGCGCCCCCCTCTGGCCGGCAGGGCAGCAGGAGGCGCTTCCCGCCAGCGCCTCCAGTTCTGAACCTCAATTGCTGGCCGACAGCACCAGCACCGGCTTGTCGCTGTAAAGCTTCGGGAACAGCGTCTTCAGATTCGCCACCTTTGGCAGGTCGTTGTAGACGATGTAGGGATAGGTCGGGTTGAGGGTCAGGAAATCCTGGTGGTACTCCTCGGCCGGGTAGAAGGTCTTGCCGGTTTCGATCGTGGTGACGATGGGCTTGGAAAATAGCTTGGCCTGGTCGAGCTGGGCGATGTAGCTCTGCGCGATCTTCTTCTGCGCCTCGTTCTCGGCGAAGATCGTCGAGCGGTATTGCGTGCCCTGGTCCGGCCCCTGATAGTTGAGCTGGGTCGGATTGTGGGCGACCGAGAAATACACCTGCAGCAGCTGGCCATAGGTGACTTTGGAGGGATCGTAGGTGATCTCGACGGATTCGGCATGGCCGGTGCGGCCGGTGCCCACCGTCTCGTAAACGGCGTCGTCCTTGGCGCCGCCGGTGTAGCCCGAGACCGCCTTGGTGACGCCCTTGACGTGCTGGAACACGCCCTGCACCCCCCAGAAGCAGCCGCCGGCGAAGATTGCCGTCTCGCTGCCGCCCGCGGCCTTTTCATCCAGCGCCGGCGGCGGGATCACCACGGCGTCTTCCGCCGAGACGGCCGGCGTCAGCCAGAAGGCGGCGCCCGCGACGGCGAGCGCGAAAGCTGCGAGCGCGCCGCGGACGAAGCCGCTCGAACGCTTCTTGATGTCGGTCATGGTTGCACTCCTCATGGCTTGCATAGGGTCCAGTCTATTGAATTAGCGTCGCCGGTGCGATGCGCGAGTTGCGGCGGAGGCTCACATTCTCGTGCGGCCCCAGCGGGTGCGTAACGCTCCGCCGCGGCTTGACCTAGTTGGCAGGCTTCATCGCATCCGTCGCCGGCTTCATCGCGTCCGCCGCCGGCTTCATGGCGTCCGCCGGTTTCGTCGCATCGGCGGCGGGCTTCATGGCATTGGTGGCCATCGGGTCGGCCGGCTTCATCGCATCGGTTGCCGGCTTCATCGCGTCGGCGGCGGGTTTCATGGCGTTGGTGGCCTCGTCGGCACGGGCGATGCCGCCGGCCAGCAATGCCGTCGAGCACAAGGCGAGCGCAAGTGCCGGCAGCGTCAGGCGGAAAAGAACGGTCATGAGGGTCTCCTTGGTTGGTGGCGCGCCCTCGCGGCGGCCGGCTGTTGCGGCGCCGCAGGCGCGGCGTTGCGCAATTTCTGATCGGGCATGGTCTCTCCCCGCAACGGGAAGTTCCCGGAGGTAAGCTAATCGGCGGCGGCGGCCAGGATCGGTCCGCCGCCGGGCGACTGCACCAGCACGGCGGTGCTGAGGCCAGCGGCCGCCGCCGGCAGATCGAGCGTCACGGCCTCACCGGTCCAGCTGCCGAGCTTTTTCAGCGCATGCACGACATTGCCGTGCGGCAAGGTGCGGCCGGTGTTCTCGCCGCGCGCCACGGGCACCTCGACGACGCCCCTGGCATAGCGCACCAGCCAGATGTCGGCTTTTCCGCCCGGCACGCTCCCCGCGCCGATGCTGGCCTTGCCGCCATCGAGCGACAGCGACGGTCCCTTGATGCGGCCGCTCGCCGCAATCAGCCGTTCGATCTCGCCGGGCGCGGCGCCGACCGCATCGGCATGGCCGTTGACCACCACCTGCGGCGTGAACGGCCCGTCACGGCCGAGCGGCGGCTCGTAGCTCACCTGGCGTTGCGTGAATTCCTGCCGGCCGAAAATGTCCTTCCAGCCGAGATAGTCCCAGTAGGTGACGTTGAAGGACAGCGCCAGCACGCCGGGCTGGTCCTTCACCTTGATCAGATTGGCATTGGCCGGCGGGCAGGACGAACAGCCCTGGCTGGTGAACAGCTCGACCACGGTGAGCGGCTGCGCCGCGGCGGTGCCGAGCGAGGTGAGCACCGAAGTGGCAAACACCAACGCGCCGGCAACGAGCTTGCTGGATTTGGTTTGCGGTCCCGACATTGGCTGGCTCCCACGGGCGGCGCGCCAATGCGCCGGTCATGCCCCCACTTCGCGGCAGCCGGATACTTCGTTACAGCGCTCACCGGTTTGTGATCGGGAGGCGGCGTTTCTTCCTTCTCCCCTTGTGGGAGAAGGTGGATCGGCGCGCAGCGCCGAGACGGATGAGGGGTGTTGGACGAAGTAAGACGTTAGCATTCACTGGAACACCCCTCATCCGTCGCCTTCGGCGACACCTTCTCCCACAAGGGGAGAAGGGAGGTCGGAGCTCCTACCGCCAAGGCAGCAGACTGGTATCCTGCACATAGGCGATGATGGTATCGCAGACGGCGTTCATGTCTTTAAGGACATCGTCGTTCCAAAAGCGCAGGACACGAAAGCCTCTCGCTTTTAACTCGGCGTCACGATTCCGGTCAGACTCCGACTCCGCATGCTGGCTGCCATCGATCTCGATGATGAGACCAGCTTCGAGGCAAACGAAATCGGCGATGTATCTTCCGAGAGGAACCTGGCGCCGAAACTTTATTTGGTTGAGTCGGCGGCCGCGCAACTCATGCCAAAGTCTGTCTTCAGCCTCTGTCATTTCGCGCCTGAGAGAGCGGGCAAAATTGCGCTTGGCTGGGGGGACGGGTTGATGCGGCATGGCAGCAGATTACCTGACCGCCGCACTTCGTCCAGCACCCCTCATCCGTCTCGGCGCGTAGTGCCGAGCCACCTTCTCCCACAAGGGGAGAAGGGAAGGATCCCCTACTGCGTCAGCACCGTTTGCGAGGGGCGCTGGTTGAAGTCGCATTTGCCCATCACGGTGTAGAAGAAGTCGGCGTTGACGACGGGCGCCGGCACCGCCGAGCCGCCGTCTTCCCAGGCCTGGTAGCCTGTCTGGCCGCACGGCACGGCGGTGAAGATGTCGACGGTCTGGCCCGTGGCGATTTCGGGCATGTCGGTCGGGTTGGTGCCGATATAGAGCCGGTTCGAAGTGTTCGGGTCGTTCGACCGGAGCGTGGTCGGCTGGGCCGGTTTGGCCGTCGCGGCGGAAGGCACGTCCATCTCCAGATAGAGCTGGTCCATCCGGCTGACGTCGATGACCGCGCCGGCGCTGTTGGCCGGGCTGGTGGTGCAGACGGTCTGCCGCATGACGCCGTTGCCGTCGATGCTGGTGATGGCGCCGGAGGGCGTGTTGTCGAAATTGGCGACCGTCGTGGTGTTGCACACCTGCTGCTGCACCTGGGTAAGCGTGGTGCCGCTGACGGTGGAGACGGTGGTGGTGCCATAGCCCTTGGGATCGCCGCCCTTGTTGTAGACATAGCTGATCTGCAGCAGCTTCTGCTTCGTGGTCGAACCGAATTGCGTGCCGTAGAGATACATCGTCTTGTCCCACCAGCCCGACGCCTTCTCGATTTTGAAGGTGGTCTGCACCAGGGCCGGCGCCTTGTTGACCGCCGAGGTGACGCCGACCGGCACGGTGTTGATCCTGGCGATCTGCATGAAGTCGGTCGGCATGGCGAAGCTCGCCGAGGCCTGCGCCGTGGCCGTGCCGTTGGCCGCGATGGTGAAGCTCACCAGCGTGGCGGTGCCTTGCCCGCCATTGGCGGCAAAGGTGTCCCGGAGCATCTGCTGGCGGGCCGCCAGCGTCGTCGTCTTCGGCAGCGTGGTGGTGGCCAGCGTCGCCGCGTCGAGCGCCTGCTGCATGTTGGAGCGGGTCTGCACCGCACTGGTATAATCGACCGAGAAGCCGACGGCGGTGATCAGCGGCACCAGCATGACGAGGAACAGCGGCATCATCGAGCCGCCGCGCGAACGGGCGAACCTTCCTGCAAGCCCCAGCATATTTTCTACCCCAAAAACGGTTTATCTGCGAGGGAACTAACATGCGCCGGCAAACCCGGGTCTAAGAGGATCGTTCAAAGTTTAAGCATCCGGCCGCGCTCGCCCGCCGTTTCGGGCTTTTGCCCCCGGCTCACCGCTTTGTGATTGCCAGGGCGGCCCTTGCGCCGCAAGCCTTGCCGCAGCAAGCCGCCCCTGCTAAAGCGCGCGGCATGAGCACGCCCCTCGACCACATCAGGAATTTTTCCATCGTCGCCCATATCGACCATGGCAAATCCACCCTTGCCGACCGCCTGATCCAGCTGACCGGCGGGCTGGAGCTGCGCGACATGAAGGAGCAGGTGCTGGACTCGATGGACATCGAGCGCGAGCGCGGCATCACCATCAAGGCGCAGACCGTGCGGCTGAAATACCGCGCCAACAATGGCGAGGACTATATCCTCAACCTCATCGACACGCCCGGCCATGTCGACTTCGCCTATGAAGTGTCGCGCTCGCTCGCCGCTTGCGAGGGCTCGCTGCTGGTGGTCGACGCCTCGCAGGGCGTCGAGGCGCAGACGCTGGCCAATGTCTACCAGGCCATCGACAACAACCACGAGATCGTCGTGGTGCTGAACAAGGTCGACCTGCCGGCCGCCGAGCCCGAGCGCATCCGCGAGCAGGTCGAGGAGGTGATCGGCATCGACGCCTCCAACGCCGTACTGATCTCGGCCAAGACGGGCCTCGGCATTCCCGACGTGCTGGAGGCCATCGTCCACCAATTGCCGCCGCCGCGCGAGGGCGATGCGACCGCCCCCTTGAAGGCGATGCTGGTCGACAGCTGGTACGACGCCTATCTCGGCGTCATCGTTCTGGTGCGCGTCATCGACGGCGTCTTGAAGAAGGGCCAGACCATCCGCATGATGGGCACCGGCGCCAAATATCTGGTCGAGCGCACCGGCGTGTTCACGCCCGCCCGCATCAATGTCGACGAGCTCGGCCCCGGCGAGTTCGGCTTCTTCACCGGCTCGATCAAGGAAGTGGCCGACACCCGCGTCGGCGACACCATCACCGAGGACAAGCGCCAGACCGCGCACGCTTTGCCCGGCTTCAAGCCGGCGCAGCCGGTGGTGTTCTGCGGCCTGTTCCCGGTCGACGCCGCCGATTTCGAGGACCTGCGCGCCGCCGTCGGCAAATTGCGCCTCAACGACGCCTCCTTCTCCTATGAAATGGAAACCAGTGCGGCGCTCGGCTTCGGCTATCGCTGCGGCTTCCTCGGCCTGCTACATCTCGAAATCATCCAGGAGCGGCTGGAGCGCGAGTTCAACCTCGACCTGATCGCCACCGCGCCCTCGGTCGTCTACCGCCTGCTCCTCAATGACGGCTCGGTCAAGGAACTCCACAACCCGGCCGACATGCCCGACGTGGTCAAAATCTCCGCCATCGAGGAACCATGGATCCGCGCCACCATTTTGACGCCCGACGACTATCTCGGCGGCATCCTGAAACTCTGCCAGGACAGGCGCGGCATCCAGGCCGACCTCTCCTATGTCGGCAAGCGCGCCATGCTGATCTACGATTTGCCGCTCAACGAGGTCGTCTTCGACTTCTACGACCGGCTGAAGTCGATCTCCAAGGGCTATGCCTCCTTCGACTATCACCTGACCGACTACCGCGAGGGCGACTTGGTGAAGATGTCGATCCTGGTCAATGAGGAGCCGGTCGACGCGCTGTCGATGCTGGTGCACCGCACGGCGGCGGAAAAGCGCGGAAGGCAGATGTGCGAGAAGCTGAAGGAGCTGATCCCGCATCATCTGTTCAAGATCCCGATCCAGGCTGCGATCGGCGGCAAGGTCATCGCCCGCGAAACCATCTCGGCGCTGCGCAAGGACGTGACGGCGAAATGCTACGGCGGCGACGTCTCACGCAAACGCAAGCTGCTCGACAAGCAGAAAGAGGGCAAGAAGCGGATGCGCCAGTTTGGCAAGGTGGATATCCCGCAGGAGGCGTTTATCCAGGCGCTTAAGATGGGGGATTGAGGGCTAGGCAGACAATATGCGTTTACGGAGCCGCTCCTTCGCCGAAGGATGCATAAAGCGCAGTTCGCTATCTACTTTGGATAGCGCCACATCTTTCTGACCAGTTAGTGCCAGGACGAATATTTCAGCCTTCTTAACAGGAACTCGGACCTGCTGGTCTGATTGATCGAAATTTCGTAAAGATTCAAGTGCACTATTAATTACTTGGATATCTCTTTTTGAGACGCCTATTTCCAACTTTGCCAATACTGGGTAAGGCGATCGAGGGAAACGACCTATCGCTGTATCGGCCTTACTAACCGCCGTCTGCACCGAGTGTAAAATATGGAAGTCGTATCTAGCCTCCATACATAACCTAACTTCCTCGGCTTTTTCCCCTTTTACCTTCTTAATCGTTTCGAGTGCCGCCTTGATCTCCAAAACGTTTCCTTCGTCGTGAGGCATATTCAGTAGAACTTCAAAATACGCCTGAACCGTAATCGCATTGCCGGGATAGTCCGTGTAGCTTTCTTTGGCTAGATCGTAGGCCTCTTTGTAGTCCTCCTGTATGTTGTGGATCAGAACGATCTCCCTCTTCGCGTTCTCTTCCCACCGACCATCCGCAATAGCTTTCTGCAGCCGTGGTATTGCTTCGTCATACCTGCCCATCACTCGATAATAAAAGCCGAGGATATAATTATGTTCAGTTCCCTTTACGTGCTGAACCTCGGCAAGGAAGCGGTTATCTCTCGTCCTAGCAAGTGCCATACATAGGTAGTGCCTGGCTTGGTCTTTGACAAAAGTCTCGTAATTAGAGCGTTGAAGGACTCTATAGCTAAGTTCGATCACGTCCTTATAGCGCCTGTTCTTGTAGCTTTGGGAGATTGCCCCCAAGAAATGAGCTGGGATGAGTAGTCGTCCCGGAACGTCCCTTCCGGCGAGCAAGGCGGCTCTAACGGACGCATAAGTTTCAGAATAATCGAACATCGACGAATCTTCCGTCGAGAAAACTTGCCGGGATATGGACAGCATAGCTTTCGAATACCTTCGAGGTAGCTCAAGGCTGCCTCGGGCTACGTAGTCGCGGATTACATCGTTCAGGCGCAAGTATTCCCCCACAGAACCAATAAGGGAACATATGCCATAGTCCAGGAATTCGTTAATGTATTCTATAAGAGGCAGATCAACGATATCGCGTATTTTCGATATAACATCAATTGACAAAAAATCAAACCAGCTAAGAAACGTTAGGAATTCGTACACATCGTCGTTAGATAAATATTTATCCACATAGATGCTCGCTCGCATTGCGGAAAAATCGTATATTTCCCCAACGGCCTCTTTTGCCAAAGAGACGCCTTTCTCCGCTATCAATTGTCCAGCGTAAATTGCCTGCTCTGGGTATCCATTCAGCGCGGGCCGAACCCAACCAATCTGGTCGGGAGTAAGGTTATAGATCCCTTCAATGTCTCGCAGATAACGAACGAGCAACCCAATTCGCTCTTCCGGATCTAGCTCATCTAACTTCTCAATATAAACCGCTGTGGTTTGCCTGTGCGCTGGCGGTAGTTTCGGCCGCGTGGCGGAGGCAATGGCCAGCACAAGTCGATTTGGCGGAAGAGCCTCGCAAACTGGGACAAACCACTCGGGGGTCACTCCCCCATAGCGTACAATACATCGCCAATCGTCTATAAGCAATATTTCATTCTGAGCAGAAAATTCCGAAAGTAGCGTGATCAGAAAAGCGACCTTCTCGCCCATGGTCATGGACGGAAGGTCAGCTACATCAAGAGGCCCATCATAGATCCCGACGTCATATATCTTGCTAATCAGCCCATCGATGCCATCTTCCTGCTGCAACGGAATTGTTATAGGCGTATAGGTCGAAGAGATCTTATTCACTTTCCGAAGAGAATGTAACAAAAGAGACTTTCTTCCAATTTCCCGCATGCCAGATATTAGCAACGCTGAAGGAAGGGGTTTTGAGTAGTCGTCTATACGACGCTCGATGCGATCAAGCTCTTTATTTCGGCCGACAAAAAGTTTGCGGCGCGCATCAAGCTTTGGGTGAACACCAAGAGATAGCTGATTGAAAACTGTTGTAATGCGACGAACAGCCACAGTTGGCTTGGCCACAAAACGAAGATTGTAGTTCTCGGTAATCCATTTTGGGATCCGCGGATCCGTGTGGTCAACATTTTTGTCGATTAATATCGGAAGAAATCGCTTGATGGTCGATGCATCTAGCATGGGTTTTGCGATCACAATTTCCTTTTTTACCCAGGCTGACTCCAGAGCAGCGTTGGATATAAAGAGAACAAAAACTTCCGACTCGCTAAGACCTCGCATGATCTCATCCAGGGTATTCATCCCGGATTCGAAATTATACCCATCGTATACGGCCCGATCACCTAAGCGATCGGCAACAATGCTTATAAATGAGGCCTTGTCCGTACTGCTGTGAGAAAGGAAGCTCTTCATTTCGCGGTAGATCCCCCCGTTTACGCAGATTGATAGGACATGTATCTCGCTGTCGCCATTAGAATTTGCACGAAATGAATGGTGCTTTGCCTTGGACGTGTGCAAAACGCCCGACGGCTAACGCGATGGCTTGCCCATGGCTCGAACTTTGCAGAACATCCCACGCTGAGCTATCCCCCGCCCTTAGCTTGGGGAGACATCAGATGCGCTCCACTCTAAACACCACCGCCGCTCTCGGCCTCGCCATCGGCGGCATCTTCGGCCTTGCCGGCGCCTTCGTGGTGAGCGATGCGCTACGCGAGACGCTGTGGGCGATCGACGGCGTGGCGCTGGTGGTGGCATCAGCCCTTCTGACGATGAAGTATCAGCGGCTGGCAATGATTGCGTCGCGGCCCTGACCTTCCTTGCCGGCGAGAGCCTGCTTTTATCCGGCACTACGGCGGGGCTGCAGGCCAGCGTGCCTTCCTATGCCGGCGGTATCTCGCTGTGGGCGGCGGCTCTTGTGCTGATCAGCGCGCCGAACACTTTCGCGCTATGGATGCGGGTCACCGGTTTCATCGCCGCCATTCTGTTTACAGTCTCGGTGGGCATGGTGCTGTGGGGTGCCGCCCTTGCTGCCGACCTCGGCGCCGCTGCCGGCGGCTGGCTATCCCTTCCTGGTGCTGACCTTTGTGGGCTGGATCTGAACGCTGGTGAAGTCCGGGCGGAGAGGGGCTGGTTCCTCGCCCCACGAAAGTGGGGAGAGGTGGCCCGGCGAAGCCGGGACGGAGAGGGGCAGCGCCGGGTTTGGAGATTTATTTCAGGGACTCAACGACGGATCGCCATGGCCGCGCCTTCTTCTCAGCCGGCTTTGGCTTCGTGGAGGGCGTCCCCCTCTCCGTCCCGGCTTCGCCGGGCCACCTCTCCCCCGCGTAGCGGGGGCGAGGAAATCAGGGCAGCACTTGTCTCACCCCTCCAGCCACACCTTCTCGAAATGCTGCTCCAGCGCCTGGTGCTGTTCGCAGCCTTCGACCCCCTTGCGATACGTCCGGTAGACCGAGCGCCAGTAGGGTTGGATGATGATGCCTGAGTCGCGCAAATTCTTCTCGATGCCGGCCATGATCTCCTTGCGCTGGGCGGCGTCGGGGGTGGCGAGCGCCTTGTCGAGCAGTTCGTCGAACTCCTTGTCGGCATAGGCGCTTTCGTTCCAGGCGGCGCCCGATTTATACGCCAGCGCCAGCACCTGGACGCCGAGCGGGCGGCCGAGCCATTCGGTGCAGGAGAAGGGATATTTGCTCCAGTCGTTCCAGAAGGTGGCGGCGGGCAGCACGGTGCGCTTGATCTTGAGGCCGGCCTCGCGCATCTGCGCGGCGATGGCGTCGCCGGTGCTCTTTTGCCATTCGACGTCGACCGAGATGAGGTCGTATTCATGGTCGGCCTTGCCGGACTCGGCGAGCAGTTTCTTCGCCTGATCCACATCGCGCTTGGCCGGGCCGATATCGGCATATTCGGGGTGCATGGGGCCGACATGGTGATTGTCGGCGGGCTTGCCGCGGCCGCCGAGGCCGAGCGCCAGCACGGCGGAATTGTCGACGGCGAGCTGGGCGGCGCGGCGGACCTTCACGTCGTCATAGGGCGCGTTGGCGACGTTGAAGCGGGCGACGATGGTGGAGCCGGTGGCGATCTCGGAATTCTTCAACCCCATCTGCTCGGTCTGCGAGACGGCGTCGGAAGCGGTTTCGTGGTCGGTGTCGATCTCGCCGGATTCGAACGCCGACAGCATGGCGTTGGGGTCGGAGCCGTAGTCGATCCACTGGATGCCATCCAGGTAGAATTCGCCCTTCCACCAGGGCTTGTCCTTGCGCTTCACCTCGGCGCCGGTTTCGGCGTCCCACTTCACCAGCTCGCAGGGGCCGGTGGTGATCGAAAGCGCCTTCAGGGGATCACCGTCGCCCTCATAGGAGCGGTGCATGATCAAAGCGGGATAGTCGGCCATGCCGGCGATCAGCGAAATGTCGGGCTTCGGCAAATTGAGTTTTATCGTGAAGTCGTCGACCTTCTCGATGCCGCCATCGACCACCTTCTTGGTGTCGGCATTGACCAGCGCGCCCATGCGCGCGGCGACCGAATTGCCGGCAACGCCGGCCTCGCACCAGCGGGTGAGGTTGTGGACGACATCGTCGGCGTTGAAGGCGTCGCCGTTCGACCAGGTGATGCCCTTGCGCACATTGAGCGTCAGCGTTTTGGCGTCATCGCTCATCTCCCATTTTTCCAGCAGCCAGGGCTCGAACGAAAAATCGGTGTTCCAGCGCACGAGGTATTCGTTGCAGTGGCGCGCGACGTTGGACATTTCGACGCCGTCGAAGGTGCGCGGGTCCTTGAAACCCTTGACGTTCATGGCGACGCGCAGCACGCCGCCCTTCTTGGGCTCCGCCGCGCGGGCAGGCGTGGGCGCCAGCCCGCCCAGGGCAAAGGCGCCGGCGGCACTGACGCCGAGCCCGGCCATGAGCGCGAAATATTCGCGCCGGTTGATGGCGCCGCTCCTGAAATCCTCGGCGACGGGTTTGGCCCGCGGGTGCAGTTTCCTGTCGGTCAGCATGAATTTCATCGTCGTTCCCTCTCATTGGGCGCCCGGCCAGCCGCGTGCGCGGGGGCGGATGCGGCTCGCCGGACGCCATTGCCTGAGGGATGATAGGGCGAGCTTACGCAGCGGAGTGTTCTGGAATCCGCAAGACTTGTGCGCTGCTCCGCAGGAGGCGGGGGCGAGTTTTCTCTCCCCCGCTTCGCGGGGGAGAGGAAAGAGGGGCTGCTAACCCCAGATCATCAGCGCGACGAGCCCGACGATGCCGACCACCAGCCGCCACCAGCCGAACAGCGCGTAGCCCTTGCGCGAGACGTAATCGAGCAGCAGGCGCACCACGAGCAGCGCGGTGACGAAGGCGGCGACGAAGCCGACGGCGATGATCGGCAGGTCGGCCGACGTCAGCACGTTGCGGTTCTTGAACAGGTCGAAGGCGAAGGCGCCGACCATGGTGGGGATGGCGAGGAAGAAGGAAAATTCCGCCGCCGCCCGCTTGTCGACGCCAAGCAGCAGCGCGCCGACGATGGTCGATCCCGAGCGTGAAGTGCCGGGGATCAGCGACAGGCACTGGAACAGCCCGATCTGCAGGTAAAGCCGCGTCGGGAAGCGCTCGACGTCGCGGTAGACGGGCTTCAACTTCATGCGGTCGACCGCCAGCAGCACCACGCCGCCGATGATCAGCATGATGCAGATCAGCCGCGGCGATTCGAACAGGATGGTCTTGATGAAATCATGCGCCAGCGCGCCGATGATGGCCGCCGGCAGGAAGGCGATGAGGATGCCGATGACGAAATGCCGCGTCAGCCGATCATGCGGCAGGTCGAGCAGCATCTGCCACAAGCGCCGGAAATAGACGCTCAGAATGGCCAGGATGGCGCCGAGCTGGATCAGGATCTCGAAGGCCTTGCCGGTCGAGTGGAAGCCGAGGAAGTGGCCGGCGAGCAGGATATGGCCGGTCGAGGACACCGGAATGAACTCGGTCAGTCCCTCCAGCAGACCGAGCAGCAGGGCTTCGACGATTGTCTGGCTTTCCATTGGCTACCTCGGCATTCGCGGGATGGGCTAGAAGGGCTTGCTTGTCATGGCGCCGAACTCCCCCTATAGGTCGCAACACCCTGACGGCCCGCTTACCGGGCGGCCAAGACTTACCGGTGCGCCGGGCGATTCGCCAGTGTGGCAATCCGGAATTCGCCACACCCGGGAGGAGCGCGATGCGCAAATTCCGGATTTTGAGCCACACTGCCAACTTCAAGTTCTGGTGTGGTTTGAATTTGAAGTTCCTGAACGCGGATGCCGTCGAGGGGACAGGAACTTCAAATCCAAACCACCAGTGCGCTTTATCATCGCGGAATCATGCTGACGCTTTTCCATCATCCCATGTTCGCCTCCTGCCGGTTCGTGCGCCTCGCTTTCGGCGAGTATGGCGAGGAGCTGGCGCTGATCGAGGAGAAGCCGTGGACGCGGCGCAAGGAGTTCCTGGCGCTGAACCCGGCCGGCACGCTGCCGATCCTTTTGGCCGAGGGCGACGTGCCGATCGTCGGCGCCACGGTCATCTCGGAATATCTCGACGAGACGCGCGGCGTCCTGAAGCGCGACAAGCGCCTGTTCGCCGAGGACCCGATGCAGCGCGCCGAGATCCGCCGGCTGACCGACTGGTATCTCCACAAGGCCGAGAGCGAGGTCACCCGGCATCTGGTACGCGAGCGCGTGCTGAAGCCGGTCATGCCGGAAACCGCCGGCGGCGGCTCGCCCGATTCGGCCGCCATCCGCGCGGCGCGGGCCAACATCCGCCAGCACATGAAATACACCAACTGGCTGGCCGGCACCCGCCACTGGCTGGCCGGCTCGAGGGTCACCTATGCCGACCTTGCCGCCGCCGCCACCCTTTCGGTGCTCGACTATCTCGGCGAGATCGACTGGCGCGAGCACACTGCCGCGCGCGAATGGTATACGCGGGTCAAGTCGCGGCCTTCGTTCCGGCCGCTCTTGAGCGACCGGGTGCGCGGCCTGTCGCCGGTGTCGCATTATGCGGACCTCGACTTCTGACGCCGCAAAACTGCGCGCGCTGATCGACGCGCAGGCGCGGCGCGCCGGTTTCGAGGCGGTCGCCGTCACCACGCCCGATGCGATCCCGCTGGCGCCGGCCCGGCTCGCCGCCTTCGTCGCGGACGGGTTCCACGGCTCCATGGGCTGGATCGCCGAGACGCTGCAACGCCGCAGTGAGCCGTCGAACCTGTGGCCGCAGGTGCGTTCGATTGTCGTGCTGGCGATGAATTACGGGCCGGACCGCGATCCGCGCGACCTGTTGGCCAGGCGCGACCGGGGCGCGATCTCGGTCTATGCGCAAAACCGCGACTATCACGACGTGATGAAGGGCCGGCTGAAGGAAATCGCCGGCAAGATCGTGGCCCGGGCGGGAGGCGACGTCAAAGTCTTCGTCGATACCGCGCCCGTCATGGAAAAGCCGCTGGCCGAGGCCGCCGGGCTCGGCTGGCAAGGCAAGCACACCAACCTGGTCAGCCGGCAGCACGGCTCCTGGCTGTTCCTCGGCACCATCTTCACAACGGCCGAACTGGTCCCCGACATGCCGGAGGAGGACCATTGCGGCTCCTGCCGCGCCTGCCTCGACGCCTGCCCGACCCACGCCTTCCCGGCGCCCTACCGGCTCGATGCGCGGCGCTGCATCTCCTATCTCACCATCGAGAACAAGGAGCCGATCCCGCATGAATTCCGCGAGGCGATCGGCAACCGCATCTATGGCTGCGACGACTGCCTCGCCGCCTGCCCGTGGAACAAGTTCGCCAAGGTGGCGTCCGAGGCCAAGCTCGCCGCGCGCGAGGATCTACGCGAGCCGGCGCTGGCCGATCTTCTGCGGCTGGACGACGCGGCCTTTCGCGCCTTGTTTTCCGGCTCACCGGTCAAGCGCATCGGCCGCGACCGCTTTGTCCGCAACGTGCTGATCGCCGCCGGCAATTCCCGCGATGCCGCGCTTGCCGGCGCCGTGCGCGCCTTGCTCGCCGACGCCTCGCCGCTGGTGCGGGGCGCGGCAATATGGGCGCTGGCGCGGCTGGTGCCCGAGGCCGAATATGCCGAACGCGCCGCAGCCGGCCTGAAAACCGAGAGCGACGCGGCCGTGCGCGAGGAATGGACGCGGCCGGTTCCAGCCAGGGCGCCTGCATGAGTGAAAAGCGGATATTCATCTTCGGCGCCGGCTATTCGGGCAAGGCTTTTGCGCGCGCCAATAGCGATGCTGCCACGACGATTTCAGGCACGACGCGCTCAGCGGAGAAATTCGAGGCGCTCCGCCAGGCCGGCATCGCGCCGCTGCTGTTCGATGGCGCGCTGACCCACGAAATCAGCGATGCGCTCGCAACAACAACCCATCTGGTGATCTCGATCGCGCCCGAAGAGGCCGGCGATCCCGTGCTGAATGCCGCCCGCGCGGCGATCGTGCGGATGCCTGCGCTCGAATGGATCGGCTATCTCTCCACCGTCGGCGTCTATGGCGACCATGGCGGCGCCTGGGTCGACGAGACGGCGCAATGCCGGCCGGTCTCGAAACGCTCGGTGATGCGGGTGACGGCCGAGCAGGACTGGCTGCGGCTTGGCCGCGAGATCGGCAGGCCGGTGGCGGTGCTGCGGCTCTCCGGCATCTACGGCCCCGGCCGCAACGCCTTGGTCAATCTGGAAAACGGCACCGCGCGGCGGCTGGTCAAGCCCGGCCAGGTGTTCAACCGCATCCATTGCGACGATATAGCCGGCGCGCTGTGGCACCTGATCGGGAGCAACACAGGCGGCATTTTCAACGTCACCGACGATGAGCCGGCGCCGCCGCAGGACGTGGTGGCCTATGCCGCCGCGCTGATGGGCGTCACACCGCCGCCCGAAATTCCCTTCGAGGCCGCCCAACTTTCGCCCATGGCGCGGTCCTTCTATGGCGAGAACAAGCGCGTCGCCAATGCGGCGCTCAAGGCGACGGGCTACCGGTTCCGCTTCCCGGACTACCGCGCCGCCTTCGACCATATGTGGGCAAGCGGCGACTGGCGCGACGGCGCGCCGCGCAGCCCGATGAAACGCTGACGCATGCCGGGAAAGACGTGACACGGTTTCGGTCCGGAATGCGTCGGAAAAGAAAACAGGGCGGTTGACCGGTTTGTGAAAAACGGAACCGCTCCGGCGATCGAAGCAACGTCCATTGCGTGCTATGATTCGGGCTTGGGTTTGCGGCGGGGGTTCATGGAGACAGCGATGCGGCTCGGCAAGCGTTCACGGCTGGCGGCGGCTTTTGGCCTGTTCGCCCTCACAAGTCTTGCTGCGCGGCCGGCAACGGCCGAGGAACGGGCCAAGGACCTGTTCGGCGCCGAGAGACTGCCGGCGGCGACCGCCCCGCAATCCTTCGGCTTCTACTCCAAGGGCTGTTTTGCCGGCGGCGTCGCCATCCCCATGGACGGCCCGACCTGGCAGGTGATGCGGCCGTCGCGCAATCGCCGCTGGGGCCATCCGGCGATGATCGCGCTGGTCGAGAAACTGTCGCGCGATGCCGTCGCCGACGGCTGGCCGGGCCTTTTGATCGGCGACATCGCGCAGCCGCGCGGCGGCCCGATGCTATCAGGCCATGCCTCGCACCAGATCGGGCTCGATGCCGACATCTGGCTGACGCCGATGCCCCGCCGGCCGCTGTCGAGGGCGCAGCGCGAGACGATGAGCGCCACCCTGATGGTCGACGAAAAGACGCATCTGGTGAAGGACGCGCTGTGGACGCCGGCGCATAAGCGGCTTTTGAAGCGCGCGGCGAGCTATCCCGAGGTCGAGCGCATCCTGGTCAATCCCGGCATCAAGAAGAAGCTCTGCGACACCGTCAGGGGCGACCGCTCCTGGCTGCGCAAAATCAGGCCGTTCTGGGGCCACGACTATCATTTCCATATGCGCATCGGCTGCCAGCCGGGCTCGCCCAACTGCAAGGCGCAGGAAGCGACCCCGGCCGACGATGGCTGCGGCAAGCCGCTGGCCTGGTGGTTTACCGAGGAGCCGTGGCGACCCAACAAGAACCCGGACGCGCCCAAGGCGCGCGACCTGATGACGATGGCGAACCTGCCCAGGGAGTGCCGCGCCGTGCTCGACGCGCCGGGGCCGGCATCGGTCGAGGCCGCCACCTATCACGGCGACGCCGTGCCGGTCGCGGTCGCCGCGCCGGAACCTGAAGCGCCGGCGGAGCCGGCAGCCGCCACCGGCGGCGCCAACGTCCTGCCGGCCTCGCTGAATGCTTTCACGGCGACCCCCGAAATCGGTGTGCCGCTGCCGCGCCCCCGGCCGGGCAACTGACCGCGGCGACGTCGAGAACCGATTTTCGTGTATCGGTTTGGGCGCCGCTTTACCGCGGTTCATTGAAAGTCCCGCCATACCGCGAGCAGGAGGGCCGGCATTGCAAACGCAGGATACAGGCCTTCGCCGCGTCGTCCGGTGGGTGGTCCTTCTGAACCTGGGCTACTTCATCGTCGAATTCGCCGTGGCATCTGCGATCGGCTCCGTGTCGCTGTTCGCGGACAGCGTCGATTTCCTGGAAGATGCCTCGCTCAATCTGCTCATTCTCGCCGCCCTGGGCTGGGGCGCACGCAGCCGCGCAAGGGTCGGCATGGCTCTGGCGGCGATTCTTCTGGTGCCCGCGTTGGCGACGCTCTGGACGGCCTGGGCCAAGTTCAACCTGCCGGTCGCGCCGTCGCCGTTGCCACTGTCGCTTGCGGGCGCCGGGGCCCTGGCCGTGAACCTGACTTGCGCGTTCATGCTGGCGCGCTTCCGCCATCACAGCGGCAGCCTGACAAAGGCCGCGTTCCTCTCCGCGCGGAACGACGCCTTTGCCAACGTCGCCATAATCGCCGCGGGCCTTGTCACCGCCGCGATCTGGCATTCTGCGTGGCCCGACCTGATTGTCGGCTTGGGAATTGCCGCCATGAACGCCGATGCGGCCCGCGAGGTCTGGTCCGCTGCCCGCGAGGAGCACAAGGCGGCAGCCTAGTCGCGGCCGTTCGAGCTCATAAATCGGTCGTGCGCACCATCGGTTTCGAAAACCGTTTCCCTTTTCAAACTCATGCGCTAGTCAACGGGAGAACGGCAATGGGCCGTCGGGCGCCGGGGACGGACGACAAAGCATGCCAAACACAGGCGACGACGACACGGCGCTGCGGTTCCCGATCCTGATCGGCGACATCGGCGGCACCAATGCGCGCTTCTCGGTCGTGCTCGACGCCAATTCGGAAGCCGGCGAGCCGGCGATCGTCCAGACAGCCAGTTACAACACCATAGACGAGGCGATCCAGGCGGCGGTGCTCGACCGCTCCTCGGTCCGCCCCAATTCGGCGGTGCTGGCGGTGGCCGGCCCGGTCGACGGCGACGAGATCGAGCTCACCAATTGCCCGTGGATCGTCAAGCCCCGGCAGATGTTCGCCAGCCTCGGCCTCAGCGACATCGTCGTGCTCAACGATTTCGAGGCGCAGGCGCTGGCCGTCGTGGCGCTCGGCGAAGAGCACATGGAAAAGATCGGCGGCGGCGCGCCGGAGCCCGATGCCGGCCGCGTGGTGCTCGGCCCGGGAACCGGGCTCGGCGTCGCCGGGCTGGTGCACGCGCTGCGCCACTGGATCCCGGTGCCCGGCGAGGGCGGCCATATGGACATCGGCCCGCGCACTGCCAGAGATTTCGAGGTTTTCCCGCATATCGAGAAGCTCGAGGGCCGCATTTCGGGCGAGCAGATCCTGAGCGGACGCGGCCTGGTCAACGTCTACCGGGCGGTGGCCAAGGCCGACGGCAACCCATCGCCCTTCACCACGCCGGCCGAGATCACCGCAGCGGCGCTTGCCAGGACCGATCCGGTTGCGCAAGAAGCGCTGGAGATCTTCGTCACCTGCCTAGGGCGCACCGCCGGCGATCTCGCCTTGGTGTTCATGAGCCGCGGCGGCGTCTTTCTCACCGGTGGCATCGCGCAGAAGATCGTGCCGGCGCTGAAACAGGGCAATTTCCGCGCCGCCTTCGAGGACAAGGCCCCGCACAGCGAATTGATGCGCACCTTGCCCGTCTACGTCATCACCCATCCGCTGGCGGCCCTTCTGGGCCTCGCCGCCTATGCCAGGAACCCTTCGCTGTTCGGCGTCCAGACCGCCGGCCGCCGCTGGCAGGCCTAGGCTGGGCCGCATGACGGACCAGGCGTCGGTCCGGTGCCCGCGACGAAGTTAATCAGCCGCGGGCATAGGCAAGCCGGCCGCTTGGCGTTAAGAGGGGCGCCAGAAGGGATGCCGTGTGCAGCCCGGTCCCACCAAGCGGAAACCACGAAGCGCTCCCGATTTGACACTCCAGGCTCCACATAAGCAGAAAGCCACCCCTGGCGAGGTCTGGGCGGTGCTGCGCCGTATCATCGCCGAGAACGGCCGCGACTATTTGTGGTCCTACATCTTTGCCGGCGCCTGCCTGCTGGCGGTGTCCGCCACGACAGCCTTCACCGCCTGGATCATGAGCCCGGTCGTCAACCAGATCTTCTACGAGCGGCGCGGCGATCTGATCGTGTGGATTTGCGCCGGCATCATGGGCGCCTTTCTCGTGCGCGGGTTCGCCGGCTACGGCCAGGCGGTGACGCTGGCTACCGTCGGCAACAATCTGGTTGCCCGCTACCAGCGCCGCATCTTCGACCACCTGATGAAGCTCGGCGTCGGTTTCTTCAACGACACGAGATCGGGCCGGCTGGCGGCGCAGGTCAACGAAAACGTCAACGGCATTCGCGACCTGCTGTCGATGACGCTGACGTCGATCGCGCGCGACGGGGTGACGCTGTTCGGGCTGCTCGGCGTCATGATCTACCAGGATCCGGTCCTGTCGCTCAGCTCGCTGGTGATCGGGCCGCCGCTCATCTACACCGTTGTCTATCTGATGCGCCGGGTGCGTCGCATCACCCGCGAATCGGTGCAGATCAACTCGCGGCTGATCGGCGCCATGCAGGAAGCCACGCAAGGCATCGCCATCGTCAAGGCCTTCACCATGGAGGACGAGCTGTCGCGGCGCATCAGCCAGCTCGCCAACAGCGCCGAGCACCGCGGCAACAAGATCGCCCGGGTTTCGGAACGGCTGTCGCCGATTTCCGACATGCTGGCCGGTCTCGCCGTCACTGGCGTCATCGCTTATTCCGGCTATCGTGCGCTCGTCCTCGGGCAGCCGCCGGGCGCCGTCTTCTCCTTCATCACCGCGCTGATGCTGGCCTACGACCCGGCAAGGCGGCTGGCGCGCATGCAGGTCGGCATGGAGCGGGCGCTGGTCAATGCGCGCATGATCTACGAAATCCTCGATCTCGAACCGCAGCAGGGCGACGCGCCGGGAGCCGCCGAGGCGAATTTCACCACGGGCGAAGTGCGCTTCAACAATGTGAGCTTCCGCTATGTCGAGGAGGCACCGGTCCTCCAGGACCTCAGCTTCGTCGCCGCCGCCGGCAAGATGACCGCCATCGTCGGCGCCTCCGGCGCCGGCAAGACGACGCTGGTGGCGCTGCTGCAGCGGTTCTACGACGTCGAGGCGGGCACGATCGAGATCGACGGCCAGGACATTTCGAAGATCACCAAGCAGTCGCTGCGCAGCTCCATCGCCTATGTTTCGCAGCAGCCCTATCTGTTCGAAGGCACCATCCGCGACAACATCCGCTATGGCCGGCTCTCCGCCACCGACACCGAGATCGAGCAGGCCGCGCGGCTGGCCCAGGCCGACGGCTTCATCCGCCAGCAGCCGCTGGGCTACGACACGCCCGTCGGCGAAAACGGCGCGTCGCTGTCGGGCGGCCAGCGCCAGCGTGTATCGATCGCCCGCGCCATCGTCCGCCAGGCGCCGATCCTGCTGCTCGACGAGGCGACCTCGGCGCTCGACAATGAGGCGGAAGCCAAGGTCCAGGAAGCGCTGACCCATGTCATGGAGGGGCGCACCACCATCGTCATCGCCCACCGGCTGTCGACGGTGGTCAATGCCGACCACATCATCGTGCTGGAACAGGGTCATCTGGTCGAACAGGGCACCCATGCCTCGCTGATGGCCGACCCGCACAGCGTCTATTCCCGCTTCCACCGGGTGCAGGGCAGGAAGGGCCTGGGGCTTGTCGATGACGGCGCGCCGATCCAAACTCCGGCGCCAGGGCCGACGGAAACTATCGAGACGCAGGGCATCGCCGGGAGCGCGAGATGAGTGAAACGCCGACAGCCGACAGACCCGCGGGCGATATGGGCCTGGTGGTGGTGGGCGCCGCCGGCCGCATGGGCCAGACGCTGATCCGCGCCATCCACGCAATGCCGGGCGCACGCGTCGCCGGCGCGATCGAGCGGCAGGGATCGCCCTATCTCGGCAAGGATGCGGGCGAGCTTGCCGGCATCGGCATCATCAACGTGCCGATATCGGACGATCCGCTGCCGGCCTTCGCCGGGGCGGACGGTGTGCTCGATTTCACCGCCCCGGCTGCGACCGTCGAATTCGCCGGCTATGCGGCGCAGGCGCGCATCGTCCATGTCATCGGCACGACCGGCTGCTCGGCCGACGACAATGCCAGGATCGCCGCCGCGGCGCGCCATGCGACGATCGTCAAGTCGGGCAATATGAGCCTCGGCGTCAATCTCCTGGCGGTGCTGGTCGAACAGGCCGCGCGCGCCCTCGACGCCGGGGATTTCGACATCGAGATCCTCGAAATGCATCACAGGCACAAGGTCGACGCGCCGTCCGGCACCGCTCTGCTGCTGGGCGAAGCCGCCGCCGCGGGGCGTGGCGTGCCGCTTGCCGGCAACGATGTGCGCGTCCGCGACGGCCACACCGGCGTGCGCAAGCCGGGCTCGATCGGCTTCGCAACCCTGCGCGGCGGCTCGGTGGTCGGCGACCACAGCGTCATCCTGGCCGGCACCGGCGAGCGCATCACGCTCGCCCACCATGCCGAGGACCGCACCATCTTCGCCCGCGGCGCCGTCAAGGCAGCCCTGTGGGCGCATGGCAGGAAGCCCGGCCTTTACTCGATGCGGGACGTGCTCGGGCTTGCCTGAAACGACCCTGGACCGTTTTCATCCCATGCAATTCCGGACAGAAAACCGCTTCCCACTTCTGCTGGAATTGCTCAGATCCCAGAGGAGCAAAAATGTCGAGAACCCTCGTGCTCGTGCGCCATGGCCAGAGCGAATGGAATTTGAAGAACCTGTTCACCGGCTGGCGTGACGTCGACCTGACCGAACAGGGCCACGCCGAGGCCAAGGCGGCCGGCCAGAAGCTCAAGGCACGCGGCCTGAAGTTCGACATCGCCTTCACCTCGGCGCTGATCCGGGCGCAAAAAACCTGCCAGCACATCCTCGACGCCGTCGGCCAGAGCGACCTGAAAACCGTCCGCGACCAGGCGCTGAACGAGCGCGACTATGGCGACCTCTCCGGCCTCAACAAGGACGACGCGCGCAAGAAATGGGGCGAGGAGCAGGTGCATGTCTGGCGCCGCTCCTACGACGTGCCGCCCCCCGGCGGCGAGAGCCTGAAGGACACCGGCGCCCGCGTCTGGCCTTATTACCTGCACGACCTCCAGCCTCATGTGCTGCGCGGCGGCACGGTGCTGGTGGCCGCCCACGGAAATTCGCTGCGTGCGCTGATCATGGCGCTGGACGGCAAGTCGGGCGAGGAGATCGTCAAGCTGGAGCTCGGCACCGGCGTGCCGGTCATCTACACGCTCAACGCCGATTCCACCGTGGCCTCGAAGGAAGTGCTGGACGGCTGACCGGTCCGGGGCCGGCAGTCAGAGGCTGCGGCTCTGGCCGGGCATGATCTTTTTGTGAAAGCCGGTCCCACCTTTCGGGATCATGTTCCAAAAACCGCGTTGACACACACCGCTTGCCCGCTTATTGAGCCCGCACCAGCCCAGATGGCGGAATTGGTAGACGCGCACGGTTCAGGTCCGTGTTCCGCAAGGAGTGGAGGTTCGAGTCCTCTTCTGGGCACCATCTTTTCCCGTTTCGAACCGTTCGAAGGTTCGGAGACTCAACAAAAAAGCCCGGCTCGTCCGGGCTTTTTTGTTGGGTGCACGATCGCTCGCATGGTCATTCCTGCCAACGGAAAGCCGCAGGGACTTGCCCGACATCATGCGCACGCCTCTCGGGAAACGTGCGCTGTCGATGACCGTGCCCTTATCGCACCGATCCCGTTACCGTCCGGTCGACGGCTGGGACGGATTTGCGGTCGTTGCCGGCAAGTGCGGCGATGATCAGCAGGCTGGCGACGACCGGGACGAAAAGAACCGCCACGCGGGCTTGCACGTAAAGAATGGCGCGCCATTCATTGCGCTTGTCAGGGCTGTCGCTCATCATACACTCTCTGTCATGCCCCTCCGGGCGCTGACATAGCGACGAACGGTTAAACAACCACTTCCGAAATCGTTAATCGACGGAAATTGCGCGGATTCAGTTCAATCCGATCCGCTTTGCGCCTTGCCGGAACAATGCCTCGGCATCTGCTTCGAACCGGAACGTGCCGATGAAATCGTCGGCGCGGTAGTCCGGCAGCGCCTTGCGGATGGCGGCGGCGAAATTGCGTGCCTCGTCGAGCCGCCCGGCCAGCGCCAGGCAGTGTGCCGCGATCGCCAGGATGATGGCGTGGGCATTGGGCCGCGCCGCCGCCTTCAGCGCCCATTCGGCCGCTTCCTCGAACTGGCCGAGCCGCACATGCGCCATGGCGCGCGCGCCCAGCATGCCGAACAGCAGCGGGTCGAAGGGGCTGAGATGGCGCGAATGGTCGGAGGAGCCGATCGCCGCCTGCGGATCGCCGGACTGCGAGTGGACGAAGGACAGCGCATAGTGGCCAAGCGCGAAATTGGGGCTAAGCTCCACTGCCCGTTCCAATTCGAAGAGCGACCCGTCCTGTTCGCCGCGCAACCATAGCGCCCGGCCCATCGCCCAGTGCGCGGCAGGGTTCTGTTCGTCGACCAGGAGACTGTGCCCCGCTGTCTCGTAGGCCAGCGCGCTTTCGTGGTCGCGGTCGCCCCAGCGCTGGAAAGCGCTTTGCCAATGGGTGAAGGACAGGCCGGCATGGGCGCGGGCGAAGGTCGGGTCGAGCGCCGTCGCCACGCCGAAGAAGTGCTGCGCCAACTCGTTTTCCGGCTGGGTGAAGCGGTACATATGCCAAAGGCCGCGGTGATAGGCTTCCCAGGCGTTGAGCGAGTTGGGCGCCTTCAGCATCGCGCGGTTGCGTTCGACCGTCTCGATCTCGGCCGAGATAGACGAGACGATCGCGTTGCCGATATCGTCGAGCACGCCGAAGAGGTCGTCAGCCCGGCGCTCGAAGCTCTCGGCCCAGACGATCCTGGCCGTGCGAACCTCGATGAGCTCGACGGCGATGATGACGCGGCCGGCCAGGGTGCGCACCGTGCCGGTGGCGACATAATCCACATTCAGCTGCCGCCCCGCTTCCTGCGGCGCGATGTTTTTCTCGGCGAGCGCGAAGACCGAGCCGCGCGCGATGACGAAGAAATCCCTGAGCTTGGCCAGACGCGTGATGATGTCATGGGTCAGGCCGTCGGCGATCCCGCCGCGCGTGCCGCAAGGGCCGGCAGTTTCGACGAACGGCATCACCGCCAGCGACGCGTGGCTGGGCTCCACGCCCGCCTGAGCGGGCGACGGCGGCGATGCCGCGATGCCGACAGGCTGCGCCGAAAGCCGATCTACAGCGGGCCGATCTACCGACGGCCGATCTACAATCGGCTTGTCGCGCAGCGCCTGCCAGGCCGCGCGCACCGGTCCGAAGTCCAGCCCTTCCGATTGGAACAATTGCCCCGTCGCCGTCAGATGCTGCTCGGCCGCGCCGATGGCGCCGCGCCCGGCCAGATGCGTGAGCAGCGCCAGATGCGCGCGGCCGTCGAACGGCGCCAGCTCCACCCACCGGTCGAGACCGGCTGCTGCCGCCTCCGAACCGGGCGGAAGCGCCGCGACAAGGTGCTCCAGCACGGCGGCGTGACAAGATTGGAAGCGGCGGCGCTGCGCCGCCAGCCAGCTCTCGAAAAACGGGCTGCGGTCTAGCTCCAGACCGTCGAGAAAGTCGCCGGCGAACAGTTCCGACAGCGATCGCAGGCGCTCCGCGTCGAGCGAGGCGATCCCTTGCGCGGCGGCGGCGCTAACCTCCAGCGCGTCGACGAAACAGCCGTCGAGGCGCAATGCGACCGTGTCGTCCTGTGTCTCGACCCGACGGTGCCCCGGCTCGTCGAGGACGGCGCGAAGCTTGCTGAGGCACCAACGCAACTCGCCCCTGGGATCGTTCGGAACATCCCACAAGAGCTCGCATAGCCGAGCGCGTCCTACCGGATGCGGCGCCAGCGCCAGATAGGCAAGCAGCGCGCGCAGCTTGCGCGATGCCGGCAATTCGGCCCGCACGCCGTCGCGCACGACCGCAAACGGGCCGAGCAGGCGCACGGCAAGAGCGGGCTTGCCGCGATCCAGGCTCGGTCGAGCGGATTCCACGTGCATTTCCACGCTTGCTCCCACGCTTCCTCCCACGTTGGCCGGTCGGCCCTCGTTTTATCACCGAACACGGCATGAACGCACCCGGTTGCGAGTTGCGCGCCGGGATGCGGGCAGCCGCATTGCCGGCACCTCGAGCGACCCTAGCGCGGCAAGGTCTCGAAACCTCGCCGCCCAAGCCGCCGGTTTGTAACCGGCCCGTGACCGCAAGGCACCAACACAGATGAGGAGACAGATATGTTGCAGCAAGCAAGAATCAGAACCACGGCCGGCCGCGGCCGCCTGTTCGACAGCATTTTGGACACGGTCGGCGACACGCCGGTCATCCGCATCAACAATCTCGGCCCGGCCCACGCGACGATCTATGTCAAGGCCGAGTTCTTCAACCCGGCTGCCTCGGTGAAGGACCGGCTGGCGCTCAACATCATCGAGGAGGGCGAGCGCAGCGGCGCGTTGAAGCCGGGCCAGACCATCGTCGAGGCCACCAGCGGCAACACCGGCATCGGGCTCGCCATGGTCTGCGCGCAGAAAGCCTATCCGCTGGTCGTCACCATGGCTGACAGCTTTTCCGTCGAGCGCCGCAAGCTGATGCGCATGCTGGGTGCCAAGGTGGTGCTGACGCCGCGCGCCGAAAAGGGTTTCGGCATGTACAAGAAGGCCGTAGAGCTGGCCGAGGCCAATGGCTGGTTCCTGGCGCGACAGTTCGAAACCAGGGCCAACGCCGCCATCCACGAGGCGACGACGGCGCGCGAGATCATCAATGATTTCGCCGGCTCGCGGCTCGATTGCTTCGTTACCGGCTACGGCACTGGCGGCACCGTCGTCGGCGTGGCGCGCGTGCTGCGCCGTGAGCGGCCGGATGTCCGCATCATCCTGTCCGAGCCGGCCAACGCCCAGCTCATCGGCAGCGGCAAGGCGCAGCAGCGCGGTGCCGACGGGGCGCCCGCCGCCAGCCACCCGGCCTTCGAGCCGCATCCGATCCAGGGCTGGACGCCTGATTTCATCCCCAACGTGCTGCAGGAAGCGGTCGACGCCGGCCTCTATGACGAGGTGATGCCGATCGCCGGGCCCGAAGGCATCAAATGGGCCAAGGCGCTGGCGCAGAAGGAAGGCATCTTCACCGGCATTTCCGGCGGCGCCACCTTCGCCGTGGCGCGACAGGTCGCGCAGAACGCGCCGGCCGGATCGGTGATCCTGTGCATGCTGCCCGACACCGGCGAACGCTACATGACGACGCCGCTGTTCGACGGCATCGAGGCCGAGATGGACGCCGACGAGATGGCGCTGTCGCGCTCGACGCCCGGCTGCCAGTTCCCGGCGGCATGACGGGGAGGCTGTCATGGACATCGCGCAGGAAACCCCTGGCACTGTGGCCGAGGAGACGCTTGACCCCCTGGACTGGGCCGATGTGCAGGCCCTGTCGCATCGGGTCATCGACGATGCCGTCGACTATCTGCGCGACGTGCGCGACCGTCCGGTCTGGCGGGACGTGCCGGCTGACGTGAGGGAGGTCTTCGCCGCACCCCTGCCGCGAACGCCGGCGCGGCTGGCCGCCGTCTATGGCGAGGTCTCCCGCACCGTGATGTCATACCCGATGGGCAACATCCATCCTCGCTTCTGGGCCTGGTACATGGGCTCGAGCAACTTCACCGGCGCGCTCGGCGATTTCCTGGCGGCGATCCAGGGTTCCAACCTCGGCGGCGGCAACCATGCCGCCGGGCTGATGGACTGCCAGGTCGTCAACTGGTGCAAGCAAATGCTGGGGTTTCCCGTCTCGGCCAGCGGCACGCTGGTCAGCGGCGGTTCGATGGCCAACATGATCGGGCTGACGGTGGCGCGCAACGTCAAGGCCGGCATCGACGTGCGCGAGCACGGCGTTGCCGCCATCGAGAAGCCCCTGCGCTACTATGGCTCGGACCAGCTCCATTCCTGTCACCGCAAAGCCATGGAGGCGCTCGGCCTCGGCAACCGGGCCTTGCGGCGAATACCGACCGATGCCGGGCTGCGCATCGACATCGCTGCCTTGCGGGCGGCAATTGCCGAGGATCGCCAGGCGGGCTTCAAGCCGGCCTGCGTCATCGGCAACGCCGGCACCGTCAATACCGGAGCGATCGACGACCTGCGGGCGCTTGCCAAACTGGCGCATGAGGAAGAGCTCTGGTTCCATGTCGATGGCTGCATCGGCGCCCTGGTCGCCATCGCTCCGCAGAACGCCCATCGCGTCGCCGGCGTCGAATGGGCCGATTCGATCGCGCTCGATCCGCACAAATGGCTGCACGCGCCGTTCGAGGCCGGCTGCGCCCTGGTCAGGGACGCCGTCGCGCATCGCCGTACCTTCGCCGTGACGCCCGAATATCTGGAATCGACGCCGCGTGGTCTCGCCTCCGGCGAATGGCTGCACGACTACGGCTTGCAGACGTCGCGCGGCTTTCGCGCGCTCAAAATATGGATGGCGCTGAAGGAGCATGGCGTCGACAAATTCGGCCGCCTGATCGATCAGAACATCGCGCAAGCGGCCTATCTCGCCGGACTGATCGAGGCCGAGCCGTCGCTGGTGCTGATGGCGCCGACCACGATCAACATCGTCTGCTTCCGGCATCGGCTTGCCGGGGCGTCCGGCGAGGAGCTTAAGCGGTTCAACACGGAGATCATGCTGCGTTTGCAGGAACAAGGCATTGCGGCACTGTCGGACACGACGGTGCAAGGCCAGCATTGCCTGCGCGTGGCGATCACCAACCACCGGACCCGGCGCGACGATCTTCACCTGCTGGTGCGGGAAACGCTGCGGCTGGGACGCCAGATCGCGGCGGAGGCGGCTTCCTAGTTCGCGGCGGCCATGCGATTCTGCCGGCATGATTCGAAAGGTCCGATCGTGACGCTCTTTCGCACGGCCACACTCGCGGCATTGGTCTTCACCACCTCGGCCGGGGCGGCCGACATGGCTTTCTTCGTCAAGAACCAGCGCGGGCAGGCCGTCGCGGTCGAACTGTTCAGCCGCGACCGCGAAACGGTCTGGCCGGGCGACGACAAGGTGTTCCTGATCGATCCCGGCTCACGCAAATCGGTGCCGATTTCGTGCAATGAGGGCGAACGCATCTGCTACGGCGCGTGGGTCAACGGCAACGACGCCATCTCGGCCGGCGTCGGGCCGGACAACGACCGGCCCTGCGACGATTGCTGTTTCATCTGCGTGGACCATTCGACCGAGACCGTCGACCTGGTCGAGTAGCGCCAATCGCCCCAAAATTAGTCCGGGATTGTCGCGGTCGACCCTTCAGCGATCGCTCGCCCCGTGCCATGCCCGCGGGGCGGCCGGGCGGGCCGTTTATTTTTTGGGGGATATCATGTTCTACGCCTATGCGCGCCGTTCGCTGGCCGCGCTGTCTCTTGCCGTGCTGCTGGTGCCGTCGGCCCATGCCGGCGACGTCACCTTCGCCATCAAGAACAGCCATCCCAATGCGATGCGCATCGAGCTCTACAGCCAGGATCGCGACTATGTGTGGCCGGGCAACGGCAAGGATTTCTACCTCGATGACGGCGAGACCAGGCAACTGCCGGTCTCCTGCGACGAGGGCGAATCGATCTGCTATGGCGCCTGGGTCGACGGCGACGAAGGCACCTATTGGGGCGTCGGCCCCGGCGACAAGGAAAAATGCGACGATTGCTGCTATACCTGCAGCGGCGGCGAGACCGAGGAGATCGAACTGGTTCCCTGACCGGCTTGCCAGCTTGACGCTTTTCCTGCCTGGGGCATAGCCTGCAAGGGCAGCACCCAAAGCACGCGCATCCAGGCGGCGTGCGTCAGGCAACAGGAGCAAGGCGATGGCAGGTCCGGTCGAGGGCGAGAAGATAGATGTCGGCTTTGCCGGCCGGCGCTGCATCCATTCGCGCAACTGCGTGCTGGGAGATCCGCATGTCTTCGTGCCGAACGCGCCGGGAGAGTGGATCCATCCCGACGCGGCCAGCGTCGAGAAGATCGTCGCCATTGCCGAAAGCTGCCCGTCAGGCGCCATCACCTATGTCAGGAAGGATGGCGGGCCGCAGGAAAGGCCGCCGGTGGTCAACACCGTGCGCATCAGGGAAAACGGCCCGCTGGCCGTCCACGCCGAGATTATGCTCGACGGCGAGACGTTCCACCGCGCCACGCTCTGCCGCTGCGGCGCGTCGCAGAACAAGCCGTTCTGCGACGGCAGCCACAGCAAATCAGGTTTTGCCGCCACCGGCGAGCCGGCGCTGAAGGACACGCCGGCGCTGGACGCGCGCGACGGGCCACTCAAGGTTACGCCGACGAAAGACGGGCCGCTCAAGCTCGAAGGCAATATGGAAATCGTCACCGGCACCGGCCACACGGTCGACCGCACGCAACGCGCCTTCCTGTGCCGCTGCGGCCATTCGGCGAACAAGCCGTATTGCGATGGGTCGCATAAGAAGGTCGGGTTCGTAGGGTAGTCGCCGACGCTGCCGATGAAGCTGCAATCTCCCCCTCGTGGGGAGATTGCACTCTACCGTGGCCCAGTGCTCGCGGCTTTATCGTCAGCCATGCATCGGCTAAGGGCTGAGCCAGAATAAATTCGCCAGCCGGGCAATCATCAGAAATGACCAAGACCAAGCCAAAACCTCTTTTCCTCGGCATCGACACCGGCGGCACCTACACCGATGCCGTGCTGTGGTCCGAAACCGAAGGCCCGCAGAGCGGGCCGAACAAGGGAAAGGTGCTGGCCAAGGCCAAGGCTCTGACCACCAGGCACGATCTCGCCGTCGGCATTTCCGGCGCCGTCGACGCGGTTCTGGAAAAAGCGGTCACCGATCCGGCCGCCATCAAGCTTGTCTCCATGTCGACGACGCTTGCCACCAACGCGCTGGTCGAGGGCCAGGGCGGCCGCGTCGCGCTGGTGATGATCGGCTTTTCCGAGGCGGACCTTGCCCGCGATGGGCTGAAGGCGGCATTGGGCACCGATCCGGTCGTGTTCTGCCCTGGCGGCCACGATGTGCACGGCAATACCGCCAAGCTCGACCTGTCCGGTCTCGAGGCGGCGCTGTCCGAACTCGGCGGCTCGGTCTCGGGCTTTGCCGTCTGCGCCTATTTCGCCACCCGCAACCCGGCGCACGAGATCGCCGCCCGCGAGCTGATCCGGGAGAAAACCGGCCTGCCGGTCACCGCAAGCCATGAATTGTCGGCCAAGCTCGGCGGTCCGCGCCGGGCGCTGACGACGCTGCTCAACGCCCGGCTGATCTCGATGATCGACCGGTTGGTGGCGGCGACCGAAGGCTTTCTCGAGGCGCGCGGCATCGCGGCGCCCCTGATGGTGGTGCGCGGCGACGGCGCGCTGGTGTCGGCGGCGTTCGCCCGCCAGCGGCCGATCGAGACCATTTTGTCCGGCCCGGCCGCCAGCCTGGTCGGCGCGCACCACATGACCGGATTGGAAAACGCGGTGGTTTCCGACATCGGCGGCACCACCACCGACGTTGCCGTGCTCGACAAGGGACGGCCGCGGCTCGATCCGGAAGGCGCCACCGTCGGCGGCTTCCGCACCATGGTCGAGGCCGTCGCCATGCGCACCTTCGGCCTCGGCGGCGATTCCGAAGTGGCGTTGGAAGACGGCGCTCTCAACCCCAGGCTCCTGCTCGGACCGCGCCGGCTGGTGCCGCTGGCGCTGGCCGGCATGGTGCATCGCGAGGCCGTTTTGGCGGAACTCGAGCGCCAGCTGCGCGCGCCGAACACCGGCCGCATGGACGGCCGTTTCGCGGTGCGCACCGGCGTGCCCGACCATCTTGCCGCCGGGCTGACCGCTCCGGAAGCAAGGCTCTACGAAGCGATCGGCGCACTGCCCTTGCCCCTCGACAGGCTTTTGACCTCGAATGCCCAGAACGCCACCTTGAACCGCCTGGTATCGCGCGGGCTGGTGCACATTTCAGGGTTCACGCCGTCGGATGCGGCGCATGTGCTTGGCAAGCAGGCGAACTGGGATGCCGCCGCCGCCCGCCTCGGCGCAGAGCTGTTCGCGCGCAAGCGCGACGGCCGCGGCCAGGCGATCGCGGCCTCTCCCGAGGCGATTTCGGAGCGCGTGCTGGCGGCGCTGACGCGCTGGTCGGCCGAATATATCCTCGAAACCGCCTTCGCCGAGGACGGGCTCGACGGCGCGGCCACCGTGGCGCATGCGCTGGTGCAGCGCGCCGTCGACGCGCATCCCGGCATTGCGCGCCTGAGCGTCGCCCTCGACCGGCCGGTGATCGGCCTCGGCGCCTCGGCGCCGCTGCACTATGCCGGACTCCCGCCATTGGTCGGCAATGACTGCGTGGTGCCTGATGACACCGATGTCGCCAACGCGCTCGGCGCCGTTGTCGGCCAGGTCCGAGTATCGGCGGAGGCGCGCGTCAGCCAGCCCAAGGAAGGTCTGTTCCGTCTTGCCTCGGGCGAAACCGTGCGCGATTTCCTCGACGAGGCGGCGGCGATCGCGGCCGCCGAGGCCGATGTACGCAGCATCGCGGCGCAGCGCGCCAGGGATGCCGGCACCGACAGCGCCGAAATCGATGTCGCGACCGAATTCCGCGTCTCCACCGTCGAAGCCCAGCGTATGTTCATCGAGGCGCATGTGGTGGCGGTGGCTTCGGGCAGGCCACGGATCGCGGTGTGAGTCTGTGAGCGATCTCTCCCACAAGGGGAAGATCGGCAGCGTCACCGGCGACGAAAGACGCCCTCCACCCAGGGCCGAACTCGGGTTAACGAAGACCTGACGACGGGCCGGTCCCGCTGTGCCAGTTTCTCATAATAGGAATTTTTTCTTGACAGGGTGAAGGCAACTATGGTAGATATCTGGTTATGGTGCTGAGTTGCGCCAGGGATCCGCCGCACAGGCGGGTTTTCCGTCCCCTACTCCATCAACAGCGCGCCGACGAAGGCTCCGAAGGGACCGTTAACCCGGATTCCTTGCCTTGCCTCACCCTAAGCTGAATTGACCCTGCACTCCCAACATGCCAAAGGCCCGCGAAAGCCTTTCATCTGGAGCAGCCTGATGACCGATCGCGTCGAAATCGCCGGATTGCGGATCGCCCGCGAACTTCATGACTTCGTTGTCAACGAGGCCGCTCCGGGCACCGGCATCGATCCGGATAAATTCTGGAACGGCTTTTCGGCCATCGTCCACAACCTCGCTCCGAAGAACCGGGCACTGCTGGCAAAGCGCGACGCTATCCAGGAAAAGCTCGATGACTGGTATCGCGCCAATGGCGCGCCGGTCGACATGGAAGGCTACAAAACCTTCCTGAAGGAGATCGGCTATCTCGTCCCCGAAGGCCCGGCCTTCTCGGTGACGACCGAAAAGGTCGATCCCGAGATCGCCGTCGTCGCCGGGCCGCAGCTTGTGGTGCCGGTGATGAATGCGCGCTATGCGCTCAACGCCGCCAATGCCCGCTGGGGCTCGCTCTATGATGCGCTTTACGGCACCGACGCAATTCCCGAGACCGACGGCGCCGGGAAGGGCAAGGGATTCAACCCCGCGCGTGGTGCGAAAGTCGTCGCCTGGGCGAAGGATTTCCTCGACCAGTCGGTCCCGCTCACATCGGGCAAATGGGCCGGCGTCAACGGCCTTTCGCTGGCCAATGGCGCGCTGCGGCTCAGCGCCGGCGCCGGCTCGACCACGCTTGCCGATGTCAGGCAGTTCGTCGGCTTTCGCGGCGATGCCGCCAACCCGCAAGCCGTGCTGCTGGTCAGCAACGGCCTGCATATCGAGATCCTGATCGACCGCGACAACCAGATCGGCCGTACCGATCCGGCCGGCATCGCCGACATCATCCTGGAATCGGCGCTGACCACCATCCAGGACTGCGAGGATTCGGTCGCGGCGGTGGATGCGCAGGACAAGGTCGTCGTCTACCGCAACTGGCTCGGCCTGATGAAGGGCGACCTGGCCGAAGAGATCACCAAGGGCGGCCGGACCTTCGTCCGCAAGCTCAACCCCGATCGGTCCTACACCTCGCCCAATGGCGGCACGGTGACGCTGCCCGGCCGCTCACTGATGCTGGTCAGGAATGTCGGCCACCTCATGACCAATCCGGCGATAATGGACCGCGACGGCAACGAGGTGCCGGAAGGCATCATGGACACCGCGATGACCGCGCTGATCGCGCTGCACGACGTCGGGCCGAACGGCCGCCGCGCCAATTCCCGCGCGGGCTCGATGTATGTCGTGAAACCCAAGATGCACGGGCCCGAGGAAGTTGCCTTCGCCGTCGAGATCTTCGACCGCGTCGAGGCCTTGCTCGGCATGGCCAAAAATACCATCAAGATGGGCATCATGGACGAGGAGCGGCGTACCACCGTCAACCTCAAGGAGGCGATCCGCGCCGCCAGGGAGCGCGTCGTGTTCATCAACACAGGCTTCCTCGACCGCACCGGCGACGAGATCCACACCTCGATGGAAGCCGGTCCGATGATCCGCAAGGGCGACATGAAGCAGGCCGCCTGGATTTCCGCCTACGAGGCCTGGAATGTCGACACCGGGCTGGAATGCGGGCTTGCCGGCCATGCCCAGATCGGCAAGGGCATGTGGGCGATGCCGGATTTGATGGCGGCGATGCTCACCGAGAAGATCGCCCACCCCAAGGCCGGCGCCAACACCGCCTGGGTGCCTTCGCCGACCGCGGCGACGCTGCACGCCACCCATTATCACAAGGTCGATGTCCACGCCGTCCAGGCGGCGCTGAAGAGCCGGCCGAAGGCCAAGCTCGACGACATCCTGTCGGTGCCCGTCGCGGTGCGGCCCAACTGGTCGCCGGCCGATATCCAGGCGGAACTCGACAACAACGCGCAAGGCATTCTGGGCTATGTCGTGCGCTGGATCGACCAGGGCGTCGGCTGCTCGAAAGTGCCCGATATCAACGATGTCGGCCTGATGGAGGACCGCGCCACGCTGCGCATCTCCTCGCAACACATCGCCAACTGGCTGCACCATGGCGTCTGTACGGCCGACCAGGTGATGGAAACGATGAGGCGCATGGCTGATATCGTCGACCAGCAGAACGAAGGCGACCCGCTCTACCGGCCGATGGCCGCCGATTTCCACGGCTCCGTCGCCTTCCAGGCCGCCTGCGACCTCGTCTTCAGGGGCCGCATCCAGCCCAACGGCTACACCGAGCCGGTGCTGCACGCGCGGCGGCTGGAACTGAAGGCGCGGCAGAAATAGGCCGCGGATACCAAGAGTTCCCTTATCACTATAAGTTATGCAAACTCGTACAGCTGTTCTGTCGTCTGAAAGTGAGGTAAGTGCTCACTGGGGAGGACGACTCTATGGCTGCTGCGACAACCAACATTGTAAATTTGGATGCACTCATCCGTCGAGAGGATTTGGCTGCTCCCGGTGAGGTAGGCGAAGACATAAGTTCTTTATCTATCGCGGGGCTAGAACCGAAAGGCTTTCTTTATCCCGCACTGCGGAAGCCCGATTTTCAAAGAGAAACTGCGAATTGGAGTCCAGAACAGGTTGCTGATCTCATTGGCACGTTTGCTCGCAAGGATTTGATCCCTGCAGTTATCCTGTGGCGAGCAGGGCAGAATGTTTTTGTCATAGATGGTGCGCATCGCCTTAGCGCTCTTGTTGCATGGGTTCACAACGACTACGGCGACGGAGAGGTTTCCAGGCATTTCTTTCAGAATGCAATTCCGGACGATCAGCAGATAGCAGCGAGAAGAACGAGAGACTTGGTGGCGCTATCAATTGGCTCATATGCCGATCACAAAATGGCTATCGAGTATCCGCAGAATTCCCGCCCAGATATTGCTGAGAGAGCGGCCAGAATTGGATGGCAAGAGATTCCAGCTCAATGGATTAGAAACGCCGACCACGACAAGGCGGAGAAAGCCTTCTTCCGAATCAATCAAGGAGGCACGAAGATAGACGCGACAGAGCGCCGTATCCTCGCCGCCAGACGTTCCTCAACAGCCCTAGCAGCTCGAGCGATCCTGAGGGCTGGCACCGGCCACAATTATTGGAAGAAATTCGCTGAAGAGTCCCAAAGGGAAATCGAGGACCTTGGCCGTGAAATATCAGCGTTGCTGTTCGAGCCCACGATATCTCTACCAATCAAAACACTTGATTTACCGCCCGCAGGACAAGGCTACGGACCGCAAGCTTTACCGTTAGTTTTCGACCTGGTGAATTTGGCCAATCGAGTTCAAGTTAGGGACTCGAGCTACAAGGGAGCAACCAAGGAAGAACCACTAGACGTTGATCAAGATGGAGTCAGGACCGTTGATTATCTTGTAAAGGTAAGAGCGGCAATCTGGCGATTGTGCTCGACCCACGCCTCATCACTTGGCTTGCATCCCGCGTTATATTTTTACAGTCGAAATGGGACATTTTCGGCATCTTCACTTCTTACATTCCTTTCGCTGTTCCGGGACTGGGGAACGGATGATTTCCTTACCTTCACGAAGATCAGAGCGAAGTTTGAAGAATTTCTGATGGCGAACCGTGGCATGAGCGAAGCGGTCAGGAAATTAGGAAGCGGCGTTCGCAGCAGACCCCGCGCCATTGCCTTCTACAAGGCAATAGTAGAGCATTTGACAAAGGGATTCTCTGCGTCAGATGTCGCAAAAATACTCAGGGAAATGCCGGAATTCGAATTTCTAATTACAAGTTCCGGCGAACTCGATCTTGAGGGCGGATCGTTCTCGCGCGACGTAAAAGGCGCAGCATTCATTCGAGATGCATTGCCCACTGCTCCGAAATGTCCAACTTGTGGAGGCCTCTTGCATAGAAATGGCATGCAGTTTGGTCACAAGCGCCCCAAACGGGATGGCGGATCGGGCAATCTTTCAAACGCTATGATGCAGCATCCATTCTGTAATAGTACCGTGGATAACTAGGATTTTCCATCGGCAACTATTCCCGTCTTGGATATAGGCCGGCTATGCGTAGTCTCTACGCCGCCTGCGCCACCCGCTCCGAACTCATCCGGTAGGAGATCGCTTCGGCCAAGTGAATGCGGCCGACGGTCTCGCTGGCGTCGAGATCGGCCAGTGTTCTCGCGACCTTCAGCACGCGGTGATAGGCACGCGCCGAGAAGGCGAGCTTTTCGCTGGCATCCCTGAGCAGCGACAGGCCGGCCGCATCGGGCATGGCGATCTCCTCGATCACCGCCGGCGCGCAATGCGCGTTTGTGGTGGCGCTGGTGACGCCGAGCCGTTCGAAGCGCTCGCGCTGGAGGGTGCGGGCACGCGCCACGCGCAGCGCCACGTCGGCGCTCTTTTCCGCCCGGTCGGGCCGGATCAGGTCGCTGGCCGAGACCGCCGGCACCTCGATCCTGAGGTCGATGCGGTCGAGCAGCGGACCCGAGATGCGGGCCTGGTAGTCGGTGCGGCAGCGCTCGCCGCGCAGGCAGCGATAGCCGGGCTCGCCGGCCATGCCGCACCGGCACGGATTCATCGCCGCCACCAGTTGTATGCGCGCCGGATAGGTGACGCGGTGGTTGGCGCGCGCGATCATGCAGTCGCCCGTCTCCAGCGGCTGGCGCAGCGCATCGAGCGTCTGCGGCGTGAATTCGGGGAACTCGTCGAGGAACAGCACGCCGTGATGCGCAAGCGACACTTCGCCCGGCCGCGCCCGGATGCCGCCGCCGACCATCGCCGCCATCGAGGCCGAATGATGCGGGGCGCGGAACGGCCGCCGGTCGGTCAGCTTGCCTTCGCCAAGCTCGCCGGCGACGGAGGCGATCATCGACACTTCGAGCAATTCCTTCGGTGCCAGCGGCGGCAGGATCGACGGCAGCCGCTGCGCCAGCATCGATTTTCCCGACCCCGGCGGTCCGACCATGAGCATGTTATGGACAGAAGACCCTCACCTCTTGTAAAGGCCAGCCCATGACAATGCATACCCCCCAAGCCGCACTCACCAATCGACCAAAAGCCTACTCCTACGTCCGCTTCTCGACACCTGAGCAGGAGCGCGGCGATAGCCTCCGGCGACAGACAGAGGCGGCTGAGCGGTACGCTTCGCTGCACGGCCTCGACCTAGATGACAAGCTGACGTTCGAGGATCGCGGCGTGTCGGCATTCAAGGGCGCGAATGAGGCGGGCCGGCTGGGCGAGTTCCTAGCCGCCGTGGAGTTTCAGGACATCAAGGCGGGAAGCTACCTTCTTGTTGAGAGCCTCGATCGATTGAGCCGACAGAAGCCCCGCAAAGCGGTCAAGGTGCTGGAGCGGATTTGCGATGCAGGGATCACAGTCGTCACCCTTGATGACGGGCGGGTGTATACGGAGGAGGTTCTGGATGACGACCCCACGGCGCTCATGGTCGCGCTTCTGGTGGCGGCCAGGGCGAACGAAGAAAGCGCCAAGAAGGGACGCCGGGTAGGGGAGGCGTGGGCAAATAAGCGTCGCAACGCGGCGACACGGCCGCTGACCGCCCTTTGCCCTGGATGGTTGCGCCTTCGGGACGACCGGACGGCTTACGAGCTGATATCGGAGCGGGCCGATATTGTTCGCCGGGTGTTCGCCATGACGCTGGCCGGCAAAGGGCAACACGCCATCGCGGAGACTTTCAACAGGGAAGGCGTTCCAGTGTTCGGCAGGGGCAGCCATTGGCACCGAACTTACATCAAGAAGATGCTGGCCGATGCCTCGACCACCGGGGCATTCACACCCCACCGCGTCGAGACTGTCGGCGCGAAGAAGCGGCGCATCCCGACCGACACCGTGGAGGGGTATTTCCCGGCCGTAATCGACCGAGAGACGTTTGATAGGGTCAACGCCTTGTCCAGCGGCCGGAGCGTCAAGGAGAGCAACGGCGGGGGGCCGGCAAATATCCTCGCAGGGCTCGCGAAGTGCCCGGGATGTGGGTCGACCATGACCCGAGTGAACAAGGGCGGCAAGAAGGGCGGCAGGCCATACTTGGTATGCACCAGGGCTAAGGCCGGGGCCGGCTGTGAGTACCGACAGGCTCGGATTGAAGACGTTGAAGAAGCGATCATCGGGAACGCCGGATGGCTGAATGCATCGCTGCCCGCGACGGATGAGGCGTTGCAGGCGGAGTTGGAGCAGGCGACCGCGACAGAAGGCGGGATTGATGATGCGATAGACAGGATTGTGGAAGCCATCGGACGGACGGGACACTCGTCTGCCCTGCTTGAAAGCTTAAGGCGGCACGAAGCGGCGCGGGAGGACATCCGGCGCACCATCGCGGACCTTGAGAGGCGCATAGCGGACACCCTCACGAACCGCGTTCAGGTGACCGCAGGGCAGTTGGTCGACGCGGCTGAGGCGGAGGAACCGCGAGACTTGGCGCTGATCAACACGATCCTGCGGCAGCTCTTCACCAAAGTCGAGGTGCATTGGCAGAGCGGTCGCCTCCAGTTCCACTGGAAGCACGCGCCGGGGGAAACGACCGAAATCATGTATGCGTGGCCCAAGGAAACTACCTGAGGGTGTAGAACGCAACAACCTTTGCCCGGTACAAGCCATCCTGAGACCCCTTCCAGAAGGGCCTCTGACTGGCGGGCTGATGGGGTCCAAACTCATCGGGCCCGGTGGTCAAAGTAGTTTCGATGATGGGCCGATACCGTCAGGATTGCCGAACCAACTGAAGAGGACTTTCGGAGGGTGTGGCGGGTCCTCTCCCTCACGGGGTATTTGACTTCCACAAGGCAGCCCACACCGGAGACCTCGACCGACTGAAGCAAGCGAGGTTCTACATCGACTTGGGGCAGCAACGGCTCAGCCCAGTGGCCTTCAAGAACCAGGCGAGTAAATGGCTCCCTCAAGCCGAGGTACTTGCGAAGGATGTTGTAGCACTATCACGAGGGACTGGAGCCGACACTTGAGGTGGCAACAGGAACTGCTCGCAACAGTCGAGGGGCGAAGCCAGCGGTGCGATGTGGCCGGAATGTGTGGTGCTCGATGACCTAGCGAAACAGGAACAGTTCGGGCACATTCGCCACATGTGCAACCTCTACAACATCACCACCAGCCAAGACGCCATCCGTGAGTGGACCCGCGCCATGCGGGACATCATGGGCAACCTTGAGCCCTCCCTTGATGTCTACCCCAATATGCCCGGCCCTGTAGTCCGCAACGCCAGGGGCGGAGAGCGGGAGCTAGCCAAGCTTCTCTGGGGCATGCCGACGCCGACAGAGCGGGTGAAGGGCAAGGCAGACTATGGGACCACCAACATTCGCAATCCGCAGTATGGCCATTGGCAGCAGTACGTTGGCGTTGAGAACCGCTGTGTGGTGCCTGTGACGAGCTTTGCGGAGCCGAGCCCCACGCCAAACGACAAGGACCCTGAGACTGGCATTCAGCGTAACTACTGGTTTGCCCGAAGCGAAGACCGGCCGCTGTTCTTCTTCGCGGGCCTTTGGACGCGCTGGCAGGGGGTCCGCAGGGTCAAGGACGGGCCGGGGGACTTCGAGCTGTACGGGTTCCTCACGACCATGCCCAACACCCTCATTGCGCCTATTCACGAGAAGGCTATGCCGGTAATCCTCACCACCCGGGCGGAGGTGGACATGTGGCTTACCGCCCCTTGGTCCGAAGCGAAGCAGCTACAGCGGACGGCACCGGACGACGCGCTTGTGATCGTTGAGAAGCCGGCCACGCAGATCAAGTTTCCACTGGGGTCGACCCCGAGAGACCAACTTCGTTTGCTATAGGTGCGCTAGTAGGACGAACGCTGCAATTCAGCGACTGAAACGTCCCAACTCATTCAACTTCATCTTCATCATCAGGCTGCGCCCAGGCTTCTTGCAACTCCTCTGTGAGCCAATAATTTTGAGACCGATCACTAAAGTATTGAAGATACTTTCCCTTGAAAGCGTCTAGTGCTTTCTCAAACTGCACCATATTCAATACCGCATCGCTCATCTGCGGCAACGCATCTTCATCCAGTTCGTCAAGGTACTTTCCGGCAGGCTCGCTCTTCAGAACAACAAGCAGATCGACTAGAACGCGGTTGACCAGCTTCACCTTGCTGGCGCTCATAGTCGCCTCTGGTTTCTTGCGCGATAGCTCCCTGACTTCGCTCAATATTCCTTCGAAAATGGGTGTGCTGGCCTTATAGATATCTACAATGGCCTGTGTGGTCATATATGGAAACTCGTCTCCGGTTCTCACTTTCTCTCCCCTCCCACGGCTGTAGGTGAGCGTCCTTTAATGTCGCTTGGCGATCCGCTAACCAGATAAACCCACTGATGGCCATGGTAAACGACGTTGTCCGATCGAAAGCGCTCTACTTGTTCGATATAAAGTGCAAGCATCATTGTCACATCGCTGTTAGTGGGCAAAGAGGCTTCGTCGAACTGGGTAAAATCGTCAAAAGGTCTGTATTGGTCCGTCAACGTCTCATTGCCTACTTCCAATACCCTATTAACGAATTTAAGCTTGAAGACGTTGAGGCCGTCGTTTGGCGATTTCTTAGCAAGTTGCGATATTTCTGAATGCAAACCTTGCAATTGCCCGACAAGTTTTTCGAGTTGCTCAACGTCTTCTTTTGTCTTCATGAGCCCCTTCACGGACATTTCGCTCTAAACTCCCCATATTTCTTCACAATCACGTCCAGTGGATCACGTTGCTTACTCTCAAAAAGTTCGACCATTTGAGATATGTCGGCATCGGTTAGTACGACTATGGCCTTGCGCTGGCCCGACCACAAATCAACCGTACGGGTCATCTCAGCCTTTTTCAAAGGGTTGCGAGTTATGAACAGGCCGAACCGGCCCAACTCGTCAGCAAGATACCGGTTTAATTGGTCAACGTGCTCCCGTTCTATCGCCGTAACATTTTTCATCTCCATAGTTATCTGGCGAGAACCATAGCTCTTGTACATATCATCGAGAAACGGCGTCGATGCCGTGTTGTAGAAGATCAAATCCCGAATGCTCACTCCGCTGTCTGTCCGCGCCTGCTCCTGAGCGAAATCCAGCCTCGGATAAAATAGCGAAGGTAGGAGTTGACCGATCACGTTTTCATATTTCTTGTCTGCATTGTCGTCTTTGCCGGTTGGAAGTTTCTGGATGAGAGAAAGTTTCCGCTTTGCCGACGTGACCGGAATTTGCGAGAATAGCGGGTCGTTATGACAGTCCTCAAACGAACGTTCCTTGGCCTCGATGAAACTGTCGATAACGCCATAGTGCTCCCTGTTGTAAGTCAGCACTTCAACACGCGTAAGCTCTTCGGCGGCGTGAGAGATTTCGTCTTGCGGGCAATACTTTTCAAAATACTCATCGTAATTGATCCAAGGGACGAACCTGAGCCAACGCTTGGGCACAAAAATCAACGGCCTGCCGTCTCGGGGATTGGCAGGCATATCGATGCCGCTCACAGTTTCAAACGCGTTTTTTCGCGCGTTGTAGACGTTATGGACGTCACTGCGCTGCCTAGGAATACCGAGCCTGTCGCATTGTTGAATTGTGAAGTCGATCAAGAACGACTTCAGAAAGCTACAGGTGATGTCGCTGATCCGGTCCTTTGATATTCCATCGACAAAAAACTGGATCTCCTCAAAATGCCGAAACCCAGTGTGCGCATATCTCGGCACCTTCTTGAAGAGCGATGTAATCTCCTGTGCCTTTGCCTCTCCTATGCGTTTTCCCCGTCGCGTGGCCGATGAACCAAGGCCAACCTCATCGCATTCAGAAGCCGCTATAAGCGTTGCAATCGCATTTGCTTCATCACCCTTTGAGACCAGGTAGCCTAGGTGATTGAACGCGTTTAACAGACCTGTATGAAGTGCCTGGTCCTGAAGCGAAGGGGAGCGCCACAATAGAAACGGGTCAACATACAGGGGTACGTCTTCATCAAAAAACGGTATGGCGAAATCCAGCTCCGCTTGGGGGAGAAGTATTCCATAGTGGTCAGTTAAGCGAGGTCTGATAAGCGCCATGGGGTCGAGAAGTGATGGCACTTGAGATGAGTGTCAAGGCTGCATAGTCCCTTACTTGTTCAAAGGGTATGAAAGCGGCACCCACTACTGTTCATTTATCCAGACAACCCTCCGCACCGTCCTTATTTCAGCAAGCCGCGTGACCCGAATGCCCTGCCGTTCTCGTGCCGATGGTTTCTGCGTCTCGGCATGCATGTACTCGTTCTTGCCACACCGTTCGCAACTCATTTTGCCGCCCACCAGTTCGGCCTCGATGTCCCCGAAGATGTCCCTCAGGTCACTCGGCTGATACCAGCGCTTAACGTTGCAGAGACCACAACGGATCATCACAAGCTGCCCGATGTCATGGGCATTGCTGAGGGTCCAGCCGCTGCCGCGCTTACGTCGTCCACCAGTGTCGGGCATGATCCAACATAGGAACTCATTCCTCTTCCAGTCAATTCGACCTTGACAAATTTGTTCCGTTTTTGTTCACTGTCAGCACCCAACGTGAGGAGGGACTGAAATGGACCATATTGTCAGGCTCGACAGTCGGCAGGAGGCAGCCCTCCAGGCCATTGCAGACAAGTTCGTCGCCAGCCACAAGGGCGATGTCATGAAGGCGCTCAAGGCAATGATTGTCACCAATGGGCACCTTCAGGAACGTGTTGACGCGCTCTCGGCACCGCGTCGGGCAACACGTTAGGAGAATGGAAATGGGCACCTATCACCTGGACGCTGATGCCAAGGCCGAGCTACACGCCGAGGCGGTCAAGCTGATCGCTCGGTACGACAGCCCCGTGGACACCGTGAAGGCGCTCAATGGCCTATAATTGTGAGCTAGAGACGCAAATCCTTGCTCTTGCCCATCGGCACCCGGAGCTTCTGTCGGTCAGCTTCGAGGACACGCCCCCAAGGGTGGAGTGATGCAAGACCTTATCGCTTTCCTACAAACCAACTCGGCGCTCGTGCTGGCGAACCCGACCCCGTTTGCCACGTTCGCTGTTCTCTTCGGTGGTGGTGGCTTTGCGGTCGGTCGCTATTTGCTGACTGAGCGCATCGCCAATCTGGAAAGCCGAATTGCTAGGCGTGACGAGGAGATCGCGGAGCTAAAGGGGAAGCAGAAAGCACCAACACAAGAACCTTCTCTGGTGCCTGTAGCCGGAACTTCTGTGGCTGCCCCGCTGAGCCGGCTAATTCGCAACTCCCTAGCGCCACCACCGTCTACCCGGCGGAGAGACAATCAACATGTCGGATAACGTCCTTCCTCACCAGAAAGCCCCTAAGCTCATCGTCGTGACCGCCTTTGACCGCGACGAGAGCGGCGACCTTCAGCCAGTCTTCGGGCCTGCCGAACAGCAGACGGAGGACCGCGCCATAAGGACGGCAAAGGGTTTGGCGACGAAACATGCTGGTGTCATTGCGTGGTCACGCGACGCCAACCCGTCGCTCGGCGAATACGGGGAACCGAGGACGCTCTTTGTTGGCGGTGATGTGCCGGACATGGAATGAGGAATTAACGGCCCACCGTCCTAGCTAGGCGGAAGTAGCATCCCCGCCTCCTTTGCAGCCAGACGGAACACCCTGCGGGCCTCCTCAGGGCTTGCTTGGCCAGCCAGGACGGCCATGCAGACGCGCACCGCGAGGTTCCACTTAGGGTCACGCTTGGTCCACTTCAGGAGTTCTGCGGCGGCAGCCTCGACGTTGTTCACCTGGGGTCACTATAAAATTGGGGAAATTTCCGTGAGGGTGATCGGATAAGTTGCCCGCGCGCAGTCCCCCCGTACCCCTGCCGGCGCTTGCTTTCCTTTGCACGGTCCGGCAACCAATGGGGGGCACTCAATTAACCGGCCAGGGGAAACGAATGATCTCGATTGAAACCGCCAATTCTTACAGCAGCAAGACAACCATATTGGGGTGGTTCGCGGGGCTGGCATGGCTGGCCTATGCTGGCGAGCAGCAGCCGCACTGGTGGGGATGGGTCCTCCTTATCGTCGTTGGGATGTTCGCGGCGTCCATTGTGATCGGCGGCGGGTTTGCTCTGTTGGCATCCTTCCTAACGAAGGCCGTGCGCGGCTCACCAGATGCGAGCCCGGACTTCTACGCTTGGGGCGCATTCATTTGCCCAGTCGTAGCGTTCTTCTTTGCGGCTCCGGTTGCGCGCCTTCTCTCCTGAGTGTGTCCGCTAAGGCATACCTCAGCGGTCCGACAAGAAGGTGCCCGAAAGGGTGTACGTTAGGGTTGACTGCGGTCAACGGACAGGATACTCAACGGACAGAACCCTTTCGGATAGGAGCTGATCCCGTGACCAAGACTGTCCTCTATGCCCGCGTCTCGACAGCCGACCAGACGCTTGAACACCAGCGAAAGCAAGCTGAGGCGGCGGGCTTCAAGCTTGATCAGGTGATTGCCGACCATGGCGTGTCCGGCATCTCGACCAAGCTGGCAGAGCGGTCCGAGGGAAAGCGGCTGTTCGACATCCTGAGGCCCGGTGACACGCTCGTTGTCCGCTGGGTAGATCGGCTGGGGCGCGACTATCGCGACGTGTCGGACAGCATCCGCCACTTCATGCGCGATGGCGTGCTGATCAAGACCGTGATCAACAGCATGGTGTTCGACGGGGCGACCAAGGACCCCATCCAGCAGGCCGTCAGGGACGCGCTGATTGCCTTCATGGCAGCGACTGCCGAGGCCCAGGCGGTGGCAACCAAGGAGGCCCAGAAGGCCGGCATCGAGAACGCCAAGCGCGACCCGGCGGCTTACCGTGGCAGGAAACCGAGCTATGACCGCGAGGTGTTCGACAAGGTAACCGCGATGCTGGACATGGAGGCAGGAGCTTCGGCCATTGCCGCAGCCACCGGATTGACCAGACAGGCAGTTCTCAGGATCAGGGCTGACCGGGCAGGAGCCGAGAAGGCGCTGGCAGTGTGGGACTTATAGCTGACAGAACACCCGGTTGTGCCGAGGCGGCCAGCCTCATCCAGCCTCCTTGCCGAAACAGTGGACGCCCTCGATGTTGTACTCCTTCATCACCTTGTGGCGGACCTTCTCACATGCGCCCTCCAAACGCTTCGCCCACTCAATGCGTTTGATCTCGCGACCATCAGGAAACAGGGCCGTGATCTCCCACTTCCGCAAGCCAGTCGCTGCTTGTCCGGAGGCGTCGTGCGGACGCTGCCAGCCCAGAGCGCGAGCAGTATCCTTCGGCAGGTCGTCGGCGTCGTCGGTCGGGACCGGAAGCCATTGGTTATCCTGATCGTCTTCATAGTCGACCCTGCGGGTGAAGTAATCGCGCCACAGCTCGGACAGCGAGGCCCCGGCGAGCAGGTCAGGCCGGTCCTGCTCCTGGCCGGCATCATCGACGGACACCACGTCATCGAGATCGCCATGCGGATTGTAGACGCCTTTCGTGAGCGTCGGCACCTGCGCCGCTTGTCCCAGCCACAGAATGCTTCCCGCAACGTCTATGACGCGGTACTCGCAGCGGTAAGGGTCGGTGCATTCGTCGACGAAGTCGAACAGGTCCTCTGCGCGGCGGCAATAGATCAGGCCGACCAATTCGCGGCTTTCCATCCGCCGCACAAGAAACAGGTTCATCTCAGCTTCCTTTCATGTGTGTTGGGCTTAGCGCGGCCAAACATAGCGCAGATCGAAAGTGCGTCATCATGCCTATTGCCGTCCTACATCTGTCCGTTTACACGCCCGCGTCTCCGATGGTGCGGGGTGGCTATTTTGAGGACGACGATCATTGACCAACTGGACCGCTAAGCGCGAGCGGAAGGCCGAAGTGAAAGACCGGGCGAATGAGCCCAGCGCGATGTTCACCCGATGCCGGGTGGTCGGGTGCAGCAGGCCGGCCCGTGCGGGAACAGGGGACGGCTTGGACACGCGGTTTTGCAGGCCGCATGCAGATCATTTCGCCCGGCACGGGAGCCCCTACAAAGCCTCCTACAGGGCGCAGGAGATCAACCCTTACCGGGTCGCCGCGCTGGCATGGCTTGAGGCGAACCAGAGCGATACCTACGTGGCCAATGCAGTCGACCGAGTGGCGACCCTCCTGCGCACCGCAGGGCCTCACGTGGAGGCTTTCCGGCTGCGCGGGCTGTCACCGGAGCAGCGCGCTAGGGCCGCCTGGGCCAGACTGCGGAAGGCTGGCATCGACCCGCGCCGTGTGGTCGCTGCGTGGCTGGCGGTCGAGATGATCATCAAGGACGACCCGCAGGCCGAGCGGAAGGCCGAGTTCAAGCAGGTGCAGGCCGCCAAGCTCGTCCATCGCATGGCCTCTGGCACGCACAAGCGGTGGGGCGAGGGTCCGACCGCGACCGAGCTGCATGTCTATCCGAGGCCGCGCGGAAGGGTCCTGAGGCACATGGGCGAGGCGCTGGAGCAAACCACCGAACTTCTGATCCAACACAGGGCGACCAGTTTGCCCAAGCCAAAACTGAAGGACTGACTAGACTTGAACACCAAGCACATCCGCGTTGAGGACATCATGTTCGATGTCAACACCCAGATCAGGGAGAAGACCAAGCCGGACTTGGTGCGCCGATATCGGCAGGCTATGGCCGAGTACGACCCCAGTGGAAACACGGTCGTGGGCTTCAAGGCCATTCAAGTGGCTGAGGCGCAGGCGAAGGGCGCGAAGAAGGTCTACACCATCATTGACGGCTGGCATCGCGCGACCGCCGCACTGGAATTGGGCAAAGAGTTGATCGAGGCCGAGATCATCACGGTCTCGGGCACGGAGGAACTCCTTTGGCTGGCTTCACGGGCGAACCTGTTGCACGGCGAGAAGCTCTCGAACAAAGAGAAGCGGATGGCGTTCCGCAACTATCTGAAGGCCAAGCAGCACCGCCATCCCGGCCCGCGAGGAGGCAGGGCGAACGGCAAGATCAAGTCGGCCAGAGAGATGGCCATCGACCTCGGCGGGATCGCTCACAAAACAGTTCTGAAGTGGCTGAAGGCCGACGCGCCGATGACCTATCAGCAGCTTCAGAGAGAGCGGACGGAGGAATTTGCAGAGGCACCCGATGAACCCTTCGACGGTCCCTACAATCCTGATGCAAGGCACCGTGACGCGGCGATTGGCCTTCTTCAGGAGGCTGCGTTGAGAGCCCGTGCGGTCAAAGGCAGGGATGACCTACAAGCCATCCTGACAGAGCTTAACGAGTTTGAGAAGGAAATCACGAAGCGATTGCCGGCGATTGCCGATGACTTCTAAGTGGGGAAATCCCCAGTCCACGCCCAGTTCGTGATTTGAGGGAGACAACGATAGGGGCGAAGTCAGGCGCAAACCCTTGCAGCACAAGGCTTCCAGCGACGTCGGTATCGTGAGGACCTCAAAACAAGCTTCTCTGATTTCGTGAGGGGCCTATTCATCCGGCTGATCATCGACCTCGGCTTCCAACGCGGCCAACTCGTAGCGGTCTATGTGCCACTCGACATCGGAGCCGAAGATGAGGCGGAACTGTCTTCGGGAAGGGCTCGTGGAGATGGACAAGTCGAGCAGCGTCGCGGAATTGTGGTCGATTTGCGCGATAGGGAGATGTACGTATCGTTCGACGAACGTCGCCATCGTCGGCCCTGCCTGCTCCCGAATGTGAGCCCAGGCTGCCTCCCCGATGAACGCAACTCCGCCATGCCGCTCAAACGCTGACTTGAGGTCAGAGAGGCGAGGGTTTGGGGTCGGGTCAAGTACCAGCAGGACGGGCCGATACCCTGAAGCGCGGCAGTCTTCAGCGAACGCCAATTCCTCTCCAAACCGGCCCTGCCCGCTTGCCGCGATGGTCACCCGCAGCTTGAACTCGTACGCATCCTTTCCGACGATGCAGTCGACCTGACGTCCCTTCCTTTGATCCGAGCGCCTTCTAATTGGCGACGAACCTGCGGAAGCGCGGGTTCCTCCAAGCGAACTGGCCAGGATTGGCTCGAACAAGTACCCTGTTTCTTGGGCAGCCCGGTTGTCGATGTCGTAGAACCACTTCCGCCAAGTCAGCCATGACGCCAGTGCATCGACACGCAGGCCGCCATACTCCATGAGAGATCGGGGCGAGACTTGCACCATCGTCGGAAGCGGTTGAGCAGAGAGGATCACGGCGTACTTGCGCCGGCGTTTATGCAACTCGCAAAGACATTCAAAGTAGGTCTCGAAATCAGCTAACGACGCGGCCAAGCGCACATAGTTGGCCACGAGATCGGGATGCTCAGCCTCCGTCTCGAACCACTTCAGCGGAATTGCGTAGTAATCGCCATTCGCTTCTTCCGGGAGCGAGGGCAGGCCCTCAAACAGGTCGCTGCGTTCGAGGTCCGTCACGATGACGCGAAGAAGCTTTGCAAGCTCGCCATCGCTCAAGGTGATGTTGATGTCACGGCCGGTACCGAGCGCACGGACGCGAGTAAGTCTCTTGGACTGTTCGAGGCTCAGGCGCACGTCGCGGTTCATCGGCGTCCCCCTGCGACCTTGCGAGGCTCGTCGTCAAAAAAAAGCGACTGCTGGACGGTCATAAGCCCCGACAGGTAAGCGTCCGTCTGTGCCAGCGCAGGGCTCATAGCGATAGCATCGGTCAAATGGTAGCCGCACAAGCCTGGGCCAGCTTGTTTTGGAGCCTTGCCCCCGCTGCCGAATGATCCGTCCAGCTTCATGAGGTGCCTGGCAAAGACTTCGGCGGCCAAGGGCGGGAAGGCATTTCCGATTTGTTGGGCAACGCTCAAGCCATTGCCGACGAACTCATAGACGTCGGGAAATGACTGCAACCGCGCGGCCTCGCGGAGTGTAATCGTTCGGTCCCGGTCTGGATGAATGAACTCCCGCGTCGCAGCCCCCGTGATGGTCAACGAGTTGAGGTTGCCCATGAGCCGCTTCACACCACTTGGGGCACCGCCACGCTTCTCGGTTGGTGTTCCATCCATAACCCGGCGATTGGCGCGCCTCTTGAAGCTGTCGTGCCAAAGATCTTCTGGGAGGTCCTTCATCGTCTGTCCCGGCTTCAAGTGCCGCACGGCACCGCGTAGCTTGTTGGAGAGCGAAACGGCATTGTGAAGCGACGTCCCGCCTCTCGGGTTCTTCGCCCTCATGGATGCGTCGTAGGGGCTCAGCGGCGCAGTGGCGGCATAGGCTGTAAAGTCGAGACTGTCTGGCTCGCCCAGCCCCAGTGTCGCGTCGTCGAATGACGGGGCGGAAGGAAGCCCATGGCCTCCACGGTGCTTACCGGCATCAAATGCGTGGGTCATAGAAGGTAGGTCGAAATCAACCCCCATCGCATTCCCCAGAAGCACCACCCGCTTCCGAGCCTGCGGAAGCCCGAAGCCAGCGAAGTTGACCTTCTCCAACCGGACCCTGTACCCGATGGCAATGAACTGCTTCACAAGCTCGAAGACGCTGCGCCCCATGTTTGACGTAAGAAGGCCCTCCACGTTCTCGAACAGGAACCAGCGGGGCTCCAGCCTCTGCACGATGTCGAAGTAGTTGAAAATCAGCCGATTTCTTTCATCCTCCCCGCGCTTGGCGCCCGCGCTGCTGAAGCCTTGGCAGGGCGGCCCACCGATCAGCAGGAAGGGCCTGACAAACTGGGCCAATTCAGCCTCGAAGGCACTCTGAGGCTCTGATAGATCGACGCACCGAATGGCTTCGCCAAGATTTGCGCGATAGGTGTCGCAGGCGTCCGAGTTGATGTCCGCAGCGAGATTAGGTTTGAGCCCTGCGGCTGCAAAGCCGAGCGACATCCCGCCTGCGCCCGAGAACAGAGACACCACCGCGTTTGAGGCCGAAGTCCCCCGCGTTCCTTTGTTGTCTGTCGTCAATAGGAAACTCCCCGGTTTCAGAGGCAAGGCTAACGTGGAACGTGCAACTTGTTCTACCAGCCCCAGAGTGCGCCGCCATTCCCCTGTGCCGCATTTGAACAACTTGTTGCGCAGGACAGTCGCAGCAGAGCATGTCATCGCCCTGTGGCGGAAATCACGTTTCCGTCGTCGCCAAGTGCCTCCAGCAGGTGCTTGATGTCGGCCTCCAGACGGCACGTCCACAGCACATGCACCTTCCAGCCCAGAGCCGTAAGGCGAGCCCGCGCAGCGTCATCACGTTGAACGGTTCGGTTGATCTTTTTTGCCCAGAAACCAACGTTGGTCTTAGGGCGTCTTTCGCCGGATCGGCAGTGATGGCCGTGCCAGAAGCAACCGTTCACGAACACTACAGTCTTGTGTTTGGGCAGCACGATGTCCGGAGAACTGGGAAGACTACGTACGTTCACTCTGAACCGATAGCCCGAACGGAATAGCACTGACCTCACGCGCAGCTCAGGCGCGGTGTTCTTGCTAGCAATCCTTGCCATGATCTCCGACCGCTTGGCGGGTTCGATCCGATCCATTTCCTTGCCTCGGAACCGCAGGGTCGACCCGATGATAGGGCGGAGCGGCGGGCTTTCCAGGCTATTCAGATCGCCCGACTAAACCAAGCCAATAGCTTGGGGTCTTTCGTACACATCATGAGCAGGTTGTGTCCGCCGGCCGCCGCCACCTCCAGTGCCCGCTTGGCGGTTTCCTGGCCCTTGATGTCGGCAAGATCGGGCAGGTCGCGCGCCGCGGCATGGATGCCGGCTTCGGGGCGCGACAGCACCTGCGTGCCGCGAAAATGATTGGCGATGGCAATCAGGCTGCGCGGCGCGAGTATGTCAAAGTCCTTGCCGGCCCAGGCGGCTTCCGGCCCGCAGGCGAAGGGGCAGATCAGGCCCTTGCCTTCAGAATTCGCGCCGATCGCCGCCGGCAAGGCACCGGCGACGGCGGCAATGGTGCCGTCGAGCGAGAGTTCGCCAAGCACAACATAGCCGGCCAGCATGTCGCCTGGAATGGCGCCAAGCGCCGCCATCAGGCCAAGCGCGATCGGCAAATCGTAATGGCTGCCCTCCTTGGGAAGGTCGGCAGGCGCCAGATTGACGGTGACCTTCTTGGACGGCATCGACAGGCCGGAAGCATGGAGTGCCGCCTGCACCCGTTCGCGGCTTTCGGCCACCGCCTTGTCCGGAAGGCCGACGATTTGAATGCCGACCTTGCCCGGCGCGATCATCACCTGCACGTCGACCGGCACGGCCTCGATGCCCTGGAAAGCAACCGTGCGAACCCGCGCCACCATGTTTTGCCCCCGGATCTGGGCTTGCCCCAAGCCTTTTGCAATCAGGCCGCGAAGGGCCTGGGCCGGAGACAATCACAATTCCTCGGCTAAATCAAGAACATTACAGGAACACGCAATCGCTTAAGTTGCGGCGCGATTGTCTCCGGTTGCAAAACGGAACATGGTTAATACAAAGTGAAAACGGCTACTTCCGCTTGGCCTCCACCGCGTCCCAGAACAGGCTGGCGATGTCGGCGCCGCCGAAGCGTTTGACTTCGCGCACGCCGGTCGGCGAGGTCACATTGATCTCGGTCATGTAGTCGCCGATGACGTCGATGCCGACGAGGATGAAGCCGCGTTCCCTCAGTGCCGGCCCGATGCGGGCGCAGATCTCGCGCTCGCGCTCCGTCAGCTCGGTTTTTTCGGCGCGGCCGCCGACATGCATGTTGGACCGGGAATCGTGCTCGGCCGGCACCCGGTTGATGGCGCCGACCGGCTCGCCGTCGATCAGGATGATGCGCTTGTCGCCCTTGCGCACGTCCTTCAGGTAACGCTGCACGATGTAGGGCTCACGGAACATCTGGCCGAACATTTCGAGCAGCGAGGCGAGGTTGCGGTCGGCCTCCAGCAGGTGGAATATGCCCGCGCCGCCATTGCCGTAGAGCGGCTTGACGATGATGTCGCCGAATTCCTTGCGGAAGGCGGCCACCTCCTGGGGATCCTTGGTGATCAGCGTTTCCGGCATCAGGTCGGGAAACTCGGTGACGAAGATCTTTTCCGGGCTGTTGCGCACCCAGGCCGGGTCGTTGACCACCAGCGTCCTGGGATGGATGCGCTCCAGTATGTGGGTGGTGGTGATGTAGTTCATGTCGAAGGGCGGATCCTGTCTCAGCAGGATCACGTCCATCGCCGACAGGTCGGTGCGCACCTTCTCGCCCAGCGAATAGTGGCTGCCCTTCTCGTCGCGCACCTGCATCTCCTCGACGCGGGCGAACACCTTGCCGTCGCGCAGCGACAGCCGGTCGGGCGTGTAGTGGTAGAGCTGATGGCCGCGCCGCTGCGCCTCCAGCGACAGCGCGAAAGAAGTGTCTCCGGCGATCGACACGGTGGAGATGTGGTCCATCTGGACGGCGATTTTCAGCTTCATGGCAGGTCTCCGGCGGCTCGGATGGGCGATTGCCTTGCCTGTACAGGCTCGCCCGGCGTCTGCCAATCGCGACATTTTGAAGATTGGCATCAGACAACCGCAACCCGGCCCCATCTTCTTATTGGAGACGCCTCCTGACTGGAGATGCGGCCGGTGCAGACAAGGCGAACTGGCGCGTCATCGCTTTCTTAAGCCTTGCCGTGCCAAGGTAAGCCCGAATTCGCCCGGCCGAGCTGACGCAGCACCGGGCATTCAATGGAACAACGACCGATGAACGCCGTCACCGCCATCCGCGCCGCCGCGACCAAGCAGCTCGAACTCACCATTCTCATGCCCTGCCTCAACGAGGCCGAGACGCTGGCCGTCTGCATCGGCAAAGCGAAAGCCTTCCTCGACGAGGCGGGCATTTTCGGCGAGGTGCTGATATCAGACAATGGCAGCACCGACGGATCGCAGGCGATTGCCGCCGAAAACGGTGCCCGTGTCGTGCCGGTGGCGCAAAAGGGCTATGGCGCCGCCCTGCTGGGTGGCATCGCCGCCGCCAAGGGCCGCTTCATCATCATGGGCGATGCCGATGACAGCTATGACTTCGGCGCGCTGCAAGCCTTCGTTGCGCGGCTGCGCGACGGCGCCGACCTGGTCATGGGCAATCGTTTCCAGGGCGGCATCGAAGCCGGCGCCATGCCGCCGCTGCACCGCTATCTCGGCAACCCGGTGCTGAGCTTCGTCGGCCGCCTGTTCTTCCGCATCAAGACTGGTGATTTCCACTGCGGCCTGCGCGGCTTCAACGCCGACAGCATCAGGAAGCTCGACCTGCAGACGATAGGCATGGAATTCGCCAGCGAGATGGTGGTGCGCGCCGCCCTTGCCGGGCTGCGGATCGAGGAAGTGCCGACCACGCTCAAGCCCGACGGCCGCAGCCGGCCGCCGCATCTCAGGACCTGGCGCGACGGCTGGCGGCACCTGAAATTCCTGCTGGTCTATAACCCGCGTTGGATTTTCTTCATTCCCGGCGTCGTGCTCGCCAGCCTCGGTTTTTTGTTCGCGGCGCTGCTGGTGTTCGGGCCGCTGCGCGTGATCGACAATCTGTCGCTCGACCTCAACACCTTCGTCGCTGCCTGCTTCATGATCGTCACCGGCGTCCAGCTCATCACCTTCGGCGCGATTTCGCGATATTATGCCGAGATAACCGGTATCCTGCCGCCAAACCGCCGTTCCGGCTGGCTGACCAGAACCATCAGCACCGACCGTTTGGCCGCCAATGCCGGCATCTGCTTTGCCGCCGGCGTGCTGTTCTTCGGCTATGCCGTGGCCCGCTGGGCGCATCTCGGCTTCGGCCCGCTCAACGATTCGGAAATCCCGCGCATTGTCGTGCTCGGCTTGAGCCTGATCGTCATCTCGTTGCAGGCCTTCTTCTCGGCCTTTCTGCTCGGGGTGCTGGAGATCCCGGTGAAAAGACTGAAAGCTGGCCAGGCCAGCCGACCAGGCGAATCCGTCGCGTCTGCTGAAAAATGAACGGGCTTGTGCGAAAAATCGCCGCGGTACGGCTTATCCGGTTCGTCGTGGTCGGCATCGGTGCGGCGCTGCTGTTCTTTATAATGTCGTGGGCCTTGCTATCGGCTGGCTTGCCGCCATTTGCCGGAAGCGTCATCGCCTATGTGCTGGCGTTCGTAGTGGCGTATTCCGCACAACGTGGCTGGACATTCGAGGGACAGCACCACCATGGCCATGCATTGCCCCGGTATCTCGTCGCGCAGCTGGCCTGTGCGGTGTTTGCGGGTCTGTGCGCCCATGTCGCGGTGTCGATGTTTTCCGCGCCGCCGATAGTCATGTCAGCCGTCGCCACGCTCGCCGCGGGCGCGGCGAGCTATGTCCTTTCATCCGTCTGGGTATTTCGCGACGATCAAAGAGCCGCGTGAAGACGTTCGGCCGCGGTCCGCGAGTTACCGCAGCGATGCGACGAAATGCAGACCCCTGTCGAACAGGAGGTTCGCCGGAAAAGGATATAGCGACAGGTTTTCGCGCCAGCTCCGGGCTTTGATCCCGACCTGACCGAAAATCGCCTCCCACTCCCGCTTGGACAGATAGTTGTAGGGCAGCCTTACATCGTGCCCCTTGTTTCCCACCCAATCCATGAACCTGAGTGTGCCGTGGGCAAAGGACCCGTCTCTCAGATGGTCCTTGATGACAACCCCCTTCCGGGCGACCCTTGCGGCTTCGGCGACAAGATCGCCGGGACGGTCCGTGTGGTGGAGAACGTCGACTATGGTCACCCAGTCGAACGACCCGGAAGCGGCCGGAATCGTAACGCCGTCGAAAATCTCCACGGGGATGGCCGTATGCGGCCGGACAAAAACATCGATCCCGCGAAACGTCAGCCCCGGTTTCCTGTCCATCACTGCCTTGGCGAGCGAGCCATCGCCGCAGCCGAGATCGAGAACGGTGCCGTCCGCCCCCAGCATGGCGCCGATATGTTCGGAAAGGACCCTGATGCGGCGTTGAAACGCTGCCCGGCTATGGGCAGCGTTCAGGATCTTCTTCTCGACCGCTATAACGCTCATGCCAGCATCCAGGACCGAATTGCCTATTTCGGGAACATATTCGTGAATGGCAAACAAAGCGTTTCGCGACATGGATTGCCCTTCGCAGCGCAAGGCGGGCTTAAGGTTTGCGCAGTGAGTTCGCGCTAGGTTTCTTTGCTCGCTTCTCTTTCGTGAAAAGGCCGTCCCGTGGTCCCTGTCGCCGCCATGATGTCCGTCAAGGCCACGTCACGCCCGCGATGGCGCAACGACCTCGCGTTCGCGCTCATCGCTGTGCTGGTGTTGGTTGCCATCAACGCCTGCACTGGATTCCGGGAATTGACCGATGCCGGCGGCGACAATGACAGTCTGCTGCGGCTGGTCGAGGTGCGCGACCTTCTGGCCGGCCAAAGCTGGTTCGACCTGCACCAATACCGGATGGGCCTGGAAGGCGGCTTCGTTATGCATTGGTCGCGGCTTGTCGATGCGCCGATCGCCGCCATCGTGCTCGCCGTATCGAGCCTGACCGGCAACACGACCTTTGCCGAGAACGTAGCGCAAGTAGCGTGGCCGGCATTGCTCTTCGGCCTGACCATGGTCTTCATCATTCGCGCCGCGCGCCGCTTTGCCGGCGATGGCGCGGTACTGCCTTCTGTCATCGTCGGCGCGGCAGCGCTGTACTTCATCGGCATCTTCGAGCCGGGCGCGCTCGATCATCATAACGTCCAGCTGATGCTGACCGTCGCCAGCCTGGGTTTCTTGCTCGAAGCATCTGTATGCCGACCGGCGGCTTTCCTTGCCGGCCTGTGCACCGCGCTGACCTTGGCCGTCGGCATGGAAACCGCCCCCTACGTTGCCGCCCTCGGCGTTTGCGTGGCGGCTATGTTTGCTGTTGACGCAGCCGGTGAAAGAACGATCGCCAGGGATTTCGGCCTTGGCTTTGCCGGCGTTGCAGCACTTGTCTTCGTGGCCACCATCCCGGCATCGGGCTGGAGCCAGACACAATGCGATGCCTTCTCGGCGATGCAGTTCGTGGTGGCGGCCCTTGCCGGAACCGGCCTTGCGGCGATCGCTTCGATCGAAGCGGCGGTCCGCACGCCGGGGCGGCGCCTGTTGTCGCTCGGCGCGCTTGCGTTCGTGCTCGGCGCGGCCCTTCTTTTACTGTTCCCGCAATGTCTGGCCTCCCCATATGCGGGGCTCGATCCTCGCCTGAAGACGCTATGGCTCGATCATATCGACGAGGCTCAGTCGCTGTTCAGCATAGCCGTCCGCGATCCCGCCGAACTGGCGGCGCGCTATGCCACGCCGCTGGTGGCGATCGTTCTGATGGCGCTGCGCCTCGGCAAAGGCAGTTGGGGGCGGCAGGATAGCCTTGTCGGCGTGCTGCTGGTGGTGGCGTTCCTGGTCAGCGTCTGGCAAGTACGCGGCTCGACATTCTCGATTGCTTTCGCAGTGATCCCGCTATCCGGCTGGATCGCCAAATGGCGGCAGCGGGCGGAAACCAGCCCGTCGCGCGGCCCGGTGCTGCGGATGGCCGCGGCGTGGCTCATTTCGGTCAATTCGATTTGGTCAGGCGCCGCCCAGGCGGCGTCGGCGGCGCTCGCAACCGGAGCAAAAATCACCAGCGACGACGCCGGCGCTGATCGGTCCTGCCAGGCCAAGGCCTCCTTCGCCGCGCTCGCCCGCATGCCCGACACCACGGTGCTGGCCGTCTCCAATCTCGGCTCGCCGATCCTGGCCTTTACCGGCCATCGCGCGCTCGCTGGGCCCTACCACCGCAACGTTGCCGGAAACCTGCTCGTGTTCGATGCCTTGCTGGGCTCGGCCACTGACGCGAAAGCCGTCGTGGCAAGCCATCGTGTCGGGATTGTCGCGCTCTGCCGCGGCAACCCCGAAACCAGGCTTCTCGAAACCAAGGCGCCTGACGGCTTTCTGGCCGGGCTGATGCATGGCAGTGTGCCGGATTGGCTGGAACCGGTGGCGGAGACCCAGGGCGCGCCGCTGGAGCTCTATCGCGTTCGCCTCGCCGGTTGAGAATCCGCGTGAGCGAGGACGCCCTTGAGCCCGGGCGGCTTTGCGGAGGGCAACGCGCTTTAGCGGCGAAAAATCAATTTTCCCGATACGTTTCCTAAAGGGTTTGCTGCCAGTCTCGGGAATAAATTCCGACTTCGAGAAACAGGGACACCGATGCAAACTTCGTTTGGCACCGGTCAGGCAAACAGGGAGAGCACGGATCTGGCATTCACCGATCCGTTGACCGGGCTTGGCAACCATCGCCGCTTCTTCGACAAGGTCGATCGCCTGATCAGCGACCGCGCCGACGATCCCGCGCCCTTCACCGTCGGCATTCTCGACCTTGATGGCTTCAAGCCGATCAACGATCTGTTCGGCCACAAGGCCGGCGACGACATCCTGATCCAGGTGGCGATGCGGCTGCGCGCCTCGATGGACGGTCATTCCACCGTCTGCCGCATCGGCGCCGACGAATTCGCCTTCCTCTATCCGCTGGTGTTCAGCGAGGAGGCGGCGGCCGAAAAGTCGCGCATGCTGATCGAAATCCTGTCGGCCCCTTACGATGTCGGCGAACGCACCGCGAGGCTGTCGGCCTCCGTCGGCTGTTCGCTGTTCTATTCCGGCGACGAGACCACCGAGATCCTTATCAACAAGGCCGAAACGGCGCTTTACCACGCCAAGCGGTCCGGCCGCGGGCGGGTCGTCGTTTATACCCGCGAAATGGAAGAGGCGGCCAAGCGCGTCACCCGCATCGAGCAGGCGCTGCGCCGCGCCGTCTCGGCCGGCGAGGTGGAGCCGCATTTCCAGCCGATCGTCGACCTCACCACGCGCCGCACCATCGGCTTCGAGACGCTGGCGCGCTGGACCGACCGCGATCTCGGCTCGGTGCCGCCGACCGTCTTCATTCCGATCGCCGAGGAGCGCGGCATCATCGGCCCGCTGTCGCAGCTGGTGCTGCGCAAGGCGACCGAGGCGGCGAGGAGCTGGCCGAAGGACCTGTTCCTGTCCTTCAACCTGTCGCCCTCGCAGCTCGTCGACCAGAACACCGGCCTGCACATACTGGCGATCCTCGACCGCACGGGCTTCGATCCGCGCCGTCTGGAGATAGAGATCACCGAGACCGGCCTGATGAACGATCCGGCCTCGGCCGCGCAGATCGTCGAGGACCTGCGCCGCGTCGGCATCCGCGTTTCGCTGGACGATTTCGGCACCGGCCAGTCATCGCTCGGGCGGCTGCGCGAGTTCCATTTCGACAAGCTCAAGATCGACCGCGCCTTCGTCTCCTCCATTCTCGATGACCGCCCGTCGGAGCACATCATCCGCGCCATTCTCGCAATGTGCGAAGGGCTCGGCATGGATGTCGTCGCCGAAGGCATCGAGGAAGAGGCGCAGGCCGACCGGCTCGTCCAGTTCGGCTGCGCCGGTGGGCAGGGCTATCTGTTCGGCAAGCCGGCCGATGCCGATGCCACGCTCGGCTATCTCCGCGACTCCTTCCGTGGCGCCCTGCGCGCCAAGGCGATCTGACCGGGCGATTGGCCCGTTCCGATCGAGGCTGGTGCCATGCGTGTGCGCGGCCTCCAGGCTTTTTGTCAGACATAAGCCGGAAAATCCGTCTTTTCGCCCTTGCCCGCCGGACCGGTCTGGCTAGGATGCGCGCCGGTCAACCCGGGAGACGAAAACCATGATGCCACCGGCACGTTTTGCCGACCTCGAAGGCGCTTCGGTGCTGATCACCGGCGGCGGCTCCGGCATCGGCGCTGCATTGACCGAGGGTTTCATGCGCCAGGGCGCCAAGGTCGCCTTCATCGACATCGCCGACAAGCCCAGTACCACGCTTGCCGACCGCATCGAGAAAGAGCTCGGCCGCCGGCCGCTCTACCTCAAGACCGATCTGCGCGACATCGAAGCGCTGCGGGCGTCTGCCGCGAAGGCGGCCGAAGCGCATGGCGACGTCACCGTGCTGGTCAACAACGCCGCCTGGGACGAACGCCACGCCGTCGAAGACGTGACGGTGGAGTTCTGGGACAACAACCAGGCGATCAACCTCAGACCGCATTTCTTCACCGCGCAGGCGGTGGCATCTGGCATGAAGCGCACCGGCGGCGGCTCGATCATCAACTTCACCTCGACCTCCTACCTGATCAACCATCCCGACATGCCGGCCTACACCGCGGCCAAGGCGGGCATACTCGGCCTCACCAAGGGTTTGGCCGGCAAGCTCGGGCCCGACCGTATCCGCGTCAACGCCGTCGCGCCCGGTTGGGTCATCACGGAACGGCAGCAGGAACGCTGGGTGACGGAGCAGGCGCTTGCCTCTCATGTCGCCAAACAGTGCATCAAGGACGTCATGCGGCCGGACGATTTGGTCGGCACCGTGCTTTTCCTGGCCTCGGATGCCTCGCGCATGCTGACCGCGCAAATGCTGATCGTCGACGGAGGTTTCCTGTGAGCCCCGGCTTTGCCAGCCCCGGGGGTTCCGGCAATGTGCCGGCGGTCGCGGCGCTCGATTGGGGCACCACCCGGCTTCGTGCCTGGCTGATCGACGGCGGCGGCAAGGTGCTTGCCGAGCGTCGCGGCGACGACGGACTGATCACCGCGCGCGAGAAGGGCTTTTCCCGGGTTCTCGAGGGTCATCTCGCCGCCATGGGCGCGCCCGAAACGCTGCCCGTCATCATCTGCGGCATGGCAGGCTCGCGCCAGGGCTGGCTCGAAGCGCCCTATGTCAACGTCCCGGCGCCGATCGGCGCCATCCTGGCCGGCGCGGCCCGCATCCCGGGGGAGAGCCGCGACATTAGCATCGTGCCCGGCCTTGCCCAGCGCCTGGCCGATGCGCCCGACGTCATGCGTGGCGAGGAGACGCAGCTTGCCGGCGCCGGTTTGCCGGCAAAGGGACGTGAAATCGTCTGCATGCCGGGCACCCATTCGAAATGGGTTCTGGTCGAGGACGGCGCCGTTGCCGGTTTCGGCACCTGGCCGACCGGCGAGCTGTTCTCGGTGCTATCCGCGCATTCGATCCTGCGCCATTCGCTCGGCGAGCATCCCAAGCCGGTCGACCCGCAGAACCCTTTCTTCCGCCGCTGGTGTGGTGCGGCGTTGACCGAAGGCGGCGACGTCACCGCAAAACTCTTCTCGATCCGCGCCGCCGGTCTGCTCCAGGATATGAAGGCCGACGATGCCGCGGCCTGCCTGTCGGGCCTGCTGATCGGCGGCGAGATCGCCTCGGCGAGGCGCCGCCAGGCCGCGGGCGCAACATCGGTGGTGCTGATTGCCTCCGGCGCGCTCGCGGCGCTTTATCGGCAGGCGCTTGGCCTGGCCGGGCTTGGCGTGCGGACCGTCGACGCGGACGGGGCGGTGCGTGCCGGCCTGGTCGAGGCGGCGCGCGAAAACGGCATGATCGCCAGAACCGGAGCTTTGGCATGACCGAGACCGCACCCTTTCCAAAACTCAAGCGTGGCCTGGTCGCCATCCTGCGCGGCCTCAAGGCAAGCGAGGCGATCGCCATCGGCCAGGCATTGTTCGATGCCGGCATCGAGGCGATCGAGGTGCCGCTGAATTCGCCCCAGCCGTTTTCGTCGATCGCCAGGATTGTTCAAGTGCTGCCGAAAACCGCTTTGGTCGGCGCCGGCACGGTGCTGACGGCGGCCGACGTCGACGGCCTTCACCAGGCCGGTGGAAGGCTGCTGGTCAGCCCCAACGTCGATGCCGAGGTGATGGGCCGCGCCGCGCATTACGGCATGGTCACCATGCCCGGCGTGTTCACGCCCACGGAGGCTTTCCTGGCGATCCGGCTCGGCGCCTCGGCGTTGAAATTCTTCCCGGCCAGCGTGCTCGGCGCGTCGGGCATTTCCGCCATCCGCGCGGTGCTGCCGGCTTCGACATTGGTCGGCGCGGTCGGCGGCGTCTCGGAGAAGGACTTTGCCGGCTACAAGGCGGCCGGCGTCACGGTTTTCGGGCTTGGTTCCAGCCTGTTCAAGCCGGGCATGAGCGTCGACGACGTGGCCGCGCGGGCCCAGGCGGCGGTGACGGCCTGGGACGCGGTGTTCGGCGGAGACGCAGGATGAGCGAAGCGATCGTTTCGGTTTTTTCCGACCATGTCTGCCAGCTCGGCGAGGGGCCGAGCTACGACCCCGCCACCGACACGCTCTACTGGTTCGACATCGTCAAGGGCCATCTCCTGGAAAAGCGCCTGTCCGGCGGCGCGGCCCAGGTGCACGAGCTTGGCCGGATGGCCAGCGCTATCGCCATCATCGACGACAAACGCCAGCTGATCGCCACAGAAACCGGGCTTTTTGTTCGCGACGTCGCCACCGGCAGGATGACGCTGCACACGCCTGTCGAGGCCGACAATCCGGTCACCCGTTCCAACGATTCCCGTGTTCATCCCTGCGGCGCCCTTTGGACCGGCACGATGGGCAAGGGCGAGGAGAAGCGCGCCGGCGCGATCTACTGGTTCTTCAAGGGCGAATTGCGCAAGCTGTTCTCCGACATCACCGTGTCGAACTCGATCTGTTTTTCCGCGGACGGCGCGCTCGCTTATTACACCGACACCTCGACCGGACTGTTGATGCGTGTTCCCTGCGATCCGGCGACTGGCCTGCCGGCAGGCGAGCCGAAGGTGTTCGTGGATCACCGGTCGGCCAAGGGCTTTGTCGACGGTTCCGTGCTCGACCGCGACGGCATCCTGTGGAATGCCGTCTGGGGCGGCAAGGTGGTCAAGGGCTACGCGCCCGACGGCAAGCTGGTGCGCACGATCGCCATGCCGGTGACGCAGCCTTCCTGCCCGGCCTTTGTCGGCAGGAACGCCAGCCGGCTGGCGGTTACCTCGGCCTGGCACGGCAAGGACGACAAGCAGCGCCAGCTCGACCCGCAGGCCGGCATGACCTTCCTCCTCGACATCGAGGTCAATGGCCGGTTCGAGCCGCGCGTGCTGATCGCCTAGGGCATCTCTATATTCAGGTGATGCCGGCTCGACCTGACTTGAGTCTCGCTACCCCGATGCACCGCGTCTGACGGGATCATTCGGCCGGCTGTCACGCAGGCGTCCGGCCCGCGTCGGTTTCGCGAAAGCCTGGTGCGTTCGCCATGCGATGGTGTGGAATTGCACCATTGGGAATCATGTCATGTCCAGCCCAAGGCTGATCCTCGTCCATGAGCCGGAAAAGGCCTGCCTCGAGCGGCTCCTCGCCGATGGCCACGCGCCGGAGCGTGCCGCCGAAATCGCTTCTTACCTGGCGCAATCGACCGATCTCGCGCACGAGTTCGACGCGCTCGCTTCTGCCTTCAAACGGCGCGATCTCGGCTTCGCGGCGGTGGAGCTGGACGATGCCGCCGATATGCTCGCCAAGGCAGATCCGGCGGCCACGCTGGTCTGGACGCTGACCGACGGCATCGCCTATTTCCGGGGCGGCGCGGCGCCTGCGCTTGCCAGGCTGAACGGCCTGAAGACGATCGGCGCCGAGGATTCGCTGTTCGCGCTCTGCCAGGACAAGTTTCGCTCCGGCGCCGTGCTCGGTGCGCTCGGCCTGCCTGTGCCGCAGGCCGGCCTGGCGCGCAACGGACAATGGCTGGTCGAGCCGCCGGTTTCCGCCGCCGGCTGGTTCGTCAAGCCGAACCGGCTCGGCGCCAAGATCGGCATCTGGCCGGATTCGCGCTGCGGCGATATCGGCCATGCGCTGGAGCTTAGCCGGCGTGTTTTCGCCGCCTATCGCGACGACGTCGTCGTCCAGCCCTATGTCGCCGGCCGCAACGCGCGCGCCAGTTTCCTCGGCCTGAGGCCGGACACCGGCGTCGAAGCGCTCGGCGTCGCCTTCGTCGAGTCCGGCGGCGATTTCCAGACCATGGAAGACAGCCTGGCGCTTTACGGCGAGACCGGCGAGGCGGCGAAGGCGGCGGGCAAATACGCCGAGCCGCTTCTGCTTCCGGTCGCCGAAAGCCAGCCGGTGGCCGATGCAAAAGTCCGCGCCATCGCCGAGCGGCTGATGACCGGGCTCGGCCTGCGGGACGTGTTTTCCATCGATCTCCGGATCGAGCCCGACGACACCGTTCACCTCATAGAATTCGAGGTCTGCCCCGGCCTGCCTTGTTTCGATTTCCGCGCCTATTGCAGGTCGCAATGGGGGCTGGGGCTTGCCGACGCCATGGCGGAAACCGCCGCGAACCGGATGACCCGTTAAAGTGCGGCAAGATTGCCTACCGTACGCTATCCCAAAGGCATTCGCTCGAATGCCTGCAAGGAGGGATCGATCCTGTCCCAGGCATGGCCGCGGATGGCATATGTGACCACCTGCGGATTGAACTGGCCGGGATCGTCAAGGCTGGTCGCGTGAACCGCTATCAGGTCCGGCCTTGCGACTTGCGTCAGGTAGACCGGCGTTCCACAGGTCGGGCAGAAGGCGTGGATCTTTTCGTTGCCGCTGTCGCCCGCCACCCGCCAGGTGCTCGCTTCGCCCGTTACCGTCACATCGGCTCGCCGGGGGAAGGTCAGATAGGAGCTGTGGCCCGTGCCGCTTCGCTTCTGGCACTCGCGGCATTGGCAGTGGTTTTCGAAGATGGGTTCGCTGCTCGTTTCATAGCGGATCGCACCGCATGCGCATCCGCCGGTGTAGCGTTTGGTCATTGTCGTTTTCCCGCAGTCGGATTTGCTGGTCAGGCCGATTTCGGTTTGGCGAAAATATCGATGCCGCTGCCGGTTTCCAGGAAGGATTTCATGCTGGACAGCACCGCCGGCCATCCCTGGCTGACGCCCTTCGCCATGCCGCTGCCGGCTTCGAGTTCGTCATGGCTGACGGTCAGCCGCACCATCGTGTCGTATTCCTCGATGGCGAACGTCACCCGGCTGTATTTCGACGGATCGTCGGCCTGCGAAGCGTTTGCCCAGGTCATCACGAGGCGCGTCGGCGGCGAGATCTCGACAACCTTGCCGACCAGTTCGACGGTGCGCTCGTCATTGGCGCGGATATGTTCCCATTTCGATCCCGCCTTCCAGTCCGAGACGTTCTCATGGCCCCAGTAACATCGTGCGATGTCGGGCCTGGTTATGGCCTCGAACACTTTTTGCGGCGTCGAGCGGATGTAGGTCACGTAGACAAAGCTGGTCGTCTCTGCGGTCATTTGTCTTCTCCTTCGAGTTCCTGTTTCAGGTCGTGCAGCAGGCTGAGCCGCTGGCGTTCGAATTTGCGCACCCAGCGCTCGTAGACCTCGTGCAGCGGCACGGGATTGATGAAATGCAGCTTCTCGCGGCCGCGTTTGACCGTGCTCACCAGATTGGCCGCCTCCAGCAGGTCGATGTGCTGGGTGGCGGATTGCCTGGCCATATCGAGATGTTCGCAAAGCTGGCCCAGCGTCTGCCCGTTCTTCTCGCACAGAAGATCAAGCAGCCTTCTGCGTGTCGGGTCGCCCAGCGCCTTGAAAACCTTGTCCGCGTCCATCGGGTTCACTCTGATATGACGCCATAATATGCAGGTAAATACCTGCATGTCAACTGGTGATCAGCGGCATCGCAACTACCCGTGCTAAGGGCTGTTCGAGCGTCGATTGCTGAATGCGTTGTGCGCCGGCCATGTAGCGGCCGTTGTCGAACGGCTGCGCCGGTCATCGCTCAAGTATAGCCGGTGGAGGTGCCGCCTGCTGGGCCAGGCTGCGGGATGTGAAGCTCAGGAACTCGTGCAAAGGCCGCGGCCGGCACTGATGCCGGCCGCGATAAGCTTCAGACGCCTTCGACCAGCACGATCTCGCCGTCGGCGACCTTCTGGCGAATGGCGGCGGCGCGCTGGTATTCCGGCGAATGGTAGCAGTCATGCGCGGCGGCAAGCGTCTCGAACTCGATGACGACGTTGCGCGCGCGCCCGGCCCCTTCGGCCTTTTCATGCGCGCCGCCGCGCGCCAGGAACTTCGCGCCGAAGCGCTCGAAGGCCGGCTTGGCGGCGGCGACATAATCCTTGTAGCCTTCCGCATCGCGCACATCGACGCGGGCGATCCAGTATCCCTTGGGCATTCTTTTTCTCCGCAGTTCCTTGGAAATTTATGCCGAGCGCATTTCGTCCAGTATGGCCTCCGCCGCTGCGCGCCGGTCGCTAGCCGCGATGATCGGGCGTCCGACGACCAGATGGCTGGAGCCGCTGCGGATGGCATCGGCCGGCGTCATCACGCGCTTCTGGTCGCCATGGTCGCTGCCGGCGGGGCGTATGCCTGGCGTCACCACCGCCATGTCGGGTCCGATGATGCGGCGCACCGCCTCTGTTTCCGCGGCCGAGCAGACGATGCCGCCCATGCCGGCATGCAGCGCCTGTTCCGCGCGCCGCAGTACCAGCGTGTGCGGGTCGTATTCGTAGCCCGCGTCGATCACGTCCTGTTCGTCCATCGAGGTCAGCACGGTGACGGCAAGCAGGCAAAGCTCGCTGCCTCTCGCCGCCTCCACCGCCGCCCGCATGGTCTTTGGATAGGCATGCAGCGTCAGCATGGTCATGCCCATCTTGACGATGTTCTCGACCCCCTTGGCCACCGTGTTGTCGATGTCGAGCAGCTTCATGTCGAGAAAGATCTTCTTGCCCCCGCTGGCGAGCTCCCTGGCGAAATCGAGCCCGCCGGCGAAGGCGAGCTGGTAGCCGATCTTGTAGAAGGAGACGACGCCATCGAGTTCGCGTACCGCCTTCTCGGCCTCTTTCAAGCCCGGCACGTCGAGGCCGACGATCAGCCTTTCGCGCATTGTGTCGGTCTGCATGGCGTTGGCGATCACGGCTCGACCCGGGTCGACAGCATGCGCGAGGTTTCGATCAGCGTGCGGCATAGGTGCTCCATGGTTCGGTGCAGTCGTTCGTCCTTGAAACGCCCGTCCTCGTCGAAGGCGTTGCCGCCTTCCGGCACCGAGCATTCCGGCGTCACCACCTCCATCTGGCAACGTACCAGCACGGCGCGCAGATGGTTGATGCAGCGTATCCCGGCGAAGTGTCCGTTGGAGGACGAACTGAGGCCGGCGACCTTGCCGGCAAACGGCCTCACCGCACGGCCGCCATCCTTGCGCACCCGGCTCACCCAGTCGATCGTGTTCTTGAGCAGCGGCGGAATGGAGCCGTTATATTCGGGCGTGGCGATCAGCAGCCCGTCATGGGCAATGATCATCCGGGCAAGTTTCAGGGCGTTTTCGGGGACGCCTTTTTCCTTCTCCAGATCCTCATCCAGGATCGGCAAGGGATAGTCGCCAAGCGAGATGCGAGTGACCTCGGCGCCTTGCACCGCAAGTTCCTTCTGCGCCACGTCGGCGGTCCTGCCACTGAAGGCCCCGGTCCGGACCGAGCCGGCAAAGACGAGGATTCTCGGGATCACTGCCATTGGCCAACCTTGTTCCCGGACAGGTACAGCCAGAGCCCGCTCAAATCAATGCAGATCAGGCAAAGCGTCATCCTCGGGACAAGCCCGAGGATTTCGAAGACATTCGCGGTCGGCTTCGCAATCCTTAATGCGCCTCGCGCCGGTAGATCCACAGCTGCGTCGGCGGGATGTTGCGGATGATGAAGTCGAAATGCTTGACCGTGTAGTCGCCGCGGCCGGGCGGGATCGGAGACATCGGGCCGTAGGTCAGCTGCACGATCGGCCGGCCGGCCGGAATGCGGTCGAGCAGGCTTTCGATATAGGCGATGCGCTGGGCGACCGGGAAGTTGAGCAGCGGCACGCCCGAGACCACCGAATCGAACATCATCCCGCTCTTGTCGCCAAGCGTGGCGTTGAGATTGAAGGCGTCGCCCTCGATGACGTTGACGCCGGGATAGAGCCGGCGCAGATGGCGCACGAAATCGGTGGAATATTCGACCGCGTAAAGGTTTTCAGGCTTCACGCCCTGGGCCAGGATGGCGCGGGTGATGACGCCGGTGCCGGGCCCGACTTCGAGCACCGGCAGGCCGGACTTCGGGTCGACGATCGAAGCCATCTTGCGGGCGGTGATGGAGCTGGTCGGCACGATCGACCCGACCGTCTTCGGCTTGTCGATCCAGCCCTTGAAGAACTTCAGCTCGTCGTCGAACTTTTCGGCAAGCGCCTTCCGCAGTCCCGGACCACGTGTCATGCAAGCTCTCCTCAGCGCTCCCCTGAGAGCTACTTAACACCTAAGCCGCCCAAGGCAAGGCAGGGTCATGCCAATGTCGTGGATAAGATAGTTTTCGTCGCGTCTAAAAATGCGCGCCTTCTGCGGTTCACGGTGTGTCTTGGCTGCCGGCAGGTGGGGAGGCCGCCGGTAAGGCAAGCCATACGCGCACAGGCCCTCGATCAATGCTCGCCGAACGACTCGAAGAAGTCCTTCATGCGGGCGAAGAAACCGCTCGACTGGGGGGAATTGTCTTGTGAGGAGAGCTGTTCGAACTCCTCAAGCAACTCGCGCTGGCGGCGCGACAGGTTCTGCGGCGTCTCGACCGCCGTCTGGATGTAGAGGTCGCCGACATTGGGCTGGCGCAGCACCGGCATGCCCTTGCCCTTGAGGCGGAACTGGCGTCCGTTCTGGGTGCCTTCCGGCACCTTCACCTTGGTCTGCGTTCCGTCCAGCGTCGTCACCTCGAACGAGCCGCCAAGGGCGGCCGTCGTCATCGAGATCGGCACCTTGCAGTAGAGGTCGGCGCCGTCGCGCTGGAAGAATTCGTGCGGCTTGACTGCGAGGAAAATGTAGAGGTCGCCCGACGGCCCGCCGCGTAGGCCGGCTTCGCCCTCATTGGCAAGCCGGATGCGGGTGCCGTCCTCGATGCCGGCCGGAATGTTGACCGACAGCGAACGCTCCTCGGTGACGCGGCCCTGGCCGGCGCATTTCGGGCACGGATCCTTGATGGTCTGGCCGCGGCCCTGGCATTGCGGGCAGGTGCGCTCGATGGAGAAGAAGCCTTGTGTGGCGCGCACCTTGCCGTGGCCATTACACATCGAGCAGGTGACCGGCTGGGTGCCGGGCTTGGCGCCGGTTCCCGAGCATTCCGAGCACGAGATCGAGGCCGGCACGCGGATCTGCGCGGTCTTGCCGGCAAAGGCCTCTTCCAGCGAGATTTCCATATTGTAGCGCAGGTCGGCGCCGCGCTCGCGGCCGCCGGAAGAGCGGCGCTGGCGGCCGCCCATCATGTCGCCGAAAATATCCTCGAAGATGTCGGCGAAGCCGCCGGCGCCAAAGCCGTGTGCGCCGCCGTTCATGCCGCCCTGCTCGAAGGCGGCGTGACCGAAGCGGTCATAGGCCGCGCGCTTCTGCGGGTCCTTCAGCGTCTCGTAGGCTTCGTTGATTTCCTTGAACTTGTGCTCGCAGGCATGGTCGCCCGGATTGCGGTCGGGGTGGAACTGCATGGCGAGCTTGCGGAAAGCGCTCTTCAGTTCCTTGTCGTCGGCACCCTTGTGCACGCCCAGCGTTTCGTAGAAATCAGCTTTCATTTTTTCCCGCTGTCCGGATGCTCAACGTCTTCATGCAGTGTTGCGTCGCTTGCCGGCACGTTGCCACGATTTAGGATCGGCGCAGCCCGGATGCTAGGGCCGGTGCGGAGCTGTTCGTGCTTTTCGACGATTTTTCCGCACTTTTTCTGCCAGGGTTGCAAAAAAGCCCGGCTTTGCGCCGGGCTTTCCGCTTTATCTTGCCGTCAGCCGGTTCAGGCCGACTTCTTCTTGTCGTCGTCCTCGTCGATTTCCTCGAAATCGGCATCGACCACATCCGAGTCCTTGGCGGCGTCCGCCTTGGCGTCGGCTTCCGCCGCTTCCTTCTGCGAGGCTTCGTACATGGCCTGGCCGAGCTTCATCGAAGCCTCCGCGAGCGCTTGGCTCTTGGCTTCGATTTCCGCTGCGTCGTCACCCTCGGTAGCGGTCTTCAGCGCGGCGATCGCGTCCGATATCGCCGTGCGGTCGGCTTCCGAGACCTTGTCGCCATATTCCTTCAGCGACTTCTCCGAGGAATGCACCAGCGCCTCGGCCTGGTTGCGGGCCTCGACCAGCGCGCGCCGCTTCTTGTCGGCGTCGGCATTGGCTTCGGCGTCCTTCACCATCTTCTCGATGTCGGCGTCCGAAAGGCCACCCGAGGCCTGGATGCGGATCTGGTGCTCCTTGCCGGTGCCCTTGTCCTTGGCCGAAACATTGACGATGCCGTTGGCGTCGATGTCGAAGGTAACCTCGATCTGCGGCACGCCGCGCGGGGCCGGCGGAATGCCGACCAGGTCGAACTGGCCGAGCGCCTTGTTGTCGGCGGCCATTTCGCGCTCGCCCTGGAAGACCCGGATGGTCACGGCCGACTGCGAATCCTCGGCCGTCGAGAACACCTGGCTCTTCTTGGTCGGGATCGTCGTGTTGCGCTCGATCAGCCGGGTGAACACGCCGCCCAGCGTCTCGATGCCGAGCGACAGCGGGGTCACGTCGAGCAGCAGCACGTCCTTGACATCGCCCTGCAGCACGCCGGCCTGGATGGCGGCGCCGAGTGCGACGACCTCATCGGGATTGACGCCCTTGTGCGGCTCCTTGCCGAAGAACTGCTTCACGATTTCCTGGATCTTGGGCATGCGGGTCATGCCGCCGACCAGCACCACTTCGTCGATCTCGCCCGCCTTCAGGCCGGCATCCTTGAGCGCCGCCTTGCACGGATCGATGGTGCGCTGGACGAGGTCTTCGACCAGGCTTTCGAACTTGGCGCGCGTCAGCTTCAGCGTCAGGTGCTTCGGGCCAGTCGCGTCGGCGGTGATGAACGGCAGGTTGATCTCCGTCTGCGTCGTCGACGACAGCTCGATCTTGGCCTTTTCGGCCGCCTCCTTGAGGCGCTGGAGCGCAAGCTTGTCGTTCTTCAGGTCGATGCCCTGTTCCTTCTTGAACTCGGCCGCCAGATATTCGACCAGGCGCATGTCGAAATCCTCGCCGCCGAGGAAGGTGTCGCCATTGGTCGACTTCACCTCGAACACGCCATCGCCGATCTCGAGCACCGAAATGTCGAACGTGCCGCCGCCAAGGTCATAGACGGCGATCGTCTTGCCGTCCTTCTTGTCGAGGCCGTAGGCAAGCGCCGCCGCGGTCGGCTCGTTGATGATGCGCAGCACTTCGAGGCCGGCGATCTTGCCGGCGTCCTTGGTCGCCTGGCGCTGGGCGTCGTTGAAATAGGCCGGAACGGTGATGACCGCCTTCTCGACCTTCTCGCCGAGATAGGCTTCCGCCGTTTCCTTCATCTTCTGCAGGATCATGGCCGAGATCTGGCTGGGCGACTGCTTCTTGCCGCCAGCCTCGACCCAGGCATCGCCATTGTCGCCCTTGACGATCTTGTAGGGGACAAGCTTCTTGTCCTTTTCCGTCACCGGATCGTCATAGCGGCGGCCGATCAGGCGCTTGACCGCGAAGATGGTGTTTTCAGGATTGGTGACCGCCTGGCGCTTGGCCGGCTGGCCGACGAGACGTTCGCCGTCGCCCGAGATGGCGACGATGGAAGGCGTCGTGCGCGCGCCTTCCGCATTCTCGATCACCTTCGGCTCCTTGCCGTCCATGATGGCGATGCAGGAGTTGGTGGTGCCGAGATCGATACCGATTACTTTTGCCATTTTTCTAGTCTCTCCGCTAAGCAGGCTCTCAGGACCCGTAAGGCGTTCCGACGAAAGCCCCTGTTCACAAGAAATCCCGTTCGGCAACCGCTGTTGCGGCGCTGGACGGCTTGGCGCGTATATAAGAACAGGCGGCATCGGGCGCAAGCATTCTGCGCAACGCTTCCACCATCCTCGCCATCGCATGGGGAAACGGCCCGATCACGCCTGCGCCCGAGGCATTCGCGTCCGTCCGCTTCGCTGCGTCTGAAAGAATAGCCAGGCCTCTCAGTGAACCTTTCCGCCTCCACATGCGACTGACGCTCAGGCGCCGCATGATGCGGCCAGGGAAAGGGAGCCACCATGACCAGCACCCCAGGGACGCCATGGCCTCCCCGACCAACAGGAGCTCGGCGCGACCACCGTCTTCGGGACAAGGTCGATGCGCTTGGCTTTCCGCTGGTTCCGTTGACCCTGCACAGGAGCCGGCGTATCGTAATCATGAGGAAAGCAGACAATTCGATCGGGGACGAACGTGCTGGAACGCCGCGCCTTGCGCTGGTTTGCGCGGCAGGATCGGTTGGTTCTCCCTTAGACTTCGGGGGGAGTTCCATGTCTCGCGATCACCGCCGGTTCGCGCCCTCTCATGCCTGCCGTTTGCGCCGCGTGGCGAAGGCCGCCACCGCATTTCTTGTCCTGGCGCTGACCGCCGGCCTATGGCTTGGCGGCCCCGCGCGGGCGCAGGAAACCCGGATCATCTATCCCGGCTCGATGGCGGTCACCGGATTTTCCGGCACCGTCATTCCCGATTTCGACCCTTCAGATTCCGAAAAGGGGGGCCTGCCGCCCGGCGTCGATCCGGTCGACGAAACCTTCATCGACACGGCGCGCGCCACCTTGCGCGTTTTCGACGTTTCAAGCCTGGGCGGGCCGGCCTCCGGCCAGCTCGTCTACACGCCGCCGCCTTTCGAGGTGACATCAGGCCAGATCGGCCAGGTGTTCGGCCTCACCTATGATGACGGCATGCGCGATGGCGTCCCGTCAGGCATTCCCAATCTCTATGCCGGCGCCACCTCGCTGCACGGCATCCGCATCGTCACGCCTGACGCCGACGATGATGGCCGTCCGGAGCGGCAGCGCCGCGGCATGGCAGGCGCTGCTTTCATGGAGGGCCAGTTCGGCACCGAGAACGGCGGCGGGCCGGGCACCATCTGGAAGATTGACGGCATCAGCGGCGCCGTGTCGAAATTCGCCAACATCGACACCAACAGCGGGCCCGGCATCGGCAATCTCTCCTTCGATGCCAACCACCGCCAGGTCTTCGCCTCCGACCTCGATACCGGCCTTATCCATCGCATCGACGCCAATGGCGCGCTGGTCGACACGTTCGACCATGGCGTCGCCGGGCGCCCGGCGCATGGCCTGGCTCCGGTCGCCGACGATGGCGCCGTCATGGACATAAAGGGCGCCGCCTTCGACACGGAAGACCCCGAGACCTGGGGCTACACCCAGGACGAGCGCCGTGTCTGGGCCGTCGCCTATCATGGCGGCCGGCTCTATTATTCCGTCGGCGAGAAGGCCGAGATCTGGTCGGTGGGCATTGCCCGCGACGGCCGCTTCGCCGGCGATCCCCGTTGGGAGCTGACGGTCAAGGCCGACAAGGACTATGCCGTCACCGACATCGCTTTCGACAATAGCGGCTTCATGTACCTGGCCCAGCGCGGCCCGGTCGAGAACCGCTACGACTACAGCCAGTTCGCCGATTCCGGCAAGGGCGAGGTCATCCGCTACTGGCGCGAGTCTCCGGACGATCCGGCAACGGAATCGGTCTGGGTGGAAGCGCCGCAGGAATATGCCGTCGGCTTCCCGCAAGGCTTCAGGCAGTCGGCCGGCGGGCTGGACCTGCAATATGGCTATGACGCCGAAGGCAATCTCGACACGTCGGCCTGCACCCAGACGCTGGTCAAGTCAGGCGACAAATTGCGCGACAACCCGGCCCTTGCCGAGCGGCTCGCCGCTGGCGGGCCGCTCGCCGTGCATGGCGTGCAGATCACGCCCAGGGAACTGGCCAAGCCGGCCAATGTGCCGCCTTTCGGCTCCTGGTTCGTCGACTTCGACGGCTATTTCGAAGACGCGGAAGTGGAAGGCCATGTCGGCGACGTCGCCGTGTGGCATCCCTGCGAGGGCCGCGCCGGCTATTATGAGGAAATCCCGGGCGGCTATCTGCCACCGTTCTATCCGCCGGATTTCCCCCCGCCCGGCAACCTGCCCTCCTGTCTCGATGTCGACGATGTCAGGTATTTCTGCACGCCGCGCGGGCTCGAGGCGGACCTCTACCTTCATGACCATGCAGGCTTCGGCGGCGATTCGATCAAGGCCCAATCCAGGACGCCAGGCGTGGGGGTGACCTCCCCCATGTCACATGCGCCGGGCAAGCCATACACGATCGGCATCACCGGCCACGATCCGGGCGACACGGTCGATGTCGGGCTCTGCTTCTACAGGAGGTCCGACAAGGACAAGGGCGGCTACCACCCTTGCTGCAAGATGACCTTGCCGCTCAGAACGCCAGCCGTCAGCTGCGAAAATTGAGGAGGGGACGATGAACAATCTCGCACTCTCCCTGCTTGGCGTCGCCGACAAGGCAACCGTCATGGATACGATCATGTCATCTGCCCGGCGTGGCGCGCGCTGGCTCGTGGCGGCCTATATCGCGGTCGCCATGCTGCCGGCGCTGCCGGCATTTGCGGAAGATACGGCTCCGGCCAAGATCGGCCAGGCCACCGGCCCGGATATGGAATTCAAGCTCGACAATCCGCGCATCATCAATCCGGAGGCCGGACGGGCCGTGCCGTTCTTCACCAAGGCCGGCGGCCAGCGAAGCTGCGACTATGTCTTCTACACGTTGAGCTTCGGCCTGCGCGGCACCCCGCAAGCCTTCTCCAGTCCGGGGCTGTCGGCTTCGCTGCAGAGGGCCCGGCTCGACTTCAAGGATCAGCTCCCGCATGGCTTGCAGATCGTCAACATGCAGGTTTCCGGTGACGGCACCGATGCGTCGGGCGGACCTTTGCCCGGGGCCGTCATCAGCAATTCGGCAGGCCCCAACGATACGGCAACGGTTTCGGATTTCCGGATTTCCGCTTCCGATCTCGACGGCTCGGGCGCACTGGGCGAACGCGTCATCACGTTCCGCATCACCGCCAGGATTGATCACGCGGCGTTCCCCGCGCCGGCGACGGTCGACAATCAGGGCCTGATCAAAGTCACCGTCGGCACCGGCACGGGAACCATCATTCCCTCACAGGATCCGGGCAAGCCGGACGACAGCAATTTTCTCACCGGCGAAAAGACCTCGATCCGGATCGACCTGACCAAGTGCAATCCGCCACCGCCACCTCCCGGCAAGGAATGCTTCAAGGTGGAGCGCGGCACGGTCGACTGCGTGCCCGGCGGCGGCGCGTTCATCTACCATATGCCTGTCGGTCCCGAGATGGGGGGCAAGTGGGTGCAGCTTTCGACGGCCACGCCAGGCATCACCATCGTCCCCGACACCCAGAAGGTGCCGGCCGGCGGCGGTGTGCTGAACTGGAAGATCGTCGGCGCCTCGCCCGGCGACGTCCTCCACCTCGTCGTCACCGGCATCGAGACCTATGCCGGGCCGAAAGAGGGTTGGGGGCTCTGCTGTACACAGACCATCGACATCGTCATCCCGCGTGACCAGAGATGTCCGCCCAAGGACAGGGAACCGGACCTGAAGGTCGAGAAGCGCGCCGATGTCCCGCGCTGCACGATGGCCGGCGGCTGCGACTTCACCATCCGGGTCACCAATGTCGGCGACGCGCCTTATAACGGCAAGATCGTGCTCGACGAGGTGACGCTGCCAGCCGGCTCGACGCTCGATTCAGGGCCCAATCCGCCCTGGGCCTGTGTGCCCGGCGCCACTCCGATGATTTGCACCCATCCGGTGACCACGCTCAATCCGGGGGCTTTTGTCGACCTCGAGCTCGGCTTCAAGCCGGCCGGGGGCTGGCAAGGCACAAGCTTGCGCAACTGCGCCACCTATAACTATGCCGCCAGCGGCAAGCCGCTGTTCGGCAGCCAGGCCGACGACCGTGGCTGCGCCTCGATCCCGATCTGCCGACGTGGCGATCGCGACCGCGACTGCCGGCCGCCGGTCGAGAAGAAGGCCGACCTGATCCTGAAAAAACGCGCTCGCGCCGAAGCCTGCACCGCCGATGGCGTGTGCAGCTTCGTCATCGACATCATCAACAACGGCACGTCGACCTATAACGGGCCGCTGACCGTGATCGACACCTATCCCGAGGGCGCGCCGGCTTCCTCGACCTTTGGCCCGAGCCCGCCCTGGACATGCGGTCCGAACGGCCCCGGCCAGTTCCGCTGCGACAATGCCGGCATCTCGCTGTCGCCGGGCGCCTCGACGGCGATCGTCGTCAAGGCGGTGGTGCCGGCCAGCTACCGGTCCGACACGATCGAGAACTGCGCCGAGGTGAAACCGATCCCCGGCGAGGCGGACCTCACCAACAACCGGGCCTGCGCCAAGCAACGCATCCCCCGTCCCAATGGCGGCCAGCCTGGCCTGCGTATCACCAAGACATGCAGCGGCTCGCTGGCGGGTGCCGCTCTCGTCTCCTGCCGCATCACCGTCAGCAATGCCGGCACGGCTGCTCCCACCGGTCCGGTGCGGGTCAACGACGCCGCCGCTTTGGTGTCGGGCGGCGCGCCCGCCCAGATCCAGGGCGCTACTCCCGACGGCGCGGAATGGGCGTGCGGACCAGTTCCAGCCGACACGCTGGCGTGCCAGATTCCCGGCGCCGTCATGGCGCCGGGAACCAGCAGGCACTTCGACGTGACCGTTTCGGCCAACGGCGAGTTCGAGAACTGCGCGCGGGGCTCCTACGGCCCGGCGCAGGGCGACGATGTCATCCATTCGATCGGCCGGGCCTGCGCCAAGGGCGGCGGGCCCTCGTCCATCCGCGTCGAGAAGACCGGCGACAGCAAGTGCCGGCCCGGAGAACCCTGCTCGTTCGAGATCACCATCACCAATGACGGCCCGACGGGCTTTTCCGGGCCGGTCCGCATCGGCGATGCGATCGGCGTCGAAGGCCTTGGCCGGCTGGAAGGCGTCGCGATCACCTCGATCGAGCCGCCCTTCGGCTGCTCGCCGGAACCGGCGGCCTTGCCTGCGTCCTGCATCGCCAACCTGACGCTTGGCGCCGGCGAAAGCCGCGTCCACAACGTCACCGTGGTCCTCCCCGACGACGGCCGCCTGGCCAATCTGCAAGGCAGCGTCAGCGGCCAGAACTGCGTCGGCGTGCTCTCTCCCGACACGCGGGTGCAGGGCGGCGGCGATGTGCTTTCCCGCGACCATGCCCAGGGCGAACGCGGCAAGGCCTATGCCTGCCACCCCTTCACCATCAGGCATGAGACGAAGAAGGAATGCTCGGCAGGCTTCGTCATGAATGACGCCGGCCGGTGCGCCTGCCCGCAAGGCACCACCTATCGCAACGGCCAGTGCTCGTCCGGCGGCGTTGCCATCCCGCCGAAGGAGCCAAAGCGTTGCGTGCTGCTCGAGGGCCAGATCCGCACAGAGGACGGACGCTGCGTCTGTCCGCGCGGAACCGAGCTGGAGAATGGCGCCTGCGTCAAGATATCCAGGCCGGGCTGCACGATATCGGGATCGGTGCCCACATCGGACGGCGATCGCTGTACCTGTCCCCGGGGCACGCATCTCGACCGGGACGCCAACGCCTGCGTACGCGACAGGCCGAAGCCTGAGCAGTGCACCATCCGCGGCCAGGTCCATGACGCTGACGGCGAATGCGTCTGCCCGAGGGGCACTGAGCTGCGCAACGGAGCCTGCCGCCAGGTCCGGCCGAAGCCTGAGCAGTGCACCATTCGTGGCCAGGTCCACGGCGCGGACGGCGAATGCGTCTGCCCAAGGGGTACCGAGCTGCGCAATGGAGTGTGCCGGCGCAAGCGGCCCGATGTGGAGCAGTGCGACATACGCGGCCAGATCCACAACAAGCGCGGCGAGTGTGTCTGTCCGCGGGGCACCCAGGTGATCGACGGCGCATGCCGGCGGTCCAGGCAAGAGAGCGAATGCGCGCCGGGCTCGCAAATGGTCAACGGCCAGTGCCAGCCGATCTTCAGGCGGCGTTGCCCGGAAGGCATGATCGGCCGCTATCCAAACTGCAGGCCGGTGCGCGGGCAGCCCTCGCTGGAACTCAACCCGGGCATGCTGCTGCAGCAGGTTCTGCCACGGCGCAGGCCGCAGTCCGAACAGCAACAGGATACGGCTCCAAACAGAATCCTGAATCTCCAGCCGCAGTAACCATCGCCTGAAGGCACATCGGAAACCCCGCCGGAGCAATCCGGCGGGTTTCTTCGTAGCCCGGGAGCAAGTCGAAACTGGCTGCAACACGACGAGGACGCCGCTACACTATCCCAGCCTGTGGAACCGCCACGCTCGCACTCTCGACAAGTCATGGGCTGCGCTTTAGAGCAATTCCAGGAAAAGTGTGTACGGGTTTCCGTCCGGAATTGCGTCAAAACAAAGAGTTAGAGCAGTTCGCCGTTTCCGTGAAACGGTGAACTGCCCTAGGCAGTGACCGGAAGAAAAAGGCGCTCGGAAAGGCCCCATCATCATGACGAAAAAAACCTTGATCGCACCTTCGGTGCTGGCTTCGGACTTTTCGAAGCTGGGCGACGAGGTCGAGGCCGTCGCGGCAGCCGGCGCCGACTGGATCCATCTCGATGTGATGGACGGCCATTTCGTCCCCAACATCACCTTCGGTCCGCCGGTGATCAAGGCGATCCGCAATCGCACCAAGGCTTTCTTTGACTGCCATTTGATGATTGCGCCGGCCGATCCCTATCTGGCCGCCTTCGCCGAGGCTGGGTGCGACGGCATGACGGTGCATGCCGAGGCCGGGGCGCATCTCGACCGCTCGCTGCAGACGATCAGGAACCTCGGCAAGAAGGCCGGCGTTTCGCTCAATCCGGCAACGCCGGAAAGTGCGATCGAATATGTGCTCGACAGGCTCGACCTGATCCTGATCATGACCGTCAACCCGGGTTTCGGGGGCCAGGCCTTCATTCCGGCAATCGTCGACAAGGTGAGGCGGGTCAAGGCGCTGATCGGCGGCCGGCCGATCCGCATCGAGATCGACGGCGGCGTTTCGCCCGAAACCGCGCCGCTGGTGACCGCCGCCGGCGCCGATGTGCTGGTGGCCGGTGCCGCCATCTTCAAGGGCGGCAGCGTGGAGGCCTACAGGGCAAACATCGAAGCGATCAGGACGGCGGCCGACAAGGCAGCCGGCTAAAGGCACCGCACAAGGAGCCTATGGGCCGGAGGCCACGATACCCACGGGGTCAATCCTGGAGACCTGCACTGAGCGCTTCGCTGCGGCTGGCCCCGCGACAAAAGCGATGAGCAGGATAAAAGGCCTGATTCGGTCCCCACTGTTCGGTGTCTTTTGCGCGCGACAGAAAAGAGGTTCGCGCGGGCGCACGGAAGAACAGGTGATGCTGCATATAAAACACGTTAAATTTCCGCCGGTTGTAGCCGAACACGATTTCGTTCGACCAGATATAGGATCGTGCATATTTCTTTGTTCTAAAGTACAATGACGCGATCTCCCGCTTGAGCGCGTCGAGGCGCGCGCGGTAGGGTACGTGTACGGAAAGGGAACTGTTTCTCGGACTCGAATTGCCCAGGACCGGAATTGGGGACAAGGAGCCGATTTTGACATACGCAGCTGCCAATCTGAACGACGACGGCACAGGCTCGAAAAGTACGCTCGCCAGCACCGTCTATCATCAACTCCGAGCCGATCTTCTGCGGGGTGCCCTTGAAACCGAGAGCAAGCTGCGGGTCGAGTGGGTCGTTTCCAAATATGGCGCAGGCGCTTCCCCGGTTCGTGAGGCTCTCAATCGCCTGGCCTCGGAAGGGCTTCTCGGTCGGCATGACCAGCGAGGCTTCTTCATCATGCCGGTCAGCGCGGCAGAGCTCGAGGAACTGACGCGTACCCGTTGCTGGCTCGAGGAACTGGCGCTTCGCGAATCCATCGCCCACCGCACCGCCGAATGGGAAGAACAGCTGGTTCTGGCACTGCATCGGTTGGGGCGCACCTCGCGCCTCATGCCACCGGATCTGTCGGCGCTCAATCCGGACTGGGAGAGACTGCACCGCACTTTCCACCGTGCGCTGATCTCGGCCTGCCGGTCGCAATGGCTGGTGGGGTTTTGCGACCAGCTTTCCGATCACGCCTACCGCTACCGGCGAATGGCCAGCAACGGGGAAGGCGTCCAGCGCGACGATTTTGCAGAGCACCGCCTGATCGCGGAAAATGCGCTGGATGGTAATGCCGACGCCGCGGTCGAAGCCCTGCTCAACCACTATCGCCTGACGGCAGCAATGTGCATGGAGCGCTTCAAGCAGGTCGAAGCATCAGAGCCGGCCAGCGCCAGGGCCGAGCGCACGCCACGTTAGCGCCGCATCGCGCCCCAAGCCTTTGCCGCCCCACCGCCAAGGCCTTCCGCTTTCGCCCGACGGCATGATCATGGCGGCCGCGTGGAGCCGCCCTTGCGGGCTTGACGGGTCGGCAAGAACCACCAACAGTCTGGCGCCGTGCAAAGCGGCCGAACCGGAAGCAGGCCCGGCTCCGTCCGGATGCATGCCTTTCTCCGCCAGACGCAGGAAGACCTCATGAGCAATCATCTGTTCGACATTTTCCGGTCCCGGATGCCGAAGCCCGGACGCCTGTTGATGCGGACGGATGACGGTCGCGTGCTGACCTATGGCGACATGCTGGCGCGCTCGGCGCAACTGGCGCACGCGCTCTTGCAACTTGGCGTCGAGCCCGGCGACCGCGTCGCGGTGCAGGTCGAGAAGAGCCCGGAGGCTGTGTTGCTGTACCTCGCCTGCCTGCGCGCCGGCGCCGTCTTCCTGCCGCTCAACACCGCCTATACGCTGGCCGAACTCGCCTATTTCTTCGGCGACGCCGATCCCCGGCTGGTCGTCTGCGATCCGGCACGGGCAGCCGACATCGAAACCCTGGCGCAAAAATGCGGAGCCCTTGCCGCCACCCTCGACGGCAAGGGGGAAGGATCGCTGACGGACCAGGCGTCGCGGCAATCGCCCGACTTCCACGACGTGGCGCGCGGTCCTGACGATCTCGCGGCGATCCTCTACACGTCGGGAACGACCGGCCGCTCGAAAGGCGCCATGCTCAGCCACGAGAACCTCGCCTCGAATGCGCGCGTGCTGGTCGACTATTGGCGCTTCACATCAGACGATGTGCTGGTCCACGCGCTGCCCATCTTCCACACCCATGGCCTGTTCGTCGCCACCAACGTCATCCTGATGGCCGGCGCCTCAATGCTGTTCGAGCAGAAATTCGACGCAGGGCGCGTCGTCGCGCTCTTGCCGGACGCCACGGCGCTGATGGGCGTGCCGACCTTCTATGTCCGGCTCTTGCAGCAGGACGGGCTGACCCGCGAGGCGGCAAGGAACATCCGCCTGTTCGTTTCCGGCTCGGCGCCGCTGCTGGCCGAGACGCACAGGGCCTGGCGCGAGCGCACCGGCCACGCCATTCTCGAGCGCTACGGCATGACCGAGACCAACATGAACACCTCGAACCCCTATGATGGCGAACGCCGCGCCGGCACCGTCGGCTTTCCCTTGCCCGGCGTGTCGTTGCGCATCGCCGACCCCGACACTGGCGGGCCGCTTGCCCAAAGCGAGGTCGGCATGATCGAGGTCAAGGGGCCGAATGTCTTCTCCGGCTACTGGCGCATGCCGGAAAAGACCAAAGCGGAATTCCGCGACGACGGCTTCTTCATCACAGGCGATCTCGGCATGATCGACGCCGACGGCTATGTCCACATCGTCGGCCGCGGCAAGGACCTGATCATCTCGGGCGGCTACAACATCTATCCCAAGGAGCTCGAAAGCGAGATCGACGCGCTTGACGGCGTCCTGGAAAGCGCCGTCATCGGCGTTGCCCATCCCGATTTCGGCGAAGGTGTCACCGCTGTCGTGGTTCGCGCGCCGGCCTCGGCCATCACGGCCGCCGAGATCCTCGGCGCCATCGCCGGGAGGGTGGCAAAATACAAACACCCGAAGCGGGTGATCTTCGTCGACGAACTGCCGCGCAATACGATGGGCAAGGTGCAGAAGAATCTTTTGCGCGATAGCTACAAAGATCTCTATACATCCTAGTTGCACGGTTGCGCCCGGTCCTGTCGCTCCTGCCTGGACGTTTCGCAATTTCGCCCCACGTCGTGTGCATCCTTCTGAGGAGGTTGCAATGACCGCGTCGCGTTTTTCGAATGTCGGGATTTCCCGTTCGGCAATGCTGTTGGGGATTCTCTTTTCCCTTTCCATGGCCGGCGCCGCGGCGGCTCCACCGGCTGACGATCTCTACCGGTTTTGCCGCCAGGTGCGCAATGACGATACCATCAGGGGTTATTCCCCCGCGCTTCGCGACGGGACAGTTCAAGCGTTCAAGAAACTGGTTCCGGATGCAAAAGGCACGCCCGACGATTCCGAACTTGGGACACAGGCCCAGTATCGCTGCATGAACGGCAAGGTCATGGCCTGCTTCGTCGGTGCGAACCTGCCTTGCGTGAAGATGAATGCCACCCGCGACAATCCAGGAGCGGACGAGTTCTGTCGGCGGAATCCGAACGAGGATGGCGTACCGGCCGTGGCGACGGGCCATGACACGGTCTTCTCCTACAGATGCCGTGACGGCAAGGCCGAAGTCACCGGTCAGACATGGAAGCTCGACAAAAGGGGATTCGCCAGGAAGCTATGGACCGCTCTTCCGGATCGCTAGCGCAATGCAGGAAAAGTGCGTTTCTGTTCCAGGCGGACACAAATTGAACGTCAACGCGCAGCTTCTCAGCCTGGGTACAATAGCGCTGCAACATGGTCGGCGATCGCCAGGCTTGCCGTCAGGCCAGGGCTCTCGATGCCGAACAGATTGACGATCCGGCCCGCGCCATGGTCGGCCGGCCCCTGTATCACGAAGTCGGCCGCCGTCTGGCCGGGACCGGATAGTTTCGGCCTGATGCCGCAATAGGCCGGCTGCAAGGCACCGTCAGCAAGGGCGGGCCAATAGCGTCGGATCGCCTCGTAGAAGACGGCGCTTCGGCCCGGATCGACCGTGTAGTCGACCTGGTCGATCCATTCGACATCGGGCCCAAAGCGCGCACTTCCACCCAGGTCGAGCGTCAGATGCACGCCGAGGCCGCCATTGACCGGCACCGGATAGATCAGTCGCGAGAACGGTGAGCGGCCTGAAAGTGCGAAATAACTGCCGCGCGCCAGCCAGAGCGGCGGTACGAGATCTTGAGGGAAACCTTCGATGCGGCCGGCGAGCGCCTGTGCGTCGAGGCCCGCGGCGTTGACGAAAGCGCCGGCTTTCAAGCGAAAAATCCCGCCATCGGCGTCGCGCGTGGCGATTTCGATGCCGTCGGGCGTGATTGCCGCCCCGGCCACGCCGGTCAGGAAGGCGAACGACGCACCGGCTGCCTCCGCGTCGCCGCGCAGCGACAGCATCAGCGCGTGGCTGTCGACGATGCCTGTCGATGGCGACAGCAGCGCGCCGGCGCAGCTCAGCGCCGGTTCGAGGCTTTCTGCTTGTGCGGCGGTCAGCAAGTCGAGGTCGTCGACGCCGCATTGTTCCGCATTGGCCCGGATTGCATCCAGCCGCGCCAACTGGCCCGGTTCGACGGCGACGATCAGCTTGCCGGTGCGTCGATGGCCGATGTCGCGCTCGCGGCAATAGGCATAGAGCCGTTCGCGTCCTTCGACGCAGAACCGCGCCTTCAGGCTCCCCGGCGCGTAGTAGAGCCCGGCATGGACGACTTCCGAGTTGCGCGAGCTGGTAACGGTGCCGATCGAGGCGGCCTTTTCGATAACCAGCACCTCATGGCCCGACAGGGCGAGCGCCCTGGCAATGGCGAGCCCGACGACGCCGGCTCCGGCAACGACGCAATCGACGTCAGCCATGGCCGGCTTTCACTGTTGACCGCCGGCGCCGGCCGAAAAAACCCTGTCGCCGCCGATCCAGACACTTTTGATGTCGAGATCGTCCGAAAGCGAAACGATGTCGGCGGCGGTACCCTTGGCGAAGCGCCCGAGTCGGTGCGACTGGCCGACCGCCTGTGCCGGATAGAGAGACGCCATGCGCAAGGCCTCGGAAAGCTCCACGCCCACGCTGCGGTGGGTGAAACGCACGGCCGAGATCATGTCGAGATCCGCACCGGCCAGCGTTCCATCGGCAAGCCGCAGGCTGCCATCCCTGCGGTAGATGGTGCGGCCGTTGAGCGTGAAGGAGGTCATGTCGGTGCCGATCGTCGCCATGGCGTCGGTGACCAGCACGATCCTGCCCGGCCCCCGTTTGGCTCGGAGCGCTATTGCGATGGTGGCGGGATCGACATGGATGCCGTCGGCGATCAGTCCCGCGGACAGGCCGCCGATGTCGATGGCGGCGCCCGCCAGTCCCGGCTCCCGGTTGCCGATCTGGCTCATGGCGTTGAACAGATGCGTGACCACGCTGGCGCCGGCCTCGCTGAAGGCTTTGGCTGTGGCGTAGCCGGTGTCGGAATGGCCGAGGCTGACGATGATGCCGGCCTTGGCCAAGGCCGCCACGCGGGTCGCCTCGACGGATTCGGGCGCGATCGTGGTGAGCAGCACCGGGAGCTTGGCTCGCGCCGCGATCAGCATCGCCTCGTCCTTGTCCGTCATCGACCGGATCAGCGCCGGGTCATGCGCGCCCTTGCGGGCGATCGACAGATGTGGACCTTCCAGATGCAGCCCGAGGAACCCCGGTACTTTCCGCAGTGCCGACGCCTCGCCGGCGGCAATCGCCCCGGCGGTGATATCGGCTGTATCGGTGATCAGCGTCGGCAGCAGCGCCGTGGTGCCGAACGGCGCATGCGCCCGGCAGATGGTCTCGATCGAGGCGACATCGGGGTGGTCGTTGAGCATGACGCCGCCGCCGCCATTGACTTGGATGTCGACGAAGCCCGGAGCCAGCATGCCGCCGCCGGTGTCGACGCGGCGGATATCCGGAGCAAGCGCGCCGGTGGGCAGGATGGCCTCGACCAGGCCGTCGCGCACGACGAGGGCATGACCGTCATGCCAGTCGTCGCCGTCGAAGATACGGGCGCCGGTCAGGGCGAAACGGTCGCTCATACGGTCTCCGTCACCTTGCGAAGGTTGCGCGGCGTGTCCGGATCGAGACCGCGGTGGCGGGCAAGCGCCTCGACGAACACGTAGAAGGACACGATCAGCGCCAGCGGATCGGTCAGCGGATGGCCGGTGGCGACATGCGGCAGGCGTATGGCCTTGTCCGCCAGCATCGAGGTGACGAAGACCGGCGCCCCCTTGGCAGCCAGGCTGTCGGCGGCTTCGGCCACGGACGGTTCGGACGCGTCGCGCGCGGCCAGCGCCAGCACCGGAAAATCGGGGCCGATCAGCGCCAGCGGGCCATGCATGACTTCGGCAGCACTGTAGGCCTCGGCATGCATGCCGCAGGTTTCCTTGAATTTCAGCGCCGCTTCGTTGGCCATCGCCGCGGATGGGCCGCGGCCGAGGATGAACAGCGACTTCTGCTTTTCGATCGTTTCGACGAGCACGCTCATCCAGTCGCAGGCGATCGCCTTGCCGAAATGCTCGGGCAAGCGGGCGAGCGCCTTGAGAAGCGCTTCGTCGCCGGTGGAATGCGCCATCAGAGCAAGGCCGGCGACGGCGGAATTGACGAAGGTCTTGGTCGCCGCGACGCTGCGCTCGGGCCCGGCCAGGATGTCGATCGCATGGTCCGAGGCGCGCGCCAGCGGTGAATCGGCGGTGTTGGTGACGGCGATGGTCAGCGCGCCACCTGCCCGTGCGGTTTCGGCCATGGCGACGATGTCGGGGCTCTTGCCCGACTGCGAGATCGCGAGGCACGCGGAGCCGCCGAGCCTGAGCGTGCGACCATAGATCGAGGCGATCGAGGGGCCGACCGAAGCCACAGCCAGACCAGCGGTGAGTTCGACCGCGTACTTCATGAAAGTAGCGGCATGGTCGGACGAGCCGCGCGCCACGGTGACGACGAAATGCGGATCGCGCTCGCGAATGCCGCGGCCGGCTTCGGAAAGCACGGCGCCGGAACCGTCGAGCAGGCGGGCGACGGCTTGCGGGATCTCCTCGATCTCACGCCGCATATGGGTCGGCTCAGTCGATTTGTTCGGCTCGGTCGTCATGGTCGGCCCTCTTCGCTCGGCCCTGTCAGCCGCAATTCGGCGACGAAATCATAAGCGTCGCCCCTGTAGATGGAGCGGGTGAACTCGATCACCTTGCCACTTGCCAGATAGGAGATACGCTCGATGTGCAGGCCGGCAATGCCCGGCGGCACTTCGAGCAGGCGCGCGTCGCCGTCGCCGAGATTGGCTGCCGAGATGCGCTGCACCGCGCGCACCGGCCTGTTGCCGGTCAATTCCAGGGCTGCGTAGAGCGAGGAGCCAATTCCAGCGGGGTCCGGCAGCACGCTGGCCGACAGCGAGGCGCGTTCGATCGCCAGCGGCGTATCGTTGGCGATGCGCAGGCGCGCCACGCGCGCCACCAGTTCGTTCGACGAAAGGCCGAGCACCATCATCTCGTCGGGCGAGGGCGCGTAAAGGCCGCGGTCGAGCCAGGCCGAGCGCACCGCCATGCCGCGCCGCGCCATGTCCTCGGTGAAGGAGGTCAGCCGCGACAGCGACTGCTCGACCCGCTCCATGCGCGGCGCCACGAAGGTGCCGGAGCCGTGGCGCTGGACCAGGATGCCGCCCTTGACCAGGTCCTGCACCGCCTTGCGCACGGTGACACGCGAAATATCGGCCTTGATGGCAATGTCGCGCTCGGAAGGCAGCGCGTCGCCGGGCCCGATCAGGCCGCGGTTGACGGCATCCTCGATGCTCTTCCTGAGCTGCAGGTAAAGCGGCGCACCGCTTTGCGAGGATTGCTTGAGCGTAGCGAAGATCTGGTCGGCGGCGTCGCTCATCGAGCCGCTCCCCTCGGCGCGAACAGACGGACCGCCATCTGCACGGCGCCGCCGAGCGCGTCGTCGAGCGGCTCCCGAAGCAGCGCCCGGTAGCGTGCCGACAGGCGCGGCGCGTAGAGCGGCGCCAGCCCGCCGAGCAGGCAGAGCGGCGCGTCGTCTGCCAACTCCAGCGCGCCGAGCGAGGCTTCGACATCGGCGACCGCCTTGTCGAGGATCCAATTGGCGACCGCGTCGCCCCTTTCGGCATGTTCGAACACTTTGGGGGCGAAGCCGCCGAAGTCGCCGGGCTTGGCATTGGTGGTGAATTCGACCACGTCCTCCGGATTGTCGCGGAACACGGCCATCATGCTGTCGGTCAGCGGCGTGCGCGCGCGCACGCCATCATGAGCAAGCAGGGTCTGTTCGAGCAGGTCGCGACCGATGCGGGCGCCGCTGCCCTGGTCGCCGACCTGGAAGCCCCAGCCGCCGATGGCGCGCGACTTGCCGTTCTTGCGCGCCATGTAGGCGGTGCCGGTGCCGAGGATCGCCATGGCGCCGTCACCGGAACCGACGGCGCCTTCGAGCGCGATCTCGGCGTCGGTCTCGACGCGGCTGGTGCTGAAGGGCAGGATCGCCTCCAGCTGCTGCCGGTAGGTGCCGACATTGGCGCCGGCGAGGCCGAGAATGGCCGGCGTTTGCGGGATCATCTCGGGATCCTGGCCGGCCGCGACAAAGGCTTGCCGCGCCGCCTCCACGATGTTCGCCCGGGCGCCGGTCAGGTCGGTGCGGATGTTGGCGGCGCCGCTTTTGGCGCGGCCGAGGACCGTGCCGTCCGCCATTGCCAGGGCCGCCCTGCAGCTGGTGCCGCCGCCATCGATGCCAAGCACGAATTTCACGTGATTTCTCCTCCGGGCGGATAATACCAATAAAATACCAATAGCCAAGGGTTAATTTCCGCTGCAAAAAGATCAGAGCGTATTTTATTGAAAAACTTGGCCGTTTGCCTGCTCCAGCGATTTCGGCATCGCGAATTCGTTAATGCGTGTGGACAAGTGGTATTTTTTTGGTATTGTTTTCCGAGTTGGAGGAACTGGGATGGCCGAAACGCGCACCGAAGCGCTGCATAGGAACGCCGAGGGGCTGGATATCCAGGCACCCGAAGCCATCCTTGCTTCGCTGGTCGACGCGCAGGTCGAGGCCGCGAAGACCGTGCGCGATGCCATCCCTTCCCTAGCCAAAGCGGCCGAGAGTATCGCCGGCAGCCTGAAGGGCGGCGGCAAGCTCGCCTATGCCGCGGCCGGCAGCTCCGGCCTGATGGCGCTTGCCGATGCGCTGGAACTGCCTGGCACCTTCGGCATTCAGCGCGACCGCATCGCCATTCTGATCGCCGGCGGCGACGACGCCTTCAGGACGCTGGCCGGCGGCCCCGAAGACGATACCGAGGAGGCCGCGACGGCGGTCGCCAACGCCGGCATCGGCAAGGGCGACTGCCTGATCGCCGTTTCCGCCAGTGGCACGACGCCCTATGCGCTGCGGGCGATCGAGGAAGCCGCCCGTCGCGGTGCGACCACCATCGGCATCGCCAACAACCGGGACTCAGCTCTGCTGCGTCTGTCTGGAACCGCCATCCTGCTCGAAACACCGCCGGAAGTGATCGCCGGCTCGACGCGCATGGGCGCCGGCACGGCCCAGAAGATCGCCCTCAACATGCTGTCGACGCTCGCCGCCATCCATCTCGGCCATGTCCATGACGGCTACATGGTCAATCTCGTGGCCGACAACAGCAAGCTGCGCGACCGCGCGGCGCGGATCGTCGCGGCCATCAGCGGCGGCAGCCGCGACGACGCGGCCCGCTTGCTCGAAAAGAGCGGCGGTGCGGTCAAGACCGCCATCCTGCTTGCCGCCGGCGCCGACAGCGCCGACACGGCGCAGAAGATACTGGAAGAGGCCGGCCAGAAGCTGCGGCCGGCCCTTTCCGCGCTGGGGCATGATCCCGAAAAGTGGAGACCGCTTTTCTGGAAAGATCATGCTCGAACAAAGAAATAGAGCCTGTTTCATCCCGGTGTCCATCGGGGTGAAACAGGCTTGCGAGGGGAGCAAGGGGCGCAACGCCTCTGTTCTCATCAAAACCGAACCTGAAAAAGGTCAACAGGGAGACTGAGCATGACAACGAAACTACTGACGGCACTGCTTCTGGGCACCAGCATTCTCGGCTCCGCCGGGGTGGCTTACGCCGAGGACGTAACGCTCAACATCGAAAGCTGGCGCGGCGACGACCTTGCCATCTGGAAGGACAAGCTGATCCCGGCTTTCGAAGCCAAGAACCCAGGCATCAAGGTGGTGTTCGCGCCCTCGGCGCCGACCGAATATGACGCGGCTCTCGGCGCCAAGCTCGCCGCCGGTTCGGCGGGCGACCTGATCACCTGCCGCCCGTTCGACAAGTCGCTCGAGCTGTTCAAGAAGGGCAATCTCGCCGACCTCTCTTCGCTGCCCGGCATGGAGAATTTTTCGCCGGTGGCCAAGTCCGCCTGGCAGACCGACGACGGCAAGGCGACCTTCTGCGTGCCGATGGCGTCCGTCATCCATGGCTTCATCTACAACAAGGACGCCTTCGACAAGCTCGGCATCAAGGTGCCGGAGACCCGCGACGAGTTCTTCGCCGCGCTCGACAAGATCAAGGCCGACGGCACCTACATCCCGATGGCGATGGGCACCAAGGATCTCTGGGAAGCCGCGACCATGGGCTACCAGAACATCGGCCCCAACTACTGGAAGGGCGAGGAAGGCCGCGCGGCCCTCATCAAGGGCGAGCAGAAGCTGACCGACAAGGACTGGGTGGCGCCCTATGAGGAACTGGCCAAGTGGAAGCCCTATCTCGGTGACGGTTTCGAGGCGCAGACCTATCCGGACAGCCAGAACCTGTTCACGCTCGGCCGCGCCGCCATCTACCCGGCCGGCTCGTGGGAAATCGGCCTGTTCAACACCCAGGCCCAGTTCAAGATGGGCGCCTTCCCGCCGCCGGTCGAGAAGGCCGGCGATACCTGCTACATCTCCGACCATACCGATATCGGCATGGGCCTGAACGCGGGGTCCAAGCATGCGGACGCGGCCAAGACCTTCCTGTCCTGGGTGGCCTCGCCGGATTTCGCCACCATCTACGCCAACGCGCTGCCGGGCTTCTTCAGCCTGAACTCCTCGCCGGTGAAGATGGAAGACCCGCTGGCGCAGGAGTTCGTCTCCTGGCGCGGCAAGTGCAAGTCGACGATCCGCTCGACCTACCAGATCCTGTCGCGCGGCACGCCGAACCTCGAGAACGAGACCTGGGTCGAATCGGCCAATGTCATCAACGGCACCGATACGCCGGAAGCCGCTGCCAAGAAGCTGCAGGACGGCCTCGACAGCTGGTACAAGCCCGCCAAGTAAGGTTCGGGCAATGAGCTGGGCCGTTCCAAGTGGACGGCCCAGCGTTTTTCGATAGCATCGACTGCGAAGGACGGCGCCGCCCTTTATCCGCCTGCCGGCACCTTCTCCCCGGTGAGAAAGGGAGTTGCCGCAACGCTGGCGACCTCCTCTCTCTGTTCTTCACCAGGGGAGGGTAAGGATGAGGGGCAGCGCTGTTGTCGAAAGCATTTTCCCAGACCTGATCGGCAGGGACCGAACTCATGGCCGCAGATATCAGACCGAAACGACCGTTCCGCTGGCATATCGCCGTCTTTCTGGCGCCGGCCGTGCTCGTCTACACGGCGATCATGATCCTGCCGCTCGCCGGCACTTTGCAGCTGTCGCTGTTCCGCAACATCGAGCAATCCCAGGTCTTCGTCGGCCTGGACAATTTCCGCACTCTGTTCGGTGATCCCAACTGGTCGGTGAATTTCTGGAATGCGTTGCGCAACAATGTCTGGTTCTTCATCATCCACATGCTGGTGCAGAACCCGATCGGCGTGCTGCTGGCCGCACTTCTGTCCAGCCCCAGGCTGCGCTTTTCGGCCTTCTACCGCACGGCGATCTTCGTGCCGACCATCCTGTCCTTCGTCATCGTCGGCTTCGCCTGGAAGCTGATCCTGTCGCCGCTGTGGGGCGTGGCGCCGCATATGATGGACATGGTCGGCCTCAAAAGCCTGTTCACGCCGTGGCTCGGCAAGGAGCAGTACGCGCTGACCGCGCTTAGCCTGGTCTCTGTGTGGCAGTTCGTCGGCATTCCGATGATGCTGATCTACGCCGCGCTGCTGTCGATCCCCGACGAGGTGATCGAGGCGGCCGAATGCGATGGCATCACCGGCCTGTCGCAGTTCTGGAAGATCAAGCTGCCGCTGATCCTGCCCTCGATCGGCATCATCTCGATCCTCACCTTCGTCGGCAATTTCAACGCCTTCGACCTGATCTACACCGCGCAGGGCGCGCTCGCCGGGCCGAACTATTCGACCGACATTCTCGGCACCTTCCTCTATCGCGCCTTCTTCGGCTTCCAGCTGCAGGTCGGCGATCCCAATATGGGCGCCACCATCGCCACGATCATGTTCCTGATCATCCTCGGCGGTGTCTGCGTCTACCTCTTCCTCATCCAGACGCGCCTGCGTCGCTACCAGTTCTGAGGGGCGAGAGATGAGCACTGCCACCCGTTCGCTGCCCCGCGCCATCGGCGCCCATGCGGTCCTGTTGACCTACACGGCGATCGCGCTGTTCCCGGTGATCCTTGTCATCATGAATTCGTTCAAATCCCGCGCCGGCATTTTCGGCGCGCCTTTGACGCCGCCGACGCCAAAGACCTTCGACCTGATCGGCTACACCACGGTGATCGGCCAGGGCGACTTCATCCACTACTTCCAGAACAGCCTCGTCGTCACCGTCGCCTCGCTGTTCTTCGTGTTGCTGTTCGGCGCCATGGCTGCCTTTGCGCTGTCGGAATACCGCTTTCGCGGCAATACGCTGATGGGCCTCTATCTGGCGCTGGGCATCATGATCCCGATCCGGCTGGCCACCGTCGCCATCCTGCAATTGATGGTGGCGAGCGGGCTGGTCAACACGCTGACGGCGCTGATCCTGGTCTACACCGCGCAAGGCCTGCCGCTGGCCGTCTTCATCCTTTCGGAATTCATGAAACAGGTGTCCGACGACCTGAAGAACGCCGGCCGCATCGACGGCCTGTCGGAATACACCATCTTCTTCCGGCTGGTGCTGCCGCTGGTGCGGCCATCGATGGCGACGGTCGCCGTCTTCACCATGATCCCGATCTGGAACGATCTGTGGTTCCCGCTGATCCTGGCGCCGTCGGAAGAGACCAAGACGGTGACGCTCGGCGCGCAGCTCTTCCTTGGCCAGTTCGTCACCAACTGGAACGCCATCCTGGCCGCGCTCTCGCTGGCGATCATGCCGGTGCTGATCCTCTACGTCATCTTCTCGCGGCAGCTGATCCGAGGCATCACGTCAGGAGCCGTCAAGTGAGCGGAGACCGACAAATATCTGTCAGAGCCCTCACCCTCTCAAGAACAACTGCAATATCTGGAGCAACTCGGTGAACTCTGAATCGCCCCTTCGCGTCGTCGTCGCCGGCCTCGGCAATATGGGCCGCAGCCATGCGCTGGCCTATCACACCAATCCGGGTTTTCAGATCGCGGCGCTGATCAACCGTTCCGACGTGCCGCTGCCGGAACGATTGTCCGGCTATGGCATCAGGCGCTCCTTCGACGATGCGCTGCGCGACGAAAAGCCCGATGTCGCCTGCATCGCCACCTATTCCGACAGCCACGCCGACTATGCGGTGAGGGCGTTCGAGGCCGGCTGCCATGTCTTCGTCGAAAAGCCCCTGGCAACGACGGTCGCCGACGCCAGGCGCGTCGTCGCGGCCGCCAAGGCCAATGGCAGGAAACTGGTGATCGGCTATATACTGCGCCACCATCCGTCCTGGATCAGGCTGATCGCCGAGGCGCGCAAGCTCGGCGGCCCTTATGTCTTCCGCATGAACCTCAACCAGCAGTCCTCCGGCCATACCTGGGAGACGCACAAGCAATTGATGCGCACGACCTCGCCGATCGTCGACTGCGGCGTGCATTATCTCGACGTCATGCTGCAGATCACCGACGCCAGACCGGTCGAGGTGCGCGGCATGGGCGTGCGGCTGACCGACGAGGTCGCGCCCACGATGTACAATTACGGCCACCTCCAGGTGCTGTTTGATGACGGCTCGGTCGGCTGGTACGAGGCCGGCTGGGGTCCGATGATTTCGGAAACCGCTTTCTTCGTCAAAGATGTCATCTCGCCGAAGGGCTGCGTGTCGATCGTCATGAAGGAGGGCGTTAAGTCCGACGACATCGACACTCACACCAAGACGTCGACCATCCGCCTGCACAGTGCCGAGACCGGCGCGGATGGCAAGTTCGCCAAGCCGGACGAGATGCTGTCGATGGAAGGCGAACCCGGCCACCAGGATCTCTGCGATCTCGAACAAGCTTTTGTCCTCAAGGCGATCCGCGAGGATATCGATCTCACCCGCCATATGGAGGACGCAGTGAAATCGCTCGCCGTCTGCCTTGCCGCCGACGAGAGCGTGCGCAGCGGGAAGGCGGTGCGGCTTTGAAGGGTGATATCTCATCAGGGGCTGCGCGCTACGGCACTCCCCTCTGGCCTGCCGGACATCTCCCTCTCAAGGGGGGAGATCATCTGTCCCGTCCATCTTCGCCAATCACCGACATTGCAAGAAGAGTACCTTGGTTGAAGCTGCCAATCTCCCCCCTTGAGGGGGAGATGGCCGGCAGGCCAGAGGGGGGTGCCCTGGCGCCCACTCATCAATTTGGAGGACTGCCGTGGGCTCGCTGAAGATCGAGAATGTCAAAAAGGCCTTCGGCCCGGTCGAGGTGCTGAAGGGCATCGACCTCGAAGTGACGGATGGCGAATTCGTCGTCTTCGTCGGCCCGTCGGGCTGCGGCAAGTCGACTTTGCTGAGGGTGATCGCGGGGCTGGAGGATTCGACCTCGGGCCGGGTGGTCATCGATGGCGCGGATGTCTCGGCCACGCCGCCGGCCAAGCGCGGCATCGCCATGGTGTTCCAGACCTATGCGCTCTATCCGCACCTGACGGTCAAGAACAATATGGGCCTCGGCCTCAAGCAGGCCGGCACGCCGGCGGCCGAGATCGATCGGCGCATCGGCATCGCCTCGTCCATGCTGTCGCTTGAGCCCTATCTGGAAAGGCGTCCCGCCGAACTCTCCGGCGGCCAGCGCCAGCGCGTCGCCATCGGCCGCGCCGTGGTGCGCGAGCCAAAGCTTTTCCTGTTCGACGAGCCTTTGTCCAATCTCGACGCGGCACTGCGCGTCAACACGCGGCTGGAAATCGCGCAGCTGCATCGCCGCCTCAAGGCGACGATGATCTACGTCACCCACGACCAGGTCGAGGCGATGACGCTGGCGGACAAGATCGTGGTGCTGAATGCCGGAAAAATCGAGCAGATCGGCGGACCGATGGAGCTCTACAATGCGCCGGCAAACGAGTTCGTGGCCGGCTTCATCGGCTCGCCGAAGATGAACTTCATCGACGGCGCTCGCCTCGGCGAAACCGCCAAAACCATCGGCGTGCGGCCCGAGCATCTGACCGTTGACCCGAAATCCGGCGCCTGGAAAGGCACCGTCGTGCATGCCGAGCACCTCGGCGCCGACACCAATCTCTACCTCGACTGCGAAAAAGCCGGGCTGATCACCGTGCGCATTTTCGGTGTTTATGACGCCGAGCCCGGCGCGACGCTCTACGCGACGCCGGATCCGGCGAGGACCTACCGGTTTGGGGCGGACGGGAAGGTGCTGAAGTAAGCTGGCGACTGGTCTTCCTTCTCCCACAAGGGGAGAAGGAAGAAAGCCGGTACTACTCGTCCGCCTTGAACGTCTGCTTCTGCTGGCCGAGCCCTTCGATGCCCAGCTCCACCACGTCGCCGGCCTTCAGGAACACCGGCGGCTTCATGCCCAAGCCGACACCGGGCGGCGTGCCTGTCGAAATTATGTCACCCGGATGCAGCGACATGAACTGGCTGAGATAGGACACGAGATAGGCGACGCCGTAGACCATGGTCTTGGTCGAGCCGTTCTGCATGGTCTTGCCGTTGACGGTCAGCCACATCTTCAGGTTCTGCGGGTCTGCTACTTCGTCCTTGGTCACCAGCCACGGGCCGGTCGGGCCGAACGTGTCGCAGCTCTTGCCCTTGGTCCACTGGCCCTGGCGCTCGGCCTGGAAGGCGCGCTCGGAGACATCGTGCGCGACGCAGTAGCCGGCGACATAATCGAGCGCATCGGCCTGGCTGACATATTTTGCCGTTTTGCCGATGACCACGCCGAGCTCGACCTCCCAGTCGGTCTTCTCCGAGCCGCGCGGGATCAGCACGTCATCGTCCGGTCCGACGATGGCCGAGCTGGCCTTCATGAAGATGATCGGCTCCGGCGGCACGGTGGCCCCGGTCTCGGCGGCGTGATCGGAATAGTTGAGGCCGATGCAGATGAACTTGCCGGTGCCGGCAACGCAGGCGCCGAGCCGTGGCTTGCCGGAAACCACCGGCAGCGACTTCGCGTCGAGCTTGGACAGCATCTCCAGCGAGGCCGGATGAAGCGTGGTGCCGGCAATGTCGGCGACATGGGCGGAGAGATCGCGGATCGTTCCATCCGCATCGAGCAGGCCGGGACGTTCGCTCCCCACCTCGCCATAGCGCAGCAGTTTCATTTAAACCCTTCTCCTGGTTGCGGCCTCGCGGCCTTTTGCAAACTCTTCACCGAAACGAATGGCTCTTTTGAGGAAGCCGGCGGACCGTACCATCGGCCTGATACGGGGCAAGCGCGGACATCCTATCGTGATAGCCGGTGAGCGGGATTTTCAGACTCCTCGATCCGGTCAGATCGACCAGCCACCATCGATGTTGTAGGCCTGCCCGGATGTGTAGGTGGCGCCGGCCAGGTAGACGGCCAGATCGGCGATTTCCTCCGGCATGCCGAGCCGGCCCATCGGCTGGCGCGCGATGAAGGCGGCGCGAGCCGCTTCATAATCACCCTGCGCATGCATGCGATCCTGCAGCGACGGGCTTTCGACCGTACCGGGGCAGATGGCGTTGCAGCGTATGCCCTTGCCGACATAATCGGCTGCGATTGCCTTGGTCAGGCCGATCACCGCAGCCTTGGTGACGCCATAGGCGAAACGGTTCGGCACGCCCTTCTGCGAGCTCGCCAGCGAGGCCATATTGATGATCGACCCGTCGCCGCGCTCCAGCATGCCGGGCAGCACGGCGCGGATGGTGCGGATCATGGCGCGGACGTTGAGGTTGAGAGCGAAATCGAGATCGCTGTCCTTCATCTCCAGGATCGAGCCGGAGTGGACGAAACCGGCGCAGTTGAACAGCACGTCGACGCGGCCGATGCCGGCGAAGGCGGTGTTGACCGCCTCGTCATTGAGCACGTCGACCTTGCGGGTTTTGATTCCTGCGGTCTTGGCGAGTTCCGCCAGCAGCGTCTCGTTGATGTCGGTGGCGTGGACCACGGCACCTGCCTTGGCGAAGGCGAGCGCGCTTGCCTTGCCGATGCCTTGCGCCGCTGCCGTGATGACGACGACCTTGCCTGCCAGATCCGCCATGCTGTTCTCCTCCTGGGTTAACTGCCTTTATCGGCGGCCTGCAAAGGCGTCATGTGCCAGTCACAGGCCATGATGTGGCCTGCTCTGTCAGTTCACAGATAAAGATGTTTTTTCTCGTTAAAGAACATAAGTCCTAGCGTCAAGCCCGAACCGGATCTCCATTGTGACAGCAGGCCGGCAGCGCCGGAATCGGCCCAGGCGGGCCGCCATCCTCGGGCTTGTTGCTGCCGTTGCCCGGTCTGTCTCGACGGCGGCTTAGTCGCCGTAGGGCACCCAGACATTCTTCACCTCGACGGCGCGGCGCAGCAAAGCATCGCCAGCGGCTTCTTCCGAGGCCCAGTCGAGGCTACGGCCATTGCCGCTCCAGATACGTTTGAGGTTGCCGACGGACTCGGCCTCCGCCTTGGCGCATGTCTCGGCATCGGCGAACAGCCAGAGCCCGTCGACATCGTCATGCTTGGCCAGCACGCCGGCAAGCTCCGCAGTGCGGCCGGTGACGATGTTGATGGCGCCGGCCGGAACGTCGGAATATTCGAGGACCTGATAGAGATCGGTGGCGAGCAGCGGATGGCGCTCCGAAGGCACCGCGACCACCGTGTTGCCCATCGCCAGCGCCGGCGCGACCAGTGAGATGAACCCGAGCAGCGGCTGATTGTCGGGCGCGACGATGCCGACGACGCCAACCGGCTCATGCAATGCCAGCGTCACGGCCCGTGCCGGCGGCTGGTGCACGCGCCCCTCGAACTTGTCGGCAAGTCCGGCATAGAGGAACAAGCGCTCGATTGACTGGTCGACCTCCTCGCGTGCCGCCTTGGCGGTCGCGCCCGTGAGCTGGACGAGACGGGCGGCGAACTCCTCCGCCCGGCCGGAGAGGTTTTCCGCCAGATAGTAGAGCACCTGTGAGCGGTTGTAAGCGGTCGCCTCCGGCCAGCTCTTGCAGGCCCGCGCCGCGGAGACGGCATCGCGTATATCCTTGCGGTTGCCCAAGCCGACTTCGCCGGCAAGCTTGCCCTTGGCGGTGACAACCGCCAGCGAGTAGTTGCCGTCCGGCCGGACTTGCTTGCCGCCGATGAACAGTTTTGCCGTCCGGTCGATTGCTGTGCCATCGGCCTGCTCGACCGGTTGTGTCGAGGCTGCCGCCGGCTTGATGACCGGGCCAAGCGGCAGCTTTGCCGTGAGATATTCGAACATGCCTTCGCGCCCGCCCTCGCGGCCGAAACCGCTCTCGCGGTAGCCGCCAAAGCCGCAGGCGGCGTCGAACATATTGGTGCCGTTGACCCAGACGACACCCGCTTTCAATTGCGGCGCGACGTGCAAGGCAAGATTGACGTTTTCGCTCCACACCGAAGCGGCAAGGCCATAGCGGGTGTTGTTGGCGAGCTCGATCGCTTCCTCGGTGTTGCGGAAGCTCATAGTGGCCAGAACCGGTCCGAAAACCTCTTCTTGGGCCAAAACGTTAGCCGGCGAAACGCCCGTCGCCAGTGTGGGCAGGTGGTAATAGCCCGACGATGGCAGCGCCACATCTGGCTGCCAGCAGACAGCACCTTGTTTTGCGCCTTCGGCCACTAGGCCCCTGACGCGGTCGAGCTGCGTCAGATCGACCAGCGGGCCGATATCGGTGTTCTTGTCCAGTGGGCTGCCGACGCGCAGCCGGCTCATCCTGACCTTGACCTTGGCGATGAAGGCTTCGGCGATGCCTTCCTGCACCAGCAGCCGCGAACCGGCGCAGCAGACCTGTCCCTGGTTGAACCAGATGCCGTCGACCAGACCTTCGACGGCGCTGTCGAGATCGGCATCCTCGAATACGATGAAGGCCGACTTGCCGCCAAGCTCCAGCGACAGCTTCTTGCCCGAGCCGGCGGTAGCGTTGCGGATGATCTTGCCGACTTCGGAAGAACCGGTGAAGGCGATTTTCTGGATGCCGGAATGGTTGACGATGGCCGCACCCGCTTCCGGGCCGCCCTGCACGATGTTGACTACGCCTTTCGGCACGCCGGCGCGTTCGCAGATCTCGGCGAACAGGATGGCTGTCAGCGGCGTGAACTCGGCCGGCTTCAGCACCACCGTGCAACCGGCGGCCAGCGCCGGCGCGATCTTCCAGGCCAGCATCAGCAGCGGAAAATTCCACGGGATGATCTGGCCGACGACGCCGACGCCCTTGTGGCCGGGGAAATCCCTGTCCAGCGCCTGCGCCCAGCCGGCATGATGGATGAAGTGGCGGATCGCCAGAGGCACGTCGATATCGCGGCTTTCGCGGATCGGCTTGCCATTGTCGATTGTCTCAAGCACCGCGAACAGGCGCTGGTGGCGCTGCATGGCGCGGCCGATGGCGTAGAGCACTTTGGCCCTGGTATAGCCCGAGGATGCCGACCATTTCGGCAGCGCTTTGGTGGCCGCCGCGACCGCCGCGTCGATGTCGGCGGCGCCGGCATCCGACACCTTGGCCAGCAGCTTGCCGGAAGCAGGCTCGCTGGTCTCGAAGGTCTTGCCGCCGCCAGCCGCCTTCCAGGTGCCGTCGATGAACAGCGCCTTGGAAAAGTCGCGCCCGGCAAGCCAGGCGTCGGCCTCGTTGCGGGCTTCCGGCGCCGGGCCGTATTCCATGGCGTGATAGCGTTCGAGAATGTTCATGGTCGGCTCCTTTGTGAGGAGATTGTTATCAGAGAAAGCACCCTGCGGCGTTCAAGGCTTCACTCCGCCTCACGCCATCGCGTGGCGATGATTGGCCGAATAGTGCCCGGTCAGGTGATGCTCGAGCTGCCGCTCGATGTCCGTCAGCAGGCTCGAGGCGCCGAAGCGGAACAGCTCCGGTTCCAGCCATGGCCGGCCGAGTTCTTCCTTTATCAGCACCAGCCAGTCGAGCGACACCTTGGCGGTAGAAATGCCGCCGGCCGGCTTGAAGCCGATGAGATAGCCTGTCTCCTCGAAATAGGCCCTGATGGCGCGCACCATGGCAAGGCCGACGGGCAACGTGGCATTGACGCTTTCCTTGCCGGTCGAGGTCTTGATGAAATCGGCGCCCGCCATCATCGCCACCATCGAGGCCAGCATCACGTTGCGCAGCGTGGCGAGGTCGCCGGTGCCGAGAATGACCTTCAGATGCGCATCGCCGCAGGCGGCGCGCATCGAGACGATCTCGTTGTAGAGCTCCCGCCATTTGGCCCCGAATACCAAACCGCGCGGGATGACGACGTCGATCTCGTCGGCGCCGTCGCGCACCGAGGCCTCGATCTCCTGGAGGCGGGTCGACAGCGGCGCAAGACCATGCGGGAAGGCGGTGGAGACGGCGGCGACATGGACGCCGGTGCCGCGCACGGCGTCGACCGCGGTGGCGACGAAGGGATGGTAGACGCAAACGGCGGCGGGCCGGATGATCTCGCCCGCAATGCCCAAGCCCTCGACGATGTCACGGCGCAACGGGTTGATCGCCTTGGCGCAGAGCCGGCGCACGCGCTCTTCCGTGTCGTTGGAGTTCAGCGTCGTCAGGTCCATGCAGGCTATCGCCCGCAGCAGCCAGGCCGCCTGGTTGTCGGCCTTGATCGAGCGCCGCTTGGTCAGGCTGGCGACGCGCCGTTCCAGCGCCGAGCGATTGACGCTGCGCACCGATTCCAGGAAGCCCAGGTCGAGCTTCATGCCGGGATTGCGCGCGATGCGATGATCCAGCGGGAGGGCGGTGTTGGCGGCGGCGCGCGCCGGCAGCGGCATCACCTTGGCCTCGGCCTCGCGGATTGTGCTGCTCATCTCCTGCCCTTTCACTCAGCGACTGCGCTTATGTCTTGGTGCATGTCGTCTTCCCAAAACCGTTGGGCACTTTGGGGCGACACGCACGAAGATAGCTCGCGAAGCCGCGCTTCACGAGTCCTCAAGCGAGGGATAGCTGAAAAAGGCCGCGAAAGCAGCTAATTTTTGACCAGAAGGTCAAAGCTCGATCGTCGGGGAAGAGCAGACCTCAGCCGACGAAGGCGCGCTCGACGACAAAAGTCGAGGGATGGCTGAGCGAGCCTTCCTGGAAACCGAGGCTCTCGGCCATTTCCTTGACATCCTTGAGCATATGCATCGAGCCGCAGATCATGATGCGGTCGGTCTCGGGATTGAGCTTCTCTATGCCGAGGTCGGCGTAGAATTTGCCGGAGCCGATGAGCGCGGTAATGCGACCCATGCACGCCGACTCCTCGCGGGTGGTGGAGTTGTAAAGCGTAACACGGCCGCCGGTCAGTTCGCCGATCAGCGGGTCGCTTTCGAGCGCCGCCACCAGTTCCTGGCCATAGGTCAGCTCGGCATTGTCGCGGCAGGTGTGGGTCAGGATCAGCTGTTCGAATTTTTCATAAGTGTCAGGGTCGCGCAGCAAGCTGGCGAAGGGCGCGATGCCAGTGCCGGTGGAGATCATCAACAGCCGCTTGGCCGGCGTCAGCGCGTCGACCACCAGCGTGCCGGTCGACTTCTGGCGCATGATGACGGTGTCGCCGACCTGGATCTTCTGCAGCTCCGAGGTCAGCGGGCCGTCCGGCACCTTGATGGAAAAGAATTCCAGCTCTTCGTCCCAGGCCGGGCTTGCCACGGAATAGGCGCGGAACACCGGCTTCTCGGCATTGGGCAGGCCGATCATGACGAATTCGCCGGAACGGAAGCGCAGCGACTGCGGACGGGTGATGCGGAACGAGAACAACCGGTCGGTGTAGTGCTTCACCGAGACCACGGTTTCGGCATAGACATTGGCCGGAATCGGAAATTGCAGCGGGCGGGCGCCGGCGGTGTTGAACGCGGATGTGGTGTTCATCAAATCCAACCTTCTGGCCCAACTCACGGACGCGGGCGCCAAACCTTATTCCTGCGCGCCCGAACCGTTCAGGTCCCGGCATGCTGCTCGCACACTCCAAAGCGGTAAGCTCTTGTGTCCGGAATTTATTAGTATACAAACGATATTTGCGTCAAGATGCCGCCGTAAAACACCTTTCCAAACTGTGACATATCCGTAGTCCCAGCATTTCGGGTTTCGACAATGAAAGAGAATTTTTCGGTGCAGCAGCCGGATTCCCTGGGCAGTGTCGTCGCCGGCATCGATGTCGGCGGAACCTTCACCGACCTGCTTCTGATCGACGGCAGGCACAGTGGCAAGGTGCATATCGCAAAGACGCCGACCACGGTCGACAACCAGGCTTTCGGCGTCGTGTCGGCGCTTGGCGGCACGAGTTTTCCCATCGACGGCATCGACCTCATCGTGCACGGCACGACCACCACGACCAACGCGGTGCTGGAGCGCAGGCTGGCGAAGACCGGCATGATCACCACGCGCGGCTTCCGCGATGTGATCGAGCTCGGCCGGCGCACGAGGCCGCAGCCCTACGGCATGACCGGCACCTTCGTGCCGATCATCCCGCGCAATCTCAGGCTCGAAGTGTCGGAGCGCGTCGAAGCGACGGGCGCCATCCGCACGCCGCTCGACGAGACCGAAATGCGCAGTGCGGTGAAGACGCTGATCGATGCCGGCTGCGAATCCCTCGTCATCCACTTCCTGCATTCCTACGCCAACCCTTCGCACGAGCGGCGCGCCGCCGAGATCGCCGCCGAACTCTGGCCGAACGGCTACATCACCACGGGTCATGCGCTGCTGTCGGAAGCGCGCGAGTTCGAGCGCGGCGTCACCGCCTCGGTCAACGCTTCGGTGCAGCCGATCCTCGAACGCTATGTCGAGCGGCTACGCAAGGAGTTGGCTGATAAGGGCTATGCCCGCGACTTCCTGATCATGAACGGCAATGGCGGCATGATCTCGGCCCGCTTCGTCACACGTGAATCGGCCAAGACCGTGATGTCCGGCCCGGCCTCCGGCGTCATCGCCGCCGCCTATACGGGCAAGCGCGCCGGCTTCGAAAACCTCGTCACCTACGACATGGGTGGCACCTCGACCGACGTGGCGCTGATCCGCAACGCCGAGCCGGCCGTCTCGAACGAAATCGAGATCGAATATGCCATGCCCATCCACGTGCCGATGGTGGCGGTGCATACGGTCGGCGCTGGCGGCGGCTCCATCGCTCGCGTCGATGCGGCCGGCCTGATCCAGATCGGCCCGGAAAGTGCCGGCGCCAATCCCGGCCCGATCTGCTACGGCCGCGGCGGCCTGGAGCCGACCATCACCGACGCCAATCTGGTGCTCGGCCGGATGGCACCGAAGAAGCTGCTTGCCGTCGACAATCCGGTCACATCAGAGCGCGTCACCGGCATTTTTGCCGACAGGATCGGCAAGGCGACCGGCCTGTCCGGCGTCGAAGCAGCCGGCGCGGTGCTCAGGCTCGGCAACATGAAGATGGCCGGCGCCATCCGCATGGTGTCGGTGTCGCGCGGCCATGATCCGCGCGATTTCGCGCTGTTCGCCTTCGGCGGCGCCGGCCCGCTGCACGCCACCGCTTTGGCACGCGAACTCGGACTGCCCCGGGTGCTGGTGCCGGCCCGGCCGGGCATCACCAACGCGCTCGGCTGCGTTGTCGCGGACCTGCGCCACGATTTCGTCAACACCATCAACCAGCCGGTAGGCGTTTTTGATGAAAGCCGCCTCCATCAGGTATTGGAGCGGCATCGAAACGAAGGCGAGGAGCTGATCGCCAAGGAGGCCGTGAAACCGGAGGTCATCCGCGTCACCCATTCCGCCGACATGCAGTTCGTCGGCCAGACCCACATCATCAACGTGCCGCTGCCGTCCTCGTCGGTGACCCGGCAGCAGCTGCAGGCGCTGTTCGAAAAGGCTTATTTCGCGCGCTTCAAGGTCGAGCTGCCGGAAATCCGCGCCAATCTGGTCAACTTGAACACCTCGGTGACGGGTGTCAGGCCGGCGATCGATCTGTCGCGGCTGATCGACCCCGCCGGGCGGGCAAAGACGCTCGACGAGGCCCGGCGCGAGATCCGGCCGGTCTGGTACAGCGGGCGCTGGCATGACACGCCCGTATACGCACGCGAAGAACTGCCGCTCGATGTGATCATCGAAGGGCCCGCGATCCTCGAACAGATGGACGCTACCACGGTGCTCGAACCCGGCGACCGCGCCCGCTCGGACGCCGACGGCAACATCATCATCGACATCGGCGAGGCCTGAGATGCAAAAGCTCGACGCCATCACGCTCTCGGTCCTCCAGGCAGCCCTGCAGCAGGTCTGCGATGAGATGGACCTGACCTTTTCCCGCGCCGCCTTCTCACCTGTCATCGCCGAGGCCAACGACCGCTCCGACGGCATCTATTCGGCCGTCGACGGCTCGCTGATCGCGCAAGGCAGCCAGGGCCTGCCGGTATTCGTCGGCGTCATGCAATATTCGACCAGGACGGTGATCGAGATGATCGCCGACGGCCGCTGCCTGGCCCCGGAGCCGGGCGATATCTACATCGTCAACGACCCGTATCTCGGCGGCACGCATCTGATGGACGTGCGCTTCGTCATGCCAGCCTACCGGGACGGGAAGATTTTCTGCTGGCTGTCGAACACCGGCCATTGGCCCGACATTGGCGGCTCGGTGCCCGGCGGCTTCTCGGCTTCGGCGACGGCGGTCGAGCAGGAAGGCTTGCGGCTGCCGCCGGTCAAACTGTTCAAGAAAGGCGTACTCGACCCGGAGATCTACGCCATCATCTGTTCGAACATCCGCGTCGCCGACCAGCGCATCGGCGACATCAGGGCGCAGGCTGCCGCACTGCTGATCGGCCAGGATCGGCTCAATGGAATTCTGGATCGTTACGGAGACGAAACTGTTGTCCAGGCGATCGCAGAACTGCGCCGCCGCGCCGCCGAGCAGATGCGGGCCAACATAGCGGCCATTCCCGACGGGACCTACCGCTCAAAGGCCTTCGTCGATTCCGATGGCGTGGTCAACGAGCCGCTGACAATCGCGCTCGCCGTCGAGAAGAAGGGCGACACCCTGACTTTCGATTTCGCCGGCTCGTCAAAGCCCTGCGCGGGGCCGATGAACAGCGTGCTGGCGACCACCTTGTCCTCGGTTTATCTCGCCATGCGCCATATCTTCCCCGATGTGCCGATCAGCGCCGGCGCCTTCGAGCCGCTCGAGGTCAAGCGACCGGAGGGCACTTTCCTCGACGCCAGGTATCCGAGGCCGGTCTCGGGCTGCGCCGCGGAAGTGTCGCAGCGCATCGCCGAGGCGGTGTTCGCGGCCATGGTGCAGGCGCTGCCGGACAAGGTGACGGCGGCGCCCGCCGGCTCCAGCGGCAATTTTGCGCTCGGCGGCAACGATCCGGCGCGCGGCCGCGACTATGTCATGTACCAGATCTCCGGCGGCGGCTATGGCGGCAATGCCGGCCATGACGGGCTGAGCAATGGCTGCTCGACCATCGGCATTTCCAAGTCGCCGCCGGTCGAGATCATGGAGCAGGCCTTTCCGGTGCTTTACCGTCACTATGCGTTGCGCGAGGGCTCGGGCGGCGCCGGCAAACACCGCGGCGGCTTTGGCCTTGCCTACGAGGTCGAGATCCTGCGCGGAGAAGCCCGCGCCTCCTTTGTCATGGACCATGGCCGCTTCGGCCCGCAGGGCGCGCTCGGCGGCAAGGACGGCGCGGTCAACACCGTCACGGTCTTCCGCAATGGCGAAGAGCATGTGCCGCCGCATTTGTCCAAGGAGCAGGATATCGCCTTGAAGTCCGGTGACCGCGTCCGCGTCGGTACGCCGGGTGGTGGCGGCTATGGCGATCCGCTGGAGCGCGATCCGGAACTGGTCGCGCGTGACGTCAGGCTTGGCTATTATACGGCCGAACAGGCCAGGGATTTGTTCGGCGCGGCATGAACTCGCCGGCCTCAGCCGATCCGAATGTTCAACCGGCAGACCATCATCTTCGATCCAGCCGCGCCACCAGCCGGTCGCCGGCCCACTGGATGCCGCAGACCAGGATGATCAGCACAATCACCACCGCAATCATCACTGACGTCTCGAACCGCTGGTAGCCGTAGCGGATGGCGAGGTCTCCGAGGCCGCCGGCGCCGATCGCGCCGGCCATGGCGGAGGCGCCGACCAGCGTCACCAGCGTCACGGTGAAGCCCGCGACGATGCCTGGCAGCGCTTCCGGCACCAGCACCTCGCGGATGATCGTCCAGCGGTTGCCGCCCATGGCGCGCGCCGCCTCGATCAGGCCAGTGTCGACCTCGCGCAGCGACACTTCGGCGATGCGCGCGTAGTAGGGCGTGGCGGCGATCGACAGCGGCACGATCGCCGCCCAGGTGCCGATCGAGGTGCCGACGATCAGCCGCGTCACCGGGATCAGCGCCACCAAAAGGATGATGAACGGCACCGACCGGAAGCCGTTGATGACGGCACCGAGCACGCGGTTGACCCACAGGCTTTCGGCGATGCCGCCGCGTTCGGTGGCGATCAAGGCGAGACCAAGCGGCAGACCGAAAACCAGCGAGATGAGGCCGGAAGCGGCCGTCATCAGCACCGTCTCCCAGATCGACCGCAGCAGAAGCTCAAACAGGATCGGCGACATGGCCAAGCACCTCCACCCGCGCCTGGCGCGATTTCAGGAATGCGATCACTCGCGCGAGATGGCTTGCATCGCTGCCGGGGACAGACAGGAACAGTGTGCCCACCGGCTGCTGCTGGACATGGTCGATGCCGCCATGGACGAGGCGGAACGTGCCAGGCACGAGCGTCGCGAGATCGGACAAGAGCGGGCTTTGCGCGGCCTCCCCGGCCACATCCACGCGCAGGATCGTCTCCGCGCCGGTCGCGGGCAGCAGCCGGGCCAAGAGCTCGGCCGGCAGTTGCGGCCGGATGGCACCAAGCAGGCTTTTCGTGATCTGCGACCGCGGCTCGGCAAACACCGACCAGACCGGGCCTTGCTCGACGAAGCGCCCGGCGTCGATCACCGCCACGCGGTCGGCGATCGAGCGGATCACCTCCATCTCATGGGTGATCAAAAGGATGGTCAGGCCAAGCTGCCGGTTGATGTCCCTCAGCAAGGCGAGGATGGACCGCGTCGTCTCCGGGTCAAGCGCGGAGGTGGCTTCATCCGACAACAGCAGCGCCGGCCGCGCGGCCAGCGCCCTGGCGATGCCGACGCGCTGCTTCTGCCCGCCCGACAGCGACGCCGGATAGGCCTTCGCCTTCTCCGACAGGCCGACCAGTTCAAGCAGTTCGGCGGCGCGCCGCAGCCGCTCCGCCTTCGGGCGGCCTTCGATCTTGAGCGGCAGCGCTACATTGTCCTCGACCGTCTTGGCCGACAGCAGGTTGAAATGCTGGAAGATCATGCCGATGCGCCGCCGCAGCGGCTGCAGCTCGCGCTCGCCGAGCTGGCTGATCTCGCGACCTTCAATGAAGACTTCACCGGAATCCGGCCGCTCCAGCCCGTTCAGGCAGCGGATCAGCGTCGATTTGCCGGCGCCGCTGCGGCCGATAATGCCGAGGACCTCGCCCCTGCGCACCGTCAGCGACACGCCGTCGAGTGCCGCGGTCGTGCCGAAGCGGCGCTTAAGGTCGACAAGACGCACCACGTCCTGCGGGGATGTAGCGGCCTGATCCCTGGCCTCGGTAGTTGCGGTGAAATGCTGGTTCATACGCGGATCCCGAAATGCGATTGCGGCCCGCGCATTGCGCGGACCGCCTCTCCCTGTCAGAGCAGGCACACCAGTGCCTGGATAGTCTCAATAGGCGCTGAGGCCGGTGCCCTTGTAGACTTTGTCGAACTCGGCCTTGACCGCGTCGTTCTGGTAGGAGGCGACCAGCGTCTTCACCCAGGGCTCGTTCTCATTGCCGACCTTGACCGCGATGAAGTTGCGATAGGGATTGTCGGCGATGGGTTCCTGCGCGATGCGGTTGTCCGGCGTCAAGCCGCTCTTCAGCGCCCAGTCGGTGTTGACCACGGCCGCGTCGAGGTCCACGACCGAGCGCCCGACAATGCCGGCGTCGAGCTCCTTGATCTCGACCTTCCTGGCGTTTTCTGCAATGTCGGCTGTGGTGGCGAGAATGCCGGTGCCGTCCCTGAGCTTGATCACGCCTTCGTTCTGCAGCACGCGCAGCGCCCGCCCTTCGTTCGAAGGATCGTTCGGCACACCGATCACCGCCCCTTCCGGCAGGTCGGCGACCTTGCTGTACTTCTTGGAGTAGAGGCCGATCGGCCAGACGCCGGTATAGCCGACGCGCACGATGTGATAGCCTTGAGTCTTGATCTGGTTGTCGAGATAGGGCTGGTGCTGGAAGGCGTTGGCGTCGATCTCGCCGCGCTCCAGTGCCTCGTTGGGCTGGGTGTAATCGTTGAACACAACGGTCTCAATGCTGAGGCCCTTTTGCGCCGCCTGGGCAACGACGACGCGCCATACATCCTCGTCCTCGCCGCTGATGATGCCGACCTTGATCGCCTTCTTGTCCTCCGCGAATGAGGCGCTGGATCCCATCAGCCCGGTGATCGCGACCGCCGAGGCGAAAAGCAAAGCAAGACCAGCGCGCCGGTTGAAATGTGACGAAAGGGAAGATGACAAAGTGTTCCTGAACTCGGACATGATCGATCTCTGCGGTTGCGAAGTCACAAAAGCCGGGCGGGATGCCGAGCCTTGCCCTGATCATCAGAAACTCTAGGAATATTATCAAAGAACCGCGTTCCCCGGTTCGCCCGGAAGTCCGGAATATTCTCTCAAAATTTGCTGGACGGCGAGCACGCCGGCCTAGCCGCACCGAGCGGGCCGCAGCGCCGCCGTTGAGCTGATGAACACACCTTTCCGTAGTGTTTCGGTTTGAGATCTGGCCGGTCTGCTGGCGCATCCCGCTCTGAATCCCTATATGCCTAGAGGAAAGCATAGGAGATTTCATGATAGCCAAATGCACAACCGCTGAGGAAATGGCTCAAACCGTAGGCGTTGAGCCGACAGCATTCCGTGAAGCGCTACGCAGTGCTAAGTTTCCCCGAAAACGCGGCACTGACTGGGAAGTGACAATCGGCGGCCCGGCATACTCAGGAATGCGTACCGTCCTGGCATCTCTGATACGGCGCAAGGCGGCCTGATTCCAACCGGTCCAAAAGGTCACATGTTTCCAATCGCGCCGCTTTCGAACGGTGACCATATCGAGACACCTGCGGAGCTAGAGAAACTTATCTCTTAGCGGACCAATGTTTCTCAGCCGCCTTCCGGACTATCCCGGCGCGCCGCTCTGGTGTCAGGCCTCGGCGCTTCTTTCCGTCCCTCGCCCCAGCGCTTCGCGGCGGGTCCTTGCCGTCGTCAATCACGTCGTCGGCTTCCTTCGCCTGTGAGAGGTTCTCCTGGTCGAAGGGGTTCATAAATCTTCCCATCGCTGGGTAGAAGGATCCTGCCCAATCGCCTTGCGGCCCAAGCCTTAATTTCAAACTTGGACAGATCGCACTTTCCCGCTTGACTGCGCGGTCGCAGGGAATAGTTTAGGCTGAAAATACCGGCCCCGATCGCCGGGCGGCAAGAATGCCTCGTATGCCTCGCCCTCCGGTGGTGGCTGCGGGGCATTGTTATTTCTGGGGATCTGTTTGAAACGGCGTATCGAGATCGGCATCCTCTATTCCCGCTCGGGAAGCTACCAGCTCGTCTCCGATGCGTGCCGGATGGGCGCCATGCGCGCCATCGCCGACATCAATGCCGACCGCGGCTCGGGTATCGAACTGGTGCCGGTCGAGCGCGACCCGCAAAGCAATGCCGATCGCTATGCGACGCTCTGCGAGGACATCTTCAAGACCAGCAGCGCCCGCCATGTTGTCGGCTGCGTGACCTCCTGGAGCCGCAAGGAGACCATTCCGGTGTTGGAGAAAGCCGGCGGCATGCTCTGGTACGCCTGCCCCTATGAAGGCTTCGAGGCCAACGAGCACGTCGTCTACATGCACGCTTGCCCAAACCAGCATCTGGTGCCGCTGATGGCCCATGTCGTGCCCCGCTTCGGCGCCAACGGCTTCCTGCTCGGCTCGAACTACATCTGGGGCTGGGAGATGAACCGCGTCGCGCGCGACCTGATCGCGGACGCCGGCGGCAAGGTTCTGGGCGAGCGCTATCTGCGTATCGGCGAGACCGACGTGTCGCGGCTGATCGCCGAGATCCGGGCGACGCGGCCGAACTTCGTCCTCAACAATCTCATCGGCACCTCCTCCTACGCCTTCCTGGCGGCCTACCGCGACTTGGGCGTTGAGGACCCGGCCTTCAGCCCCGAGGTGTGCCCGGTCATCTCCTGCAACCTCACCGAGGGTGAGCTGCCGGCGATCGGCGAAACCGGCAAGGGGCATTTGTCGGTCGGGCCGTATTTCGCGCCTCGCCCCGCGGCCTTCGCCTCGTCTTTCGAGGCCTCCGCCTATGCCTCCGTGCAAGTGATGGCCGACGTGCTCTCGCGTGATACCGACGCCGGTCCGGCGGAATTTTCCAAGGCCTTCGCCGAACGGCGCTTCTCCACCCGGCTCGGCCCGATCGCCATCGACGCCCATTCCCAGCACGCAACGCTGCCGGTGATCATCGGCCGGATCGCCGACGGCTTCTTCGAGGTCGTCAGCCGGCATCACGAGGTCGCGCCCGATCCTTATTTGTCACGCTACGACCCAGCCACGACATTCGGCCGGCCGCGCCTGAGGGTGGTGTCGTGACCAGGCCATCGCGAATCCCTAATCTCGGCGGCGCCAGGGCATTCATCCTGCATCGCCCGCACCCGACGGTGCAGGCCATCACCAGGCAATTGTCGGCAATCGGCCTGGTCACGGTGGACTGCTGGCCCGAACTGCCGCCTGAAGCGCTGGCCGCCGATTTCGTGTTCTTCGACGCCGATCTCGGCTTCGACGAGCAATTCCCGTGGAAGGCCGGCGAGGCGCCGATGCCGCTGGTGGCGCTGATCGGCTCGGAGGCGCCCGGCCGCATCGAATGGGCGCTGTCGCACAAGGCCGATGCGCAGCTCCTGAAGCCGGTCGGCACCGCCGGCGTCTACAGCGCGCTGCTGATCGCAAGGCAGAGTTTCGAGGCGCGAGAACATTTAGCCGGCGAGATCGCCTCGCTGCGCCAGCGCGTCGCCGAGCGCCAGACCATCGTGCGCGCCGTCGCGGCACTTTCGAAAGGCGCCGATGACGATCGCGCCTACGCGCAGCTGCGCTCGCTGGCGATGAGTTGGCAGATCAGCGTCGAGGATGCGGCGCGCCGCATCGTGGCGATGACGAGTGACGAAATAACGGGTGAGGAAGGCGGCGATGACCAGTCCCATCGCGCCTGATCTTCCGGCGGCCGCACGCATGCCGGTCAAGCCGCGCGCCGGCGTCTGGCGCCGGCTGGTCAAACGCCGCCTGGCGCTGCTTGGTCTGTTCATCGTCGCCATCGTCCTTGCCGGCGCGATCCTCGCGCCATGGCTGACCAGCTATGACCCGAATGAGCAGATGTTCGACGGGCTGACGCTGGAAGGCTCGCCCTTGCCGCCCGACGCAAAATTCTGGCTCGGCACCGATCTGCTCGGCCGCGACCTGTTGACCCGCATTCTCTACGGCGCCCGCACCTCGCTGATCATCGGCATCGCCGCCAATGGCGTGGCGCTGTTGATCGGCACGCTGGTCGGCGTCACGGCGGGTTATTTCCGCGGCTGGATCGGCAGCGCTCTCATGCGCTTCACCGATCTGATGATGGCGTTTCCGGCGCTGCTGCTCGCCATTTGTCTCGCGGCGGTGTTCGAGCCAAGTCTCTGGATCGTCGCTCTGGTCATCGCGCTGGTCAACTGGGTGCAGACCGCGCGCGTCATCTACACCGAAACCTCTTCGCTCGCCGAACGGGAGTTCATCGATGCCGAACGCACCATCGGCGCGAGCGCGCCGCGCATCCTGTTTCGCCACATCCTGCCGCATCTTCTGCCCACCATCATCGTCTGGGGCACGCTCGGCATCTCGACCACGGTGCTGCTGGAAGCAACGCTCTCCTTCCTCGGCATCGGCGTGCAGCCGCCGACGGCCTCCTGGGGCAACATCATCTTCGAGAACCAGACCTACTTCCAGGCGGCGCCCTGGCTGGTGTTCTTCCCGGGTGCGGCGATCCTGGCGCTGGCGCTGGCCTTTAACCTGATCGGCGACGCGCTGCGCGACATCCTCGATCCGACGCAAAGGGGCCGGGCATGATCGCCTATCTCGGCCGCCGCCTGATCCAGTCGCTGCTTATCCTGCTCGGCGTTTCGCTGATCACCTTCGCGCTGCTTTATCTGCTACCTGCCGACCCGGTGCGCCAGATCGCCGGCCGCAGCGCCACGCCGCAGACGGTCGAGAACATCCGCCAGCAGCTCGGCCTCGACCAGCCCTTCGTCGTCCAGTACTGGCACTATCTCACGAAGCTCGCCAGCGGCGATCTCGGCCGCTCCTACATCCAGCGCTCCGAGGTCACCGAGCTCATCGTCTCGCGGCTGCCGGCGAGCCTGCTCCTGATGGTCGGCGCCATCCTGTGCGAATTGCTGATCGGGCTCAGCATGGGACTGATCGCCGCCGTCAAGCGCGGCACCGCCACCGACCAGACGCTGATGGTCGCCTCCTTCGTCGGCGTCTCGGCGCCGCAATTCGTCGTCGGCCTGCTTTTGCTCTACGTGTTCGCCGTCAGGCTCGGCTGGTTCCCGATCGGCGGCTACGGCACCTGGCGCCATCTGGTGCTGCCCTCGCTAACCATGGGCATTCTCGGCGCCGGCTGGTACGCGCGCATGATGCGCTCCTCGATGATCGACGTGCTGCGCCAGGATTATGTGCGCACCGCGCGCGCCAAGGGCCTGGCGCGCCACGCCATCCTGTTCCGCCATGCGCTCCCCAACGCCATCCTGCCGGTCATCGCCATGATCGGCATCGATATCGGCATCTTCATGGGCGGCATCGTGGTGGTTGAAAGCGTGTTCGGCTGGCCAGGCATCGGCCAGCTCGCCTGGCAGGCGATCCAGCGCGTCGACATTCCGATCATCATGGGCGTCACCCTGGTGTCGGCCTTCGCCATCGTGCTCGGCAATCTCTTGGCCGACATCATCGCCCCGTTCATCGATCCCCGCATCAAGCTCAGATGAAACCAGAAAACCAACAGAGAAAGGGAACATAACAATGAAAAAGCTTCTCGCATCCACCGTGGCCGCATCGGCGCTGGCGCTGATGCTCGGCATGACGAGCGTCCGCGCCGAGGACGCCGTCGATCCCAACGCCAAGCAGGGCGGCGCCATCACCATCACCTACAAGGACGATGTCGCGACCCTCGACCCGGCGATCGGCTATGACTGGCAGAACTGGTCGATGATCAAGAGCCTGTTCGACGGGCTGATGGACTATGAGCCCGGCACCACCAACCTCAAGCCCGATCTCGCCGAAAGCTACGAGATCTCGCCCGACGGCAAGACCTTCACCTTCAAGCTGCGCCATGGCGTGAAATTCCACAATGGCCGCGAAATGACCGCCGACGACGTGAAATACTCACTCGACCGCGTCACCAACCCGAAGACGCAGAGCCCCGGCGCCGGCTTCTTCGGCTCGATCAAGGGCTATGACGATGTCGCCGCCGGCAAGGCGGAGACACTATCGGGTGTCACCGTGGTCGACCCCTATACCGTCAAGTTCGAGCTGACCCGGCCCGATGCCACCTTCCTGCATGTCATGGCCATCAACTTCTCGCATGTCGTGCCGAAGGAAGAGGTCGAGAAATATGGCGCCGATTTCGGTAAGCATCCGGTCGGCACCGGCGCCTTCAAGCTCGCTGAGTGGACGCTCGGCCAGCGCATCGTCTTCGAGCGCAACGCGGACTACTGGCACAAGGGACTGCCGCATCTGGACAAGATCACCTTCGAGATCGGCCAGGAGCCGATCGTGGCGCTGCTGCGCCTTCAGAAGGGCGAGATCGACGTGCCCGGCGACGGTATTCCGCCGGCCAAGTTCCAGGAGGTGATGGCCGATCCCGAGCAGAAGGCGCGCGTCGTCGAGGGCGGGCAACTGCACACCGGCTACGTCACCATGAACACCACCATGGCGCCGTTCGACAATGTGAAGGTTCGCCAGGCGGTCAACATGGCGATCAACAAGGCGCGCATCATCCAGATCATCAACGGCCGCGCCGTGCCGGCCAACCAGCCGCTGCCCCCGTCGATGCCGGGCTACGACAAGGAATACAAGGGCTATCCTTACGACGTTGCCAAGGCCAAGGCGCTGCTGGCCGAAGCCGGCCATCCGGACGGCTTCGAGACGCAGCTTTTCGCCATGAACACCGATCCCAATCCGCGCATCGCGCAGGCGATCCAGCAGGATTTGGCGGCGATCGGCATCAAGGCCAGCATCCAGTCGCTCGCCCAGGCAAACGTCATTGCCGCCGGCGGCGACAAGGCCGGCGCGCCGATGATCTGGTCCGGCGGCATGGCCTGGATCGCCGACTTCCCGGACCCATCGAACTTCTACGGTCCGATCCTCGGCTGCGCAGGCGCCGTGCCGGGCGGCTGGAACTGGTCGTGGTATTGCAACAAGGACCTCGACGCCAAGGCGGCCGAGGCCGACTCGGTGGTCGACCCAGCCAAGGCCGCCGAGCGCGACAAGATGTGGAGCGCCATCTACGACAAGGTGATGGAGGACGCGCCCTGGGCGCCGGTCTTCAACGAGCAGCGCTTCACCATGAAGTCCGCGCGCATGGGCGGTGCCGACAACCTCTATGTCGACCCAGTCCATATCCCGATCAACTACGACAATGTGTACGTAAAAGATGTGCAATAACTGCGATTACACCATCCACGGACGCCACCACCATTTCGGCTGGGACAATTCCTTTGCCCCGGTCGAGCGGGTGGCGCCCGGCTCGACCATCGAGTTCCAGTGCCTGGATTCCTCGGGGGGCCAGTTGAAAGCCGACAGCACCGTCGCCGACATCGCCAAGCTCGACTTCGCCGGGATCAACCCTGTCACCGGGCCGATCTTCGTCGAGGGCGCCGAGCCGGGCGACGCGCTGAAGGTGACCATCGAGATGTTCAAACCGTCCGGCTTCGGCTGGACGGCCAACATTCCAGGCTTCGGCCTGCTCGCCGACGACTTCAAGCAGCCGGCGCTGAACATCTGGAAATACGATGCCGCCTCGCTGGAGCCGGCCTTGTTCGGCAAGAACGGCCGCGTGCCGCTGAAACCCTTCGCCGGCACCATCGGCAACGCGCCGGGCGAAATGGGCCATCACTCGGTGGTGCCGCCCCGCCGCGTCGGCGGCAATCTGGACATTCGCGACCTCGCCGCCGGCACCACGCTCTATCTGCCGGTGGAAGTGGCCGGGGCGCTGTTTTCGGTCGGCGACACGCATGCCGCGCAAGGCGACGGCGAGGTCTGCGGCACGGCGATCGAAAGCCCGATGGACGTCGTGCTCAAGCTCGACCTGGTCAAGGACGCCAGGCTGAAGACACCGCGCTTCACCACGCCGGGCCCGGTGACGCGCCACCTCGACGCTAAGGGCTACGAGGTGACCACTGGCATCGGCCCCGACCTGATGACCGGCGCGAAAGAGGCCGTCGCCCAGATGATCGACCTGCTCGCCGGCCGTTACCAGATCGATCCGGTCGAGGCTTATATGCTGGCCTCGGTCTGCGGCGATCTCAGGATCAGCGAGATCGTCGACATGCCGAACTGGGTGGTTTCCTTCTACTTCCCGCGCTGCGTGTTCGAATGAGAGGTCGGCGCTGCACCCCCACCCCGCTGCTTCGCAGCGACCCTCCCCACAAGGGGGAGGGTAAAACACCGGCGCCCTACCTCCCTCTTGTGGGGAGGTCGGACCGAAGGTCCGGGTGGGGGGCGCCACAGAATAAATCCCTTGCAGGTTTGCATCTGCAATGACCTCACCCCCCGAAACAATCCTCGACATCGCCAACCTCTCCGTCTCCGTGCGCGGCGAGGATGGCGAGCGCGACGTCGTCTCCAACCTCTCTCTGACGCTTTCACGCGGCGAGACGCTCTGCATCGCCGGCGAATCCGGTTCCGGCAAATCGATGACCGCGCTGGCGATCATGCAGCTCCTGCCGCAGCCCGCCGCGCGCATCTCAGCTGGCAAAATCCGGTTGGGCGGCACCGACCTGACGGCGCTCGACGAGCGCCGGATGCGGCGCATCCGCGGCGACCGCATCGCCATGATCTTCCAGGAGCCGATGACCTCGCTGAATCCGGTCCTGTCGATCGGCCGCCAGCTCACCGAATCCATCGAGGCGCATACCAGCCTCTCGCCCGCCGAGGCCCGAAGCCGCGCCATCGAGGCGCTGAAGGCGGTGCGCATTTCGGAGGCCGAAAGCCGGCTGAAACAGTTTCCGCATGAGCTGTCCGGCGGCATGCGCCAGCGGGTGATGATCGCCATGGCGCTGGCGCTCGAGCCGGACGTGCTGATCGCCGACGAGCCGACGACGGCGCTCGACGTCACCGTGCAGGGCGAGGTGCTGGAACTGCTGCGCGACTTGCAGCGCCAGCACGGCACCAGCGTCATCCTCATCACCCATGACATGGGCGTGGTCGCCGAAATGGCCGACCGCGTCATCATCATGCGGCATGGCCGCATGGTCGAGGAAGGCAAGACATCGGACATTTTCGCCAGGCCGCGAGCCGACTATACGCGCGAACTGCTCGCCGCCGTGCCGCGCATCGGCACTGGCGCCGGCCGCCAGAAATCGAAAGAGATTGCCGAGCCGGCTGCGCCGGCAAACGTCGCCGAGGTCACCGATCTGCATGTCCGGTTCGACCTGCGTGGCGGCTTCTTCGGCCGGGTCAACCGGCGCGTCCATGCCGTCGAAGGCGTCAGCTTTTCGATCGCGCCCAACGAGACGCTGGCGCTGGTCGGCGAGTCCGGATGCGGCAAGTCGACCACCGCCAAGGCGCTAGCCGGACTGGTGCCTTATACCGGCGACATCGTCATCGGCGGACGCAACCTGTCGGCCCTCGGCCGCGACGAGCGCAAGGCGGTGCGCCGCGACGTGCAGATGATTTTTCAGGACCCCTACGCTTCGCTCGACCCGCGCATGCGCGTCGGCGATCTCGTTGCCGAGCCGCTGGTCATCCATGGCGTCGCCTCGAAGGAGGAGCGCAGGGACCGGGTGGCGGCTTTGTTCGAGCGGGTCGGCCTGTCGGCCGGCCAGATGGAGCTCTATCCCCACGAATTCTCCGGCGGCCAGCGCCAGCGCGTCTGCATCGCCCGTGCCCTGGCGCTAAGGCCGAAGCTGATCATCGCCGACGAAAGCGTTTCGGCCCTCGACGTTTCCGTGCAGGCGCGCGTGCTCGACCTGCTGAAGGAATTGCAGCGCGAATTCGGCGTCGCCTACCTCTTCATCTCGCATGACATGGCCGTGGTCGAAAACATCTCCGACCGCGTCGCCGTCATGTATCTCGGCCAGATCGTCGAGATGGGAACGAGAGACCAGGTTTTCTCCAACCCGCGCCACCCTTACACCAGGCGGCTGATCGAAGCCGTGCCGGTGCCCGATCCGGCGAAGCGCAGGAGCCGGTTCGCAAGGCTGGACCAGGAGATTCCGAGCGCGACGCGGAGGCTGGGCGAGAGCCCGCAGAGGCTGGTGCTGAGCGATGTCGGAGGCGGTCACCTGGTGGCGGGGTGAGAGATATGCTGCTCATGCAAAGCTCAGAAACCATCGCAGCATTCTGCCGCGATGCGTGACGGGTCCCCGGCAGGCGATGCCCGCCTTAAGGCGGGCATGAATCAGCAGCCCCTATCCCACATCACGGCGCAAAACGCCACTGGCGGGATCGAGACAGACCGGACTACCTCAGCCATAACACCCCCTCTCCATCGCCAGCCGCCTTACCAGCGCCAGCACCCCATCGATCGTCGGCGTCGGCTTCTTCACCAGTCGCCCTAATTCCTGCACCGCGCCCACCAGCGCGTCTATTTCCATCGGACGGCCCCGTTCCATTGGCGGAGCCGTCGATGAAAGCGCCTTTCTCACGTCACTATACGGGGAGAAATGCCCGGCAGGGCAATGAGGGGCGGCGCCGACGCTTGCTGTGGCAACTGCAGCCAAATCCGGGCCGCGACGGTTGTCCCGATCCCATCAATACCCAAGCGCCATTCCGTCCTTGCGCGGATCCGACGCCCCCGTCAGCGTTCCCTTTTCCCAGTCGATCAGCACCGCCTGGCCGCCGCCGAGCGGGTGGTGCGGCTGGGTGATGCGATGGCCGCGGCGGCGCAGACCCTCGATCGCATCAGCGGGAACACCGCGCTCGGCCTCCACCATACCGTCATTGTAGAACACCCGCGGCGCGTCGAGCGCCTGCTGCGGGTCCATGCCGAAATCGATCATATTGGTCAAAAGATGGACATGGCCGAACGGCTGGTAGCCGCCGCCCATGACGCCGAACGGCATCACCACGCGGCCGTTGCTGGTCGCCATGCCGGGCATGATCGTGTGCATCGGCCGCTTGCCGGGCGCGATCGCGTTCGGATGCGCCGGGTCGAGGCGGAAGCTCGAGCCGCGGTTCTGCAGCACCACGCCGGTCTTAGGGCCGACGACGCCGCTGCCGAAGGAATAATAGGTCGAGTTGATGAAGGAGACCGCGTTGCGGTCGCGGTCGACGATCGAGATATAGACCGTGTCGCTGCCCGGTAGCTGCACATCCGGCAGGTGGGTCATGGCGCGCTCTCGATCGATCTCGGCGCGCAGCCGCTCGGCATAGGCGGCCGACAGAAGCTCTTTTACCGGCACCGGCACATGGTCCTGGTCGCCGAGGAAACGGTCGCGGTCGCGGTAGGCCAACCGCCCCGCTTCGATCTCCAAGTGCAGGCGCTCGGCGCCGTTGGGGTCGAGGCCGCCGAGCTTGAACCCCGACAGCATATTCAGCATCAGGAGCGCCGTCAGCCCCTGGTTGTTCGGCGGCATCTGGTGGATCTCGTGGCCGCCATAGGAGACGCTGACCGGCGCTACATAATCGCCCTTGGTCGAAGCGAAATCCTCAAGCGAATGCAGCCCGCCCAATGCCCTGAGCCGGCTCACAATGTCGTCGGCGACGGCGCCTTCATAGAACCCGGCGCGGCCATGCCTGGCAATGATGCGTAAGGTAGCGGCAAGCTCCGGCTGCCGGTGCACGTCGCCGGCCCTCGGCGCCTCGCCGCCCGGCAGGAAAATGCGCGCGGCGTGCTCGTCCGCCGACAGGTCGGTCTCCGGTTCGGCCCAGTCGAAGGCGACGCGGTCATGCACGACATAGCCATTCTCGGCATAGTGGATCGCCGGCGCCAGCACCTCTGCGATGTCCTTGCTGCCATGGTCTTCCAGCAGCCTGCACCAGGCGTCGATCGCGCCGGGCACGGTCACGGCATGCGGGCCTTGTTTGGGAAGTTCGCTGAAACCCTTGCCGCGATACCAGTCCACGGTCGCCTTGGCGGGCGCCCGGCCGGAGCCATTGAAGGCCAGCACGTTTCCCTGCCCCGCGGGGCAATAGAGGACAAAGCAGTCGCCGCCTATGCCGGTTGACTGTGGTTCAACCACGCCCTGCACGGCGGCGGCGCAGACAGCGGCGTCCATGGCATTGCCGCCGGCGCGCAGCATGTCGATGGCTGCAAGCGTCGAAAGCGGATGCGAGGTCGCGGCGATCGCTTCGGTGGCACGGACCGGCGAGCGGCCGGGAAACTGGAAATCACGCATTCTGTCCGAATATCTCCTGGTCACTTGAAGCCAATTGGTCCGGTGAAATCAATGCCGGCGGCCGAAGATCTGCGCCACCGATAACAGCACGACGGACAGCACAATCAGGCAGGTCGAGATGGCGGCAATCGTCGGGTCGATCTGGTCGCGCAGCGCGTTGAACATGCGGCGCGTCAAGGTCGTCGTCTCGCCGCCCGAGATGAACAGCGACACCACCACCTCGTCGAAGGAGGTGATGAAGGCGAACAGCGCGCCCGAGACGATCGAGAAGCGGATCTGCGGCATGGTCACCTGCCAGAAGGCGGCTACGCGCCCCGCGCCCAGGCTGCGCGCCACGCGCTCCTGGTTCATGTCGTAGGAGCGCAGGCCCGAAAGCACCGTCAGCACCACCAGCGGCAGCGCCTGCACCGTATGCGCGATGACCAGGCCGGTCAGCGTGTTGTTCAGCCCGATGCGCGCATAGAGGAAGAAGGTGCCGATGCCGATCAGGATCACCGGCACGATCAGCGACGCGGTCATCAGCGCGTTGATGCTGCCGTTGAAGCGAAGCGTGCCGCGGTTGATGGCATAGGCGGCGGCCGTGCCGAGCGGCGTCGCCACCAGCGCTGTCATAACGGCCACCTTGACTGAGACGATCGTCGCGTCGCGCCACTCCAGCGACTGGAAGTAGGTCTGGTACCAGCGCAGCGACCATTGTTGCGGCGGAAACTGCAGCAGCGTCGAATCCGAAAACGACATGATGACGATGATGACCGACGGCGCGATCAGGAACAGCAGCACGAGGCCGCCCAGCGCATAGAGCCAAAGACGTTGCCGGTGCGAGATCGGCAGGCCGACATCTCCACTCATCGCGAACTCCACACACCTGTGGCGCGCGCGCCGAGCAGCCACTGGAACAGGCCGAGCAGCGCCAGCGTTACCACGAGCAGCACGACGCCCAGCGCCGCGCCGGCGCCCCAGTTGGAATAGAGGCTGGTGGTCTGTTCCATGCGCATCGCCCACATGACGACCTTGCCGCCGCCCATCAGCGCCGGGGTGACGAAAAAGCCGAGACACAGCACGAAGACGATGACCACGCCCGAGGCGAGGCCGGGCAGCGACAGCGGAAAGAAGATCTGGCGGAAGGTGGCGACCGGGCCGGCGCCCAGGTTCATCCCGGCGCGCAGGCAGTCGGTGTCGATGGTCTTCATCGAGGCGTAGAGCGGCAGCACCAGGAACGGCAGCAATATATGCGTCATGCCGATGACGACGCCGGAAAAATTGTTGGCCAGCGGCAGCGGCTGGCTGATGACGCCGAGGTCGATCAGCCAGCTGTTGATCAGCCCCTTGCGCTGCAGGATCACCAGCCAGGCATAGGTGCGCACCAGCACCGATGTCCAGAACGGCAGGATGACGAAGATCAGGCAGACCGACGCCGCCCGGCGCGGCAGTTGCGACAGCATATAGGCCAAGGGATAGCCCAGCAGCACGCAGGCGGCGGTGACGATGAAGGCGACCTTGAAGGTGGTGAGGAAGGTCTTGATGTAGGAGGCCTGCTCGAAGAAGCGCGCATAATTGGCGGCGCTCAAGACGCCGGCCTCGTCGAACAGCGACAGCCAGAACAGACAGCCGATCGGCACGATGATGATGGCAAAGACAAGGAACAGGCTTGGCGACAGCAGCGCCAGCAGCCGAAACTGCTCGCGCCGCGCATCGGCGCGCAACGCATGCGCGTTAAGGTCCTGGGCCATGGCGCCAATTGTCTCGTCCATCGCGGCGGTTTGCACGCTCATCAGTCCGCCGCCACCAGGATCGTATCCTGCGCATCGAGGCCAAGCGCGATCGGCTGCCCGGCGGCCGGCAACCTGGCCAGCACGTTGCTGCGGCAATAGTCGCGCAATGTCAGCTGCCTGCCGTCGCGCAGCACGGCGTAGCAGACGAAGCTGTCGCCCTGATAAATGACGTCACTGAGCGTCGCGCTGAGCACGTTGACGCCCTTGGCCGGCTCTGCATTTGCCAGTAGCCGCAGCTTTTCCGGCCGCACCACCATCAGCTGCTGGCCCGATGCCGGCGCCGGCGCCGCGGTGTGGATTTGCCTGTCCTCGTACCAGACCGAACCGCTGCGGTATTCGACGGGAATGAAACTTGATTCCCCGATGAAGCCGGCGACGAACCGGGTGCGCGGCGCGGCGTAGAGGGTTTCGGGCTTGTCGAGCTGCTCGATGCGCCCGGCATTCATGACGGCGATACGGTCCGACATGGTGATGGCCTCGCGCTGGTCGTGCGTGACATAGACAGTCGTCATGCCAAGCCGCCGGTGCAGGGCGCGCAGTTCGATCTGCATGTGTTCGCGCAGGCCCTTGTCTAGCGCCGACAGCGGCTCGTCCATCAGGACGATGCGCGGCTCGAACACGATGGCGCGCGCCAGCGCCACGCGCTGGCGCTGGCCGCCGGAGAGCTGGTCGACACGCCGTTCGCCGAGGCCCTGCAACTTAACCAGCTCCAGCGCCTTCTCGACGCGCTCGGCCGTCTCGGCGGCAGGGATGCGGCGCTGCTTCAGCGGAAAGGCGATGTTGTGGAAGACGTTCATATGCGGGAACAGGGCATAGTTCTGGAACACCATGCCGATATTGCGCCTGTGCGGCGGCGTGGTGATGATCTCCTCGTCGCCGACCTTGATTGAGCCGGCATTGGCCCTGACGAACCCCGCCAGGATCATCAGCAGCGTCGTCTTTCCCGAACCCGAAGGGCCGAGCAGCGTCAGGAATTCGCCGGCCGCGACGTCGAGGTTGAGGTCGCGCAGCACCGATACGGAGCCAAATCGTTTCTCGATCGCGCGCATGCCGATCGGCAGCGCGGATAGCGCAATGGACAAGATTGTTTTCTCCTGGGCAGAGACTCCAAGAAGCAGGGCCACTCTCGGGCGGCCCCGCAATGTCAGGGTTTCCGGTCTATTGCTGGATCAGATTGTTGAACTTTTCCGTCGCCTCGACGAGGTTGTCGCGCCAGAACTCGGCGTCCTGCAGCACCTGCTTCTTGACGTTCTCAGGCGACGAGTTGATGTCCTTGATCCGCTCCGGCGGGATCTTCCCGGTCTCGAACGCCTTCTCGTTGACCGGTCCGTTGTCGACATAAAGCGGCAGATTGGCCTGCAATTGCGGACTGACGAACATCGCCAGCGCCTTCATCGCGGCCTCCTTGTTCTTGGCGCCCTTGGGAATGACCATGCAGTCGGCGGTGAGCACGCCCTGGTCGAAGGAGAAGCTGACCGGCGCGCCTTCCTTCTTCAAGGTGCCGGCGCGGCCGTTCCAGATGCTCGCCATGTCGACCTCGCCGTCCTTCACCAGCTGCATGGCCTGCGCGCCGGAAGTCCACCAGGCATCGATATGGCCACGGATCTTGTCGACCGATTTCAGCGCGCCGTCTATATCGACAGGATAGACCTTGTCGATCGGAATGCCTTCGGCGAGGGCTGCAACGCTCAGCGTCTCCGTCGCCTGGCTGCTGCTCAGCGCGCGCCGTCCGGGAAACTTCTCCACATTCCAGAAATCGGCCCAGGTCTTGGGGCCGTTGTCACCGAACACGTCGGTCCGGTAAACGAGCACGACGGAAGTATAGGAGATGCCGACCCAGTCGTCATGGACGAGCTTGGGATTGATGCCGCTCTTGTCGATGAGGTTGTAGTCGAGCTTTTCGAAAAGCCCTTCCTTCGAGCCGCGCGCGCATTCGTCGGCGCCGAGCTCGGTGATGTCCCACTTCACCGCGTTGCCTGTCACCTGCAGGCGCACGTCGTCGAGGCCGTTGGTGGTGTCTTCCTTGATGGTGATGCCGAGCGCATCGGCGGTCGGCTTGAAGAAGGCCTTGGTCTGCGCCTCCTGATAGGTGCCGCCCCATGACGCGACGGTGATGGCGTCGCCTGCCACGGCGGGCGCCGTGACCGCTGCCATGAGGCCCGCTATGGCAACGACGCTAATGCCTTTGGTGCTTTTCATTTCGGTTCTCCAACCGGTGTTCCCATTGTTTTTGATTTCGCATGCGATTTTGTATACAATTTTGAGTGTAGCTTGGGGATCAGCGAAGTCAACACCGCTCGGCGGGGCCTGGGCCATCGGCCGGGGGCCGGGGAATGGCAAAACGCGCCGACTTTGAATACAGCTACGCGTGAAACACATAGACTTCCGGCACGGATCGGAGAACTGGATACGGACCTTGGCCAAGGAAACAAAAAACACGCTGCGCGACTCGGTCTATTCCGCGCTCAAGGCCATGATCGTGACCGGCCAGATCCCGCCGGGCGCGCGCGTCACCGAGAGCGACATTGCGGCAAAGCTGAATGTCAGCCGCACGCCCGTGCGCGAGGCCTTCAACCGCCTCGAGCGCGACGGGTTGGTCACCGGCCGGCCGCGGCAGGGCTACGCCGTCACCGAGTTTGACATCAACATGTTCCGCGAGGCCTTCGACATCCGCGAACTGCTCGACGGCCACGCCACCGAATTGGCGGCGGCGGCGGCCACCGAGAAAGACAAGGCGCGGCTGCGCGCCATGCTTGCCGAATGCGAGAGGCTGGCCGCCATTACGGACCGCACCACAAGGGAAAAGTTCCAGGAGCTTGAAGTCGGCATCGACCTGCACCGCGTCATCGCCGAAATCAGCGGCAACGCCATGCTGCACGGCATGCTGTGCGGCATCCTCGACAAGTGCCAGCACTATGTCTGGACGGAACTGCTCTGGCTCGACGAATGGAAGATCGCCCGCGACGAGCATGCCGAGATCGTCGAGGCGATCTGCGCCGGCGACGCCAAGCGCGCCGGCGCTCTGGCGCGCGCGCATGTGCGCGGCTCGCGCGAGAACGTGCTGCGCCTGCTGCAGGCCAAATCGGACTATCAGAGCTTTCTAGCCAAGGCGTCGTGAGCGGTTGGACTTGGCGCGAAGCAACGCGTTAGCGATCTCGACTGGGCAGCCATGGATATTGCGGGTGGCGATGCTACCATAGGCCGGACGAACCTCGACAAGGACACTCCAGGTGCTTCCCTCGACAGGGCTTGAGCGATTGAGCGCATTTTCGGATGGCGTGTTCGCCGTCCTTATCACCGTGCTCGTGCTTGACCTGCGCCCACCGGAGGTGCCGACCTTCACCGCGTTGCTGGCCTTGTGGCCGACATGGCTGAGCTACGGCGTGAGCTATCTCTTCATCGCCATCGTCTGGGCGAATCACCATCATCTCCTGCGCCACGCTACGGCGGCGACGACCAGCCTGATGTGGTACAATTTCGCGCACCTGTTCTCGGTGTCGCTGCTGCCGTTGGCAACCGCGTGGATGGCGGTCAGCGAACTGGCCCCGCAGCCGGTGGCGTTCTACGCGGTCGTCTTCTTCCTGGTGAACCTGACCTACATTCTCCTGATCCGGGAACTCATCGACCCTATGCCGGCCGTCGCCGTTCCGCTCAAGGCGCGCAAGGTCATGCGCATCCGCTCGATCGTGACGCTCTGCCTCTTCGGCTTGGCGGCGGTCGTCGCCCTGAAATACCCAATCGCCGGATTGGCGATCTGTTGCTGCTGCCTGACGGTCTATCTCCGGCCAGAAGCGCCGGGATCGCGTGCCGGCTGATTTCCGTTCCCTATGGCATTCCAGGCCCGTCCGACAATGAGCTTGCGCCGGCGGTCTCGCAGCCGGTCATGTCCCCCGGATCAGCCCTGTTCCAGCAAGCTCCGGAGGAAATGGATCATCGCGGCGTTGACCTCGTCCGGGCGTTCCTGCTGGGTCCAGTGCCCGCAGCCGGGCAGCATCAACATATCGCGGAGTTGCGGGACGAAATTTCCGAGATTGGCCAGCAGCTGATCCATTCCGGGGAAGGCGACCACCAGATCGCGGTCGCCCGCTATATAGAGGGCGGGAACCTTGACCCGCGCGCCGGCAAAGGGCGCCATCAGTTCCCAGTTCCGGTCGATGTTGCGGTACCAGTTGAGGCCTCCGGAAAAACCGGTGCGCTGGAACTCGCCGGCGTAGAAATCGAGGTCGCGTTGGCTGAGCCAGGGCGGCAGGCCCGGTGGCGCCTCGACGGCTTGCAGGAAGCCTCCGCCATGTGGAACCATGCCGATTCCACCCGCGCTCGTGTTCGGGGCATCCCCCGATGCTGCGTAAAGCATGGCCCGCACCGTGGTGCGGGGGTCCCGCTCCAACTCGGCCTCGGCAATGCCGGGTTGCTGGAAATAGAGCTGGTAGAATTGTGAGTCCGTCGTTCGCGGCATCAGGCTGGTTGGGCGCACCTTGGCGCGCGGCCGGAACGGCACGCTGAGGCCGATGACGGCTTGGAACCGGTCGGGGCGAAGCAGCGCCGCGTGCCAGGCGACGACGGCGCCCCAGTCGTGGCCGGCGATGATGGCGGTGGGCGCTTCGAGGGCGTCGAGGAGGCCCACCATGTCGCCGACCAGATGGAAGAGCGTATACTCTTCGACCGCCTCCGGCCGATCGCTCCTGCCATAGCCCCGCATGTCGGGGGCGACGGCGTGAAAGCCCGCCGCCGCGAGCGCGTCCAACTGATGGCGCCAGGAATACCAGGATTCGGGAAAGCCGTGGCACAAGAGCACCAAAGGGCCATCGCCCTGCTCCGCGACGTTGAGGCGGATGCCGTTGGTCTCGATCATTCGCCGTGTCTGCTCGCTCACGGTTGCTTCTCACGTTCGTGTGTCCGTCTCTGTTTAACGGCTGGCGGTGGACGCCGCAACGAGTGGGTTGAGCGAACCGAATGCCTGTCCTGGAGGTCACGCATCTTTTTGTCGCCGGTCTCAGGAGTGATCCTGCCCCAGCTTCAAACGCGATGAGCGCGCTGCCTATGGTCATCCGGCTGTCATATGTTCGGCACTACAAAGCCTTAGTTCTGGATTTATGGATGCATGGATAAAAAATCAGCCCTCCTCGCTTTGGCGGCACTCGGCCAGGATACAAGGCTCGAGGTCTGTCGCCTGCTTGTCCAGGCGGGCGCCGAGGGGACCCCCGCCGGCGAGATCGCTTCCCGCCTCGACATCGTGCAGAACACGATGTCGGCGCACCTCAAGGTTCTTGACCATGCCGGCCTCGTCCGCGCCGAGCGCGACGGCCGCACAATCCGCTATGTTGCCGACATGACCGGATTCCGCGATCTGCTCGCCTATCTCATGGAAGACTGCTGCAATGGCGCGCCGGAACTCTGTCGGCCCGTGATCCAGGCGGTCACCTGCAAGTGTTGGAAGAGGCATCCGCCATGAGTGAGCCATGCAACGTTCTTCTCCTCTGCACGGGCAATGAATCGTGCCCGGTCAGCCGATGACCGCGCATTGGGGCGTGCCTGATCCGGCTGACGTGGAAGGCACCGTTGCCGAAAAGCACCTGGCCTTCGCCGAAGCCTAGCGCATGCTGAACAACCGCATTTCGGCCTTATCAGTCTTCCGATGAACATGGTCGACAAGCTTGCCCTGCAGAAGCGGCTGAATGAAATGGGCCGCAACCTTCCGAAAGCCGGCTGAGCAAGGAAAGTATCATGACCGATCATGCTTTGAGCGCGGGCGACGGCATTGGTTTCGTCGAGAAATACCTGACTGTGTGGGTGGCGCTGTGCGTCGTCGCCGGCATCGCGCTCGGCCATCTCATGCCAGGCGTCTTCCACGCCGTCGGCGAGGCCGAGATTGCCAAGGTCAACCTGCCGGTCGCGGCACTGATCTGGCTGATGATCGTGCCGATGCTGGTCAAGATAGACTTCGCCGCGCTCGGCCGCGTGAAGGAGCATTGGCGCGGAATCGGTGTGACGCTTTTCGTCAACTGGGCGGTGAAGCCGTTCTCGATGGTGGCGCTCGGCTGGCTGTTCATAGGGTATCTCTTCCGGCCTTATCTGCCGGCCGACCAGATCGACAGCTATATCGCCGGCCTTATCATCTTGGCGGCCGCGCCCTCCACAGCGATGGTCTTCGTGTGGTCGAACCTGACGAAAGGCGAACCGCATTTCACGCTGAGCCAGGTCGCGCTTAACGACACCATCATGATCTTCGCCTTCGCGCCGATCGTCGGCTTGCTGCTCGGCCTGTCGGCCATCACCGTACCCTGGAATACGCTCGTCCTCTCCGTCGCACTCTACATCGTCGTGCCGGTCATCGGCGCCCAACTCCTGCGTCGGCGGCTGCTCGCCGCAGGCCGCGAAGCCGCCTTGAAGCGATTTCTGGAACGACTTCAGCCGCTCTCGCTCATGGCCTTGCTTGCCACGCTCGTGCTGCTGTTCGGATTCCAGGGCGTGCAGATCCTGGCGCAGCCGCTGATCATCGCGCTGCTGGCCGTGCCGATCCTGATCCAGGTCTATTTCAATTCGGGGCTCGCTTACCTGCTCAACCGCATCTCCGGCGAACAGCACTGCGTCGCTGGCCCCTCGGCCCTGATCGGCGCCTCGAACTTCTTCGAGCTGGCGGTCGCCGCCGCCATCAGCCTGTTCGGCTTCCAGTCGGGGGCGGCGCTCGCTACCGTCGTCGGCGTGCTGATCGAAGTGCCGGTCATGCTCTCCGTGATCCGGATCGTGAACCGCTCCAAAGGCTGGTACGAGGGCGGCTACGCAGTGTCCCGTGTTGCTGAAAACAACAATGCTCGACCTTGATCGAAAAATTGCAAAATTAGCCGTTGGCCCTCAGCCGGCCGGGCGGCCCTCTGGTTGATTGCCCTGCAAGAAAAGCTCGGGATTGCAGCTCGACGCTCTCCCATTAATTGCGCGGGTTATCGGTCCGCTTGACAGTCTGCCTACTAGAAGGTAGACAATCCATATGAGCAACTTTTCAACGACGTCTGACGAGATTCTGGCCTCGGCACAAAAGCTGATCATCGCCGGCGGCTATAATGGATTCAGCTACGCAGACATCGCGGCCGTGGTCGGCATACGCAAGGCCAGCATCCACCACCACTTCCCCAGCAAGGTCGATCTGGTGCGTACGCTTGTGTCGCGTTACCGCGAGAACGCCGAAGCCGGCATGGCCGATCTCGAGCGCAGCGTGCCTGAACCGCTCGAACTCGTTCAGGCCTACGCGGGTTATTGGGCCAGATGCATCGAGGATGCGAGCATCCCGTTCTGCGTATGTGCGCTGCTGGCAAGCGAACTTCCAGCGCTTCCGAACGAGGTCGCCTCGGAGGTACGGGCGTATTTTCAGTTTCTCTCGGCGTGGCTGACGTCGGTCATCGAACGCGGCGAACAGCAAGGCTCCCTGAAAATCTCTGGTCCGGCGCGGGTGGAGGCAGAGGCGCTTATGGCCACTGTTCATGGCGCGATGCTATCGGCTCGGGCATACGGAAAGCCTGGCGTCTTCGCAACAATTCTCGACCCGACCCTGCGGAGGCTGAAGCCCGAATGATATCAGTGCCGGGCGGCTAAGCGACGGGTCACCCCGACAAGAGCATCGATAAATGCGCCGCGATAAACTACCAACTAGTAGGTAAAGGAATTCCCTATGTTTCACAAACTCCTCTCGGCTCTCTTGGTCGTCGGTATCCCGGCGACCTTCGCCATCACGGCGCCCGCTCAGGCTCAAAGCCGGAAGGCCGAGCAGATCCACATCAGGGGCAGCGTGGTGAGCTTCAGCGCTTCGACGCTGAAGGTCAACACGCGGGAAGGCGAGACTGTTGACGTTACCCTGGCTGATGGCTGGAAGATCTCCGCCGTCGCTACTGCGAAGGTGGCCGATATCAAGCCAGGCGACTTCGTCGGAATTGCCTCGCTGCCGAAGGACAAGGGCGGTGACGGCGCTCTGGAAGTCCTGATCTTCCCGCCCGCGCTGAAAGGCGCAGGTGAGGGAAGCTACGGGTGGGATCTGAAGCCTGACAGCAGCATGACCAACGCAACAGTCGCCGATGCCGTCAAGGACGTCGACGGGCGCACCGTGACCGTGTCCTACCAAGGCAAGGAAAAGAAGATCGCGATCCCGGATGGCACCCCCGTCGTGACCCTCTCTCCGGCAACTCAGGATGATCTGGTCCCGGGTGCCGTCGTCTTCATAGCAGGCGAGAAGGCCGCAAGCGAAACGATCGGTCATCAGGTCGTCGTTGGCAAAAATGGCGTGGTCCCGCCCATGTGAGCCAGGTCGCCGCTGGTTCGCAGGCTGTCGGCCATCACGGCGGCGCTGGCGAAAGATACGCTGAGCGGTTCGGCGCGGACGAACGCGACAGTGAAGGCCGCTCGTCCGAAATGCCGGCAGCATTTCCCATGTACCGGGAGCGGGGCATTTGCCGGCGGCTGTGGCCTGCACCCGGCGCCGGCTCTCGGAGGAAAGCGGGCGGACAGTGAAGGAGGGTGAAACAGCCCTCTTTGACAAGCCCCTCGGCCACCTGTGGTGGCCGAGGTCATCAGACACACATTGAACCATACCTGAAGGATATCCAATGAGACGCGATCGCGGTGAAGTTGCTTCAAATGACCAGGACAAGTGGCTCAAGCTGTATTACCTCGCCCGTGCGGCCTTTTCCGTCGTCTGGGTCGTGGCCACTTTGACGGTCGGCCGGCAGTCGGCGTCCATCGCGGCTGTCTTGCTTGTTGCCTATCCTGCCTGGGATGCAGCCGCCAATTATGTCGATGCTTCCCGCAACGGCGGGCTTGCCGCCAATCGTACGCAAGCATTCAACGTTGCAACCAGTTCGGTGGTCGCCCTTGCAGTCATCCTGGCGGCGATGAACATGAATTGGGTTCTCGGCGTTTTCGGCGCGTGGGCAATCTTCTCCGGTCTGCTGCAGCTTGGAACCGCAATCCGGCGCTGGAAAACCGCCGGAGGCCAATGGGCCATGATCTTGAGCGGAGGCCAATCGACTGTCGCCGGCGCATTCTTCATCGCGCAAGCGCAGATGTCCGCACCGCCCTCGATCGCCAACATCGCAGGCTACGCCGGCTTCGGCGCCTTCTATTTCCTCGTCTCAGCCCTTTGGCTGACCGTCTCGCAGTCGCGGCGCCGGAAAGTGGCATCGGTTCAGGCATGATCCACATTGTCGGTCTACTGCGCATCCGATCGTGGTCCGGCGATCGACCTGTTGTCTTGATCAGCAGATGAACCGCAGCGCATCGGGTCCGGCCAGGCCAGTACAACTCGGCTCGAAGTGGCGGGATCGAGCAGTCGGCGTATGAGAGGAACAGACGGGATCGTATCGGCCACGGCCGCGTTCATCCGCAGGAGGGCACAACCTGCCGTTTTATCTGACGGCGCAAGAGGCCGAATCCATGCTTATCCAACCGATCGACTATTTTCTGGTCGCCTGGTTCGTGCTCGCCCTGGCCTCGACGCTCTATGTCGGCATTGACCAGTACCGCAACAATCCCGAGCCGGTGGTGATGAAATGGGGCTTCATCCTGGTGACGCTCTATATGGGCCCGCTCGGGCTGCTGCTTTACGTGCTCGCCGACAAGGAGCCGCGCCCGGGCGAGCACGAGACCTTCACCAGTCCGCTCTGGAAACAGGGCGCCGGCTCGACCATCCACTGCGTCGCCGGCGATGCGACGGGCATCATCCTTGCCGCGGTCGTCACCGCCACGCTCGGCCTGCCGATGTGGCTCGATCTCATCGTCGAATATCTCGCCGGCTTCGCGTTCGGCCTTTTTATCTTCCAGTCGCTGTTCATGAAATCGATGATGGGCGGCAGCTATTGGGAAAACGTGCGCAAGAGCTTCCTGCCCGAGTTCATTTCGATGAACTTCATGATGGCCGGCATGGCGCCGGTCATGAGTTTTCTGATGATGGGCCGCGACATGCGCGCCATGGAGCCGACCGAGCTGCTGTTCTGGGGCGTGATGTCGCTCGGCGTCATCGCCGGTTTCGCGCTTGCCTACCCCGCCAATGTCTGGCTGGTTGCGCGCGGGTTGAAGCACGGCCTGATGACCGAGCGTCCGCCGGAGGGCGGGAAAGACAATCAGGAGCCCGCTGCCAGGAGGCAGCATGCGCAGACGCAAATGCGGCAGGCCGGTGGCCATGGTCATCGCGAGCATGGCCACGACACGGGTTCCCACAAAGGCAGCGGCGGCCATCAGACGCGGTCGGACGCGACCACGCCGCAGATCGCCGCGCTCGGCGTGGTGTCGCTGATTGCGCTTGGTATTGGCGTGGCTGCTCCGGCGAACTGGCTGAACCTCAGGCTTTCGGCCCGCGACGTCGGCGGGGTGATCATGCCACAGGGCATGATCATGGACCGCGACACCCCGGCCGACGCCATGCGCGACATGGCGGCGGCCGATCCGCGCCTGGTCACCGCTTCATACGACCTCGCCACCAAGGGCGACCAGGATCTGCCGTTCCGAATGGAGAACGGCGTGAAGGTGTTCGAGCTGAGGCCCTCGGTGATCCGCTGGCAGATCCTGCCGGGCGTCGCGGTCGATGCTTATGCCTATAACGGCCAGATTCCCGGTCCGCGCATCCACATCCGGCAGGGTGACCGCATCAGGGTCAACGTGACAAACGATCTGCCTGAGGAAACGACCGTGCACTGGCATGGCCTGATCCTGCCCAACCAGATGGACGGGCCGGCCGAGATCACGCAGGCGCCGATCAAGCCGGGGCAGACCTATTCCTACGAATTCACGGCCACCCAGCACGGCACCTATTTCTACCATCCGCACGCCAAGCCCGACCGCACCCAGGCACTCGGCCTCTACGGCGCGCTGATCATCGATCCGGCCAACCCCGCCGATGAGGTCGCCGCCGACCATGACTACGTCATCGAGTTGCAGGAATGGCTGGTGCGGGAGGGCCTGACCTATCCCTCGATGCCGATGGACGGCGGCATGCCGAACTTCTTCACCATCAACGGCAAGGCCTATCCCTCCACCGAGACGATCCGCATGAAGGTCGGCGAGACCCTGAAGGTCCGCTTCATCGGCACCAACAACGGCTTCATCCATCCGATGCACATTCATGGCGGGCCGTTCGAGGTCGTCGCGCGCGACGGCGAGACCATTCCCCCTTCGGCCCGCTTACTCGCCGACACGATCAATGTCGGTCCGGGCCAGCGCTATGATGTCGTCTGGACGGCGCGGCGACCCGGAAAATGGCTCATCCACTGCCACATTCCCCACCACACGACGAACAACAATGCCGAGGAAAAGGGTGGCGGCGGGCTGATGGTGGTCATCGACGTCAGCTGACGCGGGAATTGGCGCTGTTGCGACATCAGCGCCGCACTTGGCCCGGCGACGGTTGCCCAGAGGTTGGCCTCGACGCCGAACGGCGCAGCCAGCCTCGGAACACGTGCGGGCCCTGCACGTTGACCCCGAACCGCTCGTGGAGTGCACCATGCCGGACTGGATCGGGACTTGGCGAAACCAATACGGCTCGACCGTCATCATCGAGGACGACGCGGAAGGCGTCATCCGCGGCACGTTCAGGACGGCGTTGGAAGACAGCAGTTTCTTTGGTCAGGAACTTCCGATCCATGGCGCTGCTTGTGGCGACGTAATCGGCTTCACGGCTGCGGGACAGGGCAAGGCCGGGCCTGCGGCAGTGAGCTACACCGGCATTCTGCGGGAAAGTAAGCTCGAGACGCTTTGGCATACCGTTGCAGGGCAGACCCTTACCGCATCGGCGGAAGGGGCGCCTGGCAGGATAGTCAGAGTTGGGGCATGGCGCGCCTTCGGGACCAGCCTGGATGTGTTCGAGCGCGTGGAATGACCCAGCCCCTCGGGCCGGCGTGGCTCCATGGGCGGCTATGGAAGGCCGCCAGGCCCGCATGGGATATGCGCGACTGAAGGCGGCTTGCCGATCCTGAGCGATTTCGGCAGCGCTGTGGTCGAGCCGACCGGAGGACGATGGGATGGCGGAAGAAGGCAACGACCCGCAGGTAGTCCTGCAGTGCATGACAACCGAGCACTTCGTGTTGCAGACCGCCCGCGCAGCCACGATTCAGGAGGCGAATCAGCGCGCCAATCTGTTCCTCACGTCAGTCTCAAGCGTAGCGATCGCCCTGTCATTCGTGGCGCAAGTCACGAAAATGGGTATGCCGTTCGTGCTGTTCAGCCTGATCTTGCTGCCCTGCGTTTTCTTTATCGGCCTGGTCACCTTCGTCCGCGCCGTGCAGGTTGCTGTCGAGGACATGGTGCACGCCCGTGGAATGGCACGGATCCGGCACTACTACGTTGAAGTCGCGCCCGCCATGCAAGGCTATCTCGTTCATTCCACGCACGACGATCGCTCGGCAGTGCTCGTGGACAAGGGGCTCAGCCCATCGCCGTTGCAGTATTTCATGACGACGGCCGGCATGGTGAGCGTGATCAGCAGCGCCATTGCAGGTGTCTTTACAGGCATAGCCGCCACAGCGGCAGCCGGCGCGGGAATGGCTCTCGGCGTGGCAGCCGGGATGCTCGCCTTCGCTGCAAGTGTGTTCGTGCTGCGCCGCTATCACCTACGGGCCTGGGCGGCGGCCGAGCAAAGACTGACGGTTCTTTTCCCAGGCACGCGCGGGGATTGACACTTTGCCAAGAAGCAGGGCCGCGGAGTTGCTCGCCCTTTTAGCAATCCAGTCTCAGCCGAAGAGTCAGGTATCTCAAGACTCGGCGTCTTGGTACCGAAATGGCGCGCCCGAAGAGATTCGAACTCCTGACCCCCAGATTCGTAGTCTGGTGCTCTATCCAGCTGAGCTACGGGCGCGCATCAGGTCATGCTTTCCATGACCCCGCGATCCGATCCTCGAGGACCGGCCGCGAATGTGTGCAGTTCCCTAGCGACTGAATTCGCGAAAAGCAAGCCGATCCGGCAAAAGTTTTGTCTTCGACGCGCCATCCGGTGAATCCGGCCGGAAATCCGGATTGTTCGAAGCGGCATTCAGGGCGAAGGGGGGCCGGACCGGTTTGCGGGGGAAACAGCGTCCGGGCCTGTCAGGCCGGGCGGCGCAGCCCGTTGCGGGCCTGGTCGAGCCGTACCGGCTGGTCGGGAATGGTGACGGCGAAGGTTGTGCGCCCGCCGATCGATTCGACCAGCTCCACCGTGCCGCCATGAGCGCGGATCAGTTCATGCGCGATCGCCAGGCCAAGGCCGGTGCCGCCGCTGCGCGCAGAGCCGCGGAACGCCGCGAACAGGTTCTCGCGCGCCTTAGGCGGCAGGCCGGGGCCGGTGTCGGTGACGACGATGCGGCTGACGCTGCCCATGCGCTCGGCCGAAACCGCCAGCCGGCGCACCACGGCGCTTTCCGTGTCCGCCGCCATCGCCTGCACGGCGTTGCGGCACAGATTGGTGAGCACGCGGAACAGCTGGTCGGAATCGGCATCCACCTCGAACGCCTTCTCGACCGCGTTGATGAACTCGATGCCTTCCTCGATGTCGAGCAGGCCGTGCACGTCCTCGACCAGCTGGCGCAGCCGCACGCGCCGGCGCGAAGGTGGCGGCTCCTGCGTGCGGCCGTAATGAAGCACGCCTTCCGAGTAGGAGACCGCACGGTCGAGCGCGCGCAGGAGCTTCGGTGCGAAGGCCTGCACGGTCGGGTCCTTGACCTGGCGCAGGCGGTCCGAAATGAGCTGCGCCGAGGCCAGGATGTTGCGCATGTCGTGGTTGATCTTCGACACGGCGAGGCCGAGATCGGCCAGGTGCTTCTGCTCGGTCAGCATCTTCTGCAGCCGCTCCTGCATCTGCGACAGCTCGCGCTCGGCCACCCCGATCTCATCGGCGCGTGCGGCGGGATGAATGATCCGGCTGGGGTCGTCGGGGGCCTGCGAGAAGGACAGCATGGAGCGCGTCATGTTGCGGATCGGGCCGATCATGATCAGGTCGATCGCGGCATAGACCAGCATCGCCGTGAACAGCGAGATCAGCAGCGAGACGAAGGCGACGTTGCGCGAATAGATGAGCATGGCCTTGCGAAGGCTGTAGTCCGGCATGATCAGCTCGAACTCCTTGTCGCTGTCGCCGACCGGCCCGAAGACGCGCAGCATCCGGTTGCCGCCGAAAAACAGCGTGTCGAGCGCGCCGGTCATGCCCTTGACCATGCCGACGCTGGCGAGGTCGATGTGCTCGTCGACCTGCGGCGGCATGTCGGCCACCACAAGCAGCCGCGACACGCCGCCGTCGCGCACCGCGATCGCCTTCGCACCGATCGCCATAAGCACGTCGTTCTGCGCCGTGCGCGAAAGCGAGGTCGGTTCGCCCTGCACCAGCACGATCGATACGGCCGCGGCGGTGCTCAGCCGCTCCTTGAGCCAGGCCAGCCGGTAGCTGGCGATCCAGGGCAGGAAAATGAGCACCTCGGCCAAAAGCACGAAAACGATGGTCAACAGCAGCAGTTTCGTCGACAGGCCGCGCGACAAGGGGACGGTGCGGACGGCGGCTGGCGCTGGTCCTGTCCCTTCCTCGGCGTGCGTGGTTTCGCTCATGCGGTCCTGTCTTCACAATCGCTTGATCAGCCCAGATTAGGCGATTGCGGCTTTTTTGCCAATTTCCCCCTTGGTCGGAGAGATATAATTGCCGCCGAGGTGCGCATCCCAGACCCGGCGGCCCCGGCCCCGGCACCGGATTGACTTCCAAAACCCTTCTTTCTATAAGCCCGCTCACGCTCGGGCCATTCGTCCCGGCGCGGTTTCGATCGCGCCAAAGCCGGCCCGGCAAAGCTCCTGTTACAGAGTGACAGAATCAAGAAGGGCCGCACCCCGCGGTATTAAAACAAATGAAGCGTACCTACCAACCGTCCAAACTTGTCCGCAAACGCCGGCACGGTTTCCGTGCCCGCATGGCCACCAAGGGTGGTCGCGGCGTCGTCGCAGCTCGCCGTAACCGCGGCCGCAAGCGGCTCAGCGCCTGAGCGAGACAAGATCGTTGCCCGCAACCGGCAAGCCAGTGGGACAAAATCCCAAGCGGCTTCTGAAACGCGCGGAATTCCTGGCCGTCCGCCGTGGTGAAAGACGCCGTGGGCGGTTTTTCCTCGTCGAGGTCCTCGACCGCGGCGATGGCGGCGCGCCGCGCGTCGGCTACACCGTCACCAAGAAGGTGGGCAACGCGGTCGTGCGCAACCGCGTCAGGCGGCGGCTGAAAGAGGCCGTGCGCACCCATGCGGCCGATGACATGATGCCCGGCAATGATTATGTCATCGTCGGGCGCGATGATGCGCTCCGCGCCCCGTTCGGCCAGTTGAAAGCCGAACTCTCCCGCCGACTTCGCGGAACACGATAGGCCAAGGGCTCTCGATGGAAAACAACCGGAACTTCTTCATCACCATCGCGCTATCGGTGCTGATCCTGACCCTGTGGCAGGTTTTCTACATGAACCCGCGCGTCGAGCAGCAGCGCGAGGCGGCGCGCGTCGAGCAGCAGCGCGTGGAAGAGCAGAAGAAGGCGGCGGAGACAGCCAATCCGGGCGCGGCAACGCCAGCGCCGGCCGGCACCGCTCCCGGTGCCATCCCCAACGCGCCCGGCGGCGACACCGTCACCGCGGCCAGCCGCGACCAGGCGCTTGCGGCTTCGAAGCGCGTCAAGATCGACACGCCGAGCCTGGAAGGCTCGATCAACCTGACCGGCGCGCGCCTCGACGACCTCAAGCTCAAGCACTACACCGAAACCGTCGACAAGAATTCGCCCGAGATCGAACTGCTCAACCCGCAGGCGCTGCCCACAGGCTATTTTGCCGAGATCGGCTTCGTCGGCAACGACAAGACGGGCACGGTACCGGGCGCGGATACGGTGTGGAACGTCGAAGGCAATCCGACGCTGACCCCGTCGACGCCAGTAACGCTCACCTACACCAACGACAAGGGCCTGACTTTCAAGCGCACCTTCTCCGTCGACAATGACTACATGTTCACGGTCTCGGACACGGTGCAGAATTCCGGCTCAAGCGCCGTCTCTCTGTTCAATTACGGCCGCGTCACCCGCTACGACAAGCCGGCAGTCGCCAGCACCTACGTGCTGCATGAAGGCCTGATTGGCTTCACCGGTGCGGAAGGCCTGCAGGAACACAAATACGCGTCCATCGAGAAGGACAAGGAAGTCAAGCCGGGCAAGTCGACGGACGGCTGGCTTGGCATTACCGACAAATACTGGGCGGTGACGGTGGTGCCGAGCGAGAAGCAGCCGTTCCAGCCGCGCTTCGGCTATTTCGTGGACGGCCGCCACCGCTACCAGTCCGACTTCCTCACCGACCCGATCAATGTCGAGGCCGGCCAGTCGGCGACCGTCGAGACCGAGGTCTTCGCCGGCGCCAAGGAAGTCGCCAAGATCAATGCCTATGCCGAAGACCGCCACATCAAGCGGTTCGACCTGCTGATCGACTGGGGTTGGTTCCACTTCATCACCAAGCCGATGTTCTGGCTCATCGACACGCTCTACAAATTCCTCGGCAATTTCGGTCTGGCGATCCTCGCCACCACCGTCATCGTCAAGGCCATCTTCTTCCCGCTCGCCAACAAGTCCTACGCGTCGATGGCGAACATGAAGAAGGTGCAGCCCAAGATGCTCGAGATCCGCGAGAAATACGCGGACGACAAGATGAAGCAGCAGCAGGCGATGATGGAGCTGTATAAGACCGAGAAGATCAATCCGCTCGCCGGCTGCTGGCCGGTGGCATTGCAGATCCCGGTCTTCTTCTCGCTCTACAAGGTGCTCTACATCACCATCGAGATGCGCCATGCGCCATTCTTCGGCTGGATCCAGGATCTGGCCGCGCCCGATCCGACGTCGATCTTCAACCTGTTCGGCCTCGTTCCGATCACGCTTCCGCACATGCTGATGATCGGCGTCTGGCCGCTGATCATGGGCGTCACCATGTTCCTGCAGATGCGCATGAACCCGACGCCGCCGGATCCGACGCAGGCCGCGATCTTCACCTGGATGCCCGTCATCTTCACCTTCATGATGGCTGGTTTCCCGGCAGGCCTGGTCATCTACTGGGCCTGGAACAACACGCTGTCGATCCTCCAGCAAGGCGTGATCATGAAGCGCCAGGGCGCCAAGATCGAATTGTGGGACAATCTGATGGCGCTGTTCCGCAAAAAACCCTCGCCGGCGGAATAAAAGGCGCCGGCTCCGGATTTCGAAAAAAACCCCGGCTCGTTGAACTCGTCCGGGGTTTTTTGTTCGGGCAGAGATATGCCGGGCATTGATCGCAGCTTTTCTCAAAAGCCGCCCCAACGCCGCGACGGCTTCCAGTGCAACGAGGCCGATGTCAGGCAGGCGTCCGGCAAACCGCGATTCGCGCTGCTTTGCTGGACCGGTTCATTCAACTGATGGAACGGTGGCGGACCAGCCGTGGCCCGCCCTTTCCAGAGAGCCGCTGCGGCTTGCACTCAATCGAGACCCGATCGCGCTCGAACGGTCATTCCATGACGGCGCTGTGGTCGATCTTGGCCGGCGTTGCCGGCTTGCGCAGCAGGAGCACCAGCGGGATGGCGGCCAGCGACAGGATCATCATCAGCTTGAAATCATTCATGTAGCCGATGATGGTCGCCTGCAGCGTCACCACGCCGTCGAGCGCGGCGCGGCCGGCGGCCGTATAGGGGTTCATCGCTTGCGCGATCGCCGGATCGCTGAACGCCTGGTTGAAGGGCGTCACATAGGTGGCGATGTTGGCATGGTTGATCTGCACGTTCTGCGTCAGCAGCGCGGTGACGACGGATATGCCGACGCTGGAGCCGATGTTTCGCGACAGGTTGTACAGGCCGGTGCCTTCCGCGCGCCGCTCCGGCGCCAGCGTGGCGAAGGTGATGGTGGTCAGCGGCACGAACAGGAAGCCGAGTCCCGCACCCTGGATGAAGCCGGTGCTGATGATCGTCCATTGCGAGACGTCAGGCGTCCAGCCGGTCATGTCGTACATCGCCCAGGCGGTGACCAGCAGGCCGGTCAACAGCAGCCAGCGTGTATCGACCTTGCCGACCAGCTTGCCGACCAGGAACATGCAGGCCATGGTGCCGAGCCCGCGCGGCCCCATGACGATGCCGGCCGTCACCACGGGATAGCCCATCAGCGTCTGCAGATAGGGCGTCATCAGGGCCAGCGAGGCCAGGTAGGTGATGCCGATGATGAAGATGAAGACCATGCCGACGGCGAAATTCCTGTCCAGGAAGAGCCTGGGGTTCACGAAGCTGCTGCGGGCGGTGAAGGTGTGGACGAGGAAGATGTAGAAGGCCGAGGCGCAGATCAGCGCTTCAACAATGATCTCGGAGGAGGAGAACCAGTTGAGCTGTTCGCCGCGGTCGAGGAACATCTGGAGCGCCGCGATGGTGATGCTGAGCATGCCGAAGCCCAGCCAGTCCAGCCTCGCCTTGAGATCCGTTTTCGTCTCCTGGACGAACATGGACACGCCGGCGAAGGCCAGGGCGCCGATCGGCACGTTGATGTAGAACACCCAGCGCCAGCTGACGTTCTCGGTCAGCCAGCCGCCGATGACCGGCCCGAGCACCGGCCCGACCATCACCGATACGCCGAACAGCGCCATGGCCGAGCCGCGCTCTTCCACACTATAGATATCGAGCAGGATGCTCTGTGACAGCGGCACCAGGGCCGCGCCGAAAAGGCCCTGCAGCAGGCGGAAGCCGACGATCTGCGGCAGCGACTGCGCGAAGCCGCAAAGCACCGAGGCAACCACGAAGCCGGTGATGGAGATCAAGAGGATGCGTTTGCGGCCGAACCGGTTGGCAAGGTAGCCCGAAGGCGGCGTCATCACGGCAGCCGCGACGATATAAGAGGTGAGCACCCAATTGATCTGGTCGGCGCTCGCCGAAACGCTCCCCTGGATATAGGGCAGCGCCACATTGGCGATGGTGGTGTCCAGCGCCTGCATGATGACCGCCAGGATCACGCAGGCGGTGATGGCGCCGCGATTGGCGACCACCGGCGTGGCGCCTGCCGCGAGGGTCATGATTTCTGCTCGACCCGGTGGATGAGGTTGGTGACGAAGTCGGGCAGGCCGCGCGCATGACCGGTGTCGACGTCGACGACCACGCTCATCCCGCCCCTGAGCGGTGGCTTGCCTTGCGGATCATCGATCGTGACCCGCATCGGGATGCGCTGCACGACCTTGACCCAGTTGCCCGTGGTGTTCTGCGCCGGCAGCAGCGAGAAGCTCGACGACGATGCGGGGCTGATCGAGGCGATGGTCCCGTGCCAGACGGCGCCCGGATAGGTGTCGACGCTGATCGTCGCCGTCTGTCCTGGCCTGACATAGGTCAGTTCGGTTTCCTTGGGCTCGGCCGCGATCCACAGATCGGTCGCCGAGACCAGGCTGAACGCCGGCTGCGAAGCGGGCAGGTACTTGCCGATCTGCAGCGCGTCGACATTGGTGACGATGCCGTCGAACGGCGCTTTGACTATGGAATCGGCGAGATTGCGCTGGGCGTCGTCCACCGCCGACCGGGCCTGCAGGTAGAACGGGTTCTTCTCGACCGGCTGGTTGGCGTCGCCGCCAAGCTGGGCAAGTGTGGCCTGTGCCTGCGCCTTGGCGACGGACACTTTCTGGCGGGCGGCGATGAGGTCGTGCTGGGCGCTGTCGAACGTCGCCTTGGAGGCGGTGGAGGTCTTGAGCAGATCCTGCTGGCGCTGGAAAGCGGCCTCGTAATAGGGGATGTCGGCCTCGGCCTGCTCGATCTGCACCAGCGACTGCTGATAGCTCGCCTGCAACGTCAGCACCTGGTTGCGCACGGTCCCGAGCTGGGCCTGGGCGGCGGCGAGAGCGGTTTCGAAGGAGGCGGGCCGCAGGCGAAACAGCACCTGGCCCTTCTTCACCATCTCGTTCTCGTGGACGTCTATCTCCTGCACAGTGCCGGAGACGTCGGTGGAAACGCCGAGCGACTGGGCTTGGATATAGGCATTGTCGGTCGTCATGGTCTGGCCGCCGACGACGTAATAATAGCCGCCGACCGCCAGCGCCACGGGGAGCAAGGCAAACAGGACCGGCCGCGTCAGGCTGCGCCTGGGCTTGGCCGGCGCCGCGGCGACCTTGGCCGCCTGCGGCTCCTTGGACGGAGCCTCGAGCGCCGCCGGCTCCAGAGCGACCGGCGTTTCCAGCTCGTCATTGTCGATGATGGGATTGGCCCGCCTCTGTTCGCGCTCGCTGTCCAGCCGGATGATCTGGTCTGTGGTCCGGCCGGCGGAAGGCTCTGCTTCGGCAGGTTTCTTGGGCGAGATTGGTTCAGCCATGTAGTTTCTCCCGGTCAACGGCTGGCTGCGTGCAAGCCGCGAGCAGATTGGATTTGATCAAGCAGAGGGTTTGCAGCAGTTGCTGCTGTCTTTCAGGCGAAAGGCCGGCGAAGGCTTCGTCTCGTGTTTTCTGGCCGTTGCTGCGCATCACTTCGATCAGCTGGCGGGCCTGCGGGGTCAGATAAAGCAGCCAGGCCCTGCGGTCGGAGGGGTTGGGCCTGCGTTCGATGAAGCCGCGCGCTTCCATCTTGTCGAGCAGCCGGGCGAGCGTGATCGGCACGATCTCGATGAGGTCGGCGAGCTTGTTCTGGTGAATGCCTTCATGCAGCGAAAGATAAGCCAGGACCTGCCACTGGGCCGGGGTCAGCCCCGACACGCGCGAACGCTGCTCGAACCGTTTTCTGAGCAGGCGCGCAACATCGTGCAGCACGAAGCTGATATTAGGCGGCGTGGGCATGGGAGGGATCAGGTCGGCGAGCAACTTTTCGTGAGCATGCTTATTATCATCATGCACATAATCCTGCTGGACGCTTTGCGCAAGACCGAGTAAGCCCCGGCTTGGAAAAATCGCATGGGCCACGGCATGAAAAGGCCGCCTGGCGATGTTGAATTCGCCGGCAAGGATTTCGATGATGAATTGGATCAGGGTCGCGGCGGTCACTGCTCTCTTAGGGTATCCGGGCGCGGCGACTGCAAAGGAGGCGGTCAGCTGCGGCGGCGCTGCCATGCTGGGCGGAGCGCAGCTCAATTGCAGCCATGTCGAGGCCGAGGCGCCGCCCCAGTTCTGCACCTATAGCTGGGCTCTGCACACGCCGGCCGGCGACCGGAAGATCGTTGAAGGCAGTTTCGCGCTGCCGCCCCGCGCTTCGAACGTCACTATCTACCAGGGCAGCGGCTTCGACAGCGCGCTGTCCAATCCGATCGTGATCTGCCGCGGCAGCAATTGAGCCCGGCAGCTCGAGAAGGCTCGCGCATCGGCCGTTTGGTGCTATAGGCGGATCACGCTATTTTGACCGGGCGCATGCGAAGCTCAACGTCGCCGCATCGGCCAATCCTTGACGGACCTCGACATGACCGGACCCAATCCCGACATCAAGCACCCGATCCCGATGCACACGCGCGTCGGCTTCCTCAAGGCGCTGGTGAGCGCGCCCAACGTCGAGATCGGCGACTTCACCTATTATGACGATCCGGAAGGGCCGGACAAATTCGCCGAGAAATGCGTGCTGCACCACTATCCCTTCATCGGCGACAGGCTGATCATCGGCAAGTTCTGCGCCATCGCCGAAGGTGCCCGCTTCATCATGAACGGCGCCAACCACGCCATGTCCGGTTTTTCGACCTACCCGTTCAACATTTTCGGCCATGGCTGGGAAAAGGGTTTCGACCCCGTCACATGGTCGAAGGAGGTGCGCGGCGACACGGTGGTCGGCAACGATGTCTGGATCGGCATGGAGGCAGTGATCCTGCCGGGGGTGCAAATCGGCCATGGCGCCATCGTCGCGGCGAAGTCCGTGGTCACGCACGACGTGCGGCCCTATGCCATCGTCGCCGGCAATGCGGCCAAGGTCGTCAAGATGCGTTTCGACGACAGGACGATCCGGCGGCTGCTGGCGGTGGCATGGTGGGATTGGCCGGTGGACAAGATCAGCCGCAACCTCGATGCCATCAGGGGCGCCGATATTTCTCTTCTGGAGACAGCAGCTTGAACGCTCAATACAGCACCACGATCGGCGCGGACCTGTTTACCCGCGGGTGGATATTCATTCGCGGTGTGCCCGCCATGAAATTCCTGCCGCCGGAAGGGCCGCCGGAAATCGCCTTTGCCGGCCGTTCCAACGTCGGCAAGTCGTCGCTGATCAACGCTCTGGTCAACCAGAAGGGCCTGGCGCGCACCTCCAACACGCCGGGGCGCACGCAGGAACTCAATTATTTCGTGCCGGACGGATATTCGGGGGAGGGCGCCGACCTGCCGCCAATGGCATTGGTCGACATGCCGGGCTACGGCTATGCCACCGCGCCCAAGGAAAAGGTCGACGATTGGACGAAGCTGGTCTTCGACTATCTCAAGGGCCGCGTCACGCTGAAGCGGGTTTATGTGCTGATCGACGCCCGCCACGGCATCAAGGCCAAGGACGACGAGGTGCTGTCGCTGCTCGACAAGGCGGCGGTTTCGTACCAGATCGTGCTGACCAAGACCGACAAGATCAAGGCCGCCGGCGTGCCGCGGCTGATTGAGGAGACGCTTGCCAAGATCAAGAAGCGACCGGCTGCGTTTCCTTTCGTGCTGGCGACGTCATCGGAAAAGGCCGAGGGCCTGGAGGAGCTGCGCGCCGCGATCGTGCTCGCGGCCAATGGCGGTTAGCGGCACAAAAAGCCGGGTTAAGCCTTCGCCTCCAGGGCGATCATCTTGTGGCTTTCCTCCGCGGCAAGCATTTCGGTGCCATAGGCCTTCAGGAACATGTCGACGCCCGACCTGACGATATGGTCGATTTCGTCCTGGTTCGGAGCCTTGGCGCGATAGGCGAAGATGCACTGCCGGAAAAGACCGGCCAGGCACAGTTCTGTGAATTGATAGGCGGCAAGGTCGACATCGTCGATCTTGAGCAGGCCACGGTCGATGGCGGCGTTGAGGAAGGTCACGACCTTGTCGTGGCCGCGTTTGGGACCGCGTTCGTAAAACCGCGCGCCCATGTCGGGTATCCTGTCGGAGGCGCCGATCACCGTGCGCTGCGCCTGGATGACCTTGGCCGAGGTGATCTTCATGGACAGGACCTTGCCGAATTTCACCAACGTCTCGCGCAGGTCGTCGGCACGGTCGAGCACGTCATACATGTTCTTGAAGATAGTGCCGCGCTCTTCCTCGATCAGCGCCTCGAACAGCTCTTCCTTGTTGGCGAAGTAGACATAGATGGTGCCTTTCGACACGCCGGCTTCCCGCGTGATGTCGTTCATCGAGGCCGCCTCGAAGCCCTTGTCGATAAAGACCCGGCGGGCGCCATCGATGATCTGGCTGCGCTTGACCGGATCCTGTCCGGCTGCCGGGCGGCCGCGACGCAAGCTGTCCAGCAGGTCGCCGCAATTGTCGTTTTCGACGTCGGGCGTTGTGTCGGCCATTAAAGTCACACCTCGAAAATAATTCGAACCAAGCGGTTCGATTGCCTCTTGATATGGTCCTCTTTAGGCGCTATGTCAACGGCCGGATCGAACCGAACGGTTCAGTATTATAACTTAGAGAGATGTCATGTCCTCGAACGCGCCGTCCACCGCCGAAGTCCGTCCTTTCCCCAACGCCAAGGTTGCTCCGGCGACGGAAGCACCGGAAGTTCCCGTCCAGCCAGTCGCCGCGCCACCTCCGGCGGAAACTCCGGCGAAGAAGAAGCGTTCCGTGCGCTCTCTCCTGCTGCCGATCATCGGCGTCGCCCTGCTCGGCGCCGGCGCCTGGTACGGCTACGATTACTGGACCACCGGCCGTTTCATGATTTCGACCGACGACGCCTATGTCCAGGCCGACATGGCTTTCATTTCGCCCAAGATCTCCGGCTATGTCGATCAGGTCAAGGTCAGCGAGAACCAGCAGGTCAAGGCCGGCGATCCGCTGCTGACGGTCGATGACGGTGATTACAAAATAGCGGTCGCCCAGGCCGAGGCGCAGATCGCCACGCTGGCCAGGACGCTCGATCGCATCGATGCGCAGACCAAGGCGGCGCAGGCCTCCTTGCAGCAGGCGCAGGCCGCTAAGACCGCCGACCAGGCCGCGGCGGCCAATGCCGCGCGCGCCCAGCAGCGCGCCGCGCAACTGCTCAAGACCCATGTCGGTACGCAGGCGCAACTCGACGACGCCCAAACGGCGCTCGACCAGGCCAACGCCGCTCTCGTCGGCGCCGACGCGCAGATCGCAGCAGCACAAGCCAATATCGGCGTGCTGGAGGCGCAGCGTGCTGAATCGGCAAGCACGCTGGCGTCCTTGCAGCTCAGCCGCGACAAGGCCGCGCGCGACTTGTCCTTCACGGTGCTCAAGGCGCCCTATGACGGCGTCGTCGGCAACCGTTCCGTCGAGCAGGGCGACCTCGTCAGCCCCGGCCAGAAGCTCGCCGTCATCGTGCCGATGAACAAGCTCTACGTCGTTGCCAACTTCAAGGAGACCCAGCTTGCCCGGCTGGTGCCCGGCGAAAAGGTCAGGATTTCGGTCGACGCCATCGACGGCGAGCCCATCGAGGGCACCGTCTCGTCGCTGGCGCCGGCCTCGGGTGCCGTGTTCTCGCTGCTGCCGCCGGAAAACGCCACCGGCAACTTCACCAAGGTGGTGCAGCGCGTCCCGGTCCGCATCGACGTGCCGGCCGATGCTCTGAAGAGCGGCAGGCTGCGCGCCGGCTTGAGCGTCGTTGTCGCCGTCGACAGCCGCACCGCGCCGGCCGCGACCAACTGAGCGCGCTCCTGGGAGCAACGCCATGGCCACCGCAACCCTGACCGCAGGAGCGCCGCCGGCGAGGCCGGCTGTGCCTGACACCATCTCGACGCGGCGCGTCATAGCCTTCCTGGCGATGGTGTTCGGCATGTTCATGGCCATCCTGGACATCCAGATCGTCTCGGCCTCGTTGGCTGAGATCCAGGCTGGCCTGAGCGCCAGTTCCGACGAGATCCCCTGGGTGCAGACGGCCTATCTGATCGCCGAGGTGGTCATGATCCCCCTGTCCGGCTTTCTCAGCCGGATGCTGTCGACGCGCGTTCTGTTCACAATTTCGGCGGCCGGTTTTACCGCCGCCAGCGCGCTCGCTGCGACCGCCACCAACATCGACCAGATGATCGTCTATCGCGCCGTCCAGGGCTTTATCGGCGGCGGCATGATCCCCAGCGTCTTCGCGGCCGCCTTCACCATCTTCCCGCCGTCGCGCCGTGCCGTCGTGTCGCCGATGATCGGCCTGGTGGCCACCCTGGCGCCGACAATCGGCCCAACCGTCGGCGGCTATATCAGCCACGCAATGTCCTGGCACTGGCTGTTCCTCGTCAATGTCGTGCCCGGCATCCTGGTGACGACGGCGGCTTGGTCGCTGATCGACTTCGACAAGCCCAACCTCAAGCTGTTCTCGAAGTTCGACTGGTGGGGCCTTGCCGGCATGGCGGCGTTCCTCGGCTGCATGGAATATGTGCTCGAGGAAGGCCCGAACAATGATTGGCTGCAGGATCAGGCGGTGTTCATCTGCGCCGTCGTCATGACCTTCGGTGCGGTGCTGTTCTTCTGGCGGGTATTCACCGCCGAGGAGCCGATCGTCGATCTCAAGGCGTTCAGCAATATCAACTTCGCCTTCGGCTCGCTGTTCTCCTTCGTCATCGGCATCGGCCTCTACGGTCTCACCTATCTCTACCCCGTGTTCCTCGGACGCATTCGCGGCTACGATTCGATGATGATCGGCGAGGCGCTGTTCGTCAGCGGCCTGGCGATGTTCTTCACCGCGCCGGTCTCGGGCATCCTGTCGAACAAGATGGACCCGCGCCTGATGATGATGATCGGCTTCTTCGGCTTTGCCACCGGAACATGGTGGATGACGCACCTGACCGCCGACTGGGATTTCTACGAGCTGCTCATCCCGCAGATCCTGCGCGGCTGTTCGATGATGCTGTGCATGGTGCCGATCAACAACATCGCGCTCGGCACGCTGCCGCCCGAGCGGCTGAAGAATGCATCGGGCCTGTTCAACCTGACCCGTAATCTCGGCGGTGCCGTCGGCCTCGCCCTGATCAACACGGTGCTGATCGACCGTAATGCCTTCCATTATGCAAGGCTCTCCGAGCACGTGCAGTGGGGAAGTGCGGCCGCGCAGCAGAAGCTTCAGAACATGACGCTCAATTTCGAGCAGACCGCCGGGCTGGATGCGGCCAGCGCGGCGATCTCGAAATTGTCGGGCATGGTCCAGCAGCAGGCGGCGCTGCTGTCCTTCATGGACGTGTTCTACATGCTGACGGTGCTGTTCGCGACGCTTGGCCTATTCACCATGATGATCCGCAAACCGGTGGCCGCCGGCGGTGGTGGCGGCGGGCACTGACACCAGGGCAATACCGGGGAGAAACGGTTTGCGTCCGGAATCGCGCTGAAAGCAAGGAAACACGGGCAGCCGTTTCGGGAAGCTCCTCCAGTCCACGCCCGAAATGACTGACCGCTAAAAAACTCCGGGTCGCAAGCCCGGAGTTTTTTCATATCGCGGCCGCATGGTCTCAGGCTGTGGCGGGCTTGAAGCTCAGCGCCACGCCGTTGATGCAGTGACGCAGCCCGGTCGGCGGCGGGCCGTCGTCGAAGACATGGCCCAGATGGCCGCCGCAGCGGCGGCAATGGACTTCGGTGCGAGTCATGCCGAGCGACCGGTCCTGCGTCTTGCCGACGGCATTGGCGATCTCCTGCCAGAAACTCGGCCAGCCGGTGCCGGAATCGAACTTCGTCTCGGAGGAGTAAACCGGCAGGTCGCAGCCGGCGCAGGCGAAGACGCCCTTGCGGTGCTCGTTGAGCAATGGGCTGGTGCCGGGATATTCGGTGCCTTCCTTGCGCAGCACGTCAAAGGCCGCGGGAGACAGGATCGCGCGCCATTCGGCATCGGTCTTGGTGACTTCGAAGGTCTCCGCCGCACGTGCATCCTGCGATCCGCCCATGCGCAGCAGAGATGCCGTGCCGGCGATCACGCCGATGGCGGCGGCGCCGCTCAAGAGAAAGTCGCGACGGTTCATGGCCAATCCTCCTGCTGTCTGTTTGCCACATTCAACGCTCGGCTGAAAATCAAAAGCCGTTGAGGGCCGAACGTTACCCGCACCAGCCTCCTGGATGGAGCCACAGTGCGAAGCGGACGCCTGCCGGCGCAACGCGTGTACGAAGCCGCGCACCGGCAGGAGAGCCTTGCTGCCTGTTCGCCGGCAGCGAGCCGTATGTTACATCTTCGGCAAAAGAACCTTGTCGATGACGTGGATGACGCCATTGGATTGCCTGACGTCGGCAATCGTCACATGGGCGACATTGCCGTTCTCGTCCGTGACGGTGACCTTGCCCTTGTCGGCCTTGAGCGTCAGCTCGCAGCCGCCGGCGGTCTTGACCACATGCGCGCCGCCATCGGCCTTGGCCATCTTGGCGACGTCGGCGGCCATCGCTTTCGCCGCGATCACATGGCACGTCAGGATCTGGGTCAGCTTGTCCTTGTTCTCGGGCTTGAGCAGCGTTTCGACCGTGCCGGCCGGAAGTGCTGCAAAGGCCTCGTTTGTGGGAGCGAAGACGGTGAAGGGCCCGGCACCCTGCAGCGTGTCGACCAGGCCCGCTGCCTTGACGGCAGCGACCAGCGTCGTGTGGTCCTTCGAATTGACGGCGTTCTCGATGATGTTCTTCTTGGCGTACATGGGTGCGCCCCCGACCATCGGATTGGCGGCATAGGCGATGGTGCCGAGCGCTGGGAGGCCGATCGTACCGGCGAGCAAAAGGGTGGCGAGTTTACGCATGATGTAAGTCTCCTCGGGTTGTTTTTTCCCCATCATTGGGAACGCGAGGAGATACGGACCATGAAAAACTTAGTTTCGCTTTCTATGAAAGAAATATTTTCTTCCGAATGAGGTCCAGTGATTTCGGCAGATAGGCTGATCCAACCGCGGGAATTTGGTCCGCGGTTATCCATGCAAAAATAGACTTCACTATTTTGTAAGTTGACGGTCCGGGCGGGGAGCCATCAGATGCCCTTCAGGTCGCCCGCCGCGACCACCGGTCCCGTCGGCTGGCCGGTCGGCGAACCGCCTGAAGGCTCGAGGCTGACCGCCAGCACGGCGCCTTGCGCAAGTTTCTGCTGCACGGCCGGCGAAACCGTCACATGCGCAGCCTTCCCGGCCGGGATGACGCCCATCGAAACCGGCGCGTTCTTGCCCGCGATCACCCACAGTTCGAAGTCCTTGCCGGAGGCCCGCTCACCCGAAACGTGTGAAAGGCCGACTTCATGATGCGCCGCGTCATAGACGACGAGGTATCTGACGTCGCTGCCTTCGGCGGCCAGCGAGGCGACAAGCTGTGGTTGTTGGAGCGGCGGGTTGATGAAAGGCAAGGCGATGTAGACCGCCAGCGCCGCGATGGCGGCGGCGGCAAGGCCGCGCCAGAAGGCGAGGCTCGACCATAGGCCGGCGCGAGGCTGCGAGGCGAACAGCCGGCGATCGATCGCCTCCTTGACCCTGATCGGAGGTTCTGTCCCGGGATAGTCGACGGCCAAGGGCGAAAAATGGGCCTCCCAGGCATCGACAAGCCGAGCGAATGCGGCGTCGCCATCGATGCGGCGGGACGCGATCTGGCGTTCTTCCGCTGTCAGGACGCCAAGAACGTATTCGGCGGCGAACAGGTCGTCGCCTCCATGTTCCGGTCCGTCATCGTCCGCCAGCGTCATCTTTCCAGACACTCTCTGAGCTTCAGCAGGCTGCGCCGCAGCCAGGTTCGCATCGTGTTCAGCGGCACGCCATGGCGCTCCGCCAGTTCGGCATAGCTCTCGCCGTTCAGATAGGCGCCCCGGACAGCCGCTGCCCGGCCCTTTTCCAATTCCTCGAGACAATGGTAGATGCGCTCGGACTCGCCACCTGCCACGGTCATGGCCTCCGGTCCCGGCGCCGGATCGGCCACATCGAGCGCGGCATCGATATAGGCAGCAGGTTCCCGCCGCGCCCTGATACGATCGATCGCATGGTTGCGCGCGATGGCCACCAGCCAGGAAATCGGGCTTAGATCCGAGACGGCGAAACGGTCCGCCTTCGTCCATATCTTGACGAAGACCTCCTGAAGCGCCTCTTCGGCGTCTCCCCGGTCCTTCAATACACGAAGGCAGACACCGAAAAGTTTCGCGCTGGTCTGCCGGTACAGCAGATCGAACGAAGCCCGGTCCTTCATCGAAGTTCGGACAATCAGATTGCTGATCTCCTGTGGCGTCATGTCGGCAAATTAGGGGATTGCGATGTATTTGCAACGACGCAAGTTTCCGTGCACCCAAAGCTTTCCGCGCCGCGCCGCACTCGTTCCATCGCTCGATTGCCAACGGATTGGCCGCTGGTTACCTTGCCTGGATCGGGGGAGCGCGCATGTCGGTCGAACGGGTGCTGTGGGAAGAAGACGCCACCGGCCTTGCCACGTTGGTGCGCAAGGGCGAGGTTTCGCCGGTCGAACTGGTCGACGCGGCGATCGTGCGCGCCGAGGCCAGCCGGCCTGAAATCAATGCCACGGCCGAGACACTCTACGATGCGGCGCGCAGCCGGGCGAAGGGCATCGATCGTTCCCTACCGCTGGCCGGCGTGCCCTTCGCCATCAAGGATCTCGGCATCGCCATCAAGGGCGTGCCGTCGCATGGCGGCAGCCGCATCCCCGCCTGGGTGCCCGAGGTCAGTTCGGTGCTGACCGAACGCTATCTCGCCGCCGGGCTGATACCCATCGTCACCTCGACATCGCCCGAACACGGGCTGCGGCTGATGACCGAATCAAAAGCCTTCGGCATCACCCGCAATCCCTGGAACACCGGCCACACCAGCGGCGGCTCGTCCGGCGGCGCTGCGGCACTGGTCGCCGCCGGCGTCGTGCCGGTGGCGCATGCCTCCGATGGCGGCGGCTCGATCCGCGTGCCTTCTGCCTGCACCGGGCTGGTCGGCCTCAAGACCTCGCGCGGCCGTGTCCCGCTGTCGCCATTGGTGAGCGAAAGCTGGTACGGCATGGTGGTCGACCATGCCGTCACCCGCTCGGTGCGCGATTGCGCCATGCTGCTTGACCTCACCCATGGCCCCGACCCGCTCGCGCCCTATGCCGCGTCGCCGCCGAAGGGTGCGTTCGCCGCGGCTGCCGCGCGCGATCCCGGCAAGCTCAAGCTCGCAATGTACCGGAACTCTCCGCTCGGGCTGCCGATTTCGGCCGAGACACTGAAAGCGCTCGATACCGCGGTGGCGCTCGCGCGCGAGGGCGGCCACAGCGTCGAGGAAATCGATTTGCCCTCCATCGGTCGCGACTTCTTCGCAGATTTCTGCAGAACGGTTGCCTCGGCTGTCGCAGGCATGTTGCGGGCCGAGGCGGTGCGCATCGGCCGCACCGTCACCGGCGACATCGAGCGCGCGACGCGGGTGCTCGGCCGATTGGGCGAAATGGTCTCGGCCGGCGAGACCTATGCAGGCTTGCAGCGGCTGCATGCCGCCTCGCGGCAACTGATTGCGGAGACGGCGCGTTACGACGCCGTGCTGATGCCTGTTATCGCCCACCCGCCGCTCGCTTGCGGCGCGATGGACCCGAAGGGCGCCGACGAGCTCATCGAGAACATGCTCGACAAGCTTCGCCTCACGGCGCTGCTCAGGATCGAACCGCTGTTCGGCCAGCTGATGGACAAGAGCCTGTGGTTCACCCACTGGCCGGCGATCCAGAATGTCAGCGGCCAGCCCTCCATCGCGATGCCCATCCACGTCACCGAAGCCGGCCTGCCGCTCGGCATCCAGGCCGCGGGCCGGCCCGGTGACGAGGAGACGCTTTTGTCCCTGGCCGCGCAGATGGAGAAGATATCCGGTTGGCTGGGCCGCAGGGCGCCGCTTATGGTGCCTTAAGCGATGACGAGGTCGTGAGCCGCCCGAATATGACAGCAAAGCCGTTTGCGGCCCGCGGCAATTCCCGCTAAGACGCCGCCGTCTTTACCTGATGCATGTCGCCCAAAAATGCGATTTTGGGACAACGGCAGGCATGAAATCAAAAACCAGGGAACCACGCCGATGACGGACATTGCCGCCACCGCCGAAATGCAGGCCGCCCTGCTGTCGCGGGCGCTGCCCTACATGCAGCGCTACGAGAACAAGACGGTGGTGGTGAAATATGGCGGCCACGCCATGGGCGACAGCGAACTCGGCAAAGCCTTCGCGCGCGACATCGCGCTGTTGAAACAGTCCGGCGTCAACCCGATCGTCGTCCATGGCGGCGGGCCGCAGATCGGCGCCATGCTCAACAAGATGGGCATTGAATCCAAATTCGAAGGCGGCCTGCGCGTCACCGACCAGAAGACGGTCGAGATCGTCGAGATGGTGCTGGCGGGCTCGATCAACAAGGAGATCGTCGCGCTCATCAACGCCGAGGGCGAATGGGCGATCGGCCTGTGCGGCAAGGACGGCAACATGGTCTTCGCCGAAAAGGCGCGCAAGACCATGATCGATCCGGACTCCAACATCGAGCGCGTGCTCGATCTCGGCTTCGTCGGCGAGCCGGTCGAGGTCGACCGCACCCTGCTCGACCTTTTGGCGCGCTCCGAGATGATCCCGGTATTGGCGCCGGTGGCGCCCGGCCGCGACGGACACACCTACAACATCAATGCCGATACCTTCGCCGGCGCCATCGCCGGCGCCTGCAAGGCCTCGCGTCTTCTGTTCCTCACCGATGTGCCGGGCGTGCTCGACAAGAACAAGAAGCTGATCGACGAGCTGACGGTCGCCGAGGCCAGGGCGCTGATCAAGGACGGCACGGTATCGGGCGGCATGATCCCGAAGGTCGAGACCTGCATCGAGGCGATCGAGCGCGGCGTCGAAGGCGTCGTCATCCTCAACGGCAAGACGCCGCATTCGGTGCTGCTCGAACTGTTCACCGAGCATGGCGCCGGCACGCTGATCGTGCCCTGATAATTGTGGGCTGCCGCGCCGGGCGCTAGTCCGGCAGAGCGGCGATCGCCACGATCTCGATGACGAGATCGGGATGCGCAAGTGCGGCAACCCCGATTACCTCCGAGGGCGGCGGATTGTTGTAGCTGCAGTGCTTCGGGCAGTGCGCGGCGAAGAATTCGTCCATGACGTCCAGCCGGAAATTGGGCGAACTCAGAACGCCGCCGTCCGGAAACGGTCCTTTGACATATTGGGTGATCTTGACGAGATGCTCGAGCGAACTGCCAAGCTCCTCCAGGTCCGATTTGATGGTCGTCAAAATGGAGCGCCATTGCGTCGCCGCGTCCCCGACGGCGCCACCTTTGCCCGTCGACGGGTCGTAATCTTCGGCCGTGCCCGTATTGCCGGCGAGAAAGACATAGCCCCTGGCGCCGCTGACGACGGTGCCTTTTCCCCAAGGCATCAGCCGGCCCTCTTTCATCTTTTTATGGGTGACAAGCTCCATCGCTCCCTCCTGCCGGACACCCTCCGCTTCCAGGAAATAGCGCACAGCCTGACAACGGCCAGCGTGAATAAGTCAGGCGCGGTGCGAATGCATGGCCGCGAGCACGGCAGGTTTCCGTGCCGTCCGTTCGAACATCATCGATTGCTCTTGCGCGTCCTGCGGCGCCCCGGAAATCGGCCAGCGTCGGGCCATCTTCACCCGGCCGTGGCGCGTCAGAATCCCCAGACTCGTGGAACCAGACCCGCCGCCGCATCTGCGTATGGCGGACCTCTTCATGGATGATCCGCCATGCTGCCGGCGCCATCACCGCCGCAGATGCCCGAGCGGCACGTGGCCGGGTCCCTTGATGTTCTGCAGCACGAGTTGCGTGTGCACGTCGCGCACACCGTCGAGCCGCATCAGCCGGTGCATGACGAAGGCATTAAGTTCGTCGACCGACGGCACCATCACGTGCAGCAGGAAGTCGTGGTCGCCGGTCATCGTCCAGCAGGATGATACCTCGTCCATGCGCTGGACCGCGGCGATGAAGCTCTCGGGCGAACCGTCGCTGTGGCTGACCAGCCGCACCTGGATGAACACCTCGACCGTCAGGCCGACGGCACGTCGGCTGAGCACGGCGGCAAAGCCCTTGATGATGCCGGCCTCCTGCAGCGCCTCGAAGCGCCGCGCGCAAGGTGTCGTCGACAGGCCGATCTCCTGCGCCAGCTCCGAGACCGGCTTGCGTCCGTCGCGCTGGAGGATATCGAGCATCTTGATCTCGAAATCGTCGAATTGAGGCATTTTCACTCCGCTATGGCACATTCTGAGTGGATGTTATCCAAAAGTCCTCACTCCGGCCATCACCAAAACCGATTTGCCTCCGCAAATCCGGTTAGCTTTGGGTAGAATCCGGAATTCAAGATTGGAGGAGAAAAACCATGACGACGATGAGCGTTGCCGAATATGCCCGCGACTGCGCGGCTCAAGGGCTGCGCGGCGATTACTCGGTCTGCCGTGCCGATTTCACCGTGGCGCAGGGCTATGACTACAGCGCCGAGGAACAGGCGGTGTGGCGCACACTGTGCGACCGCCAGACGAAACTGACGCGCAAGCTCGCCCATCATTCCTATCTCGACGGCGTCGACAAGCTCGGCCTGCTCGACCGCATCCCGGACTTCGACGAAGTCAGTGCCAAGTTGCGCAAGCTGACTGGTTGGGAGATCGTCGCCGTGCCAGGGCTTATCCCGGCCGCGCCCTTCTTCGACCATCTCGCCAGCCGCCGTTTCCCCGTCACCAACTGGCTGCGGACGCAGCAGGAGCTCGACTACATCGTCGAACCCGACATGTTCCATGATTTCTTCGGCCATGTGCCGGTGCTGTCGCAGCCGGTCTTCGCCGACTTCATGCAGATGTATGGCCAGAAGGCCGGCGATATCATCGCGCTCGGTGGCGACGAAATGATCAGCCGGCTCTACTGGTACACGGCCGAATACGGCCTCATGCAGGAGAGTGGTCAGCCGCTGAAGGCCTTCGGCGCCGGTCTGATGTCATCCTTCACGGAATTGCAGTTCGCGGTCGAAAGCAAGGATGCGCACCATGCGCCTTTCGACCTGGAAACGGTGATGCGTACGGGCTACGAAATCGACAAGTTCCAGCGCGTCTATTTCGTGCTGCCGTCCTTCGACGCGCTGCGCGACACATTCCAGACCGCCGATTTCGCGGCGATCGTCGCTCGCCGCATGGGCGAGCCCGCACTCGACCCGGCGACTGTCTAGAGCAGTTCCAGGAAAAGTGTGCACGGTTTCCCCGGGAAAAGCGCGCAGCGCTTTCCCTTGGGAATTGCGCAAAAACAAAGAGATAGAGCAGTTCAGCGTTCCATGGGACGGTGAATTGCTCTAGCCGGATTTGGATGGCCGGGGCGAGCGAAACCTCGCTTCCTATAGTGCGGCATAGATGTTGCGGTTGAACTTCGTCTCCATCACCACATGCGAAGCGGTTTTGACGATGCCGCCGATTTCATTCAGCGCGTTCACTTCCCGGTTCAGCTTCTCGAGCGTCTCGGCCGCGACATGGATGATCAGGTCCCACTCGCCGGTTATGGCGTAGACGGCCTGGATCGAAGCCATCGCCTTGATCTTTCTGGAGACGTCCGGGTAGCTCTTGTTGTTCAGGGCGGCGAAGGTGAAACAGTGGACGGAATTCTGAGCCGCCTCCTTGGTCAGCCGCACCGCGTAGCCTTCGATGACGCCGCCCGCCTCGAGCTTTTGTATGCGCTCCTGCAAGGCAGTCCGGGATACGCCGAGCTGACGCGCCAGTGATGCGACCGGCTCACGCGCGTTCTTCTGCATCAGCGCGAGCAGCTGGCGATCTTTTTCGGTCAATTCCACAATCAATCCTCTCCTTCGATCCGCCCCGGAACCGTCAATCCCTCGACGCGATCCTATCGGCTGAACCACCTCCGCGACAATCCTGAGGAACCGCCGGTGCAGGCTGCGCAAGGCGGAAATATCCGGCATTTTGCCGCCTCACGGCACGCAATGACTGCATGGCTGCCATTATCCGGCATTTCGCCGGGTGGAACCCTGCTTTTCGCGACATGAGTGTCAACTGTCACAAACGCCAGTCCATGAGGGGGAACAGCTTCGGCTGCGATGGACGCAAATCGACACCGAGCCGCGTTGGACTTGCATCCGCAAGCCGACGCCGCGGAGACGTCGCGGTCGCAACAACCACTGGTGCCCGACGCAGGCACAAATCATTTCCGCTGCATCCATAAGGGAGGATAACCTTGAAAAAACTGCTCGATTTCGCCATTCTTGCCGCCGCGACATTCGCGATCACGACGGCGGCAATGGCCGGAGAAACTTTGGATCGCGTCACGTCGAAGAAGGCGATGGTCGTCGCCACCAACGCCGCCTGGCCGCCGCAAAGCTTTCTCAATGACAGCAACGAGCTCGCCGGCTTCGACATCGACGTCTCGCGCGAGATCGGCAAACGGCTGGGGGTCGAGGTCTCCTTCGAGACCCCCGACTGGGCGACGCTGACCGGCGGCCGCTGGCAAGGGCGCTACGACCTCGGCGTCGGCTCGGTCACGCCGACCAAGGCTCGTTCCAAGGTGATCGATTTTGTCGGCATCTATTACTACAGCCCCTATGTCTACGTCGTGCACAAGGACAGCACCGCGAAGTCGGTCACCGATCTCAACGGCAAGGTGATCGGCGTCGAGACGGCCACCACCTCGGAGGATTTCATCCGCCGCAAGCTTGAGATCGACGCGCCCGGCCTGCCTCCCGTCGAATACAAGCTGGAGCCAGGCGAGATACGCACCTTCGCCGATTCCATGCTTCCCTTCGATGACCTGCGGCTCGGCGACGGTGTTCGCCTGAATGCCGTGATCGCGCCGGAGCAGACGGCGCAGAACGCCATCAAGAACGGCTATCCCGTGAAGATACTCGAAGGGGAATATGCCTTCCGGGAACCGCTCGTGGTCATCGCCGAGAAGAACGATCCCGAGTGGACCGCAAAGGTTTCGGGCATCATCGCCGAGCTGAAGAAGGACGGCACGCTCGCCGCACTGACCACGAAATGGTACGGCAAGGACTACAGCGCCAAATGACGTTGGATCGCTCGCCGGCCGCCGCTCGGCTGCCGGCGGGCATCACGCGTCAGATGCCGGAGCGGTGCAGCGTTTGAAACAATCGCCACCCCTCTCCAAACCTTTGTTCTTGCGCAATTCCCCAGGAAAAAGCGCTACGCGCTTTTCCTGACTCTGAGCGGGATGCAGTTGAAAGTCGCCGATGGCCTATCCGGACACCTATTACGCCCGCACCATGACCGACCGGAAGATCAGGCCCCCGCTCCGCGGCGAAGCGCACTGTGACGTGGCCGTCGTCGGCGGGGGACTGGCCGGCCTGACCACGGCGCTGCAGCTGTCGCGTTCCGGGCTGCGCGTCGCCGTGCTCGAGGCCCAGGTCGTCGGTTTCGGCGCCTCCGGCCGCAATGGCGGCTTCGTCACCCCTGGCTTCGCCACCGGCGGCGACACCATTGCCGCGCGCGTCGGCAAGGAGGCCGCGCGGCAACTGCACCGGCTGTCGATCGAGGGCGTCGAATTCGTGCGTCACACCATCGAGGCGCTCGACATATCGGCCGCCATGCCGCGCGACGGGCTGGTCAGCGTCCTGCGCTACGACGATGGCGACGCGCTCAAGGCCTATGCCGACCAGACGGCGCGCGACCACGGATACGAGCTTCAATATCTGCGCAGAGAAGACGTCCGTTTGGTGCTTAAATCGGCTCGCTACTATCAGGGCCTTCGCGACCCGAAAGCCTTTCACATCCATCCGCTCAATTATCTGCGTTCCGTGGCCGATGAGATCGAGCGGCTTGGCGGCAGCATCCATGAGAGCTCCGAAGTCGTGCAATGTGATCTGTCGGGGCCGCAAAAGATGCTGCGCACGCGAGAGGGCATGCTTCGGGCAACTCGCGTCGTGCTGGCTACCGGCGGCTACACCGGCCCGGTATTCAGTCAGCTCCACCGCGCCTTCCTGCCCATCGCGACCTATGTGATGGTTTCCGAGCCGGCGCCGCGCCTGGTCGCGCAAGCCGTTGCGACCACGGACGCGGTCGGCGACAACAGGCGGGCCGGCGACTATTATCGGCTGGTCGATGGCGGCAATCGCCTTTTGTGGGGCGGGCGCATCACCACGCGCGCCGCTTCCGCCGACGCGCTGGCGCGCGAATTGCGCCGCGAGATGATCGGCACCTATCCGCAGCTTGCGGACCTCAAGACCGAACTCGCCTGGTCCGGATTGATGTCCTATGCCCGTCACCTGATGCCCCAGATCGGCGAATTGCAGCCGGGCGTCTGGTATTGCACGGCTTTCGGCGGCCATGGTCTCAACACCACGGCCATCGCCGGAAAAGTCATTGCGGAAGGCATTCTGGGCGTTTCGGACCGGTACCGGCAGTTCGCGCCATTCGGATTGAGCTGGGCCGGCGGCGCCGCCGGCCTGGCGGCCGCGCAACTCACCTACTGGAAATTGCAGGCGCAGGACTGGTGGCGAGAACGTCATGCCGCCACGAAAGACAAGGTGACGGCATGATCGGCAGGCTGATGCTCTTCTATCCGGGGATCACCCGTCGCGCAGCGGCGGGGCTCGTGCTGGCGCTGTTGGCCGCCGGCCTTTACGCGATGGGCATCAAGTCAAGCTGGATCGGCTCGGTGATTCCAGTTGCATCCGGCTGGCTGCAGGCCAACCCTGCCCTGTCGCGCGCGCTTTCCGCAGTGCTGATCGCGCTCATTGTGCTGGTGAATTGCAAGCTGCTGCTGCTTTTGCCCCGGCGGCAGCAGATCGCCGGCGTCTGGATCGAACTGTTCGTGCTCCTGATGCTGTTCTTCTATTCCTTCGACCTGTCGCTTGCCTTCATCGCCAGGAAGATCGGCTTCCTGATCACCCAGGGCGTCACCACCACCCTCTACATTTCGGCGATCTCGATCCTGATCGCGACAGCCATCGCACTTGTCGGCGCCATCGCCAAACTGACCGGAAACGGCATTGTGTACGGGCTGGCCACTTTCTACACCTCGTTGTTCCGCGGCCTTCCTTTGCTGATGCAGATCTACATCATCTATCTCGGCCTGCCGCAGGTCGGTTACGTGATCGGCGCGGTGCCGGCCGGCATTCTGGCGTTGTCGCTGTGTTATGGCGCCTACATGACCGAGATCTTCCGCGCCGGCATCGAAAGCATTCCGCGCGGACAGAGCGAAGGCGCCACCGCGCTTGGACTGAGCCCCGGCCGGACCATGGCGCTGGTCATCCTGCCGCAGGCCATGCGCGTCATCATCCCGCCGACCGGCAACCAGTTCATCGCCATGCTGAAGGACTCGTCCCTGGTGTCGGTCGTCGGCGTCTGGGAGATCATGTATCTCGCCCGCACCATGGGCCAGACGGAGTTCCGCCATATCGAGATGCTGATCACCGCTTCGATGATCTACTGGATCCTGTCGATCACGCTGGAGTTCGGCCAGGCCTATCTCGAACGGCGTTTCGGCCGGTCGGAGCGGCGGGCGTAGGGCAATTCCGGAAAGCTGCGTCGCCGCCGTGCTGGTGCGCCTCTCCACGGCCTTTGAGCCGCTCCGGCGCCATCATATGGCGCGGCATTGCCGAGATGAGATGATTTCGCGGGGTTGCGGAACCGTCAGGCGGCGACCACCTTCCCGAGATGCTCGCCGAGCCGGCAGGCGAGCGCCGTGATCGTCGTCGTCGGGTTGCATTGGCCCGAGGTGCAGAACACCGACGAGCCGCCGACATAGAGATTGTCCATGCCGTGCACCTTGCAATTGGCGTCCACGACGCTTGTGGCGACATCGGTGCCCATGCGCGTGCCGCCCATGTGATGGTGACCGGCCGTCTCCTCGTCCGTCGGGTAGTCGCCGCCATTCGAAATCCAGTCGGCTATACGCACCCGGCCCAGGTTCTTCTGGGCTAGCGTCGTCCCGAAAAGCCTCAGCCCTTCGAGCAGCGTGCGGCGTTCCAGGTCCGATTTCTTCCAGTGCAGCTCGATGCGCGGCACGCCGGCGTGGTCGACCACGGTCTTCGACAGCTCGACCTGGTTCGAGGCCAGCGGCGCCTGCTCCCAGGCGACATAGAGCTGGGCCGCGCAGCGCAGGTTCTGGTTGAGCCTGCCCGACAGCCACTCCGCCATGTTGGGCGCCGTACAAGCGAGATTCGCGATCAGGTCCTTGACGCCGGGATAGGGCGTCTCGATCAGCCTGATGCCGAAATTCATGATCCGCAGCCGCTCCATCGCGGCCGGCATCGGCGAGAAGAAGGCCTCGTTCGCCGCATCGACCTCGAATGCGCCATAGTCGGCCAGGATGGCGTTGCCGCCCTGGAAGGTCGGGTGTTCCATCCAGTAGCGGCCAAGTGCCGTCGCGTTCGGCACGACGCCGCCATTGGAGCGCTGGTTCGACCATAAAAGCAGCCGCGAATTCTCCAGCCCGCCGGCACACACGATGAAATAGTCGGCGCTGAAGAAGCCGGCATCCTGCCCCTGTGACCACAGCCTGGCGCCGGTCACGCGTCTGCCGTCGCCGGTAAGCTCGGTGGCGCAGGTGTTGAGCACGACAGCGATGTTCCTGCTCTTGTCGAGCTCGGCGGCGTATTTTTCAGCGAAGCGCACTGCGCCGCTCTTGATCAGCTGCACCCAGCGGATGTCGTCCGAGATCGGCGCGTCCGGCCGGAAATCCGGCAGTTCCAGGATGTCGCGCACTTCGCCCAGATAGGGTTCGATGTCACTGCGCCGGATCGGCCAGCCCGTGTCCGGCACCCACGCCTTCGGCTCGAAATCCTGTTTGTCGAGCACGCGGCACCAGCCGGCCCAGTGGTTCGAGCTGCCGCCCATGAACCGAAGCCGGGTGATATCGAGATCGAAATAGAAATCGCCGACCGTGGTGCCGCGATAGAAATCCTGCGAGATGTCGCTGAACTCCCTGCCGCCGGCCTCCAGCACCACGACCGGTATGCCGGCGGCGCCGAGCTTTCTGGCGATCGTGGTGCCGGCCGGGCCGGAGCCGAGAACGCAGACCCTGGGCGTGAAATTCGCGGCGCGAAACGCCTCATAACTGTCGAAGATCATGCCAGGTCGCTCCGCTTCAAGATCCAGCCATTGACCTCGACGATCTCATCGGGGGCGGCTTCGGAAGAACCCGCATCGGGCAATTTGCGGAACAGCGACAGGGCAGGCACCGCGATCAGCGTCTGCATGATCATTCGGCGCGATATCTTCTTGATAAGGAAACTCATGACAGGTCTCTCGACGGGGTCTCTATCCAGGCATGTTCCCCGAACATCCAGGCATGTTCCTGAACGGCACATGCTTCGTCATCGAAGCCAGAAGCGTGCCAAAACTGGTTGCAAGCCGGAACAATGCGCAGCCGAGTGCAAACAGGGTTAGAGACTCCTTAACAGGCCGGTGTGCTGGATCAGCCCGTTCAGGCCGCCTCGGAGATGTCGGTGTCGAGGATCACCAGGTTGCGTCCCCGATGTTTGGCCTGGTAGAGGCGCCGGTCGGCGGCCTGCATCAGCTCCGACACGCTGGCGCTCTCGTCGCAGAGGGTTCCGCCGATGCTGACGGTCAGCGGAATGGTCCGCTCGTCCACGGGCCGGAAGCGGATCAGCTCGACCTCGCGGCGGATGTGCTCGGCGACGCGCTTGGCTTCCCGTTCCGTGGCTCCGACCAGCAATGCGCCGAACTCCTCGCCGCCGATGCGGCCGAGGACGTCGCCGTCGCGCACCCCGCGCTTGATGGCGTTGGCGATCAGGAGCAGCGCGTCGTCGCCGGTCAGATGGCCGAAGCTGTCATTGATCATCTTGAAATGGTCGGCATCGATGATCAGCAAGGCGCCGCGATCGGGCTTGTGCCGGGAGCCGTTGAGCACGGCAAAGAAGCTTTCCCGGTTGAGCATGCCCGTCATGTCGTCGCGGCTGGCCTTTTCCGCCAGCCGGCGATGCGCCGCGGCAAGCTGGGCATGGGTGCGGGCAAGGTCGCGATGCGCCGACTTCAGCCTGTCGCTGTGCCAGAACGTGCTTGCGCAGGCCGCCCATGCAAGGACCAGCGGACACAATGTCGAGGTCAGCCACATCATGCGGTTGACCGGGAATCCCATAGCGGGGACGATGATCAGGGTCAGAAGGAGCGAAACCGCGACAGAGACGAAAGCAATGGTGGCGGACTTCAGAATTATACTGCTCATCGCTGGCTCCCACTGGACCGCCTCTGTGCCAGCAAGCCCTGAAGGCCACCTTTCCAGGATGCCTAAAATTTGAATGGTGAGACTGTTTCTGCCACTTTCGGCGCGTAGAAGTTGTGGATAAAGCCCCTTCAAGATCGTCCGTTTCGTGCCATAAGGGTCGCATGGCTACACACCCCGACCCCGCTCGCTTCGCCCATGTCACCGACTGGGTGTTCGACCTGGACAACACGCTCTATCCGCACCATTCGAATCTGTTCTCGCAGATCGACGTCAAGATGACCGCCTATGTCGGGGAATTGCTGTCGCTGCCTCGCGAGGACGCGCGCAAGCTGCAGAAGGATCTTTATCGGGAATATGGCACGACGCTGAACGGGCTGATGACGCGCCATGGCATAGACCCCGACGATTTCCTCGAGAAGGTCCACGACATCGACTATTCCTGGCTGGTGCCGGACCCCGTCCTCGGCACCGCCATTCGCCAGCTTCCCGGCCGCAAGTTCATCTTCACCAACGGCGACCGCAGGCATGCCGAGCGCACTGCGCGCCAGCTTGGCATCCTTGATCATTTCGACGACATCTTCGATATCGTCGCTGCCGGGCTCAACCCCAAGCCGGCGCGCCAGACCTACGAGAAATTCGCCGAACTCCACGCCGTCACCGGCCACAATGCGGTTATGTTCGAGGATCTCGCGCGCAACCTGGCCGTGCCGAAGTCGCTGGGTATGACGACGGTCCTGGTGGTGCCGCGCAATTTCGAGCCGACATTCTCCGAAATCTGGGAGCGCGATCCGGCGCAGGAAGATGAGATCGACTTCGTCACCGACGACCTCGCCGGATTCCTGACGGAGATAGTCGTGGGAATAAGGCAGTAGGGAGTAGGGCAGTGGGGCAGTAGGGCAGTAGGGCAGTAGGGCAGTAGGGCAGTAGGGCAGTAGGAGAATGAGGCGCTCTCAGCCCCTGATTCGACATCTACTTCCCTACTGCCTTACTCCCCTAACTTATAGAACCGGCTGACGATGCCCCAGGCCTCGTCGGCGGTGTCGACGAAGTCGATGATGTCCTGGTCGCCGGGACTGATCGTGCCTTGCTCGGCGAGGAAGTCGAGATCGATCGCCCGCTTCCAGAAGGATTTGCCGAACAGGATCACCGGCACGCGCTCCATGCGCCCGGTTTGGATCAGCGTCAGCGTCTCGAAGAATTCGTCCATAGTGCCGAAGCCGCCGGGAAACACCGCGACGGCCTTGGCGCGCATGACGAAATGCATCTTGCGGATGGCGAAATAGTGGAAGTTGAAACAGAGTTCCGGCGTCACATAGGCATTGGGCGCCTGCTCGTGCGGCAGAACGATGTTGAGGCCGATAGAGGGCGCACCGACATCGTCGGCGCCGCGATTGCCCGCTTCCATCACGCCGGGCCCGCCGCCGGTCACCACGACATATTCGCGGTAATATGAACTGGCCGATTGCTGCGAGCAGAGGCGGGCGAATTTGCGGGCTTCCTCGTAATATTTACTGTTTTCCTCGAGGTTCTTCTTCTGCGTCTCGTTTTTGGCCGCCCAGGCCTCGCCGCCGGGTTCAGGCAGCCGCGCGCCCCCGAACAGGACCACGGTCGAGCGGATACCGCGCTCGGCCAGGATCATCTCCGGCTTCAGGAGTTCGAGCTGCAGCCTGACCGCGCGCAGTTCGCGCCGCGTCATGAAGTCGGGATCGTTCCACGCCAGGCGGTAGGTCTCGGCGCGCGTCTGCGGCGTGTCCGGCACGCTCCTGGCCCGCTCCAGATCCTCGTCCGAATGCGGCAGCGGCGTCCAGCCCGCCTTTTCCATGGGTGTCATGATGTCAGGTCCGTCCATTTCATTTACTTGCGCCGTCCCATGGCGCAGTCGCGATTGACCCCTACTCTGCCTTCACATAGGGTCCGCGCGATTTTCAAAACAGGTTAAGGCTCAGCCCCTTAACAGCCTGGTAATGGAGCGAATTCATGTCGAAGCCGGATCTGGCGAGCCTCGAAAAGACCATCGACAAGGCCTTCGAGGAGCGTGACGCGATTTCGACGGCGACCAGAGGCGAGACACGCGATGCCATCCAGTCGGCGCTCGATCTGCTCGACCGCGGCACGGCCCGCGTGGCCGAGCGCCAGGCCGATGGCAAGTGGCATGTCAACCAATGGCTGAAGAAGGCCGTCCTTTTGTCCTTCCGGCTGAACCCGATGGAGATCATCAAGGGCGGTCCCGGCCAGGCCGTGTGGTGGGACAAGGTGCCGTCGAAGTTCGACGGCTGGAGCGCCGTCGATTTCGAGAAGGCCGGTTTCCGCGCCGTGCCGTCGTCGGTCGTGCGCCGCTCGGCCTACGTCGCGCCGGGCGCCGTGCTGATGCCGTCCTTCGTCAATGTCGGCGCCTATGTCGATTCGGGCACCATGGTCGATACCTGGGCTTCGGTGGGCTCCTGCGCCCAGATCGGCAAGAATGTGCACCTGTCGGGTGGCGTCGGCATCGGCGGCGTGCTGGAGCCGATGCAGGCCGGTCCCACCATCATCGAGGACAATTGCTTCATCGGCGCGCGCTCGGAAGTGGTCGAAGGCTGCATCGTGCGCGAGGGCTCGGTGCTCGGCATGGGCGTCTTCATTGGCCAGTCGACCAAGATCGTCGACCGCGCCACCGGCGAGATTTTCTACGGCGAAGTGCCGCCGAATTCCGTCGTCGTAGCCGGTTCGCTGCCTGGCAAGCCGTTTCCGAACAATGAGCCGGGTCCAAGTCTCTATTGCGCGGTCATCGTCAAGCGGGTCGATGCCAGGACCCGGTCCAAGACGTCGATCAACGAATTGCTGCGCGATTGATCTTTTTGGAAAGCGGGCGCACCTTCCGCCGGCGCGACGATCGGTCGCGCCGGTTCAACATGGAGGGGTGACATGGACTGGAAATATCTGCTGACGAGTTTCGAAGGCACCCGGGGTGTCAATCAATATGGACGGGACCCGCTTGCCTGACAGATCCAACCTCACTTGGCTTTTCTTCAAGACATCGGGCCGCGTCAGCCGCGCGGCCTATTTTCTTGGCGGGCTGCTCGTGGCCATCATCCAGGCCTTCCCGCTCTATCGTTTCACGCTGGTGCCGGAAGGCTCGCCCGAGAGCAACATGTGGTCGTTCGTCTTCTTCATCGCCTTCATCGCCTCGCTGTGGTCGAACATCGCACTGGCGGTTAAGCGGCTGCACGACCTCGACAAGCCCGGCATCGCGGCGTTGATCCTGTTCGTGCCGGTCGTCTCGATCGTCGCCTTCGTCGTGCTTTGCCTGTTTCCGGGCCAGCCCGGACCCAACCGCTATGGCAAGCGCACCAATGCACCGGCCGAGCCCTGAGCGCCCATCGTCGCCATGCGCTACTGACGGCATGCATGAAAATGAGGGCCTGAAGCGCGTCGCCTGAATCGTTCAGACGCGACGCGCTTCAGGCGCGGCGACCTGATCCGCGCTGAAACCGGGCGATCCGCTGCCGGCCGCTTCCGCCTCACGCACCAGGGCGATGATCCGTCGGACCGTCGGCGCCGGCGTGCCCGCTTCTTGCGCCAGGCGAAGAACGGCGCCTTGCAAATCGCCGATCTCCGTCGGCCGGCCGCGCTGCAGATCGTCCCACGTGGAGGAACGCGCCTCCGGGTCGATGGCCAGCATCCGCCTCGCCAGCAGCCTGAACAGCCAATCGGGGAGGCGGAGCACTATCGGCAACAGCGCCGGCCGCAAGGCGGCGATCCGCGCCGGCTCGATGCCCGACGCCTTCATGGCCTGGAGCGCCTCGTCGATCTGTCGGGCCAGGATCAGCCGCCAGCGCCGGTCGGCAAGCTCGCTCGCCAGCGGCAGGCCCGAAAGCGCCACCAGCGCATTGTTCAAATTCATCAAAAGCTTGCCCCACAGCACGGCTTTCATGTCGGCATGGGCTTCAACCCGGAACCCTTCGACGCCGAGAAGGCTGATCAGACCGGCATCGCTGTCCTCGATCATGACCTTGCCGTCGCTGGCGCGGTGGACACGCAGCGGCAATTCGCCGTCGGCCGATTGCACGACATTGAACGGCACCATGCCGGCCAGCACTGGTCGCCCGCCGACACCGGCGCGCAGCCTGTCGGCATTGTCGATGCCGTTCTGCAGGCTCACCACCACGGCGTCCGGCGGGGCATGTGCGGCGATGAGCGCAGCCATTTCCCGCGTCGCGCCGCTCTTGACGGTGACCAGGATCACGTCCGCTTCCGGCAAGGCGGCGGCTGGATCGGTGGTGACGGCAAGCGCTTGCGGCTCGAGGCCCCGGTCGCGGCCCTCAAGGTCGCTGACCCGCAATCCGCCTTGCCGCAGCGCCGCCTCGATGCGCGGCCGGGCCAGCAGAATCACCTTGCGCCCGGCGAGCGCCAGGCAGCCGCCGGCATAGCAGCCGATGTTGCCGGCGCCGGCAATGACGATTCTCTTGTCCCCATTTGCCATCCTGTCGCTCCGCACCGGGCCCGCGACTATACGACATGAAAACCATAATGTCGGCGGTATCGCCGGTCATAGGCCTGGCCCCTACGTCTGGCCGTGACAGGCCTTCAGCTTTCGACTATCGCTTTTGCCATGACGCTGCCGACCGATCCCGCCGCAAACCTCGCCGCCCTCATCCGTTGCGCCTCCGTGACGCCGGCCGAAGGCGGTGCGCTGACCGCGTTGCAGACGATGCTGGAACCGCTCGGCTTCCTCGTCGATCGCCCGGTGTTTTCGGAAGACGGCACGCCCGATATCGAGAACCTTTATGCCAGGCGCTCCGGCAATGGCCCGCATCTGATGTTCGCCGGACACACCGACGTGGTGCCGGTCGGTGACGAAGCCGCCTGGACGCATCCGCCCTTCGGCGCCGAGATCGCCAATGGCGAGATGTATGGCCGGGGTGCGGTCGACATGAAGGGCGGCATCGCCTGTTTCATCGCCGCGATAGCGCGCCATGTCGAGACGAATGGCGGTCCGAAGGGCTCGGTCTCGCTGCTGATCACCGGCGACGAGGAAGGCCCGGCCATCAACGGCACCACGAAGCTGCTCGAATGGGCGGCTTCCAGAGGCGAGAAATGGGATGCATCGATCGTCGGCGAGCCGACCAACCCGGCTGCGCTCGGCGACATGATAAAAATCGGCCGGCGCGGCTCGCTGTCGGGCGGCGTCACCGTCAACGGCCGCCAGGGCCATGTCGCCTATCCCTTGCTTGCCGACAACCCGGTACGCGGGCTGATGAGCTTGGTCGACGCTTTGCTGCATCCCGTCTTCGATGAGGGCACGAAGGATTTCCAGCCGACCAATCTGGAGGTGACATCCATCGACGTAGGCAACCCGGCCACAAACGTCATTCCAGCCAAGGCAACCGCCACCTTCAACATCCGCTTCAATGACAGCTGGACCGCCGAGACCATACAGGCCGAAATCCACAACCGTCTCGACCAGGCGGCGGGCCGCAAGAAATACCGGCCCGGCAAGGAGATGCCGGTCGACTACGAACTCGTCTGGCGCGACAGGCCGAGCCATGTCTTCCTGACCCGCGACGACAGGCTGATCGAGACATTGAGCGGCTCGGTCAAGACGGTAGTCGGCAGAGCGCCGGCGCTGTCCACCTCCGGCGGCACGTCGGATGCGCGCTTCATCAAGGACTATTGCCCGGTGGTCGAATTTGGCCTGGTCGGCAAGACCATGCACATGGTCGACGAGCGCGTCGCCCTTGCCGATCTCGAGACGCTGACGCAAATCTATCAGCGCTTCATCGAAGACTGGTTCGGACAGGACTGAGCAGCATGCTTTCGGCGGACGAGACCCAAGTTTCGCTGACCGGCGCCTGGCGACTGATGCTCGGCAGGGCCGATGGCCTGCGTCTGCTCGACCTGTCTGCCGATGGTTTCTGGAATTCCTTTTTCGCCATCGTCGTCGCGGCGCCGGCATTGATCGTCGGCTGGGTCGGCATCGCCAACGAGATCGGCGATCCCGATGCCTTCGCGGGCCGCTTCAGCATGCTGTTGCGGCTGGCGACAGTCGATATCGGTTCCTGGGTGCTGCCTCTGGTCGCACTCGCTCTGGTCGCGCCGCGCGCCGGCATCGGCGGCCGCTTCGTGCACTATGTCGTGGCCTCGAACTGGGCTTCGGCCATCACCGCCTGGCTGATGCTGCCGTCCGCGCTGATCAGGCTTTTCCTGACCTCGGCGAGCCAGATCTCCAGCCTTGTGTCGCTGCTGTTGTTCGCGCTCTCGATGGTGTTGACCTGGCGCATGACCAACGCGACCATCGGCAGGGGTGCCGCAATCGGGACCGCTGTCTTCGTCGGCATGTTCATCGCTTCGCTGATCGTCCTGTTCGGGCTGCAGGCGCTGCTTGGAATCACGGTTCCGGACACCGGAGCTCAGAGCCTTTCGGGACTCTATCCGGGATAATCGACGCCGACCAGAAAAAGCCCGTCGGGCGGCGCCACCTGGCCGCAGGCGGCGCGGTCGTGCGCCTCGAGCGCCGCCTTGAGGTCGCCGGCCGTCCATGCGCCTTCGCCGACGCGCTTGAGCGAGCCGACCATCGAGCGCACCTGGTTGTGCAGGAAGGAACGCGCCGAGGCTCTGACTTCGATCATGTCGCCCGAACGGCTGACGTCAAGACGGTCGAGCGTGCGCACCGGGCTCTCGGCCTGGCATTGCGTGGAACGGAAGGTGGTGAAATCGTGCCGTCCGAGCAGCACTTTGGCGGCTTCGTGCATGGCAGCGGCGTCGAGCTGCTTCGGCACCCACCAGACCTTGCCCTTTTCCAGGGCCGAGGGCGCGCGCCGGTTGAGGATGCGGTAGAGATAGTGGCGGCCGATGGCCGAGAAGCGGGCATCGAAGCCGTCGACGACGGTCGTGGCTTTCAAGATCGCGATGCGATTGCCGGCGGCCTGCAGATGCGCGTTGACGGCATCGCGCACCTTGTCGTCCGGCCAGGCCTTGGCGAGATCGACATGCGCCACTTGGGCCGTCGCATGCACGCCCGCATCGGTACGGCCGGCAGCGCGCAAGCGGACCTGTTGGCCGCAGAATTTTTCGATCGCCAGCTCGATCGCCTGCTGCACCGAAGGCTGGTCCGCCTGGTGCTGCCAGCCGGCAAACAGGCTGCCGTCATATTCGATGTCGAGGCGAAAACGCGGCATGCCGGGCGGCTATACGCCTAGGCGGCGAGTGCGGTGAAGGCCGAGGCGTAGACCAGCCGGCCGGCTTCAGGAGCGTCGCCCCAGGCCAGCGCCTGCAGCGCCTCGCCCTGGTAGTCGCTCTCGAAGCCTTCGGCACGCGCATGGCTGTAGCCGAAACGGCTGTAGTAGGTGGGGTCGCCCAGCACCACGGCCAGCGTCTCGCCGGCGTCGCGCAGGCGGATGTGAGCCTCGCGGATCAGCGCGCCGCCAATGCCGGTGCCGTGAAACGACGGCTCCACCGCCAGCGGCGCCAGTGCCACCGCCGGGAAATCCTTGCCGCCGGCGCGGACGAAAAGACGCGAAAACAGGATGTGGCCAACCGCTTGCCCGTCTTCTTCCGCCACCAGTTCGACAACGGCGTCGCCGCCGGAAACCAGCGCGTCAACCAGCCCGGCTTCCGCCTGCTGGCCGAAAGCGTGTTCCTCGACGAGGCGGATGGCCTCGCGATCCCGCGGCGTCGCCGTGCGTATCGACATCATGCTCATGACAGTTTCATTCCTTTTTCGATCTTGGTCCCACGCAGGAATTCTTGCGCGGCGGCGGGCCTTCCGCCCGCCCGTTGAACTTCGACCAGCCGGATCGCGCCCGCTCCGCAGGCGACCGTCAGGCGGTCGTCGAGAATTCCTCCCGGTTCGCCCACGCCTTGCGCAAGCGTCGAGCGAAGCAGTTTCAGCCGTTCCACCCGGCCACCGATTTCAACCTCGCACCAGGCGCCGGGGAAGGGCGACAGGCCGCGAATGTTATTGTGGACTTCGGCCGCGGGTCGCGTCCAATCCACGTGCGTCTCGGATTTATCGATCTTTTTGGCATAGGTCACCCCCTCAACCGCTTGGGCGGTGAAGGCCAGGCTATTCCTTTCCAGCCGCGCCAGCGATTCCACTATCAGTGCGGCGCTGACGCTCATCAATCGATCATGCAGATCGCCGGCGGTCATATCGGGTTCGATGACGCATTTTTCAACCAGCCCCACTGGGCCGGTGTCGAGGCCTTCTTCCATGCGCATGACCATCATGCCGGTTTCGCTGTCGCCCGCCATGATCGCCCGTTGGATAGGCGCCGCACCGCGCCACCGCGGCAACAGCGACGCATGGCCGTTGATGCAGCCCAGTCGCGCCGCCTCGAGAACCGCCCTGGGCAAAAGCAGGCCGTAAGCCACGACCACCCCAATATCGGCTTGCAGCGCGCGAAAAGCTGCCTGTTCGGCCTCGCCCTTGAGCGACGTCGGCGTGCGCGTCTCGATGCCCAGCCGTTCCGCCTCGCGCTGTATCGGCGACGGCGTCAGCTCCAGGCCGCGCCGTCCGGCGGCCCGCGGCGGCTGCGTGTAGACGGCCGCAATCTCATGTCCGGCCTCGGCAATCGCGCGCAACGTCGGCACCGAAAACTCCGGCGTGCCCATGAAGATGACGCGAAGGGGCATTGTCCCCTATCCCACCAGCCTGCCCGGAGCCTTGTCCTTGGCCAGCTTCTTGAACTTCTTCACCACCATGTCGCGCTTCAGCTTCGAAATGTGGTCGATGAACAGCACGCCGTTGAGATGGTCGATCTCATGCTGCAGGCAGGTTGCCATCAGCCCCTCGGCCTCCATCTCCTGCAGCTTGCCGTCGCGGTCGAGATACTTGACCCGCACGGAAGCCGGGCGTTCGACCTCGGCGTAATAGTCGGGGATGGACAGGCAGCCTTCCTCGTAGACGGAGCGCTGGTCGGCGCTTTCCAGGATTTCTGGGTTGATGAAGACATGCGGCGCCGGCGTCTCGTCCTCCTTGGCGAGGTCGATCACAAGCATGCGCAGCGGCTCGCCGATCTGGATCGCCGCTAGCCCGATCCCCGGCGCGTCATACATGGTCGCCAGCATGTCGTCGGCCAGTTTGCGCAAGGGCGCATCGACGCGCTCCACCGGCTTGGAAACCTGGCGCAGGATGGGGTCGGGAAGGATGATGAGCGGCTTGATCGGCATGGCGTCTCACCTAAGACCTTGAATAAAGGGCGTCAACCGGTGCGCGGGGGGATTGTTCACGTTTTGATCTGTGCTGGCCGACCGAATCGTCTATGCTGTGCGCATGAACGACCTGACGTCCATCCTTTCAGAGCCTGTCGCCCGGCTTGGCGCGACCACGATCACGCTCGGCCATGCGCTGGCTTTCGGCACCATTTTGTTTCTTGGCCTGTTCGTGGCGCTTGTCGTCGCGCTGTGGCGCTCGGCCAAGGCGCGCGCCGCTGCCGCTGCCGAAGCCGCCGACCATGCCCGCGACGCCGAGGCGCGGATGGCCGGCATATTGCAAAGCCAAGCTGAGATGCAGGGCCGCATGGGCGCCATCGCGGAAGTCTTCGGCGCGCGGCAGGCGGAACTGACGCAGTCGATCGGCCAGCGCCTCGACGCCATGACTGGCCGCCTCGGCCAGACCATGACCGAGCAGACCAGATCCACGCATGAGAGCCTGGCCAAGTTGCAGGAACGGCTGGCCGTCATCGACACCGCGCAAGGCAATATCCAGTCGCTCGCCGGCCAGGTCGTGCAATTGCAGGCGATCCTCTCCAACAAGCAGACGCGCGGCGCCTTCGGCCAGTCGCGCATGGAAGCGATCGTCGCCGACGGCCTGCCGCACGGCGCCTACGAATTCCAGGCGACCTTGTCCAACGGCAGCCGGCCCGATTGCCTGGTGCGCATGCCCAACGGCGCGCCGGCGCTTGCCGTCGACGCCAAGTTTCCGCTGGAAGCCTGGAACGCCATCCGCGCCGCCGAAGGCGCCGAACAGCAGAAGGTCGCGGCGCAGGCCTTCCGCCGCGACATCGAGGTGCATATCCGCGATATCGCGGAAAAATACCTGATCCAGGGCGAGACGCAGGATACCGCCTTCATGTTCGTGCCGTCGGAATCGGTGTTTGCCGAGATCCACGAAAATTTCGAGGCGGTGGTGCAGAAGGCGCACCGCGCCCGCGTCGTCATCGTCTCGCCGTCGCTCCTGATGCTGTCGATCCAGGTCATCCAGGCGATCCTGAAGGATGCCCGCATGCGCGAGCAGGCACACCTGATCCAGGGCGAGGTGATCCGGCTGATGGAGGACGTTTCGCGTGTCGACGAGCGGGTGCGTAAATTGCAGGGCCATTTTGCCCAGTCGGCCAAGGATATAGACGACATCCTCGTCTCGACGTCGAAGGTGACCAAGCGCGGCCAGAAGATCGAAGCGCTGGAATTCGGCGCGCAGCCCGGTGGCGATGTCGGCCCGGACATCGCGTCACCAGCCCCTGCGAAGCCGGAACCCGGCCCTCGCGTTGTCGATTCCCCGCGCGTTGCCGATTCAAAGACCGGCCAGCTCAGGCTGAGGGTGGTCGAAGGCGACGACTGAGGCGCCGCACCGGACCGGCGCTACTGCTCCTCCACTGTGGTCATGCCGTGAAATTCGGGTAGCCAATGAAGCGCCGAGCGGTGCCATTTTTGCAGTGTCGGAATCAAATCCTGGCGTTGCCGCGCGGTTCCCACGCGAATGCCGTAGACCTTTGGGCCATCTCCGACCGACGTGGCGTAAAGGTGCGAGCCGCAGTCGGCGCAAAAGGCCTGGACGCGCCTGGCGCCGCTTGCCACGGTCTTGATGTAGACTTTCGGTGTACCCTTTGTGATCCGGTAGTGATCTTCAGGCGCCGGAACGGTGACACGAAAGGCCGTACCGGTCAGCTGTTGGCAATCGGTACAATGGCAGATCGACGTCTTTTCCGGCTCGACCTCCGCCTCATAGGTGATGGCGCCACAATGGCAGCCGCCGTCGATCTTCATAATCGTCCTCCAAAATTCGATCGGCTGATCCTAGAGCAATTCCAGGAAAAGTGTGTACGGTTTTCCCAGGAAAGCGCGTAGCGCTTTCCTATGGAATGCGCAAAAACAAAGACATAGAGCGGTTCGCCGTCTCCGTGAAACGGTGAACTGCTCTGGCGGGGCAGCGGCGCAGCGGCGCAGCGGCGCAAGGCAACGACGCGACGCTGATCCAGAGGCATGATCCCGAGGCGTGGGACGCGGGTTTCGAGCCTATGCTCAAAGTCTACTCGGATGCTGATTCGATCAGCTTGCGTCGCTGTTCCCAGGTGCCTGACGTCTGCGGCTTGACGAACAGCCGGGTGATCTCGGGCATTTCCTTCCTCAGCCGCGCTTCGAGGCGCTCCACGCAGGCTTCGATTTCCGGCGCCGACAGATGGTCCTCGAATTCGATGCTCAGGCCGGCAACGATCTCTTCCGGCCCCAGGTGGACCGTGAGCACGCCGTTTGCCCGCTGCACCGCCGGATCCTGCTGGGCGATCGCCAGCACTTCTTTCTGTACCGCGGGCGAAGCAGGCTCGCCGATGAGCAGCCCCTTGCTCTCGCGCGCCAGGAAGGCCGCGGTCGCACCCAGGATCAGAGCAATGCCGATCGAGGCGGCGCCGTCCAGTTCCGGCATCTCGAAAATCTCCGCCGCCGATATGCCGGCAAAGGCGACGATCAGGCCGAGAAGCGCGGCACTGTCCTCGAACAGCACTGTGTAGACGCTTGGATCTTTGCTCGATTGCACGGCCTGCAGCCAGCCCTGCTGGCCCTTCTGCCGGCGGAATTCCCTCAGCGCCACCAGCCATGAACTGCCCTCGAACAGAAACGACAGGCCGAGCACGATGTAGTTGACCCTGACATTGGCGGCCGGTTCGGGCGCAATGATGTGCGTCACGCCTTCGTAGAAGGATACGCCGGCGCCGAGCGCGAAGACGAGAAGCGCCACGATGAAGCTCCAGAAGTAGAGCTCGCGGCCATGGCCGAGCGGATGCGCGCGGGTGGCCGGGCGTGCGGCGCGATGCATGCCATAAAGCAGCAGACCGCCATTGCCGGTATCGACCAGCGAATGCACGCCCTCCGAAAGCATCGCCGAACTGCCGGTGAAGAAGGCCGCGGCGAATTTGGTCAGCGCGATCGCGAGATTGCCGGCGAGCGCCGCGTAGATGACCGTTCGAGAGCCGCCATGCCCCGCCATTGCTTCCCTGTCGTCCTGTCCGACACGCGAAGTCTAGAGCAATTGCAGGAAAAGTGGGAGCCGATTTCCTCGAGATCATGCTGCGGGCCTGCCGAAATTCCGCGGCGATCCACCACTCATCAACACCCCATCCGTTCAAGTCGCTGTGCGCCGGTTGGAATTCATAAAGGCCGTCGAAACAGGTTGCCGGGTTTTCGGGGCCAGGGCCGCGAACAGCCCCTTGCCTAGAGGCATTTCTCTTGTTTCACTTCGCTTCCCGCAACTGGAGGAACGAATCATGGCAAAAGGTGCGATGAAGGCAGGCAAAGAGGCCCGCAAGCCAAAGAAGGACGCCAAGAAGCCGGCCGCTGCTCCCACGCTCAAGGCGCCGCCGGTCAAGGCAACGAGGCTCAAGGAAAAATAGTCGCGTGCCTCGGATGGAGTTCGCCGGCGGCGTTCGAAACACCGCCGGCACTTTGTTGATCGGGCGTTAGGACACCCTATATCTGGTGCGGGGACGACCCCACATCTCCTGAAATCCGGTCGGGACGACCCGCCCACTGTTTGATAGGGCATCGGCAGCCGGACGGCTTCCGCGGTGCTCGGTCGATCGCGCTTTGCATCGTCCCGAAACGGACGTCGTTGCGATGCTTGGATGGAGCGTTCCCCATGTCATGGATTTTTCTGTTTTTCGCCGGCCTGTTCGAGATCGGCTGGGCAATCGGCCTCAAATACACCGACGGATTCACCCGGCTCGTCCCGACCGTGCTCACGGTCGCCTCGATGATCGTGAGTCTCACGCTGCTTGGACTGGCGCTGAAAGCGCTGCCCGTCGGCACCGCCTATGCGGTGTGGACCGGCATCGGCACGGTCGGCACGGCGCTGCTCGGTATCTGGCTGCTCGGCGAGCCGGCGACCGTGATCAGGCTCGCCTGCATCGCGCTCATCGTCTGCGGCATTATGGGGCTGAAATTCGCGGCGTAAAGCAATTCCACGAAAAGTGCGAAGCGGTTTTCCGCCCGGAATTGCGCCGAAGCAAACAGGGCAATCCTGGGAAAGTGCGAAGCGATTTTCCGTCCGGAATTGCGTCGAAGCAAACAGAGCAATTCCGCGAAAGTCGCATCGCGACCGGCGTCCACAATCGCATGAATTGGCGCGCGGACAAACGCATGCAGGGCCGCTTCGCAGCGACCCTGATCCTCGAAGCAGATTGCTCCGGCGGTGAGGCTAGCGGCCGGTAAAGCCTGGCGGTGTCCTGCCGGTGCGCGCCTTGCGCGCCGCATAGCGCGCATCGCGCTTGGCCTTGCGCTCGGCCTCGTCGGCCAAAAGACGCGCGATACGCTCGGCCTCTTCGGCTTCACGAATCCTGGCTTCCGCCTGCGCCGCCTCTTCGGCCGCGATCCGTGCGGCTTCGGCTGCGGCCTCGCGCTCGGCCTTCTCGATTGCCTCGCGTGCCAGCCTTTCCTGCTTCAGCCTCGCCTTCTCGGCCTCGCGTATCTCACGCGCCGCAAGGATAGCCTTGCGTTCGGCCTGTCGCGCCAGCACAGCGGGATCGTCCGCCGCCGGCTTTGCCTTGAAGCGCTCCAGAAGCGCCTTCTTTGCCTCGTTCGCGGCGTTGCGCCGCTCGAAAATGTCTTTTTCCCTGTAGATAGCCAAGTCCACTTCCCTGAAGTCAATTCGCGACGCTTACATACGCGCGAAAACCGGGAGTTCAAGCGCCAAAACGGTATGCCAGCCATGAAATTCCGTGCTGTTGCAGCCGGGAGACGCCTTCGCGGCCGAAACGGACACGCACTGTTCGCAGTCGGACCCTCTGGTGGCGATACGGGCCGATCGCTAACTCTAGCGCGAAATCAAACGCCAGGATGACACCACATGGAACTCGGTCTCTACACTTTCGCCGACGTCAGCCCGCAGCCGGGCCCCGGCGCAATCGGCCCGCACGAGCGGCTGCGCAACCTGATCGAGGAGATCGAACTGGCCGATCAGGTCGGCCTCGACGTTTTCGGCCTCGGCGAGCACCACCGGCCGGACTATGCCGCGTCCGCACCTGTCGTGGCGCTGGCCGCGGCGGCCGAGCACACCAAGCGCATAAAACTGACCAGCGCTGTCACTGTCCTGTCCTCGGACGATCCGGTCCGCGTCTTCCAGCAATTCGCCACGCTCGACCTTCTTTCCGGCGGCCGGGCCGAGATCATGGCCGGACGCGGCTCGTTCATCGAGTCCTTTCCGCTGTTCGGCTACAATCTTGAGGATTATGACGAGCTGTTCGCCGAAAAGCTCGACCTGCTGCTCGCCATCCGCGATCAGGTGAAGATCACCTGGTCGGGCAATCTGCGCGCGCCGATCAACGATCGCGGCGTCTACCCACGCCCCTTGCAGGAAAAACTGCCGATCTGGATCGCCATCGGCGGCACGCCGCAGTCCGCCGCCCGCGCGGGCGCGCTCGGCCTGCCGCTGGCGCTCGCCATCATCGGCGGCGAGCCAGCGCGGTTCGCGCCGCTGTTCGACCTATACCGCGAGGCCGCCATGCGCGCGGGCGCCGATCCGAAGGGTCTTGCCACCAGCATCAACGTCCACGGCTTCATCGCCGACACGACCGAGAAGGCGGCCGACGATTTCTATGGCCCGCAGGCCGAGGTGATGAACCGCATCGGCCGCGAGCGCGGCTGGGGTCCGACCTCGCGGGCGCATTTCGACCAGTCACGCGGCCCGGGCGGCGCCTTGTTCGTCGGCAATCCCGAGCAGGTGGCCGAAAAGATCGTCGCCCAGCACAAGATCTTCGGCAACGACCGTTTCCTGCTGCAGATGGCGATCGGCATCATGCCGCATGCCAAGGTCATGAAGGCGATTGAACTCTACGGCACCAGGGTGGCGTCGATCGTGCGCAAGGAAACGGCCGTCGCCGTCCCCGCCCCGTCGCCTGCCGTATGATCTCGAATGGGGCCCGCAGATGCGGGCTTCGCTCAGAGCCCGCCCGTCAATCGACGTGCTCGCCTGGCCGTTGCGAAGCACGAGCACGAGCCGCATCCATCATCATGGCATGATGGATCTCGGTCGCCTCATCGGCCGGGAACAGGCACTCGATGCGAAGCTCCTGGGCGGCGACGGTCTGGGGGGTGCCGACCGTGGTGACCATCGAAAAATAGTTCAGGACACGGTCTTCCCTGATGAACCCAAGCGGGATGACGGGCATGAAGCCGATCGCCACCGGGTTCTTGCATTCGTTTTTCACATCCGGGTAGGCCAGCAGTGCCGCCAGCAAATCCTTTGTCTTTTCGTCGACGACGCGGCCGATGGATTCGCGATAGACACGTTCGAACAAGCTCCGCGCCACGTCCTGCCAATTGGCGACGAACGGGCGCATGCCGTCGGGATCGAATATCAGGTGCAGCATGTTGCGCGGCCCCTTGCGAACGGCCATGTCGATGAAGCAGCCGAAGAAGAGTGGCGCGGCCTCATTGGTCATCAGCACGTTCCAGTACCGGTCCATGACCAGCGCCGGAAACGGTTCATGCTGCCGCAGGATGCGCGTCAAGGCATCGGTCACGCTCTTCATTTCCACCGAATCCCAAGCGGCCTCGGAAAACATCGGCGCGTAGCCTGCCGCCAGCAGCAATGTGTTGCGATCGCGCAAAGGGACATCGAGTGCCCGGGCGATCGCCATCAAGGTCTCGCGGTTGGGAACGCTGCGTCCGCTTTCGATGAAACTGATCTGTCTTTGCGAAACGCCGGTATCAAGGGACAGGTCGAGCTGGCTTCTGCCGCGCGCATCGCGCCAGTGACGCAGGAGCACGCCCAGCTCAGGCCTCGTGCTCGTCCTGAGGTTCGACGGTTTCATGATGCACTATCCTCGCAACCCGTCCAACGATAGGCGTCCACCCGCTTATCGTTCGACGGCGCATGGCGATCCATGCGCCGTCATTCGGCTCAAGCCGCGATCGCCGAGGGAGGTGACCATGCCTGCGGCTGGAAGCGGTCCTCGATCGGGGTACCGGCCATATTCGTCGTCGTTGCCGCCATCGTGGAGACGCCCACGCCGGTTACGACTTCAAGGATCTGGAGTTTCGAATAACCTGCCGAGGTGAACCTGTCGATGTCCGCGTCGGTCACGTTTCCCTTGTTTTCGATCAGCGCCTTTGTCAGCGCCGAAAGTGCGGCGTATTTCGGATCCTGTGGCAACCGGCCTTCACGGATCGCCCTGACTTCGCTCTCGGCAATCCCGTCTTCGATAGCGAATGTCGAGTGCGCGGCAACGGTCCAGGGGCATTTGATCGTGACGGCATTGGTAAGCAGCAGGACCTGCTTCTCGATCTCGTCGAAGCTGCCGCCGTGAAAGCTGCCGAAGCTGTTGACGAATCCATTGAGAAGGACCGGATTGTTCGCCATCGTCGCCATGACATTCGGCAGGAAGCCGAACCTCTCTTCGAGCGCCTTCAGCGCGGGTTTGGATTGCTCCGGCGCGGACTCGACGGTTTGAAGGTGGAACCTCTGCATTGTGTTGTCCTCTTCCAGTTCGGATGTGATTGCGCGGCTGGCTTGTCCGGCCCGCCGGCTTTCCCGTTCATCGCGAAAGCCTGTTCGTACTACGCCCGCCCAGTGCGCGGCCTCAATTACATGGCATGTAATAGCAGGGCTGCGTCTATCGTGAGCCGCACGCCTGGGAGCTCGCCGTCAACGCCGGCTAACGGAACCTTGGAGCGGCAGGGGCGTTTTCGTCAGCGGTTGCGCCAACGCCGAGGGACCGTGATGAAAGTTGACCCCACCGCTTCGGTCGCGGGCGTTTCCGAAGCAGAAGAGGCGCGCATCGTCGCCCGCGCCGACACCCATCTGATACGCTCGCTGCTCGTCGGCATCTTCATTTTCATGGCCGTCTATGCGCTCTATTTCGCCCGCGCTTTCTTCATGCCGGTCATACTCGCTTTTCTGCTGGCACTGACGCTGACGCCGATCGTCAGGCTTCTGCGCAAGCGCGGCATTCCCGAAGCGGTTTCGGCGACGCTTCTGGTGCTTCTGTCCCTCTGCCTCTTCGCCAGCGCCGGCTATTTGCTGAGCGGCCCGGTGATCGACCTCATCAACAACACCTCGTCGATCGGCCAGCGGCTGACCGAGCGGCTGGCGCAACTACGGCGTCCGCTGGAGAGGGGAATGGAAATTGCGCACCAGATTGAAGGCCTGACCGAGACATCTCAGGAGCCGGGTGTACAAAGGGTTGCGGTAGCCCAGTCCGGCTTCCTGTCGTCGGCCGCCTCAAACATCCTGTCGGCGGGAACAAGCCTGACCATCATTTTCGTGCTGTCGCTTTTCCTGCTCGCTTCGGGCACGATGTTTTATGAAAAGATCATCCAGTCCTTTGCCAGTCTCACCGAGAAGAAGCGGGCGCTGCGCGTCGTCTATGACGTGGAACAGGAAATCTCGCACTATCTGCTCACCGTCACCATCATCAATATCGGTCTCGGCACGATCATCGGCCTTGGCCTGTGGGCGCTCGGCATGCCCAACCCGTTCGTCTGGGGCGCCGCGGCCGCTCTGCTCAATTTCCTGCCCTATGTCGGCGCCATGATCACTCTCGTTGTGGTCACGATCATCGCGCTGATCAGCTTCGACACGATCTCTTATGCATTGTTGGCGCCTGCCTTCCTGCTTTTGTGCGACATCGTTGAAGGCCAGTTCGTCACGCCGATGGTTGTCGGCCGGCGGCTCGAGATCAACGCCGTGGCGATCTTCATCGCCATCGCCTTCTGGTCATGGCTGTGGGGCTTTGTCGGCGCCCTGATGGCGGTGCCGCTGCTGGTCGTCGTCAAGGTGTTCTGCGATCACTTTGATGGTCTCAGCCATGTCGGCAACTTCCTGGCGGCGCAGCATCTCGCGGCGGTCGAGGACGAAGCCGCCGAGGAAGGCAGCAAGGCCTCCGTATAAAGCCGGTGCGTCGGGTTTGCGGCCCCTGGCCCGAATGCCTATATCCGGTCGGTCAATGCCCGGTACCTTTCCCATGAGCGCCGCTTTCTTCGACCTCGACGCCTATTTCGCTTGCATCGGCGATGCCGGGTTCGCGGGATGCGACGCTGAAGCATATGGCCACGGCCAGCGAACTTGCCGCCGCGCTCGAGGCCCAGCTTGGCATCGTTATTCCCCACCGCACGGCCTTCGGGGCCAGGGTGCTTGAGACAAAAATCGTGGAGACCTGACATGGCAGCCCTTTCCGTCCTCGACCTGTCGCCGATCGTCGAAGGCAGCGATGCCTCGCGTTCGCTCGCCAATTCGCTCGATCTTGCCCGCCATGCCGAGCGGCTGGGCTACAGGCGCTATTGGCTGGCCGAGCATCACAACATGCCCGGCATCGCCAGTGCCGCCACGTCAGTCGTCATCGCCCATGTCGCCGGCGGCACTAAAACCATTCGCGTCGGCGCCGGCGGCATCATGCTGCCCAATCACTCGCCGCTGGTCATCGCCGAGCAGTTCGGCACGCTGGCCGCCTTGTTCCCCGGCCGCATCGATCTCGGCCTCGGCAGGGCGCCCGGTACGGACATGAACACGGCGCGTGCTTTGCGCCGCAATCTCGAGGCCGGTGCCGACAATTTCCCGCAGGACGTCGTCGAGCTGATGGGCTATTTCCTGCCGGCGGAAGAGGGCCAGCGGCTGCGCGCCGTGCCGGGCGAAGGCCAGACCGTGCCGGTCTGGATCCTCGGCTCCAGCCTGTATGGCGCCCAGCTTGCCGCCATGCTCGGCCTGCCCTACGCCTTCGCTTCGCATTTCGCGCCGGCCGAGCTAGACCATGCGCTGGACATCTACCGCTCGCGCTTCCAGCCGTCGGAACAGCTCGACAAACCCTATGTCATGCTCGGCCTCAACGTCTTTGCGGCGCCCACCGACACTGAGGCGCGGCTGCTGTTCACCTCGCTGCAGCAGGCTTTCGTCAATCTGCGCACCGGCCGCCCCGGAAAACTGCCGCCACCGGTCGAGAACTATGACCGCGATCTCGATCCGATGGCCATGTCCATGCTCGGCCAGGCGCTGTCCTGCGCCGTCGTCGGCTCGCCGGAAACGGTGCGGCAAGGCATCGACGCCTTCGTTCGCCGCACCGGCGCCGACGAATTGATGGTCACCGCGCAGATATTCGATCATGCGGCTCGGGTGAGATCCTTCGAAATCCTGGCTGACGCCCACAAATCGCTGTCGCAAGCGGCGTGAGATTTCCAGCTCGGCGCTTGCCGATAGCGATTCAATCAATGAACCGCTCTACGCACTCACGCTCTGCGCCACCGCTGCCAGCGGTCGGCATGAATTGCGGATCATCAGCCGGCCCTTGAGCACCAGCTTGCGCGGCGGCGCGTCGCGATTTCCGGCAAGGCGGTCGAGCAGCAAATTGGCCGCCTGTTCGCCGATCGCCTGCACCGGCTGCGCCACCGTGGTCAGTTGCGGGACAAACACGTCCGACCACGGAAAATCGTCGAAACAGGCGATCGAAACATCTTCCGGGCAGGACAGGCCGATATCGCGGATCGCCTTCATGGTGCCGATCACCATCGGATTGTTGGCGGAGAAGATCGCGCTCGGCCTGTCGTGCAGCGACAACAACTGCATGGCCGCGTTATAGCCGTCGATCTCGTGAAAATTGCCGGAACGTATCAGGTCTTCGGCCACCGGCAGACCGGCTGCCTGAAGCGCTTCGCGATATCCCGCCATGCGATCATGCATCGGTGAGATATCCGACGTTCCGGTGATGTAGCCGATGCGCCGGTGCCCGAGATGGATCAGGTAGGTGATGGCGTCGAACACGGCGCGCTGGTTGTCGAGCACCACGGCATCCGTGTCGACACCGTCACAGATGCGGTCAAGCAGGACGACCGGCACGTTGGCGTCGTCGACGATGCGCTTGAGGATCGTCCCATCGCCGACGCGCGCCACGATCAGCCCGTCGACCATGCGGTCGAGCAGCAGCCTGATCTGGTCGTCCTGGGTGTTGAGGTCCTCGTCCGTGCAGCACAGCATGACCGCATAGCCGGCGCGGTCGAAGGCCTGCTGGATGACTGACACGACATCGGTGAAGAACGGATTGGTGATGTGCGGGACAGTCAATCCAATGGTGCGCGTGGTGCCCATTTTCAGGCTTCGGGCGATCGCATTGCGCTTGTAGCCGATATCGCGGATCGCCTGCTCGATGCGCTGGCTGAGCTCCGGGCTGACGGTCGCCGTGCCGTTGATCAGCGCCGAAACCGTGGCGACCGACACGCGCGCCGCCTCGGCCACGTGAAGCATGGTCGGCGCCGTCGATCTTCGCTGCCTTGTCTTGCTTGGCCCTGCCATTTCGAAACGTTTCGCCGCCTCACTATGCCTCATACCTACGGAATATCGCGGTTTTTCGCAAGAATTGAAATGAGGCGATCTCGCGTGACCAGATAGAAGCTTGACAGGATCGAAACGTTTAGAATAGCGTTTATGACGTCAGACGACGACGGAAGGGAGGCCGCCTTTGTCATGGAGCACGGAAATTCCATCGCTCGGGGGGATGTTGCGGCGGCGGACCGTTCGGATGTCGTCCTGAGCGCCGAGCACATATCCAAGAGCTTCGGCGGCATTGCCGCCTTGGTCGACGTCGGTTTCGAGCTGCGGCGCGGCGAAGTCCACGCCTTGATGGGTGAGAACGGCGCCGGCAAGTCGACGCTGATGAAAATCCTTTCCGGTGTCTACACGGGTTATGAAGGCACGGTTCGCGTCGACGGCGTAGCCGCGAATTTCGCCGGCGTGCGCGACGCCGAGGCCGCCGGCATTGCCATCATCCACCAGGAGCTCAACCTGGTTCCCGAACTCAACGTCGCCGACAACATCTTTCTCGGACGCGAGAAGCTGATCGCCGGGCTGATCGTCGACCGCAAGGCGAGCAGCCGCGCCGCCAGCGCCCTTCTGCAGCGGCTGGGCATCGAGCTCGACCCGGAAGCCCGTGTCGGCACCTTGCGCGTCGGCGAACAGCAACTGGTCGAGATCGCCAAGGCGCTGTCGATGTCGGCGCGCATCCTGATCATGGACGAGCCGACCTCGGCGCTCTCTCCAGCCGAATGCCAGAGGCTGTTCCGCATCATCCGCCAGCTTGCCGACAGCGGCGTCGCCATCGTCTACATCTCGCACCGCATCGACGAGGTCATGCACCTGGCGGGCAGGGTCACGGTGTTTCGCGACGGACGTCACGTGCTGACGCGGCCGATGGGCGAGCTCGACGAGAACGCCATCATTTCGGCGATGGTCGGGCGCGACCTGCTGGCCTCCTCGGAAGAGGAGCGCCGTTACGGCGGCGAAGTCGTGCTTTCCGTCGAGAACCTGTCGCTGACGAAACCCGACGCCCATGGCTGGCGCACCGTGATCGACGGCGTCAACTTCGAACTCGCCGAAGGCGAGATCCTTGGTATTGGCGGGTTGCTGGGTTCAGGGCGCACCGAAATCCTGGAGGCGATCTTCGGCTCGAGCGATGGCCGCACCGGCGGCGAGATCCGGCTCGACGGCGCGTCGGTCGAGATCCGCTCGCCGCGCGATGCCAGGCGCCTCGGCATTGCGCTGGTGACCGAGGACCGCAAGACGCAAGGCCTGCATCTCCAGGCTTCCATTACAGACAACGTCGCGTTGCCGCTGGTCGGATCGCTGGCGCGCTTCGGCATCCGTTCGCTGGCCGGCGAACAGGGGCTGGCGCGCCAGGCGGTCCGGGCGCTCGGCATACGGTGCGAGGACATCGACCAGCCAGCCGGCACGCTGTCGGGCGGCAACCAGCAGAAGGTCGTCATCGGCAAATGGCTGGCGACACGGCCGCGCGTGCTTCTTCTCGACGAGCCGACGCGCGGCATCGACGTGGGCGCCAAGCGCGAGATCTACGATCTCATCTTCAAGCTTGCGCGCGACGGGCTGGCCATTGCCGTCATCAGCTCCGAATTGCCCGAACTGCTGCACCTCTCGGACCGCATCCTCGTGATGGCCGATGGCCGCCAGACCGGCATCCTTTCCCGCGATGCGGCGAGCGAGGAGGCCATCATGCGTCTCGCCGCGCCGCGCCGCACGATTTCGAGACCAGCCGCATGACCGCCTTGAAACTCCTGTCCCGCACCAAGCTCTATTGGGGCCTGATCGCCATCTTCCTGATCGGCGTGCTGGGCTCGCCGGTCAGTTCCAAGGGCAACAACATCTTCCTGTCCTACGGCAATCTGCTCGACGTGCTGCGCCAGGTGTCGACCACCGGCCTGATCGCCACCGGCATGACGGCGGTGATCATCACCGGCGGCATCGACCTTTCCGTCGGTTCGCTGATGGCAATCTGTTCGGTGGTCTGTGCCATGCTGCTGACGGTTCCGGGCGTGACGCCGGGAGTGGTGCTTGGCGTGCCCACCGTCGCCTTGGTGGCACTCTGTCTCGGCTTCATCGTCACCCGCTTCGTCTTCCTCAATCTCGAAAAGTCGCGCGCCGGCGCCGATGCCTCGCGCGACGCAAGGCTGGACCGCGCCCGCGGCCTGGTCACGCCGGCAATCGTCGGCGTGGTCCTGTGCTGTCTTTCCCTGTGGTACCTGCTGCCGCAGGTCGAGCCCAAATTCGGCGTGCTCGGCGTGCTGCTGGTCGCGCCATGCGTGGGCCTGCTGTTCGGTGCGCTCAACGGCTTCATCATCGTCGCCGGGCGTCTGCAGCCCTTCATCGTCACCCTGGCGATGATGGTGACGGCGTTGGGCATCGCCCGGCTGACCGCCGGCCAGAACAATGCCGTGCTGCCGGTCTATACCGGCTCGAACGCCACCGAGGATTTCGAGCTGCTGCGCTCCATGGTGTTCGGAGTCGTGCCGATGCCCGGCCTGTTCTTCCTCGGCGCCATCCTGATCTATGGCGCGGTGCTGCGCTTCACGCCGTTCGGCCGCTATGTCTACGCCATCGGAGGCAACGAGGAGGCGGCCAGGCTTTCCGGCATCGCCGCCGGCCGGGTCAAGATCGTCACCTACGCCGTTTCGGGCCTGCTCGCCGGCATTGCCGCGGTGCTCTATGTCGCTCAGTACCGGCAGGGCAAGCCCGATGCCGGCGCCGGCCTGGAGCTCGACGCCATCGCCGCCGTGGTCATCGGCGGCACCAGCCTGATGGGTGGGCGAGGCAGCCTCACCGGGACCTTCTGCGGCGTGCTGATCTTCGGGCTGCTGTCCAACATATTGCAGCTCCACAACATCAATTCGAACCTTCAGCTGGTGCTGAAGGGGATGATCATCATCGGCACAGTGCTCGTGCAGGAGCGCAACGCCGGTGATCTCCTAGCCTATCTGCGCCTGCCCGGAGCGGCGCACAAGGAAACGGCCGCGGCAAAACGGCCGTCGCAAGAGACCCGGTCTCTCAATCTCGGAGGAAACAAGAAATGAAACGACGTGACACGCTGAAGCTTGCCGCCCTTGGCGCGGCATTGCTGACCACCACCGCGCTGCTCTCCACCGGCCACGCCTTGGCCCAGGACAAGAAGTGGAAGATCGGCTTCTCGCAGGTGACGACCATCGAGCCTTGGCGCGCGCAGTTCAACAAGGACATACTGGCCGAGGCCGCAAAGCATCCCGAGGTCGAGCTGATTATCACCGACGGCGAGGACAAGACCGAGAAGCAGGTCGCCGACGTAGAGAACCTGATCCGCCAGGAGGTCGATGCGCTTTTGGTGTCGCCGAAGGAATCGGCCGGGCTGACCGGCGTCGTGCAGCAGGCGATCGACGCCAAGATCCCGGTCTTCGTGCTCGACCGCAATGTCGACACCAAGGACTACACCCAGTTCGTCGGCGGCGACAACAAGCTGATCGGCCGCGCGGCCGGCGAATATGCCGTCGAGCTGCTCGGCGGCAAGGGCAAGGCATCGGGCAACGTCGTCGAGATCTGGGGCGGCATGGGCACCCAGCCGGCGCATGACCGCCACGACGGCTTCCATGAGTTCACCGACAAGGAGCCGGGCATCAAGTACCTGCTCGACCAGCAGTCGGGTGACTGGAAGCAAGACCAGGCCTACAATCTGATGGCCAACGCGCTGAAGAGCAACGAGAAGATCGATCTCGTCTACGGCCACAACGACCCCATGGCCTACGGCGCCTACCTCGCCGCCAAGGATGTCGGCCGCGAGAAGGACATCAAGTTCATCGGCATCGACGGCCTGCCGAACGAAGGCGTGCAAATGGTGAACAAGGGTGAGCTGACGGCGACCTTCACCTATGTGACCCCGGGCGCGGAAGGCTTGCGCCAGGCGATCAAGTTCCTCAACGGCGAGAAGGTCGAAAAGACCATCACCTTGCCGACGCAAAAGATCACCAAGGAAAACGCCGCCCAGGTGCTGAAGGACAACGGCCTCTGAGTTTTCGCCGGAGATAATTGCCGGCCCAAGGTCCAGGTTCTTCGTCCCAGGGACCTTCCTCTCCCCCGTCGATCGGGGGAGAGGTGTCGAGCGCAGCTCGACGGAGTGGGGGTCGACACTTGGCGCGCGCCCTGTTCCCCTTTCAATATCCGTCGGCGGCGGTGGCCAGGTGGCTTCCCACTCCGTTGCCGCTTCGCAGCGTCGCCTATTCCCCTCCGGAGGGAGAGGAAGGACCTCGTCGCCGGCCCCTACGCCAATTTCGCCAGCAGCTTCATGAAGGTGGCGATCTCCTTGGCCGTGAGCGGTGCCAAGGTTTCCTCCGTAATCTCGCGCGCCAGCGGGATCAGGCGTTCGATCGCCTGTCGCCCCTCGGCGGTCAAATTGACCAGCAGCCGCCTCTTGTCGCCCTCGTGCTTGGAGAGCTCGACGAGGCCGCGCGCCTTCAGCCGGTCGATGACGCCCTTGACCGTCGCCGCATCCATGGCGATCAGCGTACCGAGCTGGTTCTGCGAAGTCTCGCCGACATCGCGCAGCTTGGCCAGTGCCGCGAATTGCGGCGGCGTCAGGTCGCCGATACGCGCCGCGAAGATCGAGACATGGCGCTGGTGCGCCTTGCGCAGGATGAAGCCGACCTGTTCCTGCAGGTGGTAGTCCTGATCGTCGGCCTCCTCGACCTCGACCAGCTTCAGCAGATTGTCCTCGCCGCTCACCGCAGCCCGTCCCAGGCCTTGATGTCGTCGGCGGCCAGGCCGCCCATGCGATTGTGCACGCGCGGACCGCAGGTCATGGCGAGGCAGAACAGGATCTCATCGGGGCGCGGTCCGTCGCCGACGCCGACTTCCATCGCATCGAAATGGCTGCGCACATAGGCGGCGTTGATGTGGCCGAGAGGCACATCCAGCCGCGAGCCGAAGGCGCCGACCTTCTTGGCCGACGGCACGATCGCCTTGGCGCCGCCGAGCCGCTCGCGCATGGCGTAGCCGCCCGGCACATGCCAAAGCGCGCCATGCTCGAGTTCGCCCGATATGCCGACGATGGCGCCTTTGCCATAGCCGTCGATCTGCTTCACGTCGCCACCCAATGCCGCGATCAGCCGGTCGGCGAGCAGCAGGCCAAGCGGCTTCAGATCGTCCATGGCGCTCTGCAACTCCTCGACATAGCGCCCGGCGAACGGGTTCTTCACCAGTGCCATGGCGGCGGCACGGCGGCGCGGCACCTTGGCCTCCGGCCCGCCCTCATGAAAGATCTCTTCGGTCAGCACCACGATCTTGCGGATCGGAAACTCAGGCATGGGCAACTTCCTTCCCTGGACTTTTGTCGGGCGCGGCAAGCGCTATTGAGCCCTCGATGCGGGTCTGGCCGGCGAGGAACAGCGCCGATGCGGCGATCAGTCCCCTGCGGCGGAAATCTTCGGCGACGGCAAGTCCGCTGTCCAGCGCCGTGGCAATCTCTTCGGCAGAAAGAGGCCCGACCTCTTGCGTCACCAGCCTGTCGCCAAGGTCGTTGTCCGGCGCCAGATCATGCGCGGGCACACGCCGAATAGCGGGATGGTTGGCCAAGTCGACGGCATTGGCGATCAGCGTCGCCGCGGCATCGGCCTCGGCGCCGGTCCTCGCCAGCACGGTGACGGCGTCGGCGATGCCGAGCGAAAACGAGCGCCCGCGCCAGCCGCTGGTGGCAACGCCGCCTACCTCGTCCTCGGCGCGGATGACGATGCGGTCGGCAAGGCCATGGCCGGTGCCGGCAATGGCAAGGGTGATCGATTGGCCGGCATCGAGATGCAGCGCGCTGTCGCCGCCATTGTTGACGTAAGCACGATCGAGTTTTCGTCCGGCACTCAGCGCGGCAAGTATTTCGTCGGCTACCGAACCGGCGACGGCGGCCATCGGCGTGATGAAGTCGTCCGCCAACGGGGTAACTGCCGCTTCCATGCGCCGCGCCGTCGGGCCGGCGAAGGCGCGCGGGCGCAACGTGGCCGGCCGGCGCAACTCGGGCAATTCCTCCACCAGTTCTGGCAGGATGGTCTGGAACCGCGCCACGGCCTGCTCATAAGCTCGCCGGCATTCGCCTGGCGTCCCAAAGACCTCGACGATCAGGTCGATCGGCCCGTGGTTGAGGTGCAGCCGCCTGCCGTCCCCGAGCCAATGCGCTTGCGGACCGTTCATCGTCACGAGGCCCCGTTCGCGGGCGCGCGCCGCAACTGCGCCAGCGGCGGCCACGGATTGCCGGCCGGCGCACCGCCGCCCTGGCGCGCGTTCAGGTACTCGCCGCCCTTGGCGACGACATCCTCGACGCTGCGGATCTCGGCTTCGTAGCCACCGAGCCTGATATAATCGTCGCGGCGCAGCGTGAATTCGATCGGCGCCACCAGCGCCGGCGTCGGCACATAGCCGAAGGCGCCTTCCGGCACACGCATCACATCCACCATCAGGGTGATGCCGCCGCCCGGCCAGACATAGACCGGCGCGCCGCCGACCGTCACATAGGTGGTCAGGCCCTGCACGGAACGGGTCAGGTTGACCGGATTTTCGGTGACGCCGGCGCGCAGCGAGCCGCCGGCGCCGCCGACGAACAGCACGGTGCACAGCGCCGGCTCGCAATTGTCCTCGATCAGCCCTACGGATTTTCGCAGTCGCTCGGGAAACGGTTTTTCGACCGGCTTCAGATCGTCGTCGAGCTCGTAATAGGCGAACTGCTCGCCGGTGGTCGAAACCATCAGCAGCGACAGGCCGGGCCGCGCGCCCCTCCTGGCGTTCCATTCGCCCAGGATCGACAGCGGGTCGGATATGCTGGTGCCGCCCCAGCCGAGGCCGGGCTCGGAGACCTTGAAATAGCGCCCAGGCGTCGAGCGGCGGCCGATGATCTTTATCCCCGTGTCCTGCCAGCCCAGCACCTTGCCGGCCTGATGCTCGGAGACGACGCCGGTTATGTGGTCGTCGACCACCACCACCTCGTCGACCAGCCCGCGCCATTGCCTGGCGAACATGCCGATGGTCGCCGACCCGCAGCCGACCCGCATGCGATGCTCCTGCTTGCCGTCGATGACAGGCGGTTTGCCGGCTTCGACTATTATAGTGGCGCCGCCGTCGATGGTCAGTTCCACCGGCTTGCGGTTGCACAGATCGAGCAGCGCATCGCAGGTGGCGCGGCCTTCAGCCTTGGAGCCGCCGGTCAGATGATGCACGCCGCCCAGCGACAGCATCTGCGAGCCATATTCGCCCGTCGTGACATGGCCGATCGCCTCGCCTTGCGAGCGTACGACAGCCGTTTCGGGTCCGATATGACGGTCGGTATCGATCTTCACCTTGACGCCGCAATAGGAGAAGATGCCCTCCGTGACGACGGTGACGAGATCGACGCCCTCGACCTGCTGGCTGACGATGAAGGGCGCCGGCTTGTAGTCGGGATAGGTGGTTCCGGCGCCGATCGCCGTGACGAAGCGGCGGCCGGTGTTGACCAGTTCGCCGTCCCAGGCCTCGCCCTCTGCGACGAAGGGCACGACAGCGCCGTCGATCTCGGCGGTATGATCGAGAATGGTCAGCGGGTCCATGCGCACGATCCGGCCGCCGGCATTGCCGTAGCGGTCGCAAGCCCCGGTGCGGCCATCTGCGATGTAGCACATCACGGGGCAGGCATCGCAGCGGATCTTCTCCGCCACCAGCTTCTCGCCGGGATCATGGGTTTCGAAGCGTTCGGCAAGCTCGCTCATCGGCATGCCTCCTTCTCGCGAATGGCGGCGCGGATGCGAGTCGGCGTCGCCGGAACTTTGGTGATCGCAATACCGGTCGCATGGCGGATGGCGTTGAGGATCGCCGGCGCCGTCGGGATCAGCACATGTTCACCCAGGCCCTTGGCGCCGAACGGCCCTTCCGGGTCTGGCACCTCGATCAATACCGTCTCGATCGGCGGCACGTCGCCGATGGTTGGAATGAGATAATCGTGCAGGTTCTCGGTGCGGCCGGGAATATACTCTTCCATCAGCGCCATGCCGATGCCTTGCGCGATGCCGCCCTCGATCTGGCCCTCGACCAGCAGCGGGTTGATTGCCTTGCCGACATCGTGCGCGGCGGTGATCTTGACCAGCTTGACCGTGCCGAGCTTGAGGTCGACCTCGAGCTCGGCGATCTGCGCGCCGTAACCATAGACCGCATAGGGCTTGCCCTGGCCCTTGGCGTCGAGCGGCAAGGTCGGCGGGTCGTAAGTCTCCTCAGCGCGGAAGACGAAGCCGTCGGCATCCGCTTCGAGGGCGCCAAGATCGACGCGGCGGATCGCTTCGCCCTCGCAGATGATAATCGTCGGGCCGTCGAGTTGAAGCGACGCCTTTTGCGAGACATTGGCAAAACGCAGGATCTCATCGCGCAAGGCACGGCCCGCCTTCTCGGCCGCCTTGCCGGTGACGAAGGTCTGGCGCGAGGCCGAGGTCTTGCCGGCATCGGGAGTGATCGCGGTGTCGGCGTTTTTCAGCCGGAACCTTTCCAGGGGCAGACCGAGCGCGTCGGCGCAGATTTGCGTGACGACGGTGTTGGAGCCCTGGCCGATGTCGACGGCGCCCTGGTGCAGGATGATCTCGCCTGACGCCGCAATTCCGACCCGGATGGTCGACGGATTGGGTAGCGAGGTGTTGCCGCAGCCATACCAGCAGGACGCGATGCCGACGCCGCGCTTTTTATCCACGTTGGCACTGTTGAAGGCATCCGCGTCAGCCGTTGCACGCGACCAATGCGGCCGCAGGACATCGAGGCATTCGGCAATGCCGACGCCGGACTCCAGCCTTTGCCCGGTAACCGTTTCGGAGCCGTTCCGAAGGCAGTTCTTCAAGCGAAAATCGAGTCGGTCAATCCCGAGCTTATCGGCCAGCTCGTCATACAGCGTCTCCTGCATGATTGTCGCCTGCGGCACGCCGAAGCCGCGAAAGGCGCCGGAAATCGGCCCATTTGTATGGATGGCGCGGCCTTCGGCGCGGTAGTGCGGTGTCGCATAGGGACCGGAGGCATGCACCGGCACGCGGTTGGCTACCGTCGGTCCCCAGCTGGCATAGGCGCCGGTGTTGAAATCGCCTGAGAAAATCATGCCGGTGACATGACCCTCGGCGTCGGCTCCAATGGTCGCTTTCATCTCGGCTGGATGACGCTTGGTGGTCGACATCATCGATTCATTGCGTGTGTAGGCAAGCGAAGCCGGTCGCCCGGTCTTCATCGCCACCAGGCCAATCAGCGGTTGCAGGGACACGTCGAGTTTGGAACCAAAACCGCCGCCGGTCGCGGTCGGCACGATGCGCACCTTGTCGACGGGCAGGCCCAGCACCTTCGCCGTCTCGTCGCGATCCATATAGGGCGCCTGCGTGCAGGCGACGACGACCAGCGTGTCGCCATCCATATAGGCATGGCCGGCTTCCGGCTCGATATAGGCATGCTCGACATAGGACGTCTCGATCGCACCGGTCACGATGACGGCGGCATCGGCAAGCGCCGCCTCGGGATCGCCGCGTTCGACGAAACCCTTGGTCAGAAGGTTGGCCGGGCGGTTCGCATGGATCAGCGCCGCACCTTCGGCCTGTGCCTCGCAAGGCTGCAACAGATGTGGCAGTTCGGTCCAGCGAATCGGGAAATCCGACAGGTCGAGATCGAGCATCGCCTCACGCTCGCCGGCCACCAGCGCCACCGCCTCGCCGCGAAACCGCGCCAAGCCTTCGGCGAGAGCCGGCTGGTCGGCGAACGGACCGATGACGCCGAAACAGTTCTTTCCCGGGATATCGGCGGCCGTAAAGACACCGGCGATGCCGGGACGAGCTTTTGTCCAGCCGTCGAGGTCGCCGAAGGCGAAGCTGGCATGGTAGTGCGGCGAGCGGATCACCAGCACCGCCAGCGCATCGGCCGGGAAGGAATCGCCGCCGAATTTTTCACCGCCGGTCACCTTCGGCACGCCATCGAGCCGGATCGGGGAGGAGCCGACCGCGTTGCCCGAGGCTGGCATTCTTCGGTCAAGATCGCGATCCAATTGGTGAAGCTGGCGCTGCCCCTCACCCGCACCCTCTCCCCGTAAAGAACGGGGAGAGGGGATACCCGACGCTGGAGCGCTTCCCTTCTCTCCGTCACTATACGGGGAGAAGGTGCCGGCAGACGGATGAGGGGCGGCGCCGTCGTTTGATGGTTCTTCCCGCCCTGCCTCCATCACCGCAGCGACGATCTTCCGGTACCCGGTGCAACGGCAGAGGACGCCGCCCAGCGCATCCTGCACCTCGATTTCGCTCGGCCTGGCTTTCTTGTCCAGCAGGGCGGTCGCCGCCACCAGCAGGCCGGGCGTGCAGATGCCGCACTGCGCCGCGCCATGTGCCAGGAAGGAGGCCTGCAGCGCCGACAGCCGGCCATGGGCGAGCCCTTCGACCGTCGTCACCGAGGCCCCGGCGGCCGACGCGGCCGGCATCAGGCAGGCGCAGACCGGTTCGCCATCGACCAGCACCGTGCAGGCGCCGCAGTCGCCGGCGTCGCAGCCGACCTTGGTCCCCGTCAGCAGCAATTCGTCGCGCAGCACCGAGGACAGCCGGCGCAGCGGTGGCACGTTGACCGAGACGGCGGCGCCATTGACCGCGAAGGTGATCTCGGCGCGTGCGAGGCGGGGCTGACCTGCGTCACTGTCGGAAAGGGCTCCGCCGGGTCGACCTTGGCTGATGTCAGGCTGTGCTTTGTTCATGCCGCCGCCCTGTCACCATTCACCGGCCCCGCAGCCGCCAGCACGGCGCGGACAACGATTTCGCGCGCCGCGTCCTGCCGGTATTCGGCGCTGCTGCGCACGTCGCCGATCGGCGACAGCTCTTCCATCGGCGCGGCGAGAACCGCTGCGGCCAGTCCATGATCCGCCGCCAGTCCGCGCAGGGCCGCCTCGACCCCGCCGAGCCGCTTTGCGACAGCCGAGCAGGAACCGACGGCGACCGCCGCTTGCGCGACGATGCCGTCCTGCACGACCAGGCGTGCCGCCGCCATGGCGATGGAGATGACGAGATAGCGCCGCGCGCCGAGCTTGACGAAAGCCGACATACCTGTGCCGGCCGTTTTCGGCACGCGGATGGCGGTAACCATCTCGCCGGGCCGCAGGTCCGTGCGGCGATTGCCGAGGACGAATTCCCCGAGCGGCAGGTGGCGCATCGCTTGCGCCGAGCGCAGTTCGACCTCGGCATTGAGCACCAGCAGCGCCGGCACGCCATCCGCGGCCGGCGAAGCGTTGCAGAGGTTGCCGGCGATCGAGGCGACATTCTGGATCTGAACGGACCCGACCTCCCGCGCCGCCGCTTTCAGCGCATCGAAGGCTGGCGGCAAGGGATGGCGAACGATATCGGTCCAACTGGTGCGCGCGCCGATCCGCCAGTGCGTTTCGGTCTCCGCAATGCCGCGCAGGGCCGCCAGCCCGTTGATGTCGAGCACATTGTCGCGGAAAGGCTTGCTGCCTTGCGCCGGGTAGAAGTCGGTGCCGCCGGCAAGGATGCGCCACGAAGCTTCGCCAAGCAGGGCGAGCGCCTCGTCGACCGTGGTGGGTTTCGCGTAACGGATCACGCTTTGCCTTCCCAGAAAAAGGGCCTTTCCGAGGGAACTTGCCGGCGTCTGGGCCCGGCTCAAATTCATTCGCATGCAAATGATATCAAGTCGGCAGAAATTGTCAAAGCCGGAGTTTGCAAGGCACCCGCACGACCACCGCCGCCACGCATTTGTCTTGCGTAAATCCAGGTGCAGCAGCGCTCTTCGCGCGTCCAGGGGGCACGTGCGACGCTGTAATGGTTGACGCGGCTCGCCATCTGGTCAAGTTTCTTTCTCGGTCGCGCCAGCGGCTTTCTTTCGCCGGGATCCCCCTGGGGGCCCGAGCCCGATACCGCCAGGAAGGAACCCCATGGCCGAGGAAGCGCTTGTCGTCATCGACCTGCAGAACGATTTTTGCCCTGGCGGCGCGCTGGCAGTGGCCGGCGGCGACGAGATCGTGCCGCTGGTCAACGACCTGATCCGGCGAACCGACCATGTGGTGCTGACGCAGGACTGGCATCCAGCCGGCCATTCGAGCTTTGCCTCAAGCCATCCAGGCGCCCAGCCTTTCGAAACCATTGAGATGCCCTACGGCCAGCAGACATTGTGGCCGGACCATTGCATCCAGGGCAGCCTCGGGTCGGATTTTCACTCGGGTCTTGCCTGGACCAAGGCCGAGCTCGTCATCCGCAAGGGATTTCGGCCTGATATCGACAGCTATTCGGCCTTCTTCGAGAACGACCACACAACGCCGACCGGCCTTGCCGGCTATCTCAGGGAGCGCGGCATCGACACGCTGACCCTGGTCGGCCTGGCGACCGATTTCTGCGTTGCCTTCTCGGCGCTCGACGCGGTCAAACAGGGGTTCACAACCACTGTCAGGCTCGATGCCTGCCGCGGGATCGACCTCAACGGTTCCGTCGAGACGATGCTGGCAAGGATGCGCCAAGCAGGCGTGACGCTCGAAGACCACGCGGCGGACTAATCGCATCGTGGGGGCAAAGAGGGGGTCCATACCGACAGCGACAGCTTTGACAGCAGGCGCCGCCGTGGTCGCTGTCGCGATGCTGTTTCCGGGAACGGTCTTCGCCGCGGAGGAACACGGCCTGCCAGGCCGGACGATGTCGCTGTGGTGGGCACTGCCCTTTGCCGGGCTGTTGCTGTCGATCGCCACGGGACCGCTGCTTTTCAACCATCTATGGGAGCATCACTACGGCAAGATCGCAGCGCTCTGGGCGGCTCTGGTGGTGGTGCCGCTCGCATCGGCCTTCGGCACGACGCTGGCAACGGAAGCGGTGCTGCATGCGCTGCTCACCGAATACATGTCGTTCATCATTCTCCTGTTCGCGCTGTTCACCATTTCGGGCGGCATTCTCGTGGCCGGCAACATCCACGGCACGCCATTGGTCAATGCCGGGCTGTTGCTCATCGGCGCCCTGCTCGCTTCCGTCATCGGCACTACCGGCGCCTCGATGATCCTGATCCGGCCGCTCATCCGCGCCAATGACAACCGGGCGTTCAACGCCCATGTCATCATCTTCTTCATCTTCCTGGTGTCCAACATCGGCGGTTCGCTGACGCCGCTCGGCGACCCGCCGCTATTCGTCGGCTTCCTGCGCGGCGTCGATTTCTTCTGGACCACCGCCAACCTCTGGCGCGAGACCCTGTTCGTCGGCGTCGTCGTGCTCGCAGTCTTCCTGGCGATCGACATCACGCTGCATCGCCGCGAAATGGGCGCGCCAAAGATCAAGGACCCAACGCCGGACACGAAGGTGCGCATCCGCGGCCTGCCCAACCTGCCGCTGCTGGCCGGCGTGATCGGCGCGATCCTGCTTTCGGCCACATGGAAGCCCGGCATCGGTCTTTCCATCCAGGGGGTGGACCTCGAGCTGCAGAACCTCGTGCGCGACGCCGTCATCCTGGCGCTTGCCTTCGTTTCGCTCGCCGTCTCGCGCAAGGAGTATCGCGAGGCGAACGGCTTCAACTGGGGGCCGATCGCGGAAGTGGCGAAACTGTTCGCCGGCATCTTCATCTGCATCGTGCCCGTGGTCGCCATCCTGAGGGCCGGCCATGAAGGCGCGCTGGCGCCTCTGGTCGCGCTCGTCACCTCCGGGCAGGGCATGCCCAACGATCTCGCCTATTTCTGGCTGACCGGGGCGCTGTCGTCCTTCCTCGACAATGCGCCGACCTATCTGGTGTTTTTCGAGCTTGCCGGCGGCGCCCCTCGGCATCTGATGACGGAGCTCGCTTCGACCTTGGCGGCGATCTCGGCGGGCGCGGTGTTCATGGGCGCCAACACCTATATCGGCAATGCGCCGAACTTCATGGTCTACGCCATTGCCCGGCACCGCGGCGTGAACATGCCGGGTTTTTTCGGCTACATGGCATGGTCGGGCGCGGTGCTGATCCCGACTTTTTTGGTCGCAGGGTTTCTGTTCTTCGGGTGAGCCGGCGAGGACGCCAGGCCCTTGCCTTCCAGAAGGAGAGAATAATGCTCAGCCTACGCCGACATAGCGCCTGACCGCCGACGGGTCGGCGCGCAACGCCTCGACGTCGACCGTCTCGCGGTTGCGGCCGTTCTCGATGAAGGCGACGCGGTCGGCGACCGACAGCACGGCGTCGACCCGCTGCTCCACCAGGATGGTGGAAACGCCCCGTTCGCGCAGCTTGGCCACCGTCTCGCGGATTTTTGCGATCATCGACGGCATCAGCCCTTCGGTCGGCTCGTCGAGCAGCAGCACCTGTGGTTCCAGGCAGAGCGCGCGTGCCATGGCCAGCATCTGCTGCTCGCCGCCCGACAAGGTGCCCGAGCGCTGCCTGAGCCGCTGGCGCAGCAGCGGGAACAGGTCGAGCACGTTTTCGCGAACGGCCTTCGCCTTGCCGCGCGCCATCAGCCCGATCTCGATGTTCTCCGCCACCGTCATTTCGGCGAACAGCCGCCTGCCTTGCGGCACATAGGCGATGCCGGCTTTCGGCACCTCGTGGGCAGCCAGGCCGGTCAATTCGTGGCCAGCGAGGCTGATCGAACCGGCATTGGCCCGGACCAGTCCCATGATGGCTTTCAGCGTCGTCGTCTTGCCGGCGCCGTTGCGGCCGAACAAGCACAACACCTCGCCCGTGTTCAGCACCAGGTCGAGGCCATAGAGCACCTGGACCTCGCCATAGAAGCAGTCCAGTCCCGCGATCCGCAACGCTTGCGTCTTGCTCGTCTCGGTCATGGGGCGGTCCCCAGATAGGCTTCCTGCACCGCCGCATTTTCGCGGATCGCCTCCGGCGTGCCCTCTGCCAGGATCTTGCCGGCGTTGAAAACGGTGATGCGGTCGGCAAGCTGCATGACGACAGGCATGTTGTGCTCGATCAGGAGCACGGTGGCGTCCCTGGCGATCTCGCGCACCAGGGCGATAAAATTGTCGATCTCGCTGTCGGCGAGCCCCTGCGTCGGCTCGTCGAGGATCAGCAGGCGCGGCTTCAGCGCCAGGCCCATCGCCACCTCCAGCAGGCGCTGGTGGCCATAGGACAATTGACCGGCCGGCATATGGGCACGGTCGGCCAGCCCGGTGCGTGCGAGCGCCGACATGACAGCGGCCCGTATCGCGCTCTTGGAATGGCCATGCCGCAGCGTCAGTTGCACGGGCAGCGCGATGTTGGCGTAAACGGACAGGTTGGCATAGATGCTGGTGATCTGGAACGTGTAGGCAATGCCCTGGCGGACCCTGACATAGGCCGGCAGGCCGGTGATGTCGGAGCCGTCGAAAACGATCGATCCGGACGAGGGCGGGATACGGCCGCTGATCAGGCTGACGAAAGTGGTCTTTCCGGCACCGTTGGGGCCGATGACAGCGCGGATTTCGCCCGGCACCAAGGTGAAATCGACGCTGTCGACGGCGCGCAGGCCGCCGAAATTGCGCGACAGGCCTTTGGTGGTCAGAAGCGGCGTCATGGCAGCCATCCAAGCCAGCGCTGCCGGATGCTGCCCAGAATGCCTTTCGGGAAGAACAGCACCAGCAGGATCAACGCGACCCCGACGATCAACAGGTAGGCGGAGGTGAAGCCGCTGGTGATGTCGATGACATAGTACATGAACAGCGTGCCGATCAGCGGTCCGAGCGTGGTGGCGGCGCCGCCGAGCAGCACCCAAAGCAGCGGCAGGATCGAGTACTGTACCGAGGCGAAGCTCGAGCCGACATAGCCGAACAGCAGCGCATAGGCCGCGCCCGACGCCGCGCAGATCGTGCCTGAGACGACCACGGCGGCGAGCTTGTTGGAGAATGTATCGTAACCCAGCATTTTGGTCCGTTCCTCGTTTTCGCGGATGGCGACCAGCACGCGGCCGTATCGGGAGCGGACGACGGCCAGTGTGACCAGAAGCACGAGCGAGAACAGCGCCAGCGCGCTCATGTAGCGCACCGTCGGATGGGTGAGATCGAGCGACATCGCGCCGAAATTCAGGACGCGTGCCGGCTGCGGCACCACCATGCCCTGGTCGCCGCCGGTCCACGCGGCAAAATAGAGGATGAGGAGGTAAAAGACCTGCGCGAACATCATGGTGACGATCATGAAGGCGACACCCGTGGTGCGCAGCGCCAGCAGCCCGATCACCAGCGCCAGCACCGCGCCGCAGGCGATGCCGCTCAACAAAGCCGCCGGTACGCTCCAGCCGAGCTGGATGACGGCAAGGCCGGCGCCGTAGAGGCCGGCGGCAAAGAACATGGCATGACCGAGACTGAGCAGTCCGACATAGCCGAACAGCAAGTTGTAGCCCATGGCGAAAACCGCCAGCACCATGATGCGGGCGACGAGGCCGTGATGATAATCCGGCAGCACGAAGCTCAGGACAAAAAGCAGCGCGATGGCGCCGAAATGGAGGCCGTAGGCTTTTGCCGGCGAGGTCTCGCTCATCGCGTCGCCGTCCCGAACAGGCCCTGCGGCCGGAACACTAGCACCATGGCGACCAGCAGCGTGGCGATGATCTTGGCCAGCGTCGGCGAGAAGAACACCGAGATGATGCCGTCCGACAGCCCGATCAGCACGGCGGCGATGACGGTTCCGCGCAGCGAGCCGAGACCGCCGATGATGACGACGATGAAGGAAAGCAGCAGCGGATCCTGCCCCATCAGGTAATGCGCCTGGCTGATCGGCACGATCAGCACCGCCGCAATGGCCGCGAGCACGGCGCCGAGCGCGAAGACGCCGCCATAGACGCGATCGACCGGAATGCCGAAAGCCTGCGCCGTCTCGCTGTCATACTGCGTGGCACGCATGACGAGGCCGATCCTGGTGCGCGTCAGCACCAGCCATGTCACGACGAGCAGAAGGGCGGATGCCGCGATGATCGATAGCTTGTAACCTGAATAGCCGAACCACGGCAAAAGGATGCGGTAGCTGAAGGGCGGCTCCACCGGGCGCGCTTCCGGACCATAGAAGGTCAGCGCCAGCTGCTGGATGATGTAGAGCATGCCGATGGTGGCGACGATGGTGGCTTCCGGATTGTAGTTCAGCCGGCGTAGCACCAGCCGCTCGGCCACCAGCGCAATGGCGCCGACGATCAGCGGCGCGATCACCAGCGCCGCCAGGAACCCGAGCGCCGGATGGCCCGATATCGCCGTGGTGATCGCCCAGGCGAGCACGGCTCCAAGCATGAAGAATTCGCCATGCGCGACATTGACGACGCGCATGACGCCGAACACCAGCGACAGGCCGAGCGCGGTCAGCGCCAGCACGGCTGATGTAACGAGGCCTTCTAGGGCGGCAAGCAGGAGGTGGGGGCCGAAGTGCATGGGCTAAATACCCAAGGTAGGCGCGAGGCGTACCCCCCTCTGCCCTACCGGGCAGAGGGGGGTACGCATCGCACTCACGCTCGCTGGAGAAGCCAACCTAGAGCGCCTGCGTCGTATAATCCCCCTCGGCCTCGTAAAGCCCGTCCTCGATCTTGGTCTTGTGCACCACCTTGAGCTTGCCGCCTTCGACCTTGGAGATGTTCTGGATGCCGAAGCACTGGTGGATCTTGCCGTTGAAGGTTTTTGGCCCCTGCGGATGCTCCGGGCCTTCGGCGAATTCGGTGAGCGCCTCGGTCGCCTCGACCAGCTTGACGCGGTCTTCCGGGCCCTTGTAGCCGGCGTCTTCCATCGCCTTCTTGACGACGTAGAGCGTCTCCCAGCAGCCGAACATGTGCGCGGCGGTGGAGACATCCTTGGGGTCGCCGACGGCCGCGCCATTGTCGTCGATGCCGACGGCGGCGCGATAGGCCTTCTGCGCCTCGGAATCGTCCGCCTGGGCATAACGCGGCGAGCCTTCCCAGAAATGACTGCCGTCCAGGAATTCGAGCCCGGGGCTGTTGATGTCGACTGCTTCGAGCGAATCGATGAAGCCGAACAGCTGCGGCCGGTTGGAGCCGTAGAACTCGCCGAGCTCCTTGACGAAGGTGAGCACAGCCGGGCCGACCATGACGTGGTAGATCACCTCGGTCTCGGCCGGAATCTGCGGGAAGTATTTGGTGAAGGAGCTCTCCGTCGGTGGAATGGCGATTTGCGCGATGACCTCTGCGCCTTGCGCCTTCAGCGCCGGCGGGAGGTAGTCGCGGTGGTCGTAGCCGAAAGCGAAATCGGGGAAGATCTGCGTCACCCTCTTGCCGGCATTGGCCGCGATCCACGGTGCCATCGACTGGATCTGGCTCTTCACGTCGGTGATGCCGGGCTGGAAGACATAACGGTTGAGCTTGGTCGAGGCGACATGGTGGCCTTCGCTGACGACGAAATAGGGCATCTTGGCTTCACCGGCGGCGGGTGCCGAGCCGATGACGACATGCGAGAACAAGGTGCCGAAGACGATGTCGGTCTTGTGCTGGGTGGCGAACTTGCCGACCACCTCGGCGCCGCGGCCGGGATCGGTGCCGTCATCCTCGATGATGACCTCTACCGGCCGGCCATTGATGCCGCCGGCCGCGTTGATCGCCTTGACCGCTGCGGCCGTGGTCTTCTCGTACCAGCGGCCATAGGCGGCGCCGATGCCGGTTCGGTGCGACTGGAAGCCGATCTTGACCGGGGCGGAGCTTTGCGCCTGGGAGTAGCGGACGAAACCGGGCGCGACCGCCAGGCCGGCGCCGGCGGCGAGACCCTTCAGCGCGGTGCGGCGGGTGAGGCCGGCCTTGGAAAGATCGAAAAACCCATTCTTGTCAGTCACGGCAGTTCCCCTGTTTTTGAGTTTTGACCAATGGCTGGAACGTAGCAGGCCGCCCCCTGCGGATGGCCGAAATTGCATGTGTACAAACTAAATCACCAAAGCCCGGACACGGCAATGCCGTTTCCCCGGGCGGATCCCGGTTTATTTCCGCCGCGACTAGCCAACGGTCGGTGTGGCGAGCAGCCAGAGGCCGAAGACGGTGTAGGCGATCATCAGCAAGGTGAGCGGAAACTGGCTGAGCGCGGCGCGGAAGGCAACCGGGTGCAGCCGCGCGGCGAAGCCGTGGGCGACGAGCACGGCAAGCAGGTGACCTGTTATGATGGCGCCGGCCTGGACGTTCCACAGCCACCATGCCGAGCCCGCGCCGGCGACGATGCCGGCCTCGATCTGCATGTCGGCGGTGCCGAAAAGGTTCCAGCCGAGCGCGAATGGATCGGACAGCGCTGCAAGCGCATATTGGCCGTCGACCAGCAGCGCCGTCAGGTAATGCGCGACATGGTAGGCAAGCGCGATCGGCACGATCGACCAGACCAACAGTCCCGCCGTCTCGCCAAGCCTATGGCCGCCGCCGGCGAGCTTCTGGCCGACGACCACGGCAAGCAGGAAGACCGTCGCAAGCAGCACGAATGTCAGGACGAGGCCGAAACTGCCGCTCCCGGTCACCGCCGTGCGGCCGGGGAATTCCAGCGGATTGATACCGAACAGGCCCAGCCAGAAGAAGGTCTTCGACAGGCCGTCATAGGAAACGGAGGACAGGGCGAGCAGCAGGAAGGCCACGCCGCTTGCCGGCAAAGGCGCGGCGCTCAGCAGCTTGGCGCCCGGCCAGCACAGGCCGAGCCTGCCTTTCTCATCACGCTCGACCGGCGCGAAGCGCGCCACCATGGAGAAGAAGATAGTCAAGAATTCGCCACTCCGGCTCCAGTTCCGGTAGCCGAACAGCAACATCGCGATGAAGGTGAATAGCCAATAAAGGCCGGCGGCGAAGGCAAGCCGTGCGGGGTCGTCGGGCGCCGGATCGATGAGTTCGAACCAGGCAAAGGCCAGGAACAGGATGACTGCCGGCCAGCAGCCGAGCCAGCGGGGAAGGCGCACCTCTTCGTCGCCTCGAGTGGTTAGGCGCGAGACGAGGCGCCATGGCCCATACCACGGATTGAGCCACGACCAGAGATCGCCAAACAGGCCTTGCAGCAGCGTGCCGCCGGCCCACAGCAGTGTCCAGATCACCAGAGGCAGCGGGTTGGAGAGCGGATCGCGGCTGCCGAGAAAGCCGGCGGTGAGTACGATTGCAAAGCCGGCAAACGATATCAGGCTGACGGCGACGCGGGCGCTGTCGGTGAAGCTGAAAAACGGCAGGCGGCGGCGCCAGAAGCGGTCCGGCACTTCGGGCGGCAGCAATGCAAGGATGAGGAAACTGATGGCGACGGCGAAGGCGCCGCCGACGAAATAATAGCCGGTGGGCAGAAGCAGGACATGCCCGCGGTCGGAGGCGTGGGCGAAGGCGGGATTGGGTGAGAGGAACCACAATGCGGCAAACAGGATGAGTACCGACAGACGGAAGCACTCTACGGCGCCCTCCTCTGTCCTGCCGGACATCTCCCCCACTTGGGGGGAGATCGGCAGTTCGCTCGATCGGCGCTTTTCATTCGATGTTTGAGATCGGCGAAGGTTTGGATAACAGCCAATCTCCCCCCTCGTGGGGGAGATGTCCGGCAGGACAGAGGGGGGCGCGACGGAACTCAACCTATCCAGGTTTTCCACTCCGCTGCGAGCCCTCAACCTCACACCTTGACCAACTGCTCCACCCGGTCCTTTTCGCCGAAGATGCGCAAATAGCGCTCGATTTCTCTGGGGTCGCCCGTCGCCTTGGCCGGATTGTCGGACAGCTTGACCGCCGGCTTTCCGTTGGCCTCGGTGACCTTGCAGACCAGCGATATGGCGTCGAGGCTGTCGGTTTGCGTCGGCGCGCAGCCTTCGAAATCATTGGTGAGGTTTGTGCCCCAGCCGAAGGACATGCGCACCTTGCCCTTGAAGTGGCGGTAGGTCTCCTCGATGGTTTCGACCTCGAGCCCGTCGGAGAAGATCAGCAGCTTCTGCCTGGGGTCCTTGCCCTTCTCGCGCCACCAGGACAGGATCTTCTCGCCGCCCTCGATCGGTGGCGCGCTGTCGGGGCGAAAGCCGGTCCAGTCGGCCACCCAGTCCGGCGCGTCGCGCAGGAAGGAAGCCGTGCCGAAGGCGTCGGGCAGCACGATCAGCAAATTGCCGCCATAGTAGCGCTGCCAATCCTGCAGCACCTTGTAGGGCGCCTGTTTCAATTCCTTTTCCGAATTGGCCAGCGCTCCGAAGACCATCGGCAGTTCATGCGCGTTGGTGCCCAGCGCCTCGAGGTCGTTGTCCATGGCCAGCAGCACGTTGGAGGTGCCGGTGAAAGCCTCGCCGATGCCTTCCTTCAGCGCTTCCACGCACCAGCGCTGCCACAGGAAGGAATGGCGCCGGCGCGTGCCGAAGTCGGAAATACGGATGCCGGGCAGCGCCTTCAGCCGTTCGGTCTTGGCCCACATCTTGGCTTTGGCGCGGGCGTAGAGCACGTCGAGCGTGAAAGGCCCGAACGACCGCAAGGCGGCGCGCGAGCGCAATTCGTTGATGATGGCGAGTGCGGGAATCTCCCAAAGCGTGGTGTACATCCACGGGCCGCTGAAGGAGAGTTCATACTGCCCGCCGCGCCTGGAAAGCTCGTAGTCGGGCAGCCGGAAATTCTCCAGCCAGGCCAGGAATTCCGGCTCGAATATCTGCTTGCGGCCATAGAAATTGTTGCCGCCCAGCCAGATCATCTCCTTCTTGGAGAAGCGCAAGGTGCGGGCGTGGTCGAGCTGTTCGCGCAACTCGCCTTCGTCGATCTCCTCGGCCAGCCGCACCGAAGTGGTGCGGTTGATCAGCGAAAAGGTGGCGTCGACCTTGGGATACATGCCCCAGATCATCTGCAGCATCAGAAGCTTGTAGAAATCCGTGTCGAGCAGGCTGCGCACGATCGGGTCGAGCTTCCAGGTATGGTTGTAGACGCGCCGCGCAATATCGGTCCTGGCCATGTCTCGTTACCGCCTTCGCTGCCTGCCGCCCATGATCGCGACAGGCCTCATAGCATCGAATTGGCAAAAGCGCTGCCGCTTTCAGGCTGGCCCGACAAAAAGAAAGGCCTGCGGCAGCCAACCCATCCGAACGCAATTGATTTTTCCAAGGCGCTACCGGACACTCCGGAGAGACAGATAGGAGGAACCGACATGGGTTATGACAGCGGCAAGCTCGACGCGTTGCGCCGCAAATATGGCGAGAGCCATGGCGGCGAGATGTTCGACCCGAAGTTCCGCAAGGTCGCCGACAAGATCTTCTCCAAGTCGGGCACGCGGCTTGCGCCCTATTCCGGTATCCCCACCTTCCTCGCCGCGCCCTATCGTGAAATATCGGCCGACAACCCGGATTTCGGCGATTTGCAGGTGGCGATGACAGGCGTGCCGATGGATCTCGGCGTCACCAACCGGCCGGGCTCGCGCTTTGGGCCGCGAGCATTGCGGGCAATTGAGCGCATCGGCCCCTACAATCACGTGCTGGAATGCGCCCCGACGCATGAGCTGAGGGTCGCCGACATTGGCGACGTGCCGTTCCGGAGCCGCTACCGGCTGGAGACCAGCCATGAGGATATCGAGCGGCGCATCAACCAGATCGTCGACGCCGGCGTCATGCCGCTCTCGGTCGGCGGCGACCATTCGATCACGCACCCGATTCTCAAGGCGGTCGGCAAGAAGGCGCCGGTCGGCCTTATTCACATCGACGCCCATTGCGACACCAGCGGCCTGTTCGACATGACCAAGTTCCACCACGGCGGCCCGTTCCGCAACGCGGTGCTGGACGGCGTGCTCGATCCGACGCGCACCATCCAGATCGGCATACGCGGCTCAGCCGAATATCTGTGGGAGTTCACTTACGAGTCCGGCATGACGGTGGTTCATGCAGAGGAGATCACCGGTCTCGGTATCCCGGCGATCATCGAGAAGGCGCGCAAGATTGTTGGCGACGGGCCGACCTATGTCTCGTTCGACATCGACAGCATCGATCCGGCCTTCGCGCCGGGCACCGGCACGCCCGAAGTCGGCGGGCTGACCACGCGGGAAGTTCTCGAACTCCTGCGCGGCCTCAAAGGCCTCAATATCGTCGGCGGCGACGTTGTCGAGGTGGCGCCGCAATATGACGCCACCACCAACACCGCGCATGCCGGCGCGCAGGTACTGTTCGAGATCCTGAGCCTGATGGTGTTCAGCCCGGCGCTCGAAAGCAGCTGACGCCGACAATGACGGAAAGGCCGCCGGACACCCCGGCGGCCCTCTCATCAATGCCCGAACACCAAAGGCGGCGCCAGGCGGTCGCGCCGCAGCCAGCGCGCCAGAAGCAGTGCCGCCACCACCGCCAGTCCGCTGGACAGCCCGATCCAGATGCCGATGCCGTGGAAGCCGAACGGGAAGGCGAGCAGCACGCCGAGCGGCAGGCCGACGCCCCAATAGCCGATGGCGGCATAGATCATCGGCACCTTGGTGTCGTGCAGGCCGCGCAGCATGCCGGCGGCAACCGCTTGCGCGCCGTCGAAGACCTGGAACAGGGCCGCGAAGACCAGGAACGATACGGCAAGCGTGATCACTCTGGCATTGGCCGGATTGGTCAGATCGATGAAGGCGCTGATCAAGAGATGCGGCCACAGGATCATTACCAGGCCCATCAGGGCCATGAACGAGACGCCGATGACGAAGGCGGTCCAGCCGGCGCGCGAGACGCCTTCGCGATTGCCGGCGCCATGCGCAAGTCCGACGCGCACCGTCACCGCCTGGTTGAGGCCGAGCGGCACCATGAAGGAGATCGAGGCGATCTGGATGGCGATGGCGTGCGCGGCAAGCGAATCCGCGTCGATCAGCCCCATCAGCAGCGCCGCGGCATTGAAGATCGTCACCTCGAAAGCAAGGATGCCGGCGATCGGCAGGCCAAGCCGTAGCAGGCCCTTGAAGCGCGGCCAGTCGGACCGCCAGAAGCGGCCGAACAGATGATAGCGCCTGAATTTCTTCTCCCACATCACCACGGCGGCCATGCCGACGAACATCAGCGTTGAGGACAGCGAGGTGGCAAGGCCCGAGCCTGATATGCCCATGGCCGGGACGCCGAGATTGCCGAACATGAACACCCAGTTGAAGAGCGCGTTGCAGGCGACGGCGACAAAGACGATTATCAATGCCCAGCCCGGCCGCTCCAGCGCCGATATGAAGGAACGCAGCACGATATAGCCGTAGAAGGGCAGCACCGCCCATTCCAGCCAGCGCAGGTAGATGCCGGCGCTGTGCGCCAGAGCGGGCTCCTGGCCCATGGCGAGCAGCACGCTCTCGCCGTGCCAGAGAAAGATCCAGATCGGGATGCAGATGAGGATCGCCAGCCACAGGCCCTGGCGCACGGTGCGGCGCAGGTCGCGCACCGAATGACGGCGGCGGCCGAGCTCGGTCGCCATCATCGGCGAGGTCGCCAGCATCAGGCCGAGGCCGAAGATCAGCGGCATGAAATAGAGATTGGCGCCAAGCGCGCCGCTGGCCAGCGTGTCCGCCCCCAGTCTGCCCATCATCATGACGTCGGTGGCCGTCATGGCGGTCTGGCCGAGATTGGTCAGCACCATCGGCCAGGCGAGCGCCAGCGTCGCCCTGATTTCCTGACGCCAAAGATTTTCCGGCGCGCGAGCGCCGGCTTCGATCGCAGACATTGTTTCCGCTCTTTCAGAACACGGCGCGTCGGGACCAGGCCCGGAAGCCGCACGGCAAACGGCGCAAAATGGCGTCGTTTGCGTCGCCTTTTGAACGAAATGCGACATGATGGCAAGGGAGGAGGGATGGCGAGCGATTGAGCCAGAGGCAAACCGCAATCGCCGGCTCGCGTTCACTTGGCTATCGGCTGCTGCTAGGAATGCGGTGAGATTGGAATGCCGGCGCATTGCCGGGAGGATCGGATGCCGTTCAGGCGCAGGAAGAACACGGCCGCTATCCCGCGCACAGCGCCGGCCTTCGAACATATCGTCACCGAGGCGAGCGACAGTTTCCTGTGGCGGCTGGACGACTATCCCTGGGAGCGCAATGTCTGGAATTTCCATCCGGAGTACGAAATCCACCTCTTGCGAAAATCCTCCGGCGTCGTGCTGGTCGGCGACCACATCGGCGAATTCGGACCGGGTTATCTCACCATCGTCGGCGGCGGGCTGCCGCATGATTGGGTGACGGCGGTGCAGCCGGGCGAGCTGATCGAAGGCCGCGACATCGTCCTCCAGTTCGATGCCGAGAGGCTGCGCGGGTCGGCTGGCCTGTTGCCCGAACTGCGCGAATTGGAACCGTTCCTGGAGCGGTCGCTGCGCGGCATGGTTTTTCATGGCCGCACGGCATTGGAAGGCGCCGAGCTGATGGAACGGATGGGGGAGGTCAGCGGGCTAACCAGGTTCTGCCTGTTCCTGAACCTCGTCGATCTCCTCGCCAGGACCGACGAATACGAGCTGTTGTCTTCGCCGGATTTCTCTCCTGTTCTGGATGCCGCCTCGCTCGACATCATCCAGCGTACGCTGACCTATCTGTTTCAGCATTTCGCCGAAGATCTGAAGCTGCCTGATGTGGCGGCGCTCGCGGGAATGACCGAGAGCACATTCTCGCGCTTCTTCCAGAAGAACACCGGCAATTCCTTCAGTGACCACCTTGCCAAGCTGAGGCTGTGGCAGGCCTGCAAGCTGCTGGCCGATACCGATATTCCGATCACCGACATCTGTTTCCAGGTCGGCTACATGAACATCTCCAATTTCAACCGCGCCTTCATGCGCAAGCACAAGATGACGCCGTCATCCTATCGCAAGCTGTCGCGGCAGCGGCTGGCGATGCGCGCGTAAGCACGCCCTAAAAACCACCGTCCCCGAGTCCGATCGATACTCATGTGAGATTGGCCGCAACCGGATGCCGGTTTTTGCGCCGCACAATGCATAAAAGTACAGGTCTTCTGCAACGGGGCTTCTAGCGCGAGCCGCCGCAACTCCGCATTTTGGCGATGGGTGGCAAGTCGCTCGGGCGATGGTGAGGATCGCGCAACCCGAGGACGTCCGCTTCCTGCGACGTGTTCCTGGAGGAGAAAATAATGAAACCAATTCGGCTCGCTGCCAGCCTTGGTGCAGCTTTCATGCTTTCCGCTACCGTTTCCACCACCGCTTTGGCGCAGGCGCCGGTCTGCTCGGCGCCGGTCAAGGTGCTGGCGCAGCCACGTGACGGCCTGACGCTTCTGGAGGACTCCAAGGCCGAGTTCGAGAAGCTTGCCGGCGCCGGCTTCCAGATCGATTACCTCAACGAGAACGACCGCCGGGCAAAATCGCGCGCCGACGCGTCCACGGTCGGCAACTACAACGTCTACTATGTCGACGAAGCCAATGTCGCGCTGTTCGCTTCCTCGAAATGGATCGTGCCGCTGGCCGACTATTATCCGGCCGACTACGACTATGCCGACTTCGACCCCGGCCGCCAGAAGGTCGCCACCTATGACGGCAAGGTCTGGTTCGCGCCGCTGACCGGCGGCGGCGACCTGATGGTCTATCGCAAGGACGTGCTGGAGGCCGCCGGCATCCAGCCGCCGAAGACGCTCGACGAGCTGATCGCCGACGTGCCGAAGCTGACCAACCCGGACAAGGGCATGTATGGCATCGCGCTGCGTGGCGCGCGCGGTTCGGGCGCCAATGTCTGGCGCTGGATGCCGTTCTTCAAGGCCTATGGCGGCCAGTGGTTCGACGGCGACAAGCCGGTCTTCAATTCGGATGCCGCGGTCAAGGCGACCGAGACCTACCTGAAACTGTTCAAGGATTCGGCGCCCGGCACGCAGACCGGCAGCTGGGATGAATCGACCGGCGCCTTCCTGTCGGGCCAGGTCGCGATCCTGGTTGAATCCACGCCGCTGTCGGGCATGGCGGTCGACCCGAAGACCTCGCAGGTCGTCGGCAACATCGGCTTCCTGCCGCCGCCGTCGCCACTGCCCGGCGGCGGTTACGGCCATGGCCTCGCCATCGCGGCGAAGGCCAATGCCGACGACGCGTCGAAGAAATGCGCCGGCCTGTTCATCGCCTGGGCAACATCGAAGGAAAACGAGAAGCGCCGGCTCGACGCCCACCAGTTCGGCGAGCTGAACCGCACCAGCATCCTGGCCAGCAAGGAATTCGCCGATATTTACGGCGCCGATCTCGGCCAGGCACTGGCCGAAACCGGCAAGGTCACGGCGGTCAATTTCTGGCAGGACCCGCGCTGGCCCGATCTCGGCGACCGCTGGGGCATCATCCTCGAGGAACTGGTCACCGGCACCCGCACCGACATCAAGGGCGGCCTCAACGAACTCGAGGCCTATGCCAACGAGCTGGTGAAGAAATAAGCCATCCTCCCCCTGCGGCGCGCGGTCCACGGCATTCGGTGGAGCGCCGGAACCTGTGCGCCGCAGGTCTTGGTTCATCATTTCGGTTTGAGCCAGTCTTCGCCCGAAAGGCCAGTCATGCCCAATCGTCCGAGACGCAGCAGAGGTTAGACAGATGCCGCGACGCTCATCCCTGCCGGTCACCTTCGTCGTGCCGACACTCGCCATCCTTCTGGTGCTGTCGATGGTGCCGACGCTCTACGCGGTCGTCATCGCCCTGCAGAACCGTGAACTCAGCTCGACAGCCTATTCCTATGTCTGGTTCTCGAATTTCGCCGACCTGTTCGTCGACCGCCGCTTTCTCAACGCCGTCTGGGTGTCGGTGAAATGGGAATTCGTCACGGTCATCGCGACAATGGCGGTCGCCATCGGACTGGGCGTCCTGATGTTCGAGGTCGCGTCGCCGCGCCTGCGCAACATCTACTGCCTGCTGTTCATCATCCCGGTCCTGCTGCCACGCGTGTCGGCGGCCTTCGTCTGGAAGTTCGCCTATCATCCGCTCTACGGCATCGCCACCTATCCTTACCGGCTGCTCACCGGCGGGCTGATCTTCGATCCGCTGTCGAAGCCGGCGACGGCGTTGTTCGCCGTCGCATCGGTCGATGTCTGGCAGTGGGGCCTGTTCTTCGCCGTCATCGTGTTGAAGCTCCTGGAAACGCTGCCGCCGCAGCCGATCGAGGCCGCACGGCTCGACCATGCCAAACGCTGGCAGATCCACGCCTATGTGACCTTGCCGATGCTGAAGGCGCCGCTGGTCAGCCTGATGTTCGTCAAGATGATCGAATCGCTGCGCTCCTTCGACCTGATCTATGTGATGACCCGCGGCGGGCCGGGCGTGGCGACCGAGACGCTCGACATGTACGCCTTCTCGCAAGGCTTCATCGAGTCCGGCAAGGTCTCCTACGCCTCGGCGATGGCTGTGCTGATGATGATCGCCACGGTCATCACCTTCACCATGCTGTGGAAGCGGGTGCAGGCATGAGGCCATATCGCATGAGACCCGGCCGCCTGATCGGCAAGACCGTGCTGGCGTTTGCAGGCTTCATGGCCGTGTTTCCGTTGCTGTGGACGGCGCTCAACTCGCTGAAGAACAATGTCGACATCATCACCTGCGTCCCGCGCCTGGTGTTCACGCCGACGCTGGCCAACATCAGCTATATCGTCGGCCGCGACAGCGTCATGACCGGCCTCTACAATTCGGTCGTCGCCTGCGGCTGCGCGGTGCTGATCGGCGTGGTGCTCGGCCTGCCGGCGGCTTACGCCGTGGCGCGTTACCCGAACCGCTGGGCGGGCGACATCCAGTTCTTCGTTTTGTCGCTGCGCTTCCTGCCGCCGGTGGCGGTCGCCATTCCGCTGATGGTGATCTGGCTGCAGCTCGGGCTTTACGACACGCTTGCCGCGCTGATCGTCACCTATTGCCTGCTCACCATCTCGGTGATCATGTGGCTCGCCATCCCGGCCTTCCAGGCCGTGCCGAAGGAGGTCGAGGAAGCCGCCTTCGTCGACGGCTACGGCGCCTATTCGGTGTTCTGGCGGATCGCGCTGCCGGTCGCGGCGCGCTCGCTGATCGGCGCGGTGGCTTTCAGTTTCGTGCTGGTCTGGAACGAGTTCCTGATAGCGCTGATGCTGTCGAGCTCCAACGCCAAGACCTTGCCGATCGTCGCCTCGGAACTCTCCCAGCAAGGCATGAACGTGCCGTGGGGAATCCTGAACGCCTCGGTCGTGCTTCTGTCGCTGCCGCCGCTGTTGTTTCTCGGCGTGCTCAGCGGCTTCCTGAATTCCGTTTTCCGGCAAAAAAAGACTTGAAGCGAGGACGACACGATGCGGGCACTGGTGCTTGAGAAAAAGGGCGAGCTGGCCCTGCGCGAGATCGCGTTGCCGCTCGACGTCGGCCCGGACGACGTCAGGATCGCCATCCATACGGTCGGCGTCTGCGGCAGCGACGTGCATTATTACACCCATGGCGCCATCGGCAGCTATGTCGTGCGCGCGCCGATGGTGCTCGGCCACGAAGCGTCCGGAACGATCGTCGAGATCGGCGCCAATGTCCGGACGCTGAAGGTCGGCGATCGCGTCTGCATGGAACCGGGCGTGCCGAACCTGTCGTCGCGGGCGACCAAGCTCGGCATCTACAATGTCGACCCGGACGTCACCTTCTGGGCGACGCCGCCGGTGCATGGCATTCTGGCGCCGCAAGCCGTGCATCCGGCGGCGTTCACCTACAGGCTGCCCGACAATGTCTCCTTCGCCGAAGGCGCGATGGTCGAACCTTTCGCCATCGGCATGCAGGCGGCGGCGCGCGCGCGAATCGTTCCGGGTGACGTGGCGGGTGTCGTCGGCTGTGGCCCGATCGGCATCATGATCGCGCTGGCCGCGCTGGCCGGTGGTTGCTCGAAAGTGCTGATTTCCGACTTCTCCGCGCCCAAGCTCGAAATTGCCGGGCGCTATCCCGGCGTCGTTCCGGTCAACATCGGCGAGCAGCCGCTGGTCGATGCCGTGCGCGCGGCCACCGACGGCTGGGGGGCGGACATCGTCTTCGAGGCCAGCGGCAGCCCCAAGGCCTTCGCTGATCTGTTCGACGTCGTGCGCCCCGGCGGCGCGGTGGTCCTCGTCGGGCTGACGGTGGAGCCTGTGGCGCTCAACGTGCCAGCGGCCATATCGAAGGAAGTGCGCATCGAAACCGTGTTCCGCTATGCCAACATTTTCGACCGCGCCCTGCAGTTGATCGCCTCCGGCAAGGTCGATCTCAAGCCGCTGATCACTGGCACCTATGATTTCTCCGACAGCATCGAGGCTTTCGAGCGGGCGGCGGCAGCGCACCCGCAGGACGTCAAGCTGCAGATCCTGCTCAGCGGCGAAAAGGGCTGACCATGTCCGCGATCACCTGTTTCCATGTCGACAAGGCCTATGGCGCCACGACGGTCATCCGCGACCTCAACCTCTCGATCGAGGAGCACGAGTTCGTCGTGTTCCTCGGCCCGTCCGGCTGTGGCAAGTCGACCTTGCTGCGCATGCTGGCGGGGCTGGAGGAAATCAGCGGCGGCGAGGTCTCGATCGGCGGCAAGGTGGTCAACGATCTCGATCCGGGCGATCGCGGCATCGCCATGGTGTTCCAGAACTATGCCCTTTACCCGCATATGACGATCTTCGACAACATCGCCTTCGGGCTGCGGCGCCAGAAAGTGCCTGCGGCCGAGATCCAGAAGCGGGTCGAAGCGGTGTCAAGGACGCTCGGGCTGGAACCCTATCTCGGCCGCAAGCCAGCCGAGCTTTCCGGCGGCCAGCAGCAGCGCGTGGCGATCGCGCGCGCCATGATCAAGACGCCGAAAGTGTTCCTGTTCGATGAGCCGCTGTCCAATCTTGACGCCAAGCTGCGCAACCACATGCGCGTCGAGATCGCGCGGCTGCACCAGTCGCTGAAGACCACCACCGTCTACGTCACCCATGACCAGCTCGAAGCGATGACGCTCGCCGACCGCATCGTGCTGCTCAAGGATGGCGTCATCGAGCAGGTCGGCTCGCCGGCGGAAATCTACCGGCGGCCCGGCAACATGTTCGTGGCCGGTTTTATTGGCACGCCGAACATGAATTTCATCGACGTGACGGTGGCCCGGAAAGGAAATGGCTGGACGCTGACCAATGGCGGAACTGTCTTCACCGTCAACGGCTCGCGCTTCAAGCTCCAACATGGCGAGCAGGCGGTGCTTGGGATCAGGCCTCCGGATCTCAAGCCCGCGAACCCCGACAGCGCCGGAAACCTCCTGGCAGGAACGGCCGATCTCATCGAGTTTCATGGCAACGATGCACTGGTGACATTCGCTCTTGGCGGCAAGGAGATCAGCGCACTCGTTCCCAGCCGCGCCTGCCCTACTATCCGCAGCGATGTCCGCTATACGTTCGACGAATCGGATATGCACCTGTTCGATGCCAAGTCCGGCCTATCCTTGTTGACACGGTAAAGCGCATTCCCAGTTCTACCGTATCGCGTCGAGCGCTTGGCGCTGCCGGTGCATCTCCAGGAAGATCCGGTAGTCGCGATCGAAGCGGGCGCCGGCGGCCGGGTTGGCGGCGCGCGTCCTGCCGCCCTGCTGCATGGCAAGACAGGCTGCGTTGAGGTCGGGGAAAAGCCCGGCCGCGGTCGCCGCCACCATGCCGGTGCCAAGCAGCACCGCCTCGTCCGCCAGCGGCTCGACCACCGTGCAGCCGGTGGCGTCGGCATAGAGTTCCATCAAGAGCGGGTTTTTGGTGTGGCCGCCGGTGACATGCAGCGTGTCGATCAGATAGCCATTCTCGTTCAGCGCTTCCAGCACATGGCGCACGCCGAGCGCGATGCCGACGGCGGCGCGCCAGTAAAGTCGGCACAGGCTGTCGAAGGAGGAATCCAGCGTCAGACCGCTGATGACGCCGACCGCGTGCGGGTCGGCGAGCGGCGAGCGGTTGCCGTGGAAATCCGGCAGCACGTGCAGCCGGCCGGCAAGCGCATCGCCCTCCGCGGCGCGCAGCTCGGCAACGCGGCTTGCAATCCTGGCATGCATGGCGGCGTTCGGCTCGCCGCCGGCGCCGTGCCAGCGGATAATGTGGTCGAGCAGGGCGCCGGTGGCAGACTGGCCGCCTTCCGACAGCCACAGCTTCGGAAGTGCGGCGCCGTAATAGGGGCCCCAGACGCCGGCGAAAGGCTGCGGATCGGGCGACATCGCCATGACGCAGGAGGACGTGCCGGCGATCAGCGCCAGGTGACGGCCGATATTCCGCTCGTCGCCGGCAAAGCCGCCGAGCACGCCAAGCGCGCCGGCATAGGCGTCGATCACCCCGGCGCCGACCCGGCATGTCTCCGTCAGGCCAAGGCCCGCCGCTGCTTGCGCGCTCAAAGAGCCGATGCAAGCGCCGACCGGACTTGCCCTTTCGGGCAGATTGCCGTGCTCGAAGAGGTCATCGAGGCCGACGAGTTCGAAGAAATCGCGCTGCCATGCGGGTTCCCGGTGTGCCAGATAGGTCCATTTGGCGGTCAGCGTGCACTGCGAGCGGGCCAGCGACCCCGTCGCCTGCCAGGTCAGGAAGTCGGTGAGGTCGAATAGATAGCCGGCTTCATTCCAGGTCTTCGGCAGGTTTCGCTTCAGCCACATCAGCTTCGGCGTTGCCATTTCCGGCGACATGACGCCGCCGATATAGTTGAGCACCTCATGGCCGCTTGCCGTGCATTCGTCGGCCTCGGCGATGGCGCGGTGATCGAGCCAGACGATGGTGTCCCAGCGCTCCTCTCCGGTCACCGAAACGCTGAGCTGGCCGCCTTGCCTGTCGCGCACGACCAGCGAGCAGGTGGCATCGAAGGAAATGCCGGCAATGTCCTCGGCGGCAACACCGGATTTTTCGCGGGCCGCACGCACCGCGGCGCACACGGCTGACCAGATATCACGCGAATCATGCTCGGCGTGATCGGCCTTCGGCTGGTGCATGGCGATCGGGTGCTCGGCGCGGCCGAGCAAGGTGCCACTGGTGTCGAGAATACCCGCGCGGGCGCTCCCGGTGCCGACATCGACCGCGCAAACGAACTGTTTCGTCAAGATGCTCTGTCTCTCGCTCCCAGGCCTGCAATCAGATCGGGCAATTGCAGCATGTCAGCGAATATAAAGTCCGGCTCACTCGACGCAAGCCGCGCTTTCAGCGCCGGGTTGCCGGCATGCGAGCCGCCGGTGAAAGCAAAGACGCGCATGCCCGCGGCGCGCGCCGCCGCGACGCCGGCGGGGCTGTCCTCGATCACAAGGCATTTGCGCGGATGCGCCCGCATCGAGGCGGCGGCATGAAGGAACAGGTCCGGCGCCGGCTTTCCCCTTGCCACCATGCCGGCGCTGAACAGATGCGGCTCCATCAGCCCAAGCAATCCCGTGACGTCGAGCGCATAGCGGATACGGTCGAGCGTGCCCGAGGACGCGACACAGAACGGCAGCCCGAGCTTCAGCAGCATGTCCTTGACGCCGGGGATCGGCTTCAGCTCTTCGCGAAACTTGCGCATCAATTCGACACGCATCGTGGTCAGGTGCTGATCGGTGATATCAAGGCCAAAGTCGCGGTCGAGGATCTCGCGCACGCTTTTCATGCTCTTGCCGAGGAAATGCTCGTAGGCCTTGTCCTCGCCGATGCTGCCGCCGGCAAGCGCGATCATGCCCAGCAGCGCTGAGACCGACAGCGCCTCGCTGTCCACCAGCACGCCGTCGCAGTCGAAGATGACCAGGTCAGGCGCCATGGTATCGAACGGCTCTCAGAGCCTGCCTGCGAGATAGCGTGTCAGCGTGGCGCGCGCGCCATCCGTCCACAGCACGTTCAATGCGTGCGCGAAGGCCTCGACGAACGGTGCGGCACGGCCGACATCGCCATAGATATCCTCCATGGCAAGCCACGCCGCGGGCGCATCCTTGGCCGCCTTCGCGGTCGCCTGCAAACGTTCCCAGCTCGGATCATTCGGCTCGATGACGGCGCCGCTATCCGTCGTGCCGAAGCAGTAGCGGCACCACAGCGCCGATTCCAGCGCCAGGCCGGCGACACCCTTTCCCGCCTTCAAGCGGTCGGCGATGGTCGGGATGATGAATTTCGGCTGGCGGTTGGAGCCGTCGAGGCAAAGCCGGCGCACCGTGTCGCCGATCTTGGGGTTGGAGAAGCGGTGCTCGATGAGTTGGTAATATTCCTCCAGCACCGTGTCCGGCACCGGCGGCACGGTGGGGATGATCTCGTCGTGCTCGAGCTTGTCGAGGAAGCCGCGCACCAGCGGCTCCTGCATCGCCTCGTGGACGAAATGGATGTCCATCAGCCCGGCCGGATAGGCGATGGCTGCATGGCCGCCATTGAGGATGCGGATCTTCATCAGCTCGTAAGGGGCAACATCGCTGACGAACTGCACGCCGACATTCTCCAGCGGCGGGCGGCCGGCGGTGAAATGGTCTTCCAGCACCCATTGCCGGAACGGTTCGCAGAACACCGGCCAATTGTCCTCCACGCCGAACTCCTTGGCCAGGATCGTGCGCTCGCGATCGGAGGTGGCCGGCGTGATGCGGTCGACCATGGCGTTGGGAAAGGCGACCTTGTCGCTGACCCAGTTCGCCAGGTCCTCGTCGATCAGCCGGGCAAGCCCGATGACGCCGTCGGAGGTGACATGGCCGTTATGGGGGATGTTGTCGCAGGACATGACCGTGAACGGCACGATGCCGTCGGCACGCCGCCGCACCAGCCCGGCGAGGATGATGCCGAACACGGTCTTCGGCACGGCACCGGCTTGCGCATCCGCGACGATGTCGGGATGCGTGGGGTTGAACACGCCGGAGGCAGGATCGATGAAATAGCCGCCTTCGGTGATGGTCAGCGACACGATCTTGATCGCCGGATCGGCCAGCCGTTCGATGATGGCGGCGGCATCGCCCGGCGTCAGGAAGTCGATCATGGCGCCGGTGACGCGGGCGCTCATATGCCCCTCATCCTGCTCGACCACCGTCGTCAGCCAGTCCTGCTCTTCCAATTTGCCGCGGCCGATCTTCTCGCCCTCGAATACGCCGGCGCCGACCAGCGCCCAGTCGTGGCCGACGCCCGAATTGAACAGCTCGTCGAGATAGACGGCCTGGTGCGAGCGGTGGAAATTACCGACTCCGAAATGCACGATGCCGGCCTTCAGCGCCGACCGGTCATAGTTCGGAACGGCGACCTTCGGCGGAAGCCTGGCGAGGTTCGAGGAAGAGAGTTTCACTGTCATCTGCATTACCCTTCGGCCGATCTGCGGCCCGACTGTTTCGCCTCCTTCGGAAGAGCGGGGATGAGGGGCAACACCTGGCGTTCAGTATGCTGCCCCTCACCCGCCCCGCGGCGTCTTCTCCGGAGGAAAAGAGAAAAGCGCCTCCCCCCTCAACTCATCCACGTCAACTCATCCACTGGCCGCCATCGACATTGTAGGTCTGGGCGACGATGTATTCGGCTTCATCGCTGGCCAGGAACACGGCCATGCCGGCGAGGTCTTCCGGTCTGCCCATGCGGCCATAGGGCACGCCTTCGCCGACCAGCCTCTTCTTTTCGCCCTTCGGCCGGTTCTCGTATTTGGCGAACAGCGCGTCGACCTGGTCCCACATGTCGCTGTCGACGACGCCGGGCGCGATGCCATTGACGTTGATGCCGTGCTTGATCAGGTCGAGCCCGGCCGACTGGGTCAGCGAGATGACCGCCGCCTTGCTGGCGCAGTAGACCGCGACCAGCGGCTCGCCGCGCCGCCCGGCCTGGCTCGCCATGTTGATGATCCTGCCGCCCTTTCCCCGCGCGACCATCGAGCGGGCGGCTGCCTGCAGCATGAACAGCGTGCCGGCGACGTTGACGGAGAACAGTTTCTCGTAGCTGGCTCTCGATATCTCCACGATCGGCGCCAGGTCGAAGATCGCGGCGTTGTTGATCAGTATGTCCAGGCCGCCGGTCCTGGTTTCCACCGCCTTCACCGCGGCGTCGATGGAGGCCTGGTCCGTGACGTCGAGCTTCACGGCATAGGCCGTGCCGCCGATCCCCGCGGCCGTCTTCTCGGCGGCTTCGAGATCGATGTCGGCAATCGCCACCACGGCGCCTTCACGGGCATAGGCTTCGGCGAAGGCCTTGCCGATGCCGCGCGCCGACCCGGTGATCAGCGCCGATTTGCCTTTCAGCCTCACGGCGCCAATGCCTTGCCGTCGGGGCCGAAGCGATGCAGCTTGGCCTTGTCGGGCGTGAGGTAAATGCTGTCGCCATGGTGGACGCTGAGTTCGCCGTCGGCGCGCACCGTCAGCGGGCCGACACCGTCGGCCTGGACATGCAGGAAGGTGTCGGATCCCAGGTGTTCGGCGACGCCGACCGTCGCCTTCCAGTCGCCCGCCGTGGTCGAGATCGCCATGTGCTCGGGCCGGATGCCGATGGTCCTGGCGCCGTACTTCGCCGCCGGCGCGCCTTCGATCAGGTTCATTTTCGGGGAGCCGATGAAGCCGGCGACGAACAGGTTTTTCGGCGTCTTGTAAAGCTCCATCGGCGAGCCGACCTGCTCGACATTCCCAGCATTCAGCACGACGATCTTATCGGCCATGGTCATCGCCTCGACCTGGTCGTGGGTGACGTAGATCATCGTCGTCTTGAGCTGGTGGTGCAGTTCGCTGATCTCCAGCCGCATCGTGCCGCGCAGTGCCGCGTCGAGGTTGGATAAGGGTTCATCGAACAGGAAGGCTGAAGGCTGGCGCACGATGGCGCGGCCGATGGCGACGCGCTGGCGCTGGCCACCGGAAAGCTGGCCGGGGCGGCGCTCGAGATAGTTGGTGAGGTTAAGCACGCGCGCGGCGTCCTTCACCTTCTTGTCGATGGTCGCCTGGTCCTCGCCCGCCATCTTCAGCGGGAAGGCGATGTTCTTGGCCACCGTCATGTGCGGGTAGAGCGCGTAAGACTGGAACACCATGGCGAGCTTGCGCTTGGCCGGCGCCTCGCCGGTGACGTCGCGGCCGTCAATGTTGATGGTGCCGCCGCTGGTGTCCTCCAGGCCGGCGATCAGTCTGAGCAGCGTGGACTTGCCGCAACCCGACGGGCCGACGAAGACGACGAACTCGCCGTCCTCGATGACGAGATCGATGTTAGGAATGATCGAAGTCGAGCCGAAGGACTTGGAGACGTTCTTGAGCGTGATATTTCCCATGCTTTCCTCCCGGTGGATTTCCGTCCGCCGCCTGGCGCACGCTGCTACTTCACGGGCGCCGCCCCTACTTCACCGCACCGAAGGTCAGGCCGCGCACCAGTTGCTTCTGGCTGAACCAGCCCATGATCAGGATCGGCGCGATCGCCAGCGTCGAGGCGGCCGAGAGCTTCGCCCAGAACAGGCCTTGCGGGCTGGAGAAGGAGCTGATGAAGGCGGTCAAGGGTGCTGCTTCCGTCGTGGTCAGCCGGATCGTCCAGAACGCTTCGTTCCAGGCCAGGATGATGTTGAGCAGCATGGTCGAGGCAATGCCCGGCACCGCCATGGGTGTGAGCACATAGATGATCTCGTTCCACAGCGAGGCGCCGTCCATGCGCGCCGCTTCCAGGATCTCGCCGGGGATTTCGCGGAAATAGGTGTAGAGCATCCACACCACGATCGGCAGGTTGATCAGCATCAGCATCACCATCAGGCCGATGCGGCTGTCGAGCAGGCCGGTGTCGCGGAAGATCAGGTAGATCGGAAACAGCACGGCCACGGCCGGCATCATCTTGGTGGATAGCATCCACATCAAAATGTCCTTGGTCCGCTTGGTCGGCGAGAACGCCATCGACCAGGCCGCCGGAATGGCGACCAGCAGGGCCAGGATGGTCGAGCCGACCGAGAGCAGCACCGAGTTCAGGAAGAACTTGAAATAGCCGTTCTGCGCCTGGACCTCGGAATAGCTCTCGAAGGTCCCGGACGGGATCAGGTTGAAGCCCTGGATCGCCTCCTGTTCCGACTTGAACGAGGTGATGATGGTGTAGAGGATCGGGAAGAAGATCAGCAAGGCGACGATCCAGGCGGCAGCCGTCGCGATCGTCTTGTGCCGGGTTGTGACTGCGCGTGCCATCTTTTCCTCCTTATCTGTCAAGGTTCTTGCCGACGGCGCGCATGGCGAAGAAGGCGACGATGTTGGCGAGAATGACGGCGATGATGCCGCCGGCCGAGGCCTGGCCGATTTTGAATTCGAGCAGCGCCTTCTGGTAGACCAGGAAGGGCAGGTTGGTGGAGGCGTATCCCGGACCGCCATTGGTGGTGACGAGGATCTCGGCATAGACCGAAAGCAGGAAGATCGTCTGGATCAGGATGACGACGGTAATCGCCCGCGACATGTGCGGCAGCGTCAGGTAGATGAAGCGGCTGATGAAGCCGGCGCCGTCCATCTCGGCGGCTTCCTTCTGCTCGCCGTCCAGCGACTGAAGCGAAGTCAAAAGAATGAGCGTCGCGAAAGGCAGCCACTGCCAGGCGACGATGATGATGATGGCGGTCAGCGGATATTGTCCGAACCAGTCTATGGGCTGGAGGCCGAAGAACCGCGCTATGTCGGCGAAGACGCCGTATTGCGGATGCATGATCATGTTCTTCCAGACCAGTGCCGCCACCGGCGGCATGACGAAGAACGGCGAGATGACGAGGATGCGCACGATGCCCTGGCCCCACATCGGCTGGTCGATCAAAAGCGCCAGCAGGATGCCGCCGACCACGGTGATCACAAGCACGCTGACGACGATCAGCAGCGTGTTGAGGATCGATTGCAGGAAGGCCGGGTTGGAATAGAACAGCGCGTAATTGGAGAAGCCGACGAAGCCGTCGCGGATCGGATTGAGCGGATTGTACTGCTGGAAGGAGAACCAGAGCGTGAGCGCCAGCGGAACGACCATCCAGACGAGCAGCAGGACGACGGATGGCGCCATCATGAAACGGGCAAGCGAACGGGTCTGCTGAGTAGCCATGACGGTCACCCTTCAAGGATCGGACGGAATTTTCTCGAGCTGTCGGAACTGGCCGCCCGAACTGGGTTTCGGGCGGCCGTTGCCGGCCATGGTCGGCGACCGGCCTTAGGCACCGGGAGGAGCCTTACTGGATGTAGCCGCCCTCGGTCATCGCCGCGGTTGCGGCGTCCTGGGCCTGCTTCAGCGCGTCGTCGACGCTCGACTGGCCGGCAAGGGCTGCCGAGAACAGCTGGCCGACGGTGGTGCCGAGGCCCTGGAATTCGGGGATGGCGACGAACTGCACGCCGACATAGGGCACCGGCTTGACGGTCGGGTGCGTCGGGTCTGCGGCATTGATGGAGTCCAGCGTCATCTTGGCGAACGGAGCCGCCTTCTGGTACTCTGGATTGGCGTAGAGCGAGGAGCGCGTTCCCGGCGGAACGTTGGCCCAGCCTTCCTTCGAGGCGACCAGCTCGGCGTAGTGCTTGCTGGTTGCCCATGACACGAACTTCTCGGCGGCATCGGCCTTCTGCGTGCCGGCAGGAATGGCCAGCGACCACGCCCACAGCCAGTTGCCGCGCTTGCCCAGCCCATTGTCAGGCGCCAGCGCGTAACCGACCTTGTCGGCGACCTGCGAGGCCTTGGGATCGGAGACGAAGGAGGCGGCGACGGTAGCGTCGATCCACATGCCGCACTTGCCCTGCTGGAACAGCGCCAAATTCTCGTTGAAGCCGTTGGAGGACGCGCCCTCCGGCCCGTCGGCCTTCATCAGGTCGACATAGAATTGCAGCGTGTTTTTCCATTCGGGCTGGTCGAACTGCGGCTTCCAGTTCTCGTCGAACCAGCGCGCGCCGAAGGAGTTCGACATGGCGGTCAGGAAGGCCATGTTCTCGCCCCAGCCGGCTTTGCCGCGCAGGCACACGCCGTTCACGCCGTTGGCGCGGTCGGTCATCTTGTCGGCGGCCTGCTTGATGAAGTCCCAGGTCGGCGCGTCGGGCATCTTCAGCCCCGCCTTCTCCATCAGGTCCTTGCGGTACATGACGAAGGAGCTTTCGCCGTAGAAAGGCGCGGCATAGAGCTTGCCGTCGACCGAGAGGCCGCCGGCGATCGCCGGAATGATATCCTTGGCGTCGTAGTCGTCGCCGAGCTTGTCGAGCGGCAACAACCAGCTCTGCTTGGCCCAGATCGGGACCTCGTAGGTGCCGATGGTCATCACGTCATACTGGCCGCCCTTGGTGGCGATGTCGGTGGTGACGCGCTCGCGCAGCACGTTCTCTTCCAGCGTCACCCAGTTGAGCTGGATGTCGGGGTTCGCCTTGGTGAAGTCGTCGGTCAGCTTCTGCATGCGGACCATATCGCCATTGTTGACGGTGGCGATGGTGATGGATTCGGCATGTGCCGCGAACGCGAGCGCGCTGGCCGAGCACAAGCCCAGGATGAGCGTACGAAGTTTCATCAAATTCCTCCCATGGACCAAGATGAGCATTTGCCTTGGCTGTGAGCAATTACTCATTAAGAATGAATTATGTCAAGCCAGATTCGATGGTGCAGTGCACACTCGATGGAGGAGCGCCGACATGGCACGTGCAAAGGGCCGCCCCTCAGGCGCGGACCGGGCGACACCGGCGATCTGGATAGAGCGCGGTTTTGATCCTGGAGTTAGCCGGTCAGCAGGCGATCTCGGCCAGGATCCAGTCGCGGAAAGCGCGGATCTTCGGCACGTTGCGGCGCGCCTCCGGATAGACCAACCAATAGGCGTGGCCATCGTCGCCGACCAGGTCGAAGGGCTGGATCAGCCGGCCGTCGGCGAGTTCCGCCTTGAACAGGGCCCTGGTCAGGATCGCCACGCCATGACCTGCGATTGCCGCATTGGCCTCATAAGCCTGCGCGCCCATGCTGCTGCCGGGGCGCTTGGCAAGGTCGTGACTTTGCACGCCTGCGGCCTCGAACCATTGCGTCCACCAGATGTCTCCGGGATCGAGGATCGGCAGCCGCAACAAGTCGGCCGGTTCCTTGACGCCGCCGATGCTCGCGGCGAGCTTGGGGCTGAGCATCGGCGTGAAATCGGCGTCGAGCAGCTTGTAGGCTTCCAGCCCCGGCCATTTGCCGCCGCCCGAACGGATTGCAAGGTCGACATCCTCGCGGGCGAAATCCGTCAGGCGGCTCGACGTATCGAGCCGCACGGCAAGCGAGGGATGCGCGATCTGGAACGAACCCAGATGATGTGCCAGCCAGTTGGAGGCAAAGGTCAGCACCGTGGTGACGCACAGCAGACCGTCGGCCCCGCCGCGCGCCGCCGCATAGGCCTGGCCGAGAATGGCAAAGGCCTCGCTGACGGCCGGCGCCAGGCGCTGCCCAGCTTCGGTGAGTTCGATCTGTCGCGGCCGGCGCAGGAAAAGCGGCGCGCCGACCCGCTCCTCCAGCACCTTGATCTGATAGCTGACCGCTGCTTGCGTCATCGCCAGTTCCTCGGCCGCCTTTGTGAAGGAAAGATGCCGCGCCACCGCTTCGAACACCCGGATCGCCTGCAGCGGCGGGAGCTGCGCAACCTGTCGCGAGCCGAGATCCGGCATAAAGCCTCCTTATGGGTCGTTATCGACGTTCGATTGGCAAAGGTGGCCGGCAAGACCGACATTCATCCTCAACCCGTCATGCGGGTTCAGGATAGCGAAGGTTGACGATCATGACCATGACGCAGCAGAAATGCACTCCCGCTCCGGATCACCGCTGGATTTCATGGCTTGCGGACGGATTCGGCTGGTTCGCGACCAGAAAACGCGCGCATCTCGACATTAGGGATCTGTCGCCGCATCTGCAGCGCGACCTCGGTTTCCTCGACGGCAACGATCCGTTGGGCCGGCACGGATAGCCTTGTTGGCTTTATCGCAACGCGGTCGGCACGGCCACATGCCGCAAGCCGGTCAGATGCCGGCCAGCAGGGCGGCGGCGGTTCGTTCGTCGGTGATGAGGCCGTTGACCAGCCGGCGGTTCACGGCCGCCAGGATGCCCGGCAGCTTGCGTTCACCCATGGCGAGCGCGATGACCAGCGACTTCTCCCGTGACGGCAGGGCCGCCGACGACACCCGGTCGTTGGTGATGCCCTCGACCATGCGGCCGTCGCGATCGAACACCCAGCCGACGATTTCGGCGACGCCGCCCGCTTTCTGCAATGCCTTCAGCTCGGTGTCGGAAATGAAGCCGTCCTCATAGAGCGGCGCCTTCGGGCCGAGGTCGCCGATGCCGACGAAGGTGACGTCGGCCTCCGCGGCCAGCGCCAGCGTCGGCTGGATCATCGGCTGGCTGAGCAGCATCTCGCGTTCCTGCGGCGAGGACGCGATGACCGGCAACGGCATCGGGAAGGACCGTGCCTTGACCCTGTCGGCCATGGTGAAGATGACGTTGTAGAAAGCGGCCGAACCGTCGGGCGAGATATTGCCGGTCAGCGACACCACCTTGTGCTGTGGGCACTCCATCGGCGGCAATTGCTCGATCGCAGCCTTCAGCGTACGGCCGGTGCCGATCGCCAGCACGATCGGGGCCGGCGATCTCAGCCGCCTCTCGATTTCCGCAGCGGCGGCTTCGGCGATGCCGATCGTCGTCGACGAGGAGGTCGGGTCGCTCGGCACCACCTCCACCAGATCGAGCGCGAAGCGCGACTTCAGGCGGGCGGCGAGGTCGAGGCAGTTGGCGATCGGATGGTCGACGCGCACCTTGATCAGGCCTTCCGACACTGCCAGCGACACCAGCCGCTGCGCAGTCTGCCGCGAGATGCCGAGCGTGGCGGCGATCTGGTCCTGCGTGTTGCCGGCAACGTAATAAAGCCAGCCCGCGCGGGCGGCATCGTCCAACCTGTTGCTGCCGCCCTCCTGCCGGTTGTTCACGTCCTGCCTCCCGAAACCGCTGGTCATGGAAGCGGTCCGCGCCTACTTTCGCAGGGAACCGCGCGCTGCGCAATTGTCAATCGCCAGGGCAATTGCTTGCGCTTGCGGGCGGGGGGATCGGCCGGATCATCGTCGGCCTTGGGATTCCACGGCAGGCAAAAGGAGGATTTCCGTTCCGACAGGTGGCACGTTCTGCCGTCCGGATGGTTTATCTCGCGGGGTAAACCCTTTAAGGGAACGCCAAAAGGAGCGTTGCATGACACCGAAAGCGGTTTTCTGGGACATGGACGGCACGCTGGTCGACAGCGAACCGCTGCACGAGGCAGCCCTGGTGGCGGCGATGCGCAATGTCGGCCTCACGCCCCCGGCCGACCTGCATGAGCGCGTTCTCGGGGTCGCTGCCTGGCCGGTCTACCTGATGATGCGCGACGAGTTCGGCCTTGACCTGCCCTTCGACGAGTGGATCGTTCACAAGTACGAGCATTATCTGCCGCTTGTCACAACATTGAAGCCACGCCCCGGTGCGATAGAGATCTTCAACGAATTGCGCACGCTTGGCGTGCAGCAGGCCGTGGTCTCGAATTCCGACCGCATGATCGTCGACGCCAATCTGGGCATGGTCGGCCTGACCTATCCCGGCATGAAGACGATCAGCCGCAACGACGTGCGCGAAGGCAAGCCGAACGCCGAGCCGTTCCTGCGCGCCGCCTATCTGGCCGATGTCGATCCCGCGAACGCGGTGGCGATCGACGACAGCTGGCCGGGCGCCATGGCAGGGCTGGCGGCTGGCATGAAGACGATCTTCTGGCCGGAAAAACCGATGGAAGGACCGCCCGGAGCGCGGGTCATCAACAGCGCCGGGGAATTGCGGGCGGAACTGGGGCTCTAAAACTCAATTCCGATAGACCGGCTCCTGCTCGTCGAGGATCGCCTTCAACTCGCTCAGATGCCGCTCGGCCTGGCCGGGATAGTCGTCCATCTCGCTCGCCGTCTTCTCGGCGATGGCGTCGGACAGCGTGCGCAGCGGCCGCCCTGTCCACAGCGCCTTGATGTAGGTCTCGGCGGCGCGTTCGAAATAGAACATGCGATTGAAGGCATCGGCCACCGTGTCGCCGATGACCAGCACGCCGTGATTGCCCATCACCATTACCTTGACCTTGGGGTCGGTCAGAAGCTGCGAGCAGCGCTCGCCCTCTTCCTCGAAGGCCAGCCCGCCATAGTGGGCGTCGACCACGTGGCGGTTGAAGAACATCGCCGAATTCTGGTCGACCGGCGGCAGCCTCGAATCGGCAAGCGAGGCCAGCACGGTGGCGTGGATGGAATGCACATGCATGACGCAGCGCGCGTGGCGGACGTTGCGGTGGATGGCGCCGTGCAGGCCCCACGCGGTCGGGTCGGGCGCATTCGGGCCGGACAGCGTCTCGGGATCGTTGGCGTCGATCATCAAAAGGTCGCTCGCCTTGATACGCGAGAAATGCACCTGATTGGGGTTCATCAGGAATTTTGTGCCGTCCTCGTTGACCGCCAGCGAAAAATGGTTGGCCACCGCCTCATGCATGTTGAGCCGCGCCGTCCAGCGGAAAGCGCAGGCAAGATCGACGCGCTCTTCGTAGAAGGGCAGGTTGGTCAGGTGTTCCTTTTGCAGGCGGGCGATGCTCATCGAAAAATCCTCCGGGTTTTAGGAACAATGCCGTGCCCTGCTTGTGCCCGCAACCGGTTTCGGTTGGTGCAGCCGGCTCACGCCGCTGTGCTTGCGGCGGTCCCGAGCCTCAAGCCGCCATGCTCGACGATGAAATCGATCACCTCCCGCAACCCCTTGCCGCGCGACAGGTCGGTGAAGCCGAACGGCCGCTTGCCGCGCATGCGGGCGGCGTCGCTCTCCATCACGTCGAGATTGACGTTCACATAGGGCGCCAGGTCGCTCTTGTTGATGATCAGGAAATCGGAACGGGTGATCGCCGGACCGCCTTTCCGCGGGATCTCCTCGCCCTGGCAGACGGAGATGACATAGAGCGTGAGGTCGGCGAGATCCGGCGAAAAGGTGGCGGCAAGATTGTCGCCGCCGGATTCGATGAAGATGATGTCGAGATCGGGGAATTTGCGGTTGAGCTCCGCGATCGCCTGCAGATTGATCGAGGCGTCCTCGCGGATGGCGGTGTGCGGGCAGCCGCCCGTCTCGACACCCACGATGCGCTCCTCCGGCAGCGCCTGCAGCCGCGCCAGCATCATGGCGTCTTCCCTTGTATAGATGTCGTTGGTGACGACGGCGATGGAGAATTCCTCGCGCAGCGCCTTGCAGAGCTTTTCGGTTAGCGTGGTCTTGCCCGAACCGACGGGGCCGCCAATGCCGATGCGAAGGGGACCGTTGGCCTGTGTCATGTCGGGAACTCCGTGATGGCGAGGACTGCGAAGCCGAGCCCGATCAGCAGGCACAGCGGCGAATAAAGGCTGATGTCGAGCCGGGCGAAAGGCTGTTCCGGTGCCAGCCGGCGCCACCAGGGCGTGAAGCCGGCAATGCCGCGTCCGAGAAACACCAGCCCGATCAGCAGCGCGGTGGCGGCGAGGCCTTCTCTGGGAAAGGGCGAGGCAAACACGCCCTCCAGAGCCATCGGCCAGAGCGTCGCCAGCGCCAGGCAGGCGGCGACGGCAAGGCAGGCGAACGGCGCCGGCATCTCGTCGACGCCGCGAAAGCCGACGACTGCATGCGCGCAGGACGCCGCATCCTTGCCCGGCCATATCCCGCCAATGCCCCAATAGACGTGCAACGCGGTGATCACCAGCAGGACGAATGAGAGGACGAAGGCAAGGACGATCATGAGCGGAACAATCGCGAATACTGGGTTTCGTGCGTCATCGCCATGACATCGGAGACGAAGGCACAGCCGCCGAGATCGTCCAGCGTCGAGCGGGATGCGCGGGCGGCGGTCGCCAGGGCCAGCGGCTCGAATCCGGCGAGCAAACTGGTCGCGCCGCTTTGTCCGACGACACCCAGCCGGATCGCGGCCTGGACGAGGTTGGAGAAGAAGGCATGCAGGAAGGCGCACAGCGCGTCCTGAAGCGCGATACCATTGCCGCCGGCAACAGCGCCGACGGCGACGCAATAGGCACACTCCGCCGGCACGCGCTCCAGCGCGGGAGTGGGCCAGGCGGCGGCCGCTTTGAGGAAAGCCGCACCTTGCAAAATTGTCTCGGCATGGCGTTCGCGCGACCCGGCCAACGCCTCGGCCAGTGCGGCGACTTCGGCCAGATCGCCGCTGTCGCGGGCGTTGCGCCAGCTCTCCGCGAACAGTACGGCGTCGTTCCAGGCGGAGCCCATCTCGACCAGCGTTTCAAGCCATGCGGCGAGGCTCGCCGCATCGGTCACCAGCCCATCGTGCACGGCGCGCTCAAGCCCATGGCTGTAGGAAAAGCCGCCGACCGGGAAGGCCGGCGACAGCCACGCCATCAGCCGCAGCAGGGCGATGCCGGATGGCTGGTCAGTCATGATGATCATCGTGATGATCGTGATGATCGTGGTGGTCGTGCGAATGCGAATGGCTGTGCGAATGCGCTTCGGCGTGGCTGCGGCCGTGCGCATGGCCGTGGTCATGCCCGCCGGAATAGGCGCCGCGCACCGGTTTGAACGGTTCGGAAATCTCGCTCACCGTGGCCCCGAGCCCCTCCAGCATCGCCTTGATGACATGATCGCGCAGGATGAGGATGCGCTCCGCCTCTATCGCCGCCGCGAGATGGCGGTTGCCGATATGCCAGGCAAGCTCGGCCAGATGCACGGCGTCGCGGGCGCGGATATCATAGACCTCCTCCGGCGCCGCGATGATCTCGACGTGGCGGCCGTCTTCCAGCACCAGCCGGTCGCCGTCATTGAGCGCGACGGGCTCCGGCAGGTCGACCAGCACCTTGCTGCCGTCGGACAATTCGATCGCCCGGCGGCGCAGATGCCGCTCGTCATGGGCAAGAACGGCACGACCGGATGGCGCCGTGGCGCCGGCATTGCCGGAGGTCAGCACCGAGGTGGAGCGCGGGAACTTGGTGAAGTCGGTGTTCAGGTTGAGCTTCATTTCATGGCTCCGCCATTGGCTTGCGCCCGGGCACGGGCAGGGCGTGAAAGCACGCGGTCGAAATAGGCGTTGACGCGTTCGGATTCTATTGGAAAGCGGCCGGCTCTGGCCCAGCCGCCCATGTCGCCGAGCAGCACGTCGACAGCCGAGAACCGGTCGCCGAGCGCGAACGGCTTGTCGCCCAGCCGGCGGTCCAGCGCCTTGACCTCGGAGGCGAAATCGTAAGCGGCCGCGGGGCCGACATCGACCCGGACCTCCCTGGGCACCAGGAAACGGTGGCGCAATTTGTTCCACAATGGCGCTTCCAGCTCGGACTGGGCGAAATGCATCCAGGAATCCATTTCGGCGCGGCCGGCGAGGCCGGGACTGGCGCCCATGCCCTTATCCGCGTGCTTATCGGCCAGATAGACGCAGATCGCCGCCGAATCCGTCAGCGTCAGCTCGCCGTCGATCAGGATCGGCACCTTGCCCGAGGGATTGAGCGCATAGGCTTCGGGCGAGCGCAGGGGAATTTCGACGAATTCATAGGCCTGCCCGAGTTCTTCGAGCATCCACAGAACACGGCTGACCCGGGATCCACGCGATCCGACGGCCTTGTACATGGTTGACCCTGCCTTTCCCGGTCAGCCTAGAGCATCCGCGGCCGTCATACGATCGTGTCGAAGAGCCGCAGGATGAACGATATCTGATAGATCAGCGCCGCCGCGACGAAGGCGATGTGGAACCGGCGGTCGCGCACCAGGATCGCGACGATGCACAACGCGACGAAGACTGGCGTGCGGAACAGATACTCGCTGCCGAAGCGGGCGAAATGCTCCGGCCCCTTCAGCAGCGTGTCGATCACGTCGAGCAGGTAGGTCGCGGCCAGCAGGCCGAAGAACCAGGCGCGGCGCGAATAGAAGAAATCCTCATAGCTGGTGTAGTCGAGCATCGAATCCGGAAACAGCAGCGCGCAGAGCAGGAACAGGGTGATGGCGTAGAAGATGATGAACAGGTACTTGCCGAACGTCCATGTTTCGATGGCGTAGAGGCCGAACTCCCACCACCAGAAATGCACCAGCATCAACAGCACCGAAGCGACCCAGGCCAGATGCACCGCATAGAGCCGGTATTGACCGGGATGCTGGACGATGCGCGCCACCCCCGACAGCAGGCGCGCGACGCCGAGCCCGATCACCATGCCCATGACAATGCGGATATGCGGGAAGATGTCGTGGGGCGAAGCTATTTCGGTGGCCATGCGGAATGCTCGCCAGGTGATGGAACGTCCGTCAACACACCACTATCAGTCTATTCGCGCATAAGGTTGTCTGAAGACCACGGTGATCCTGGGAAATAGTCATCGTCCAAGATTTCCTTGATCCCATAGGGGCAATGGACAGGGAAATCCCGGTCTCTCAGGCCTGTTTCGTCCAATGCCTTTAATCTTGCTATCTTGAACTCTCGATCGAGCACCTGCGCAGGATATTTTTTGAGGCTCGGACTTTCATCAAGCAGGCCCCCAATCCGAAGCCGTTGCTCCCGAATTGTCAGCAACCAGCCCGTTTTGCGCTGCTCGGGCTGAAACTCCCATTTCAGCAAGTGAAGGACCAAAGTGCCAAGCCTGCTCGCAATTTCCCTTTTGTCGCTCCGCCCCAAGCTCTCGATCTCCTCGGCAACATTCTCTCGATCGAGGTCGGAAAGACGACCTTCGCGCAGCAACGCGCCCTGCTCGGCGCACCACTGAGCATAGTCGGCCTCGTAGGGCGTCAATTGCTGTTTGCGAAATATCTTGTTCATTGAGGAGATATTGCTCCCAAAGTGCACAATTTCCAAGTCCGCGGAGAACGAGTGGGCCCATTCGGGCAGCCCGGCACAACCCACTCACCGCCGCATTTAACGAGGGCAATGGCTCGCGGCGATCTTGTCAAAACAGAAAATACCGCTGCGCCATCGGCAGCACCGTCGCCGGCTTGCAGGTCAGCAATTCGCCATCGGCACGCACCTCGTAGGTCTCGGGGTCGACCTCGACATGCGGCGTGGCGTCGTTGAGCACCATGGAGTGCTTGCCGATGCCGCCGCGCGTGTTTTCGACGGCGACGAACTGCTTGTCGACGCCGAGCCGGCCGTGCAGACCGGACTCCAGTGCCGCCTTCGAGACGAAGGTTACCGACGAGTTGGTCCGCGCCTTGCCATAGGCGCCGAACATCGGCCGGTAGTGCATCGGCTGCGGCGTCGGGATCGAGGCGTTGGGGTCGCCCATCGGCGCCGCCGCGATCATGCCCCCGATCAGCACCATATCAGGCTTGACGCCGAAGAAGGCCGGGTTCCACAGCACCAGGTCGGCGCGTTTGCCGACGGCGACCGAACCGATCTCCTTCGACAGTCCGTGCGCGATGGCCGGGTTGATCGTGTATTTCGCGATGTAGCGGCGGACGCGGAAATTGTCGTTGTCGCCGGTTTCCTGCGGCAGCGAACCGCGCTGGCGCTTCATCTTGTCGGCGGTCTGCCAGGTCCGGATCGCCACCTCGCCGACGCGGCCCATCGCTTGTGAGTCCGAGGAGATGATCGAGAAGGCGCCGATGTCGTGCAAAATGTCTTCCGCCGCGATGGTCTCCTTGCGGATGCGGCTTTCGGCGAAGGCGATGTCTTCCGGGATCGACGGCGACAGATGATGGCAGACCATCAGCATGTCGAGATGCTCGGCCAGCGTGTTGACCGTGTAGGGCCGCGTCGGGTTGGTCGAGGACGGGATGACGTTGGGCAGGCCGCAGACCTTGATGATATCGGGCGCATGGCCGCCGCCGGCCCCTTCGGTGTGGAAGGCGTGGATGGTGCGGCCCTTGATCGCCGCCACCGTGTTCTCGACGAAGCCGGATTCATTGAGCGTATCGGTGTGGATCATCACCTGGACGTCATGGTCGTCGGCGACCGACAGGCAGCAGTCGATCGCGGCCGGCGTGGTGCCCCAGTCCTCGTGCAGCTTCAGCGAGCAGGCGCCGCCCAGCACCATCTCCTCGAGCGCCGCGGGCAGGGAGGCGTTGCCCTTGCCCGACAGGCCGATATTCATCGGGAACGCGTCGAAGGACTGGATCATGCGCGCCATGTGCCATGGCCCGGGCGTGCAGGTGGTGGCGAGCGTGCCATGTGCCGGGCCGGTGCCGCCGCCGAGCATCGTGGTGATGCCCGACATCAGCGCTTCCTCGATCTGCTGCGGGCAGATGAAATGGATATGCGCGTCGAAGCCGCCCGCGGTAAGGATCTTGCCTTCGCCGGCGATGATCTCGGTGCCGGGACCGATGATGATGGTGACGCCATCCTGCGTGTCCGGGTTGCCGGCCTTGCCGATTGCAGCGATGCGGCCGCCCCTGAGGCCGATATCGGCCTTGAAGATGCCGGCGTTGGCGTCGATCACCAGCGCATTGGTGATGACGGTGTCGACCGCACCTCCAGCGCGGGAGACCTGGCTCTGGCCCATGCCGTCGCGGATGACCTTGCCGCCGCCGAATTTCACCTCCTCGCCATGAATGGTGAAATCCCTCTCGACCTCGACGAAGAGTTCGGTGTCGGCAAGCCGCACCCTGTCGCCGACTGTCGGGCCGTACATCTGCGCATAGGCGGCGCGGGTTATTCTGGCCATCAGTGATTGCTCCCGAATTGCGGTGCTGGTGAAACCGGGCTGCACATTGCCGCCATCCAATGGTCACGCAATGACCCGCTGGCCGACACCTTCTGATCCCATTTGGCGGATGAGGTTGGCAGGTCACCCCAAAACGACCGTTTGCCAAATCGATGGAAGGAAAATCCATGCGCAAAACGATAGTTCTCGCCGCTGCCGCCACCCTGATGCTGGCGGGTGCCGCCAGTGCCCAGCAGCAGCCCGCGCAACAGCCCGCTCCAGCAGCGCCGGCCGCGCCCGCCCCCGGCGGGCAGCAGGCCGCGCCGACGATCCAGAGCGTCAACATCGTCGACATCACCGAACTGCCGAAGGACACCCAGACGCAGGTCAACCAGGTGATCGCCCAGCGCGGCGATGCTGGCCTGCAGAAGCTGCGCAGCTCGATCGATGCCACGCCAAAGGTCAAATCCGCCCTTCAGGCCAAGGGTATGACCTCGGCGCAAGTGGTCGCGGCCAGTATGGAGCCCAACGGCGCCCTGACCCTGATCACCAAGAAGGCGAGCTGACGGCGCGCCTGCGCGGCGGGCCGTCGTCCGGTCCGCCCGCGCTATCTGGAAGGGAACTTTGGCCGGGCAGGAGCCGTTTCGTTTCACCGGCGCTGAACGGCGCCGCGAAATGAACCCGTCCAGGAGCGAGCGATGGCGATCAACCCCGGCAAGAGACGGCTCCATGCCTTCGCCTCCATGGCATTGCTGGTGGCAGGCAGCCCCGGAGCCTCCCTTCACGCACAAGGGCTCGAAAGCCCCGAGACCGTCAACCGGATCATCGGCTCGGACGTCAAGCAGGAAGAAACCAGGAGCGATGCCGAAGCGGGTAAAGTCGCCAGGGCGATCGACCGGACGCGGGAAAACATCGGCACGGTGCGCAAGACATCCAAGCTCGACAAGGTCGATATCGTCTTCCTGACCGATGCCGCGCGCACCGAAGGCGGTCCGCCGCCGGCAATCGAGACCAAGGTCAAGCAGCATCAGGACGACATTGCGGAGCTGCGCAAGGAGATCGAGGCCAACGCGCTGCTGTTCAACGCCATCGACTCGCGACGCGTGCTTGCGCAGGACGTTCTCGCCGTGGAATTCGACGACCCCGGAAAGATCGTTATCTATGCGGCGGCCAAGCCGTCCGATTGAGCCGAGGGGACAGCTCGCTTTCATGCTCGCCCGAAAGCCCTTTGCGGTCTTTGCACGCCGCGCATGAGACGCCAGCGGCCTCACAGCCTGCCCATCACCTTCTGCTGAAAGCCATAGACCTCGCGCTTGCCGCCCAGCGGCACCAGCGTGACGTCGCGCTCCTGTCCGGGCTCGAAGCGCATGGCGGTGCCGGCGGCGATGTCGAGGCGCATGCCGCGCGCCCGTTCGCGGTCGAATTTCAAACCCTCATTGGTCTCGAAGAAATGATAGTGGCTGCCGACCTGGATTGGCCGGTCGCCGCTATTGGCCACTTTGAGCGTAGCCGTCGGCAAGCCTTTGTTCAGGTCGATGTCGCCGTCGGCGGGAATGATTTCACCGGGTATCATCGTCGTCACACGGCGCCGAAAACGAGGCCGAGCCCGATCGCCGTGCAGGCGGCACCCGCGGTCCGCACGAGCCCGCGAAATCGCCTGCCGAGGCCAGGCCTTGCGGCGATGCCGGCGGCGTGCAGCAGCGCCGTGGCGACGGCAAAGCCGGCCATGTATTCAAGCCCTGCGGCATTTTCCGGCACTTCGGTGCCATGGGCGTGGCCATGAACCAGCGCGAACGTGCCGATGATGGCGACGCCGGCCATGACGGGAAGATCGACGGCCAGCGCCACGAACAATCCGAGCGCCACCACCGACGCCAGTATGCCCGGCTCGACGAAGGGCAGCGGCACATGCAGCATGCCGAGCGCGCCGCCGGCCAGCATGACCCCCACGAACGCGGCCGGCCAGGCCCACATGGCCTTGCCGCCTTTCTGTGCCGCCCACAGGCCGACCGCGACCATCACCGTCATATGATCGAGGCCGGAGAGCGGATGCATGAAGCCGGCCGCGAAGGAGGAGGTCGTGCCGGCCCCGACATGGGCATAGGCGGGCTTGGCGGCAGCCATGAGCAGGATCGCAGAGAGGCACAGGCGTTTGGCGGGGATCATTCTACTTGCCTTTCGTTTGTGAGCGCAAAGATCACGCGGCCTTGGCCGGACCGCAGCCCTCGGCTTTGAGGACGCGCTTGGTCGACGCAGGATATTTCTTCAGCATTGCCGGCGGACGGATCGGCCGCGCCGAAAAATTGCCGCCGCAATTGGGGCAGGTGCCGCCGAGCACGTCTTCCACGCAATCGGCGCAGAAGGTGCATTCGAAGGTGCAGATCAGCGCATCCGTCGCCTCCGGCGGCAGGTCCTTGTCGCAGCATTCGCAGTTCGGGCGCAGCTCAAGCATGTTTGTCTCCTCACCGTATCGGCTCATGCACGGTCACCAGCTTGGTGCCGTCCGGGAACGTCGCCTCCACCTGCACGTCATGGATCATCTCGGCGATGCCTTCCATCACCTGGGCGCGGCTGACGACGTGGGCGCCGGCTTCCATCAGCTCGGCAACCGGACGGCCGTCGCGGGCGCCTTCGACGACGAAGTCGGTGATCAGCGCGATCGCCTCCGGATGATTGAGCTTGACCCCGCGCTCCAGCCGCCTCCGCGCCACGATCGCAGCCATGGCGATCAGCAGTTTGTCCTTTTCCCTCGGCGTCAGGTTCATGCGTTTCCCTGAAATGATGCGGACACGATCACAGTGACCATATTTTGGGCAGTCCCGCCTTTCCGTTGAGCAAGCCGACGAGCGGAACCAGATGCTGGCGCAGCCGGTAACCGTCGCCGGCATAAAGCCTCGCAAGAAGCTTGCCAGATTCCTGCACGCTCCAGGCGCTGGCGCCGCCCTGGCCGCCGATGATCTCCCGAACCGGATCGAGAAGCGCTTCCGCCCGCGGCGAGATCAGCAGCACCGTCGCCATCGCGCCGGCGCCGCCGGCGATCGGCGGGCGCGCCAGGGTCGCGGCGATGTCGGGCCCGATGCGGAAATCCTCGGCATGGATGAGAGCCCCGCCCTGGCGGACGCGCCAGCGGTCATGAAAGCAGCCCTGGACCGCGCGTTCGCCCATTGCCGTCCGGCCGAAGACCGTCGCTTCCAGCACCAGCGCCTCGGCGCCGGCGGCAAGGTCGAGGTCGAGCGTGCGGGCAAAGGCCGATCGGTCGAAAACGATGGTTTCCTGCGGCAGCCAGGCGATGCGGCCGTTTTCGCCGACCCTTAGCCGGACGCTGACTTCGGCCCGGTCGGACGCGGCGCGATAGATTTTTTCGCAGGCCTGGGTCGTTATCGTGGCGCTGGCATGCGCGCCGACGTCGATCTCCCAGCCGAGGCGGTCGCCTCCGGTCAGCCCGCCCGCGGTGTTGATCAGCACGGCTTCCAGCGGGCCGCCGGAAACGGCCGGCATCCTTATCTTGGCGGAACCGTCCTGATAGAGGCGGCGCAGCCGTGTGCGGCCGTCCTGACTGGCGCAGACGAGCTGCGCAAGTCCGGCCGCCCGCTGCGCCGGCGGGGCCGAAAATCCGGTATGTACGATCGTATCCACGCCGTCAGGTTAAGCACCGCGGCGGTTTTGTCGATATATAGCTTGTTGCTTGATGACGTTTCCGTTTCTATAGAGGGAGCCACCTTGGTACGCTCATGCGACGCCTGGCGGGGGTCTAAGGCGACGGTCGCGGCCTGATATCGAGGACAAAAAGGCGCTGTTCAGTTGGCGTCGGGAAACGACAAAGTGGGGAAGAGACCGAATGGCTGACCAACTGGCGACCGAAATCATCGAAAAGATCAAGGCTCATGCCGAGCCGGGCGGCGAGGAGATCACCACCAGCACCGAATTGACGGCGCTCGGCATCCATTCGCTGGAACTGACCGAGATCATCTTCGATCTCGAGGAGCAGTATGGCATCGAGATCGAGATGAACACGGTCGATGCCTGGAGCAACCTGAAGAATGTTGGCGATATGGTCGAGGCCGTTCGCGCGCTGATCGCGAAAAAAGCCTGACCGGATGCACAAGCGCGTCGTCATTACCGGCATCGGCGGGCTGTGTGGTCTGGGCACCGATGTGCGGGCCATATGGACCGAGATGCGGGCCGGGCGCTCGGCGATCGGTCCCATCGACAACCCGTTCCTGCACGATTTGAAGGTCAAGATCGGCTGCGAGATCAAGGCGCTGCCCGACCATGGCATCGAGCGCAAGCAGCTGGTGTCGATGGACCGTTTTAGCCTGTTGGCGGTGATTGCCGCCCGCGAAGCCTTACAGCAGTCCGGCTTGGCCCCCCATGCGGACAATACTTACCGCATGGGCGCCGTTATCGGCATCGGCGTCTGCGGCTTCGAGACGGTCGAGGAGAACTACCGCGCCATCCTGATCGAGGGCAAGAATCGCGCCGGCATCTTCACGGTGCCGAAGGTCATGCCGGGTGCCGCCGCCGGCCAGGTCAGCATGCATCTCGGCCTGCGTGGACCGGTGTTCGGCGTCACTTCGGCCTGCTCGTCGGCCAACCACGCCATCGCATCGGCGGTCGACCAGATCCGGCTCGGCCGCGCCGACGTCATGATCGCCGGCGGCACCGAGGCGCCGCTGGTCTGGGGCGTGCTGAAGGGCTGGGAAGCGCTGCGCGTGCTGTCGCCCGACACCTGCCGGCCGTTTTCGGCCGATCGCCAGGGCCTGGTGCTCGGCGAAGGCGCCGGCATGGCGGTTCTGGAAAGCCACGACCATGCGGTGGCGCGCGGCGCAAACATCCTCGCCGAAATCGTCGGCGCCGGCCTCTCGGCCGATGCCTCCGATATCGTTGCGCCGACCATAGAGGGGCCGGAAGCGGCGATGCGTTTCTGCCTGGCGGACGCCGGGCTCAATCCCGAGGACATCGACTACCTCAATGCGCACGGCACCGGCACCAAGGCCAATGACCAGATCGAGACCGCCGCGATCAAGCGCGTCTTCGGCGAGCACGCGCGCGCGCTTTCCGTCTCCTCGACCAAGTCGATGCATGCCCATTGCCTTGGCGCCTCGGGTGGGCTGGAGATGATCGCCTGCGTCATGGCGATCCGCGAGGGCGTGGTGCCGCCGACGGCGAATTTCCGCGAGGCCGACCCCGATTGCGATCTCGACGTGACGCCGAACGTCGCGCGCGAGCGCAAGGTGCGCGCCGCCATCAGCAACGGCTTCGCCTTCGGCGGCACCAATGCGGTGCTGGCCTTCAAGGCGATCTGATCCCGGCGATCATGCTCCGCCCGGCAGGCCTCGATCCGCCGGCTCCCGATTGCCGGCATCATTCGATTTGTTGACTGTGCGTGCACGGCCAAACGCCTGACGCCGCATTGATCATGCCGGGGCGTGCGCCTAATTCCTTGCAGACCCGCCAAGCCCGCGCCGCTCGGTGCGAATCCCAGGAGTTCTCGATGGCCGACCTGTCCGCCTTTCCAATCACCGCCCGCTGGCCGGCCAGGCATCCGGACCGGATCCAGCTCTATTCGGCGACGACCCCGAACGGGGTGAAGATATCGATCGCGCTGGAAGAGATCGGCCTGGCCTACGAGCCGCATTATGTGGACATCGGCAAGAACGAAAGCTGGACGCCGGAATTCCTGTCGCTCAATCCCAACGGCAAGATACCGGCGATCATCGATCCGAACGGTCCCGACGGCAAGCCGATCGGCCTGTTCGAGTCCGGCGCCATCCTGCTCTACCTCGCCGACAAGACCGGCCTGCTCGTCCCGGCGGACGCGGCGCGGCGCTACGAGACGATCCAGTGGGTGTTCTTCCAGATGGCGGCCGTCGGCCCGATCTTCGGCCAGGTCGGCTTTTTCCACAAATTCGCCGGCCGTGAGATCGCCGACAAGCGGCCGCTGGAGCGCTACCGCGATGAATCGCGCCGCCTGCTCGGCGTTCTCGACGGCAGGCTGAAGGGCCGCAAATGGATCATGGACAATGACTACACCATCGCCGACATCTCGCTCATCGGCTGGGTGCGCAACCTGATCGGCTTCTATGAAGCGCGCGACCTCGTTGGCTTCGATGATTTCGTCAGCCTGGCGGCATGGCTGGAGCGCAGCCTGACGCGGCCGGCAGTGCAGAAGGGCCTGACCATTCCGGCAAAGACCTGAAGCTGCCAGCCGCCCTGGGCGGCGGAAATGTCGTAGGCTCGGCTATTTCGCCTTGGCTTTCGAGCCGCCTTTGCCCATCACGGAAGCCGCCAGCGACGCGGCGCCGCGCGCTGTCGCCACCACCGCGCCGGCTGCAACGCTCGCCGCCGTGCGAACGGCGCCGGATTTGTCTGGCGCCGGCTTCCGCGCGCTGGCCGGCTTTGCGGCCGCGACCTTCCGAGGTGCGGCCTTGCCGAAGCTGGGCTTGGCGTCCTTCGAACGTTCGGCGATCGCCGGACCAGCGCCGGCTTTCGCCTGCGTCGTCTTCGCCGCCCTGGTCTTGGCGGCCGCCGGTTTTCTTGCCTTGGTTGCCATTGCAAAATCCCCTTACGCCGGACAATCGGGTTCCCGGTCATAACGGTGCGAAACCCCTTAAGGTTCCCGCCTACAAATATCGACAATTAAGCAGGTTAACCAATCACCAGGTCGGCCGCCCGGCGCCGCGCCAGCACGCGTTCGATGTTGGGCATGTCGTTGGAGGCGATCCAGGCGCGCGCATCCTCCTCGGAGCGGCCATGTTCGTGCCAGCGCTCCATCAGCCGGCGCTCGAGTTCGTTGCGCGGCACCTCGACGAAGATCGAGAAATCGAACAGCGGCGCCAGCCGCGACCACGGCTCCTCGTCAAGCAGCAGATAATTGCCCTCGACCAGAATGAATTTGGTCCCCGCGCCGATGATCGCCGCCGCGGCGCGCGACAGTTCCATGGTGCGGTCGAACACCGGGATGGCGATGTCGGGCTCTCCCGCCCGGATGCGCTTCAGAAGCGTCTCGAAGCCGCCGAAGTCGAACGTCTCCGGCGCCCCCTTTCGCGCGCGTAGCCCGCGCTGGTTGAGAACGATGTCGTCATAGTGGAAGCCGTCCATCGGCACGACCTCAACGGCGCCTTCCGGCAAGAGATCGTGCAGGCTCGCCGACAATGTCGACTTGCCGGCCCCCGGCGGTCCGGCAATGGCGACGATGAAGCGCTTTGCCTTGCCGGCGCGCTTGAAGATGGTGGCGGCGAGATGGGCGATTTCGGACATGGCAGCCTCGCGTGCCCTGATGGTTGGCGCGACCGCTATTCTGGCGGCACTCGGCGGAAATTTCAAACCGGCATTTTGGGTAAGGAACGGCGGTCGAATGTCAAAGCGGGGCGTTCGAAGCATCCACTCAGCCAGCCGCAGCCTGCCCGATGCGCAGGAAATCGCTGTCGAAGAGCACCTCCCGCGCCGAGCTTCCGCCCAAGAGCCGCATGCGGCCGTCCGCCGTGGTGACCTCTTGCGGCGGCTCGCCGCCCGCCAGCGGCAGGGCGCCGATGACATGGCGGAAGGAGACGCTGCGGCCTTCGCCGAGCGCGAACGCCGTCGCCACGCCTTCGCGCGTCAGCCAGTTGTCGCCGATCGAGGCGGCGTGGCCTATCGCGGTGCGCCCGTCCTCTATGCCGAGCACGCCCAGATGCCGGCCGCTCCACGGCGCGTAGTCGCGGCCGCCATTGCTGAACCACAGCATGGTGACCGGCAGTTCCGCCGGATTCTTCAGCACCAGGACCAAATCGTCCTCGGCCCGGCGCGCCAGGGCCGTCCAGCCTGGCCCGCCATGATCGGCCTCGACCAGCGTGACGAAATCCTCGCGCCGGTCGTCCATGCGGTAATCCGTCAGGTCGAGCGTGCCGCCGCCGGCGGCGGGAAAATGGCCGAGATCGCTGGTGCGTCCGGGATAGGCGAGCAGGAAGCGGCCGCGCGTGTGATCGGGCTCCAGCGGATCGGCGGGCGAGGCCGCGAAGCGTTTTGGCGAAAAGGCCAGCCGGCCGCCATCCGTCATCGCCGTCATCGGATGATGGGCAACGGAGATCGCGCCGTGGCCGCCGGAAAACACATGTTCCTGATAGAGGAAGGCATGGCCGTCGCGCAGCGTCAGGATCTTGTCGACGGTCGCGCCCATGACCTTGCGGCGCAGCCGGAAAACGGCTCGCCAGCCGCCGTCAATGGCGCTGCTCCGGGTGACGTCCCAGGCGCTGTTGGCCGGCCAGCCATGCAGCGGCGCTTCCTCGACGTCGCTGCGCGAAAACGGCGCGCACAGGAAATCGCCGGACAGCCGCACCGTGCCCTCGGGCAAGTCGGCCGGCAGCGTCTCGCGTGGCGCGCCGACCCACGGTGCGCGGTGCAGCGGCCGCAGCCGGCGCCCGCCATCCTCGACCACCATGTCGGCGATATGGCCGACCGTGGTGTCGAGCGAAACCGAAATGCCGCGTGCCTTGAGGGTGACCGTATCCATGGCGTTCTCATCGAATCCGAAAGCGCAACAAGAAACGTTCGCCACCGGATGCGCAAGCACCGCGTCCGGCATTTTGCATCAGTGTCGCCTCCCGGCGTGGAATCCAGGTCTTGCGGCGCGTGACAAAGCTGGGGCTACCGCCATTAACCAAATGGACGCGGCTGGCGGGTTACGTTAGCTTCGCCGCATCTCAGCAACAGCCTGACCCGAACAGACTTGCCCTTGTCCCACCAGCGTCGCCTTCCGCTCGTCCAGAGACTTTTCGTCGCCCTTGGCCTGTTGCTGATGGCTGCGGGCTGCTCGACCACGACACCGCCGGACTCTGTGCTGGCCGTGCCGGCGCCGCCGCAGAAATACGCGGCCATCGTCGTCGACGCCGGAAGCGGCAAGCAGCTGTTCGAGGTCAATTCGAGGGCGCCGCGCTATCCGGCCTCGCTGACCAAGATGATGACGCTCTACCTCCTGTTCGAGGCGATGGAGAGCGGCCGCGTCTCCAAGGAAACGCAGATCCCGGTCTCCGATCATGCCGCCTCGCAGCCGCCGACCAAGCTGCGCTTCCGGCGCGGGGAAACGATCGACGTCGATTCGGCCATCCGCGCCATCGTCGTCAAGTCGGCCAATGACGTGGCGGTGGCGGTGGGCGAATATCTCGGCGGCTCGGAGGAGCGGTTCGCCGCCATGATGACGTCGAAGGCGCGCCAGCTCGGCATGACCAGCACCGTTTTCCGCAACGCCTCGGGCCTGCCCGACGGCGGCCAGGTCACCAGCGCGCGCGACATGGCGGTGCTCGGCATGGCGCTGCACCAGCGCTTCCCCCAGCATTTCCACTATTTTTCCGAGAGCGACTTCATGTTCCGCGGCCGGCTGGTGCGCGGCCACAACGACATGCTCGGCCGCGTGCGCGGCGTGAACGGGATCAAGACCGGCTATATCAGGGCTTCCGGCTTCAACATCGTCACCTCCTACGAAGCCGACGGCCGCCAGCTGATCGTGGTGGTGATGGGCGCCGACAGCGCCCGCCAGCGCAACGACCATGTCGAGGCGCTGATCCAGCGCAGCCTGTCGCCGGCGATAGCCGACGCCCCGACCAGGGTGATGTACGCCGAACAGCAGTGAGCGGGCGAGCTGTCGTCGCCGCTTTCGCCAATCACCAGCGTTGCGAGGATGGCGTCGGCGTCGCGGCGCTCCTTTCTCCCCGTCACTATACGGCCAGCGCTCGAAGGCGGGCGTCAGCGCCGGAACGCGAAACGATTGCCCGCAAGCTGCCCCGTCTATTCGATAGGAATTTTTTCTTGACAGGGTGAGGGCCACTATGCTACTGTTCTCGCTATGGTGCTGATTTGCGCCAGCCGCCCGCCGCAAGGCGGGTTTTTGTTGCCGTCGCCCAGGCGCCAGCCAATCACTTCGTCATCCACGGGCGGAGCAAGGAGCGTAGCGACGCGGCGCAGACCCCTGGAGCTGCTCCGCAGCCCAAGGGATCCATGCCGCGACTGGCAGGCGCCGCAACGGTTCGCAATTCTGCTCCACTGCGTCCAACGTCATGGGATGGAGGGTCCGCGACGGAGCTTCGCGCCCGTTATGGTTTGCTCAGGCCTTGATGGCACTTTCATAGACCCGCCGCGAACCTCGAATATCTCTCTACCAGGCGAGCCCCGAAAGGCAGCCCGCTGCCCCTTCCTGTCACGCAATCGTCCGCAAGGCATGGCATAGGGCTGCTCAAATCCGCCGCGATGCTGGCTAAGCATCGCCGCATCGGTCTATCGTCTTCCACCACGGCAGGAGCCCGCATCATGAGCACCGTTCCCAAGGCATCCGAGCAGCAGGCGGCGGACAATGACAGCGGCGGCGAATATTTTGAGGCGCCGACCACCGGGGAGGACCTGCACGGCGTTTCGGACGAGCATTTCGACACGCCCGAGGTGCCCGACTCCGAGCCGGCCTTGCCCGGCGCCTCGCGGGCCAAGCCCAAGAAAATACCGTCGGCGATCTCCGGCCGCAAATTCCGCAAGCGCGACCTGGTGCGCATCGACGATTTGCGCCCGAGCCTGGCCGACCGCATCCGCTCCGACCATCCGGACCTGCCGCATGGCGCCCGCATCAGCCGCGAGGAGCTCGGCCGCTACCGCATGCGCTACATGGAGGAGCTGCTCCAGCAGGAGCACGGCGAATTTTCCGAGCTCGACCGCCAGGTGGTGGAATCGATCGCCAGGCAGGACACGATTTCGGAAAACTCGGAAGAGGAGTTCGAGGAGCACCGCTCGTTTGCCGACCGCGTCTCCGACAACATGGCGGCCTTCGGCGGCAGCTGGTGGTTCCTGATCTCGTTCGCCGGCGTGCTCCTGGTGTGGATCGCCATCAACCTGTTCGAGGGCTTGAACCGCGCCTTCGATCCCTACCCCTTCATCCTGCTCAACCTGCTGCTCTCCTGCATTGCCGCCATCCAGGCGCCCATCATCATGATGAGCCAGAAGCGCCAGGAGGTGAAAGACCGCCTGCGCTCCTTCAACGACTACCGCGTCAACCTCAAGGCCGAGCTCGAAGTGCGCCATTTGCACGAAAAGCTCGACTACCTCATCTCGCGCCAATGGACGCGCCTGGCCGAGATGCAGCAGATGCAGCTCGACGCCATGCACGAGTTGACGGGGGCGAAGAAGGCCAAGCGCGCGGCAAGAGGGGTGAGGAGGCGGGCGGTGAAGAGTGAGGTGGGCGGGTGAGGGGCTTCCTCGCCCCACAAAGTGGGGTCCGAAGCATGGGCGAGACCCGTGGCTCGCCCCGGCAAGGCTCGACGAAGCCGAGACGGAGAGGAGCGCGCCATATCCGACAAGCCCCGCACCCGTGAAAGGACCAACCCACCCCCACCACGCGACGCCGCCCAATCGCCAATTGCCCGTTGAAGCCCGCGCCCGCTTCCGCTAAGAAGCCGTGACTTGCCGGTTCACCCGGTTCGTTTTCCGGATCCCGGGAAGCACCCGTAGCTCAGCTGGATAGAGCGCTGCCCTCCGAAGGCAGAGGTCACAGGTTCGAATCCTGTCGGGTGCGCCAATGAAATCGGGGGTCCGTTCCGGACACATAGTTTACGGTTTATACCGGACACATGGGTAACACTTTCGGCCCGAAGGATTCTCAAGCGGACCTGCCACTTGGTCCCGATTTCCCACACAACAACGCCAAAGCCGCTAGAAGCTAGTGACTTCCATGAAGGGGACCTTCAGGGCGGCACAAAGGCTTCTCATTGACGAGGAGTGGATTCCGTTGTCGCCAGATACCAAATGGCATGGCGGCTTAGCGCCATTTTGCGCACAATGGACGAGGGCTATGACGGGGACCTTTTCGTTGGCGGCCGCGTCCAATCGATGCCCTGAGGTCATAAAGATTTCATTGAGCGCGCCAGCGGCAACGTAGACATCGGAATCGAGTTCGACAATTTCGATGTCGGACTCCAATATCTCGTCGGCCAAGCTTCTGTCGAAAATGCGAACCTGATCGAAAACCTCCTTGGGCACTGCAATGCGTTCGACCTTGGCTCGTTCGAACAGAGCGGCTTTCAGATTTCCGCCAGCTTCGACAAAATAAAGGCATGCCTCTAGATCCATCACAAAATTGATGCCGCTGTAGACCATCCGTTATGGCCCCAGCCGGTTAACACCGATGGCGGCGATCTGCTTGATCGTGCTTGGCTTTAAATTGGTGAGCCGGTACGCGTCGAATTGAGAAATTGCCTTCCTGTCGACGGCGGCAGTGAGCATGTTAGGCAAAAGATATCCGAATCTAGCAATCTGCGAGCTGATCCCACCGCCCCCGCTGGACTCCTCACCTTCGTCTTCTTCTTCGATCATGGGGATTTTGGACGGCAGCGTCGCAGACCATGTCGCGTAAAAGCCTTTGCTCAATTCCAGATCAGAGACGCGTAAGGCGCTCGCCTGCTTACTGGCGCCAAATCGTCTGGAAAGAATATCGACAATCGCCCTGGCACCCCTTCCCGCGATGCCTTTGTAGGCTTGTGAAAATTCCTCCGCGGGCATCATGACCGACGCAGTCACCGAGTTGCAGAATCTTTCAACCTGGTTGTTGAGAATGGCGGGGTCTGAAACTCCCGTTTTGCCAAGGAGCACATGTACGACTTCATGCATCAGTGTGAACAGCTTGGTAGCGGGGCGCTGTCCAGTTGTGTTCACGAAGACGATAGGAAAGTCACCGATGGGGGAATAACAAAACCCACGGAACGGGTCTGCTACTCTATCGCAGAGCACGATGATGCCTTTCCGCTCAAGCGCTACGCGCGTCTCTCTGAACGTTAGTGTCGGATCCACCGATCCGTCGGGACGCTGGACAGGGACATAGACCGACTTTAATAGTTTTTGCGCGGTCGACTGCTGATTGATGGTGATGCTATGTGTGTTGGCAAACCTGGTGCAGTCTTCGAACGCTCCGTCCGCCAAGTAAGCGGCGATTGAACGAGCACGCGCGATTCGCGCTAGTCCTGCCGTTGTCAGAACCGCTGGCCTATTATTGACCGTGCGGAAATCGGGCATGTTCGCGTCGATTTCTACGTCTTTGGCAAACAAGAACTGGACTGGCACCGCCAGAGCGGAGGCAAGTGAGAACGCCACCCGCTTGCTTACATCCGTCGGAGTCGTTTCTATTTCAGTCAACAAATCAGATCGGATATTCGCCTCAATCGCCACCGCTTCAATTGACAGTTGTCGCGCTCGGCGGATGCTTTTCACTGCCGAAGGTCGGGGAGTAAGTTTCAATGGCATCTCAGTCGCTCGCAGCAGAGTGTTTTCGTCTCAATGAGTTTTCCGGACTGCTTCAACTAGCGTTCGGACTAAATTTGGCACTGTCGATTTTTAAGGAGCTAGCTATAGTCCCCCGAGGACCGCTTGCACGCCAGATCGCGGCAATCGAAACGTTAATCGGATCAAGAAAGGTGAGAGACCCCTCATCAGCCAGCAGCCTTCGGGCACGCTTAGAATCGGCAAAGCGAGAGATCGTCATCAATGATGACAGCCTGGCCACTTGGGTAGCATGTTGTGCGGCGGTCACATTCTTGTTCGGGGTTGCGGCCCTATTTTGGTCGTTCTACGCTGCAGTAGACCAATCTTGCATGGGCGAGCCGCTTGCTCTCTTTACGACTATTGTGCATTTCATTCCCCTCCCGTTGGCTATTCTGATCCTGTACGCCAGAGCCCATTTTGTCTATAAAGACGTCTGGGAAAAGATCAACTTGCTTAAACAAGATGCACTCGCATAACTCTTGGCTGCTCTAGCAAAGCGTCTCGCACGCCATCCCGTCACCGTCGCGGTCGAGCTTGCCGCCCCATGGGCAGTTTTCGAGATACAGCGCGCCTTGTCGCACGACCAATTAGCGAACATGTCCGACGGGTTCGTACGAGTAGCCGCTCTGAGCGACTAGCCGTCAGCTGATGAGGCCGAGCGGCTTGCTCGATGGCATCCCGCCGTGCGCTGTCTACAGACCGGCCTTGGCGCATCATTCGGCTGCCGTCCTGCGTAGGCGCCATGGCTGCAGCAGGGCCATTCGAGTGCCTGGCCGGGCTCGACCATCCACCCGGCTACGCAAGCACCATCGCGACCCTACCGACCAACCTGGGCAATTGCGTCGACCGTTGCCGGCCAGGGACTCGACTCGCTTCAGACGCGGTGCTTTGATGTCGACGGGTTAGTGGGAGGAGATAGTGATTGATCTGCGGGTTCGACATCTAGTGAACGTCGACACCGCTGTGAGGAACGGGAAAACAACACCGGCCTTTGAGTTCATCTATAGCCACCCTTGTGTTTTGGTTGGCTTCTTCTTTGATAGTCGCGTTTCTAACGGCGAGACCAAGAACGTTGATCTGGACCGCGTGTGGGCTTTGATCGATACCGGTGCGGACGGCGTCTACGTCGACCAAAGCCTGATTGAAAAATATTCTTGTCCCATCGCCCAAGGCGGAGAGGCGATGACCGTCAACAATGAAGCCGGGTCCAAGGCGCACCGTGGTTCGATTTTCATAATCGAGACGGGACGAGCGCTCGATATGTGGGTAATAGGCCGAGATTTGAGAGGTTTGGGCTACCCATACCACATAATTTTGGGAAGAAGATTCCTTCAGTTTTGCGACCTGCGTTGGGACGGACCGAACCAAATGGTCCATTTCGCTGTTGGTGAAAACCCTTCAGCTTACTAGCCGTTGGGGCGTTGGGCCGTGCGCCAAGGTCTTTCATGTTCGCATAGTACGCATGTTTGAATGCTTCGGCGTTGCCGTCGGAGCTTTTCGGCTTATTTTATGGAGCAAGAAGGCCGTTCAACGCACCGTCTTTCAATACGATATCTGATGCTCCCGGTTCATCCGCCATCTTTAACGGCGTGCCCTAATCGAAAGCAATGACTTTGGTGAAGTTGATCTTCGCTGCTTGGTCTCTGTCGGGATTAAGTGTTGAGGAGGTCGCGCTCGCGCCGCAAAGCAGACCAATTACGCTCTACCACCTACGCCTAAGCACTTGCCGTCAGGGTAGAAATCTGGTCGGTGTCGTAGCGGTTCCGGAGCTCGGCGAGCGCCTTTGGATCCGGGGAGCCCTTTGCGGCGAGCCTCGCAAGCTCTTCGAAATAGTGCTCATGGCCGGGCGGCGAGACGGTCATCAGCACGCGGGCCGGTTTTTCGCCGACATTGGTGATGTTGTGCTGCACGCCGGGCGGAATGAACAGGAAGGTGCCAGGCGTCGCCCGGATCACCTGCGCGCCGACGTGCCAGACACATTCGCCGTCAAGCACATAGAAGGTTTCTTCCTGCACGCGATGGACATGCAGGCCGGTGGCGAAGCCGGCCGGTATGGTCCAGTCGAACATGCTCGTGTGCCTGGTATCCTCGCCGGTGACGAGGAACGCCATCGGCTGGCCACGCAGCATGACCCCTTTGTTCTCGTCGGGCATGCGGATGACAGGGGCGGCGCTCATTTGATCCTCCATCGGTTCGCTGCGTTTTCCCGCAGCCACCGGCGCAGAATGCCTCTACCCGGCCGGCCAGTCGTGAAGCCGTTGCGAAATCATTGCGAAAAGATTGCAAACGGTATCTCCTTCGGGAATGGCAACAAGCCTCGCCTTTGGCCCCTTTCGCATCGACGGCGAAGCCGGGATCCTGTTCCACGGCGACCAGCCGACGCCGCTCGGCCAACGGGCCGTCGCGCTGCTGGCGCTGCTTGTGGAACGCACGGGCAAGCCGGTTCCCAAGCAGGCGCTGATCGACGCCGCATGGCCGGGCCAAGCGATCGAGGACAGCAACCTGACGGTGCAGATCGCGGCGGCCAGGCGCATGCTGGAGAGCACGGCCGGCGGCGGAAGCTGGATCGAGACGCTGCCGCGGCACGGCTATCGTTATGTCGGGCCCGAAGTCGCGATCGGTGGTCTGGGCCCCGAGGCGGCAACGCTGACATGGCCCGGCAAGCCTTCGATCGCGGTTCTGCCGTTCTCGAACCTCAGCGGTGATCCGGAGCAGGACTATTTCGCCGACGGCATCGTCGACGACATCATCACCGGCCTGGCGCGCATCAACTGGCTGTTCGTCATCGCGCGCAACTCCTCCTTCACCTATAAGGGGCGCGCGGTGGACGTGAAGCAGGTCGGCCGCGAGCTCGGCGTCCGCTATGTGCTCGAAGGCAGCGTGCGCAGGGCCGGCGGCAGCGTGCGCGTGACCGGCCAGATGATCGACACCTCGACCGGCGCCCACATATGGGCCGAGCGCTTCGACCGCGCCTCCGCCGATATTTTCGCGCTCCAGGATGAGATCGCGCTGGCGGCTGTCGGCGCGATCGCGCCCAGCCTGCGGCGTGTCGAAATCGAGAGGGTGAGACGCAAGCGCCCCGACAGTCTCGATGCCTACGACCTCGTGCTGCGCGCCCAGCCGGACGTGGATTCCGGCATGCCCGAGCGGGTGACGCAGGCGCTTGTGCTGCTCGAACGCGCCATCGAACTCGAGCCGACCTATGCGCTTGCCCACGGCAACGCCGCCATGTGCCACCATTGCTTCTTCCTTCGCGCCGGCCTGCAGGAAGCCAATCGCGAGGCTTCGATACGCCACGCCCGCCTGGCCATCCTGCACGGACAGGACGACGCGTCGGCGCTAACCCTTGCGGGGTTTTCGATCGGCATGGATGGACATGACCGCAAGGCCGCCTTCACCGCCCTGGAAGCCGCGCTTGCCGTCAGCCCGTCATCCGCCCTGACCTATATTCTGGGGAGCGTCATCCTCGGCTGGAGCGGCGAAGCGGAGCAGGCCATCGAGTGGAGCGAGCGCGGGATGCGGCTCAGCCCCTTCGATCCATGGGCTTTCGCCGCCTTCGATGCCCAGGCGATGAGCCATCTGCTGCGCGGCCGCTATGACGAGGCCTGCCGTGCCGCATACAGGTCCGTTCAGGCCAACCCCGCCCACAGCATCACCTATGTGCAGTTGGCCGCCGCTTTGGCCAAGCTCGGCCGGCTGGATGAGGCGGCGGCGGCAGCGGCGCGGGTGCGTGAGCTGCACCCGACGTTTCGCTACGGTCGGCAGTTCGCGGCCGTGAACTGCGCCCCGGCGCTCGCGCACTGCCTCGGCGATGCGCTGCAGGCCGCCGGTCTGCCGCAATAGCGCGGCTCTCGGCCCCTTTACCGCACCACGCCCCTGCAAGCCCAGGCCACACTCGCGAACGACCGCGCTCCATCCGGCCGGCCGGCCTCGTAGGCATCGCGGACGGCACCCTCGATGCGCGTCCGCTCGGCTGGGTCGAGCGTCATCATGTATTTACCGAGCGGCCCTTCGCCGGCGCCGATCGGCGCCCAGTAGTCGTCGAAATCCCGGTAGTCCATGCGGATCATCAGCTCGGTTTCGGTGACTTCGGCCAGGTCCTGCTCGATAAAAGTCCGCTTCATTTCGCCGGGCTGCATCATCGGCTGGAAGCAATAGCGGCTGCGCATCTGGCGTCCGCCTTCGCTGAGCGCGGCCGCCGTGTCGATCATCATGCGCATGCCGGGCATGCCGCCGAGATGGTCCCACACGACGGCCGCGACCACGCCGCCCGGCCGCACCACGCGGCGCATTTCGGCCACTGCCTTGCCGGCCTCCGGCACGAAGTGGAGCACGAGCAGCGCCAGCGCGCGGTCGAACGCATTGTCGGCGAACGGCAGAGCGGTGGCGTCGCCCTGCTGGATCTCGATGCGCGGATCGCTGTTGCGCGCCTTCGCCGCCTCGACGAAGACAGGCGAAAAATCGATCGCCGCGATCGCCGAGAGGTCGGCGGATTTCGCCAGCTCGAAGGTCAGGCTGCCGGTGCCGCAGCCGACATCGAGGATCTTTTCGCCGGTGCCGAGCCCGGCGAAGTCGATGAATTTGGGCGCGAGCTTGCGGCTCCAGCGACCCATGAGCTGCTCATATCCGGATGCGTCATGAACGGTGAAACTTGAGGTCATCTCGCTCTCCCTGCGCCGAAGGGGCGAGGCTAGGCTAATTCCCGGAAAAGTGTGAGGCGGTTTTCCGTCCGCGGTCGCGCAACCTGCCTTCGACGAATGGCTAGTGCTTGGGCGTGGGCTCCACGCGGTTTAGCCCTCACTGGCGGGTCAACATCGCCCAGCTCCGCCTTTCGGTGGGTGCCTGGGCGGGCGAGGTCGCTTCGACCGCGCCGGTTCCCGGCCCGCCAGATCCGCGCCTCGCCAGCCCATTTAGCGTCCTGGCGCAACGGGGTGGCCGAACGCCCGGCTTCAGGGCCGCACGGCGGTCACTTCGATTTCGACCAGGAAGCCGGGGCCGGCAAGGCCCGCGACCTGCACCACCGAACGCGTCGGCAGGTTCGGCTGGTCCTTGGTGCCGAAAAACTTGGTGTAGCCTTTCATGAAGCCGGCAAAATCCATCTTGCCGCCCTTGGCGGGATCGCCGACCAGGAAGACTTGCATCTTGACGACGTCGCCCATCTTCAGGCCGAGATCGGCCAGCGTCTTGTCGATCGACTTCAGCACCGAGCCGGTCTGGGCCTCGGTGTCGCCATAGGCCGCGACCGTCGCCTTGTCGGCCTTCTCGTCGATGACCGACGGCACGGCGCCGCTGAGATAGACCGTGGTCTTGCCGGCCGGCACCTCGACGGCGCGCAGGATCGGAAAATCCGAATTCGGAACCTTGTGGCGAACGACGTCGTCGGCCAAGGCCGCGCCGGCGGCCAGCATTCCCGCCGCCAGCACGGTGGCCCCGATCCATGATTTCCCGATCGATGGTTTCATGACCCGTTTCCTTCTGTTCGGGAGGGCGGCGAGCGCCGGAATGCCCGCCGCGCGGTTTGCGTTGCCGCATGTGCGGTCGACATCCGCCAATCAGCGGACATCCTTCACGTCCTGCGCCGTCACGGCATCCTTGTAGTCGTTGCCGAAATGCGTCCTGACATAGTTGACCACGGCCGCGACCTGGTCGTCGCTCATCATCTGCCCCACCGGCGGCATGCCGTTTTGCCCGTGCAGGACGAGGCTTACGGGATAGCCGCCGGTCTCCAGGTTCTTGTTCTTGGCCAGCGCCGGATAGTGGCCGGCGCCGACCGCGCCTTGCCCCCTGTCCAGGTGGCAGGCGGCGCAGACATTGGCATAGAGCGCCGCGCCATCCTTTTCGGTGAAATTATCGCCCTGGCTGAATGTGACGCCGGCCGAATCGGCGAACGCGCCGGGGGCCGCGAACGCCATGGCGACGGCCATGGCGGCGATGAGACCGCTGGATCTTTTGAAGGAGCTGCTCATGATGGGATGCCTCGCGGGATACGGGGTGAACGAAGGGATCGGCATGGCCTCATCCCTGCATGACGCGCTGGTGCAGGCGGGTGATGGCGTTGAGCGAGGACAGGATCGCGCCCTCCTGCCAGGCGGGAATGTAGGAGGCATGCTCGCCGGCCAGCACGATGCGGCCGTCGATCTGGCACAGATTGTCGTAGTGCTCCTTGCGCGCCTCTTCAGTCCAGTCGCCCGCGCAGCCAAGCGTGAAGGGCGAGCGGTGCCATGCCCAGGAAACGCCGGTCTCGAACTCCTGCTTGTATTGCGGGTGGAGCTGCGCGCCGTATTCCACCGCCTTCTGCACGCGCTCCTGCGGGGTCATGGCGGTGAATTCGTAGGAGTTCGGTCCGTTCCATGTGTAGCAGCCGAGCAGCACGCCCTTGCCGCCGGCGTTGAAGCCGGTGCTGGGGTAGGAGATCTGCGAGATCGGCAGGTTGGTATAGCTGACTCCGCCGAAGATCGATTCGTCCTCCTCCCAGAAACGGCGCTTCATCTGCAGGCCGACCTTGACCGAGGACGCATAGGGCACCGCCCCGATCGCCGCCTGCATGGCGCCGCCGACCTGGATTTCGATCTGGCTGAGGATGGTGAGCGGAATGGTGCACACGCACCAGTCGGCGCTGGCTTCCTGAGCGGTGCCGGGGTTTCTCGCGTCTTCATAGGTCACCGTCACGCCCTTGTCGTTCTGGGCGATCTTGGTGACCTTGGCATTGTAGGTGATGAGGTCGCCGACCTGCTTGGCAAAGGCTTCGCCAATCCTGCCCATGCCGCCGACCGGCTGGAACATGGTGGTCTGGAATTCGTAGAGCGAGAAGTTGGCGAGGCTGCCCCACAGGCGCGAATTCAGCACGTCGGACGCGCCGATGACCTGACCCGCCGCCGGCTCGGCGCCGATGCCGCCGCCCGGCTCCTTCTCGTAGCCGCGGAATTCGGCGGTCGTGAGGCTGGATTTGTAGCTGTAGTCCTTGTCCAGCGCCCCCCAGGACTGCAGCGCCTCGAGCAGCACCTCCTGGTCCTCCTTGGAGACGAGCCCTTCCAGCTGGCCCTTCCTGGCCACCTTGGCCAGCAGCTCCGAAGTGTGGCCCTTGAAGTCCGTCTCGATCTCGCGCACACGCTTGGGCTTGCCGCCGAAGGCCTCCGTCGAGTGCAGCAGGGCGTTGTGGTTGGTCTGCTGGAACGGCTCCAGCGTCACCCCGAGCCTCCGGCAATAGGCCAGCAGCCCGTTGTGATGGTAGGGGATGCGCCAAGGGCCGGGATTGAGGTAGAGCCCCTCGTCGAACTCGCATTTCTGCGTGTAGCCGCCGAGTTCGGTAACGGTGTCGCCGCCGCGTATCGTCCAGTTGCGGCCGCCGGCGCGGGCATTGTATTCAAGGATCTTCACCTTGTAGCCGGCCTGGCGCAGTTCCAGCGCCGCCAGCATGCCGGCCAGGCCGGCGCCCAGGACGAGCACCGAAGCGCCCTTCGGGTCGCCTTCGAGCTTGATCGGTCCCTTGTAATCGGACTCTGCCGCCAGCCCCATGCTGGTCATGGCCTGGTACATTGCGGCGCTGCCCGCCGTGATGCCGATCATTTTGAGAAGGTCGCGCCGGCGCATGCCGGCAAGGGATTGTTCGAGCTGCATGTTCGTCTCCTCGATCAGCGGCACGCCGCGATCCGCCGCCTGTTGCCCCCGCAAGCTCGAGGCGAGCCCCGGTGGACGACGCAAGGCTATGCCTGCAATCCAGTCCGTTCAACCAACACGCCGCGCTTGGAACAAATGTCCTCGAACCTTGGCGCAATAGGGCTCTCGCGGCGTCGCTGGCCGGCATTTTTCACGCCTTCGCGGCCTCGGGGCCGGCGGCCCGACCGCTTGCTGTGCCAATTGAAAGGGCATGCCTGGCTGGCCCCGGCAGCGGGAAAGTCCGGCGGGAAAGTCCGTGGCCAGGCGGCGCTCGCGGCGCCGGTTTTCATCGCCCAAATGCTTGCCTTGTCGGCCTGTCGGTCAGCCTGCCACGGCCCTTACACTCTCCCTCTCCACCAGCGGACATTCCAGCTTGGTGATGGGATAGCGCCCCCGTCCCACCGTCGCTGGCGCTTCGAGCTGTTCGATCGCCCATTGGCCCATCGCCATATGCGGCAGGATCGAGGTGGTCAGCGGCGGGAACAGATGGCGGGCGATCTCCTCGTCGTCGTAGCCGACGACGGAGATGTCCTGCGGGATGTGCAGGCCGGCTTCCTTCAGCGCTTCGTAGCAGCCGATCGCGGTGCGGTCGTTCTGGCAGAAGATGGCGGTCGGGCGGTCCTTCAGCGCCAGGAGCTTGACGGTCGCGGCATAGCCGGCACTTGCCGACCAGTCGCCCTCGACCACCAGTTCGGGATCGAAGGGGATGTCGGCGGTGGCAAGCGCGCGGCGGTAACCTTTCAGGCGGTCCTGTGCCGCCTGCATCCAGGGCTCGCCGGTGATGGTGGCGATGCGGCGGTGGCCGTGGCTGATCAGGTGCCGGGTGGAGCTCTGGCCGCCGGCGATCTCGGAGGGCACCACGGCGGGGAAGGCATAATCCGACGTGTAGCAGTTGAGCAGGATCACCGGGATGTCGGGGCTGTAGAGGAAGTCGGGCGCCGTTATCTCGCGGGTGAAGATGGTCATGTAGATCAGTGCCGAAATGCCCCGCCTGGTCAGCGCCTCTATGGCGCGCGGCTCCATCACGGCGTCGCCCATGGTCTGCGCCACCAGAAGCACGTTGCCGGCGTTCCACGAGGCCTGGCGCGCGCCCTCGATGGCGACGACGGCTTCCGGGCTGGTGGCGAGCTGGTCGACCGCGAAGCCGATCACCCCGTCCAGCCCGTCGAAGGCGCTGGCCGGTGCCTTCAGCGCCGAAAAGGCCGGCGCACTGTAGCCCAGCGCGCGCGCCGCCTCGATCACCCGCTCGCGGGTCTGCCGCGACAGTTTTATGCCAGGCGAATTGTTGAGCACGAAGGAAACAGTCGCCTGCGAGCAGCCGGCGGCGCGCGCAATGTCGGTCATGGTGACCCGGCCCTTGGGCTTCACCGGCGCCTTGCGGCGCCTTGCCGTTGCGATATCAGTGGTCTCGCTCATGCTGTTCGTGTTCCCCGGCCTGTCCGGCCTGCCCGGCAACCATCAAGGCCGCGCCGGTTTATAGAAATATCGCGTGACTTATATCTATTAGCGGGCGGCCGGTCTACTGGCTAGGCGGCTCAGGTAGCCTAAATCACAGCATATGAGCCGATTATCCCTTTTGCGCCAAGCCATTGCGTTCTCGGCAAGCCCAACGGCGGCGCCGCCGGCGCGGTCGCCATCGTCCGCAACTAATACCGTTTACTAATATGAAAATGCGCTGTAACGTCGGTCCGTCGCGTTCGATTTCCCTGGGGCGCGGTGCATGCGAATGGCCCGATGGCAAGCGGATAGTACCCCGCGAAGCCTTGTCGCGGACATGTGATATGTCAGACAAATCGGACTATTTACGAACGGGGGATGAGTCTCTAAAGTCCGTCGCCGTGGCTGGAACGACGCCATCTTCAGTGCCGGGAACCCTTGAGGAGGAGGGCGTCCAAGCCGCGAACGGCAAATCAGACAAGTGCAGGATCGGCCGGTCCGACGACCGGCCAAAACGGGAGGTTGAACATGAAATCCTTGATACGCAATGCATCCGTGGCCACCGCGGCGCTGCTGCTCGGCCTGACGGCGAGCACGATCGCGCGCGCCGACGACAAGCCGACGCTGGCCTTCGTGGTCAACGGCGCTTCCGATTTCTGGAAGGCGGCCGAAGCCGGCGTCAAGAAGGCGCAGGGCGAACTGCCCGACTACAATCTCGAGCTGAAATATCCCGAGCAGTCCTCGGTCGCCATCCAGCAGCGGCTGATGGACGATCTGGTGACGGCCGGCGTCAAGGGCATCATGGTTTCGGCCGTCGATCCCAAGACCTCGACCGACGGGCTGAACAAGATCGCCTCGGAAACGGCGCTGTTCACCACCGACAGTGACGCTCCGCAGACCAAGCGCGTCGCCTATATCGGCTCGTCCAATGTCGATGCCGGCAAGCAGGCGGCCGAAATCGCCAAGAAGGCGATGCCGGACGGCGGCAAGTGCCTCGGCTTCGTCGGCCTGCTCGGCGCCGACAATGCCAAGGAGCGCATCCAGGGCATGAAGGATGGCCTCGCCGGCACCAAGATCGAGCTCGTCGACGTGCGCGGCGACGACATCGATCAGGCCCGCGCCAAGAAGAACGTCGAGGACGCGCTGGTCGCCAGCCCCGACGTCACCTGCATGGTCGGCTTCTACTCCTACAACACGCCGCGCATCTATGAAGCGCTGCGCGATGCCGGCAAGCTCGGCTCGATCACCGTCGTCGGATTCGACGACGATCCGATTACGCTGGGCGGCGTCAAGGAAGGCACCATTGCCGCCACCGTCGTGCAGCAGCCCTTCGAATGGGCCTATCAGGGCATGAAGCTGATGGCGTCCTATCTCAAGGGCGACAAGTCGGGCATCCCGGCCAACGGCCTCATCATCATCCCGACCAAGATCATCGGCAAGGATGACGTTGACGCCTACGCCGCCAATCTGAAGGCGATGGCTGGAAATTAAGACCGAAGGCAGTTCAGCCGGCTCAACGTCGCTTGGGCCGGCTGCTCTCGCATTGACGAAGCCTTCGAGGCCAGTCAGTCTGCCAAGAGGTCGGCCGCCAACGCTGTCAGGCATGATGAATTATTCCGACACATCCATCGCCGCGACTACCCCGTTCCTCAGCCTCGAGAACGTGCGCAAGACCTATCCGGGCGTCGTCGCGCTCGACGGCTTCTCGATGGAGGTCAGGCCGGGCGAGGTCATCGGCCTCGTCGGCGAAAACGGCGCCGGCAAATCCACCTTGATGAAGATCCTCGGCGGCGTGACGCGGCCCGACAGCGGCACCGTCACTGTCGACGGCACCGCCCATGACGGCCTGAGCGTCGAGGGCAGCCTTGGCTCCGGCATCGCCTTCGTCCACCAGGAACTCAACCTCTTCGAGAACCTCGATGTCGCAGCCAACATCTTCTTCGGCCGCGAACCGCTGCGCGCCGGGCCGCTCAAGCTCGTCGACCGCGCCAGGCTGCGCGCCATGGTGGCGCCGCTGTTGAAGCGCGTCGGCGCCAATTTCTCCGCCGACACGCCTGTCGCCGAACTGTCGCTCGCCCAGCAACAGATGGTCGAGATCGCAAAGGCGCTGTCGATCAAGGCAAGGCTGGTCATCCTCGACGAACCGACATCGAGCCTGCCGATCGCCGAGACCGACAAATTGCTCGACGTAATCAAGGCGTTGAAGGCGGACGGCATCAGCGTCATCTTCATTTCGCATCGCCTGCACGAGGTCGAGCGCGTCGCCGACCGCGTCGTCGTCCTGCGCGACGGCATGCTGGCCGGCACCTTGCCCAAGCGCGACATCAACCACGACCAGATGGTCAAGCTGATGATCGGCCGCATGCTGAAGGAGCGCGAGAAGGCTTCCGAGGCGGCCCGCGCCCCCGGCGCCGTCGCCCTGTCGGCCAAGGCCATCCGCACCCCGACCTATCCCGGCCGGCCGGTTGATCTCGACGTCAGGCGCGGTGAAATCCTCGGCCTTGCCGGCCTCGTCGGTTCCGGCCGCACCGAGCTGGCGCGGGTATTCTTCGGCATCGAAAGCAGCCTTGGCGGCGCGCTCGAGCTCGCCGGCAAGCCGCTCGCCCTGGGCTCGGCGGCCGATGCCGTCGCGCACGGCATCTTCCTGGTGCCGGAGGACCGCAAGCTGACCGGCATCCTGCTCGACCTGTCGATCGCCCAGAACATTTCGCTGCCCAACCTGCCGGCGCATGCCAAGCGCTCCTTGGTGTCGGCCAGCGCCGAAACGGCTACCGCCGAGAAGCAGAAAAAAGATCTCGGCATCAAGGCGCCTTCGGTGCAGACGCGCACCGGCACGCTGTCGGGCGGCAACCAGCAGAAGGTCGTGCTGGCCAAATGGCTGGCGATGAACCCCAAGGTGATGATCCTCGACGAGCCGACGCGCGGCATCGACATCGGCGCCAAGGCGGAGATCTACGCGCTGATGCGCGCGCTCGCCGACGCCGGCGTCGCCGTGCTGATGATCTCCAGCGACATGGAGGAGGTGATCGGCGTGTCCGACCGCATCGCCGTCATGCATGAGGGCCAGATCTCGGGCATTCTCGACAAGGACCAGTTCAGCCAGGAAAACGTGCTGCTGCTGGCGGTGGGCAAGCAGCCGAAATAATTCTGCCGCTGCGGCGGGATGGCCGCTCGGGCCGGCATTGGGGAGAAGACGATGAGCAAGAAAGATCTCGGCCTGCTGATCCTGATCCTGGTGGTCGGCGCCATCGTTGCCATCATCAACCCGCGCTTCCTGCTGCCGATCAACCTCGCCAACACCTCGAACCTGATCGGACTGTTCGGCATCCTGTCGATCGGCCAGGCTTTCGTCATCATCACCGGCGGCATCGAATTGTCGGTCGGCTCGCTGGTGGCGCTCTTGGGCACGCTGTTCATCGACTTCATCGCCGTGCGCGGCATGGAATGGCCGCTGGCTTTCGTACTCATCCTGGTGCTCGGCGCCATCATCGGCCTGGCGCATGGCTGGCTGATCACGCGGCTCAAATTGCAGCCCTTCGTGGTGACCTTGTGCGGCCTTTTGATCTATCGCGGCGTCGCCCGCTTCTACACCGCCGACGGCACCGCCGGCTTCGCCTTCGGCCAGAATTTCCCGGAGCTCGAATTCTTGACCGCCGGCCGCTCCTGGGGCGTGCCGAATTCCTTCTTCGCGCTGATCGTCATCGCCATCGTCATGTGGGTGGTGCTGCACCGCTCGGTGTTCGGCCGCTATCTCTACGCCATCGGCAAGAACGAGGAAGCGGCGAAATATTCCGGCATCCGCACCGGGCGCGTCGTCATGGCCGCCTATGTCATTTGCGGCGTGCTGACTGCGCTGTCGGCGATCTATTTCGCCATGTACACGCGCTCCATCTCGCCGGCCAGCCACGGCCAGTTCTACGAGCTCTACGCCATTGCCGCGGCCGTGCTCGGCGGCTTCTCGCTGCGCGGCGGCGAGGGCTCGCTGATCGGCGTCATCCTCGGCACCGTGCTGCTGCAGGAGCTGCAGAACCTCGTCAATCTGCTCGGCATCCCGTCCTCGCTCAATTTCGCGGTGATGGGCGGTGTCATCCTCATCGGCGTGCTGATCGACCAGCAATGGGGCGTGTTCCGCGCGCGGCGGCGCATGGTCGACGCCAGCCGCAAGAGCATCGCCGGGGCAGCGGCGGAATAATCAGGGCAAAAAGCCGCCGTCCGCCATGGCCGTCGAAAGATAACGCCGCGCCATTTCGCCCGACCCGCAATTCCGCTCGACTATTGTCGGCCGCATCTCTGCGGCCCCAAGTGACTTGGCTGCAAAACCGGGCGGCGCCCGGAAAGCGGTCTTGCGAGCTTCCATCCGGAGTGGAACGAAACCCGTATTTGGGCGTTGTTTAAAGCTTTTCTATTCGGAGGCGTTGTCATGGCCGCGAATCCGCTAAGCACCGCCAAGGTGGGAGGTCATCCCATCCATCCGATGCTCATTCCCTTTCCTGTTGCGTTCCTTGTCGGCGCGTTTGTCACCGACTTGATGTTCTGGGGCACTGCCGACGCCTTCTGGGCACGCGCGTCGATATGGCTGATTGGGGCGGCCATTGTCATGGCTCTCCTGGCGGCGATTGCCGGCTTCATCGATTTCCTGAGCGAGCCGCGCATCCGCGCCCTGACGGACGCCTGGTATCACATGGTCGGCAATTTGACCGCCGTCGTTCTGGCGCTGGTCAATTTCTATCTTCGCTACAGCCAAGGCGCCGAAGCGGCAGTTCGCCCATGGGGAGTGCTGCTTTCATTGATCGTTGTCTGCATCCTGCTGTTTACCGGCTGGAAAGGCTGGGAGATGGTGTACCGCCATCACGTCGCGGTTCTGGACGCGCCGACACAACCGTCGGCAACGTCGTCGGCCAGCACGCGTCGTGCCGATCACGACCGGCACGCGGCATAATTCAGGTCAGGCCGGCACCATCTGAAGATCAACACCTCAGGCAATCAGTCCCGACATATCGGAGAATGCCATCGCCTTGCGCAGCACCTGCGCGAAGCGCTCGCCTGCCGCCTCGCGCGAACCGCTGTTGTCGATCGTGGTGACATCGGGACCTGACAAGGTCACGGTAGCGCTGCGCGCCAGGCGTGCGAGCACCTCGCCGCGCGACTCGCGGCCACGCATCGCCAGCCGCTCGGCCAGCACATCGGGGGAAGCGGTGATCTCGACGATGGCAAGGTTGGCATAGCGTTCCCGCAAGGCAGGGATGGTCGCGCGCGATACATTGGCGACGGCGACATGGCCGTTGGCCACTGCCCAATCGACCTCGGCCGGCAGGCCGTAGCGCAGGCCGTGCGCTTCCCAGGAAACGGCGAAGGCGCCGTCGGCTTCGGCCTCGATGAAGGCGGCATCGGCGAGCGTGTCGTGATCCTCGCTTGCCGTGTCGCTCGGTCTGGTGATGACGCGGCGCACGAATTCCAGCCGCGTCTCCTCGGCGAAGAGCGCCTTGGCATGGCCGATGATCGTGTCCTTGCCGGCGCCGCTCGGGCCCACCACGGCAACAAAGACGCCGTCGCGTATCGGAAACGCCTCGGCCGACAGTTCACGCTCGATCAACGCCGACACCATCATGCGACCCGTCGCCCTTGCCGCCAGACCGTGCGCACCACCGGAACGTGGTCGTCGAGGCGCACGCGCACCAGGTCGGCCCGGCGGCCTTCTTCGATGACGCCGCGATCGGAAAGACCGACGGCCTCGGCCGGGTTCTTGGACACCATCGCCACCGCCTGCGGCAGGGAAATGCTATCGACGACGTCGCCGAGAAAGAAGGCGGACTGGATCAGGCTGAAGGGGATGTAGTCGGACGACAATATGTCGAGCAGCCCGTCGCTGGCCAGCATGCGCGCCGAGACGTTGCCAGAATGCGAGGCACCGCGCATGACGTTGGGTGCGCCCATCAGCACGCCGAGCCCGGCATCCTTCGAGGCTCTGGCGGCCTCCTCGGTGGTTGGGAATTCGGCAACGCGCACGCCTTGCTCGATGGCTTCGTCGACATGGCCCGTCGTCGCATCGTCATGGCTCGCAAGCACGATGCCGCGCTCGTGGCAGGCGGCGGCGATGAAGACGCGGTTCGGTCCCGAATTCCGTGCCGATTCGCCCATCCGCTTCTCGCAGAATTTCTGGAAATCGTGATCGGTCAGCTTCAGCTTGCGTTGGTAGTAGTAGGCGTAGGTTTCGAGGTTCACGAACTGGCGCTGACCCGGCGCATGGTCCATCAGCGAAGCGAGCTTCACCCGTTCGTCCGTCTCGAAATTGGCGAAGGCCCTGAGGCAATCCGGCGCCGAGACCTCGCAGCGCAGGTGGATGAAATGATCGGCCCGCAATCGATCCATCCGCACGCTGTCTTCGATCGCATCGGCGAGCTTGCGGATGTCGACGGCGTTGAGATCGGCATCCTCGTCCATGCCGACACGCAAGGCATCCAGCACGGTGGTGATGCCCGCGGTCGCCACTTGCGCGTCATGGGCGAGCACGGCGGCAATCGGGTTCCACCGCACCTTCGGCCGCGGCGCATAATGGCCTTCGAGATGATCAGTGTGAAGCTCGACCAGCCCCGGAATGATGAAATCGCCAGCCATGTCCTCGCCGGCGCGGACGGCGCCGGCGGATATGTCGGCGATCAGACCGTCACGCATCAGGAGCGAGCCGTCGATGATCTCGTCGGCAAGAACGATGCGGGCGTTGCTCAGAATGGTCTCGGCGGTCATTTCAGGCAGTCCTTGGTTTCTTCTGGCCTTTACGGCTTGTTGCTTCAGGCGGTTTTTCTGGCCGGACGGCGCCCGAGCGCGTGCTGGGAAAGCACCATGAACGGGGCGCCGGGTTCGGGCTCGATGAACAACGTCAACCCGTCCACAGGCACCGGCTGGCGCAGCACCTCGGCGAACAGGCCCTCGATTGCCAGGCGAAGACGAGGGCTTTCCTGTGGCCCGGCCCTGCCGGACAGCGTCATATGGAAGCGGAAGCTCTCGAAAACGTAAGGATAGCCCCATTGGCAGAGATTGCGGAATTCGCCCGGCTTCAGCGAGTCCGGGCTGCGCCGCTCGATCTCGGCCTCCGTCAACGGCGCGCGAAAGCGGTCGAAATCGCGCACCACATCATCGGCGAAGCGATTGAGCGGAGGCAATGGCGCCTCCGGCACCAGCGCGAAGAAACCGTCGATCTGGCTGACGACGAGACGCGGGATCGTCACAACCGGCATCGCCGCGGCAAAGGCGTCGAGCGCTGCGCGCAACGAGGTTTCTGTTTCATTGGCCGCTAACCGGAAAGGGGCTTTCAGCGTCGCATGAAAACCATAGCGCCGTGCCGATGCGGTGTGAAAGGCGACTTCCGCCGCCGACAAATCGCCCACCGCCTCGACCGGTCGCGTCGCGGCGCCGAACGGGTCACGGCCCAGCCAATTGGCGGCGATCCGCGCCAGCTTCTCGTCCTGCCGGGGGGTGAAATAGATGGCGTAGCGCATCGAAAATCCTCGTCAGCCCGTTGCCATAGGTGATTTCCATGACGGATTGACGAAGCTTTGAAGGGTTTTCGAAGGCAAATCGACCCCGCGGGTCCTTAGCCGACGATTTTTCCAAGCTGGACCAACAATTTCAGCCGAGACCCGGAACGGTCAGGCCTTCATCAGCCATTCGTGCTCGGGCGCATTGTGGAATTTCCACGTCCGCTTCGGGCCGGCCATGACGTTGAGGTAGTAGAGGTCATAGCCGTGGCAAGCCGCGCAGGGGTGATAGCCCTTGGGCACCAGCACGACGTCGCCGTCCTCGATCGCCATCGCCTCGTCCAGCTTGCGGGAGCCGTCCTTTTCGGCGTCGGTATAGACCCGCTGGAAGGCAAAGCCCTGCGTCGGGTTGAGGCGGTGATAATAGGTTTCCTCGAGATAGGATTCCTTAGGCAGATTGTCCTGGTCGTGCTTGTGCGGCGGATAGCTCGACGTATGGCCGCCGGGCGTGATGACCTCGACCACCAGCAGCGAATCGGCCGGTTTGCCCTCGGGCAGGATGTTGGTGACGTAGCGCGTATTGGTGCCCTTGCCGCGTACCTCCTGGCCGAGATCATCGGGTCCGATGACGCGAACCGGCAGGCCGCCGCCGAGGCCGGGCGCCGAGCACACCGCGAGTTCCAGTCCGGTATCAGCCGTCACCGACCACTCCGATCCCTGCGGCACATAAACCGACCATGGCTTGCCTTCGAAGGGCGACATGCGCTGTCCGAGCAGGCCGAGATCTTTGCCGCCGGCCGTGACCGTGCCCTTGCCGGTGACGAACACCAGGCAGATTTCGCGATCGTCCGTTGTCCCCGAAGCCGTTTGCCCTGATTCCAGCCGGTGCAGGTCGAACCCGACATAGGTCCAGCCTGCGCTTTGCGGGGTGACATGCGCGACGCGGCCGTGGCCCTTCCCGGCCTTGACGAGCAGTTTCGACATTGGGAGCTCTCCTATTCTATTGGTTGGCCAAGCCGGTCGTATGAAGGGGCCATCGCGAATGTCGAAGGTCGGCCACCCCCAAATTCGTCATCCTAGGGCGAAGCAGGAGCAAAGCTCCGTCGCGAAGACCCTAGGATCCATTCCGTGACCTCGACCAGGCGTTTCGGCCAATAGCCAACGTATGCAATCCGCCACGCACGCAGTCTCCGATCCACAGGATCGTCTCCAATCATTCCTTTGGTTCAGGGCCGGCCTTGGGTTCGCTAGTCTTCGGTCCGTCAGGCGTTGCCTTGCTCTCCTCGGCCGGCTTGTAGAGATAGAAAAACTGCCAGACGGCATAGCCGGCGAAGCCGAGCGCAATGACGCCCCAGAACGGCGTGCCGGAAGCGAATTCGATCACCGACCAGATCAGGCAGACGGCGACGACGGCGACGCGCCGCCAGAGCGGCCGGAAGAACGGGTGTTCATAATCTTTCATCGTGCCATCGAAGCTCAGCAAAACCTGTCTTCAGATAGACCGCGCGTGACGGTGAATCCAGTCCTCAGGCATTCGGGAAGCCCTGTGTCTCGACCGTGTAGCCGGCGGCCGTCATTACGCGCATCAGCTCCTTGTAGCCAACCTGCGCCATCTTGAGCGGCGGGTTCTTCTTCGGGTCCTGCTCGGCCTCGACCACGAACCAGCCTTCATAGCCATGATCGGCGAAACGCTGCACGATGGCGCCGAAATCCAGCGAGCCGTCGCCCGGCACGGTGAAGGCGCCAAGCGCCACCGCATCGAGGAAGGACTGCTTCGTGCGGTCGAGATTCTCGATCACGCCCATGCGCACGTCCTTCACATGCACATGGCTGATGCGCTTGTGGTGATTGTCGATGGCGCGCAGCACATCGCCGCCGGCAAACGCCAGATGGCCCGCATCGAGCAGCAGCGGAATGCCCGCTCCGGAATGGCGCATGAAGGCGTCGAGCTCCGGCTCGGTCTCAACCACCGCCGCCATGTGGTGATGATAGGAAAGCGGCATGCCTTGCTCGGCGCACCATTCGCCGAATTCGGTCAGGCGCCTGGCATAAGCCTTCATCTCGTCGCCCGAGAGTTTCGGCTTGGTGGCGAGCGGCTTCGAGCGGTCGCCCTGGATCGAGCGGCCGACCTCGCCATAGACGATGCAAGGCGCGTTCACCGCCTTGAACAGATCGATCATCGGCTGGATGCGATCCTTGTTCTTGCTCATCTCCTCATCGACCAGCGTGCCCGAGAACCAGCCACCGCACAGCGTGACGTCGGCCGCCTTCAGGATCGGCAGCATCACCTTAGGGTCGTTGGGAAAGCGCCGGCCCATCTCCATGCCGGTGAAGCCGGCCGAGCGCGACTGGCGCAGGCACTCCTCCAACGACACGTCGTCGCTGAGTTCCGCAAGATCGTCGTTCCACCACGCGATGGGGGACATGCCCAGTTTGGCTTTCAAGTCGTCACTCCGGTTAGAACGGTTCATTTTGTTTCGTCAGCGCCGCCCCTCATCCGCTTGCCGGCACCTTCTGCCCGTAAGACGGGGAGAAGGGAGAAGCTGCGACGTTGGCGACCCCTCTCCCGTTCTTCACGGGGACAGCGTTGGGGTGAGGGGCAGCGCCGAGATCAATCGCCGACGCTCTGCATCCGCCGTTTTTCATCATAGACCTTGCGCGCCGCGTTCACTTGGCTGCGCTCGGAGACTTCCGGCACCGCCACGTCCCACCAATGGCCGCCGGCATCGGTGGAAACCAGCGGATCGGTGTCGATGACCAGCACGGTGGTGCGGTCGTTCTTTTTCGATCGTTCCAGCGCATTCTCCAATCCCGCGATGGACGGCACTTTCTCGGCGATGGCCCCCATGCTCGCGGCGTGCGCGGCAAAATCGACGTCGGGCAGCACCTCGTGGCGCGCATCCTTCAGGAGATTGTTGAAGTTGGCGCCGCCGGTCGCCATCTGCAGCCGGTTGATGCAGCCGAACCCCCGGTTGTCGAGCAGCACGATGGTCAGCTTCAGGCCGAGCATCACCGAGGTAGCGATCTCGGAATTGAGCATCAGGTAGGAGCCGTCGCCGATCATGACGACGACCTCTTCCCCGGGCTTGGCCATCTTGGTGCCGAGCCCGCCGGCGATCTCGTAGCCCATGGTCGAGAAGCCGTATTCGGCGTGGTAGGAGCCGGGCGCGCCGGCCTGCCAGAGCTTGTGCAATTCGCCCGGCAGCCCGCCGGCGGCATTGAGCAGCGTCACGCCGGAGCCCATGGCGCGTTGCACGGCGCCGATCACCTGCGCGTCGGAAGGGTAGGCGGCATTGGTCGACGCCGTCACCTTGGCGGCTTCGGCCTGCCATTCTTTCTTGCCGGTTGCCGCATTGTCGGTCCAGGCGGATGGCGCTTTCCAGCCCTTCAGCGCGGCACCGAGTTCAGCCAAGCCTTCGGCCGCGTCGGCGACCAGCGGCGATGCCCGATGCTTGCCGGCATCGAAAGGCTGCACATTCAAGCCGATGATGGTCTTGCCCGAATTCTTGAACAGCGCCCAGGAGCCGGTGGTGAAGTCCTGCAGGCGCGTGCCGACGGCGAGCACGACATCGGCCTCTTCCGCCAGCCGGTTGGCGGCCGATGTGCCGGTGACGCCGACCGCCGCCATGTTGAGCGGATGATCGTCCGGCAGCGAGGATTTTCCGCCTTGCGTCTCGCAGACCGGAATGCCGGCGCCTTCGACGAATTTCGCCAGTTTGTCCGAGGCCTGCGAATAGAGCACGCCGCCGCCGGCGATCACCAGCGGCTTGCTGGCGCCCTTGAGCGCCGCGACTGCGGCCGCCAATTCAGCCCGATCCGGGCGCGGCCGGCGCTGGCGCCAGACCCGTTCGGCAAAGAAGCTCTCGGGATAGTCATAGGCCTCGGCCTGCACGTCCTGGCAGAGCGACAAGGTCACAGGCCCGCATTCGGCCGGGTCGGTCAGCACGGCCAAGGCGCGGTTGAGCGCCGGGATGATCTGCTCCGGCCGCGTGATGCGGTCGAAATAGCGCGACACCGGACGGAAGCAGTCATTGACCGTCGCCGTGCCGTCGGAAAAATCCTCGGCCTGCTGCAGCACCGGATCGGGAACGCGGTTGGCGAAGACGTCACCCGGCAGAAACAGGACAGGCAACCTGTTTACATGCGCAAGTGCCGCCGCCGTCACCATGTTGAGTGCGCCAGGCCCGATCGAGGAGGTGGCGGCCATGAAGCGGCGGCGGAAATTGGCCTTGCCATAGGCGATCGCCGCATGCGCCATCGCCTGTTCGTTGTGGGCGCGGAAAGTCGGCAGTTCGTCGCGCACCTGGTAGAGCGCCTCGCCGATGCCGGCGACGTTGCCGTGGCCGAAGATCGCCCAGACGCCGCCGAAGATCGGTACCTCTGCGCCATCGATTTCGGTCATCTGTTTGCTCAGGAAACGGGTCAGCGCCTGCGCCATCGTCAGGCGGATTGTCTTGCTCATTGGTTTCCTCCGCAGTCCCTGTGCCCGTGCCTTCTTATGCTGCTTTACGGCCGCGCGCCGCAAGCCATGCCTCGGTCAGCTGCTCGAAGCGCGATGCCATGTCGGCAATCGCTTCGTCGTCCGACATCCTGCCGGAAAGCCATTGTTCGGCGGCGTTGATGAAGATGGTGCGGCCGACCGCGAAACCCTTGACGATAGGCGCCTTGGCCGTCGCTGCGAAGGCGGCCTCCAATTCGTCCTGCGGGGCCTCCAGGCCGAGCAGCACGACGCCGCGGCACCAGGGATCGTTCTTCAGGATCACGGCCTCAATCTTCGTCCAGGCGCCTGCGGATGCCTGCGGTTCGAGCTTCCACCAATCCGGCTTGATACCGAGCGCATAGAGTTCTTCCAGCGCACGCGGGATGGTCGTGTCGTCGAGCTTGCCGTGCTTGCCGGCGATGATCTCGATGAGAAGTTCCCTCCCCACTTTCCGCGCGGCCTCGAACAGAGCGCGTAATTCCTGCTGCTGTTCCTCCTTCAGGTCCGGCGGATCGTCGGGATGATAGAAGCACAGGCATTTGATGCAGTGGTCGACAGGCCATTCGGTGAGCTGCGAGCCGATGTCCTGCGAGAACTCGAAACGCAGCGGCCGCGAGCCCGGCAGCTCCACCGGCCGCCCGAGCCAGGCAAAGGAATGCCTGGCGAATTCGAACATCGCCTCGCGGCCATGCTTTTCATCGATCAGCATGCCGTAGCCGTCGCGGCCGGCGGCGACCTTCGCCGCCGCCCTGACCGCCAGCACCTTGAAATCCTCGATGCGCGAGACATCGGCGCCGGCCTTGGCCACGACGTCCTCGAGCTGCACCCGGTGGTCGCAGGCGAACGCCATCAGGGAGGGGATGTCGCGCCGGCGCGTCGTCGCCCAATGGATGTGATTGATCGCCTCGTCCTTGCGCAAGGCCAGATGCCTGCTGCCGTGCTCGAGGAAGAACTGCAATTCCTCGAAGGTCGGATATTCCGGAGCGCACAACAGCCGCGACACGGCGAAGGCGCCGCAGGCATTGGCCCAGGTCGCCGCCGTGGCAAGGCCTTCGCCGCCGAGCCAGCCGCGCAGGAAGCCCGACATGAAGGCATCGCCGGCGCCAAGCACGTTGTAGATCTCGATCGGAAAACCCTTGCCGACGACGCCGTCCTCGAGATCGTCGCTGACAGGCCCGTCATAGACGATGCAGCCCATGGCGCCGCGCTTCAAGACGATGGTGGCCGGGGAGAGCGAACGGATCGTCTTCAGCGCGCTCAGGCAATCGTCGGCGCCCGAGGCGATCATGATCTCTTCCTCGGTACCCACGACGAGGTCGCAATCGGGCAGCACCGTCTTCAACTGCGCCGAGACGCGGTCGGACTTGACGTAGCGCTCAAAACCCTCGGCGTGGCCGGCCAGGCCCCAGAGGTTCGGCCGGTAGTCGATGTCGAACACGACCTTGCCGCCCTTGGCCTTCATGATGCGGATCGCTTTGCGCTGGGCGGCATCGCTGTTGGGGCGGGAAAAATGCGTGCCGGTGACGACGACCGCGCGAGCCGAGGAAATAAACGCCTCGTCGATGTCCTCCTCGGCCAGCGCCATGTCGGCGCAATCCGAGCGGTAGAAGATCATTGGCGAAACGCCTTCGCTCTCGACCGAAAGCAGCACCAGCGCGGTCAACCGCTCCTTGTCGGTCTTCAGCCCGTCGGTGTTGACGCCTTCGCGCTTCAATTGTTCACGGATGAAGCGGCCCATCTGCTCGTCACCGACCCGCGTCAGCAGCGCCGAACGCAGGCCGAGCCGCGCCGTGCCGACCGAGATATTGGCCGGGCAGCCGCCGACCGACTTGGCGAAGGAGGTGATGTCCTCCAGCCGCGAACCGATTTGCTGGCCGTAAAGATCGACGGAAGCGCGACCGATGGTGATGACGTCGAGCGCAGCGTATTTCGCGTCCACGGCTTCGCTCATTGGAACCTCCCGTCGGGCTTGTTGTGTTGGGTTACACGCGCGAGCGGCAGCGTGGCGCCAAAAATATGAAATAATAATTCCAATCCATAGTCAATATGGAATGAGTATTCCCTGATCTAAAATTGCCTTTTTGTCTTCCACTCAGGCCTTGCGCACTTTGCCGGTGTTGCGCCGCTTCTCGCCGACGCCGACCGTCAGCGCCATGGCCAGCGCCATCGTCGCCGACAGCGAGCGGAAGCCGGCGAAATCCGCCTCGGCAACCTCGAACCAGACGCTGGCGAACTGCGCAAGCGGTGAGAACGAGCTGTCGGTGATGGCGATGATCGGCACGCCCTGTTCCGAAATCGTGCGCGCCTCCTCGATCGTGGCCGGCGCATAAGGCGAGAAGGAAATGGCGACGACGGCATCCGCGGGCGTCGCAAAGCTGACCATCTCGGCGTTCAGGCCGGCGGCCGATTCGATCAGCTGGTTGCGGATCTTCAGCTTGCCCAGCGCATAGGCGATGTAGGACGCCACCGGATAGGAGCGCCGCTTGGCCAGCACATAGATAGTCTGCGCCTTGGCCAGCAGGGAAATCGCTTGTTCCAGATGGGCGTCGTCGAGCGTGCGCGAAATGTCGTTGAGCGAGGTGCTGGCGGCGGCGACGAAGCCGTCGAAGATCGCCCGGTGGCCGGCGCCGCCCTCGGCCTTGGCGCGCAGCGCCTGCAATCGTTCGTCATAGGAGGAGTTGCGCTCGCGCAGCCGTTCGCGAAACACTTGCTGCAGGCTGGTGAAGCCGTCGAAACCGAGCTGCTGGGCAAAGCGGATCAGCGTCGAAGGCTGCACGCCGGCCGAGGCGGCGATGCTGGCGGCGGTGCCGAAGGCGATGTCGTCGGGATTGTCGAGCGCATAGGCGGCGATCTGGGCGATGCGCTTGGGCAGGCTATCGCGCCGATCGAGGATCGTGGCGCGCAGCGTCTCGAAGTCGCGAGGTACCCGTTCGTCCATCGTCGGCCCGTCCAAGCTCATCGGTGAAGCGTCCTCTCTGCCCCATCATAGCGAGGCTGCGCAAGAACACCATAAAAAATGAGGCAGACATTCCATTCCGAACAAAAATGGACTAATTCATCCACGCAACGCTTGTGGCAGTGGAGGAACGGAAATGGTCGGCGTCGGTCTCATCGGCACGGGGTTCATGGGCAAGTGCCACGCCATCGCGTGGAGCGCCGTCGGCGCCGTCTTTCCGGACGTCACCAAGCCACGGCTTGTCCATCTCGGCGAGGTCAATGAGGATCTCGCCAGGCGCAAGGCCGGTGAGTTCGGTTTCGCCAGGGCGTCCGGCGACTGGCGCGCCGTAGTCAACGACCCCGAAGTGGACGTCGTCTCGCTGACCACGCCCAACCAGTTCCATCCGGAAATGGCGATCGCCATCCTCGAGGCCGGCAAGCATTTGTGGTGCGAAAAGCCGATGGCGCCGAGCTTCGCCGAAGCCGAGGCAATGGCGGCCGCGGCGATGAGATCCGGCAAGGTCGCGGCGCTCGGCTACAATTACATCCAGAGCCCGGCCATCCGCCATATCGGCGCGCTGCTCGACGAGAAGATCATCGGCGAGGTCAACCATCTGCGCATCGAGATGGACGAGGATTTCATGGCCGATCCCGAGGCGCTGTTCTTCTGGAAGCACGAGGCATCTTCCGGCTATGGCGCGCTCGATGATTTCGCCGTGCATCCGCTGTCGCTGGTGTCGGCCCTGTTCGGCCGCGTCGCCAGCGTCATCTGCGACATGGCCAAGCCCTATGCGGATCGCAAGCTGGCCGCCGGCGGCCGCCGCGCGGTCGAGACCTATGATATCGCGAGCGTGTTGATGCATCTGGAGAACGGCGTTGCCGGCACTTTGCAGGTCAACCGTTCGGCCTGGGGCCGCAAGGGCCGCATCGCCGTCCAGATCTTCGGCTCGAAGGGCTCGATCCTGTTCGACCAGGAGCGGATGAACGAGTTCCAACTCTACCTCACATCGGATCGCTCCACCGAACAGGGGTATCGCACCATCCTGGTGGCGCCGCAGCACAAGCCCTACGACCTGTTCGTGCCCGCGCCCGGGCATAGCCTCGGCTTCAACGATCTCAAGATCATCGAATGCCATGAACTGCTGACCCGGCTCGCCGGCAGACCGGCGCGGCTCATTGAATTCGACGAAGGTCTGGAGATCGAGCGCACCGTTCATGCGATGGCGCGATCGTTCGAGGAAAAGCGCTGGGTGGAGGTAAGGTAGAGTTCGCTGCGCTGGTCGGTTTAGCCGGCGGCCGCTGCATTGACCTCCCACCCGTTCACCCAGATCTGCCGCAACCGGTCGCCTTCGCCCTTGAAGCGCAGTCCGGTCGGCAGGCAATCCTCGATGCGGTCGCTGCGGAAATTGCGGATCGCCTGGCGTAGCTCGCACCAGGCGACGATGTTGGCGGTCTCGGCATAATAGATCAGCGCGATCGGGCGGATGAGGCGCTCGGAAGCGCGGCCAAGCTCGTCGCGATAGGAGAGGTCGAGCTTCTCCTCGTCGCGTATGGCGCGGCGCACCAGCGCCAGGTCGATCGCACCTGCAGAGGGCGCGGCGAATCCCCACGCATGCAGCGCATTGGCGTCGAGCGTCTGGCGCAAAGGCGGCGGTACGGCGCCGGCGATCTTGGCGCCGACGCGCTTGGCCGCCTGCTTGAGCTCATCGTCGCCCGTTCGCTCCAGCAGCGCCAGTGACAGCACGATCGCCTCCATCTCCTCGATCGAAAACATCAGCGGTGGCAAGTCGAAGCCGGGGCGCAGGATATAGCCGATGCCCCTCCCGCCCTCGATCGGCACGCGCATGGCCTGAAGCGCTGCGATATCGCGATAGATCGAGCGTATCGTCACCTCCAGCTGCGCGGCAATCATTGCCGCCGTCACCGGCTGCCGCGCCAGCCGCAGGATCTGGATGATCTCGAACAGGCGCGACGCCTTGCGCATTTTCTCACCCCGGTGCCGATCACAACTGACACATCATCGTCAGTTGGGTCGGCCTATAGGACCGTCTATCGGATTGAAAATCAACAGGTTCCGCTGCGGCTGGGCCGAGTGGGGCAACAGGCAACTGACATGGGCTATGCTGAAAATCTCTGGCTGTTCTTTATCCTGCTGTTCGGCATCATCGCCGTTCCAGGCATGGACATGCTGTTCGTGCTGGCCAATGCGCTGACCGGCGGGCGCGACAGGGGCCTTGCCGCGACCGGCGGCATCATGGTTGGCGGCATGGTGCACACGCTGAATGGCGCGATCGGCGTCGGCCTGCTGATGCATTTCTTGCCGATCCTGTTCAAGCCGCTGCTGATTGCAGGCGCCGCCTACATGGCCTTCATCGGCATCACGCTTATGCGCAGCTCCATCACTGTCGGTCGCGACGGGCCCGCCGGCAGCCGCTCGGCATGGAAGGCGTTTCGCCAAGGTCTTGTGACCTGCCTGATCAACCCGAAGGCCTATCTCTTCGTGCTCGCCGTCTATCCGCAGTTCCTGAAACCGGACTACGGCCCGATCTGGATGCAGGCGACGGTGATGGGCCTGCTGACCGTGCTGACGCAGGCCGCGATCTATGGCGGGCTCGCAATATCGGCCGGTCGCAGCCGCAAGCTTCTGATCGCCAATCCACGGGCGACCATTCTTGCCGGCCGGGCGGCCGGGCTGCTGCTCTTCGCGATTTCCGTGTTCACCGCATGGGAAGGACTGAGGGCGGCGTAATGTCGGGCTAGACCGAACCGCCGCCCTTCTGGCGCCGGCCGGATCAGGCGGCGCCCTTCAGCGTGGCGAGAAGCTCGTCCAGCTGCTCGAATTGCTCGGACATCGCATCCGCCGCCCCGGCGCCGGCGTCGAGGGCTTCCTTCGAGGGATAGAGCTCGCGCATGACCAGCAGCGTCTTGCCGCCTTTTTCCTCGAAGGTCACCGTGGTGACGGGTCCGCCGTCACCCCCTTCGTCATTGGTCCAGACGAGGCGCGAGGGCGGTGTCACTTCGAGATACCTGCCGAAGAACTCGGCGGGCTGCGAGTCATCATGCCCGAACACCAAACGGTACCCGCCTCCCACACGAACATTCATCTCGCACGAACGCAGGAACATGCCCATCGACTTCGGCACCCACCACTGCTTGAACAGCTCGGGCTTGGTCCACGCCTCGAACACGATGCGCGCCGGCGCGTCGAAGCTTCGCGTAACGACCAGCTCCCGGTCCGACGTCCGTTCCACCGTCGTGCGGTTCTGCATGGGGGTGGGCTCATTCGCTCTTGTTTCGTCCATCGGCTTCCTCCTTTCGTTTCATTTCCTCGATAACCTTGTCCAGCTCGTCGAAGCGTGCGGCCCAGAGCTGGCGGTATCTCTCGATCCATGCCGCCTCTTCCTCCAGGCGGCGCAGGCCGAGCTTGCAGGTCCGCACGCGCCCGACCTTCTGCGTGGTGACGAGCCCCGCCTCCTCCAGGACGCCGACATGCTTCTTCATGCCCGTGAGGGTCATGTGGAATTTCTGGGCCAGGTCCGTGATCGAAGCATCCGCACGGCCGAGTTGCTCCAGAACCCCGCGTCGGGTGGCGTCCGAAAGCGCGGCGAACGAGGCGTCCAGGCGGGCCGGAGAATACTGAACCATATGGTTCAGTATGTAACATGCGGATCGGTGGCATGCAAGGAGGTGGAGGGCTGCGGGGTCTAAGAGCGGCGTGGTCCCGGGCTGAAACCGGAAACGCCGCCCCTATGGTCCAACCGGATCAGGCGGCGCCCTGCCGGCTCTCCATCGAGGCGCGGCGCGCCGACCGGCGCCATTCCACGGCGCCGGCAAGGCCGTGCAGCACCGTCTCCGTGGCCGCCCAGTCGATGCAGCCGTCGGTGATGCTCTGGCCGTAGACGAGCGGCTTGCCCGGCACGACGTCCTGCCGGCCGGCGACGAGGTTGCTCTCGATCATGACGCCGATGATGCGCTCGTCGCCCGCCGCGACCTGTCCTGCCACGTCAGCCGCGACCTTGGGCTGGTTCTCCGGCTTCTTGGCTGAGTTGGCATGGCTGACATCGATCATCAGGCGGGGCGCGATACCGATGCGGGCGAGTTCGACCGATGCGGCTTCGACGCTTGCCGCATCGTAATTGGGCTGGACGCCGCCGCGCAGGATGACATGGCAATCCTCGTTTCCGGTCGTTGCCGCGATCGCACTGCGTCCGCCCTTGGTCACCGCCATGAAATGATGCGGCTGCGCGGCCGACTTCACCGCCTCGGCAGCGATCCTGAGATTGCCGTCGGTGCCGTTCTTGAAGCCGACCGGGCAGGACAGGCCCGAGGCCAACTCGCGATGGATCTGGCTTTCGGTGGTCCGCGCGCCGATGGCGCCCCAGGCGACGAGGTCGGCGATGTATTGCGGCGTCGTCATGTCGAGGAATTCGGTCGCCGCCGGCAGGCCGAGATTGTTGACGGCGGAAAGCACGTTGCGCGCCATACGCAGCCCCTTGTCGATGTTGAAGCTGCCGTCGAGGTCGGGGTCGTTGATCAGGCCTTTCCAGCCGACCGTCGTGCGCGGCTTTTCGAAATAGACCCGCATCACGATCTCGAGCCGGTCGGACAGAGCCTCGCGCAGCGCCGCCAGACGGCTGGCATAGTCAACGGCCGCGACCGGATCGTGGATGGAACAAGGGCCGACGATGACGACAAGTCGGTCGTCGGCCCCGGTCAGGATGGAGTGGATGGCGTTGCGCGAGGCGGCAACGGTGCGCGTCGCCGTGAGTGAGCGCGGTATCTCGCGCATCACCTCTTCCGGCGTGCTCAGCAGTCTCAGTTCCTTGACCCGAAGGTCGTCTGTGGTGGTCAACACGGCTTCTGCTCCTGGTTGGGAGACCTGCCGGCTGAAAACAAAAAAGCCGCCAGGTCTGGCGGCTTGTCGGACTGTTTGCTGCAATCTTCAGATCGAGCGCAATCCTCCCGCCGCCAGCGAGCTGCTAAAGTACCAATAGGTGGCGGTCAGGTGGATCATGCGGCTCATATAGTCGAAGCGGCGGCGTTTGTCACGTACCCTGATGAGAGCCATTTCAGGATATGCCGAACCCCCGCGACGCGGTGGGCCTTTCGGCGATGTTATGCCGCTATTCCGGCGACGCCCCAGCGATGCTCTGGTCGTAGTCGACCAGCGAGCCGGTCATCACGCCGGATTGCGGGCTGACCATGTAGCTGATCAGCCGGGCAAGCTGGTCCGGCTTCACCAGCTGCCCCATCGGCTGTGCGGCCTCGGCCTTCTCAAGCCAGTCGTCGGGTGCGTCATGCCACTTCTTCTGCACGATGTCCTCGCCCTCGGTGTCCATCCAGCCGGGCAGCACGGCGTTGCAGCGGATGCGGTTGAAGCGGTAGGCGTTGGCGACATTCTTGGTCAGCGTCATCAGAGCGCCCTTGCTGGTCGAATAGGGCGTCAGGAACGACTGGCCGGTATGCGCCGACATCGACAGCACGTTGACGATCGATCCGGGGGCCTTTTTCTCAAGCAGATGCGCCACCACGCCCTGCATCAGGAAGAAGGGTCCTCGCACATTGGTGTCGAAGATGGTGTCGAAGAGCTCCTCGCTGGTCTCCACCAGCGAGCCGCGCGCCGAGGTGGCGGCGGCGTTGACCAGCGCATTGATGGTGCCGAAATGCGAAAGCGCGGTGGCGACGGCGCGCTTGCAGTCGGCCACCTTGGAGACATCGGCGCTGATGAAGATCGCGTCGACGCCCGACTTCTTGAGGGTGGCGACTGCCTTGTCGCCCTTTTCCTGCGAGCGGCCGATCAGCGCCAGCGCCCGGCAGCCTTCTTCCGCCAATGCTTCGGCGACCGCGAAGCCTATGCCTTGTGCGCCGCCGGTGACGATGGCGCGCGTTTGTGAATTGCGACCGGCTGATGCGCTCATCGCTCTGCTCCTGTGCTTTAAGTCGTTATTTTGTCGAGGCGAACGGTCTGGCCTGATGTCGCCGATTTCAGCGCCGCATCCGCCAGCCGAAGTGCGATGAGCCCGTCCGTCCCGCTCGGTGCTGCCTTCTTGCCCGACGTCGCGGCGGCGATGAAGGAAGCAATCTCGATGGCATAGGCATCGAGATAGCGGGTCATGAAGAAGTCGTGCAGCGGCGGGCGCGTATAGCCCTTCTCATTGGCGAGTTCGATCGACACCGGCCGCTGGTTCTCGGCCGCCACCATGCCTTTCGAGCCATGCACCTCGATGCGCTGGTCGTAGCCATAGGTGGCGCGGCGGGAATTGGAGATGACGGCCTGCTTGCCCGACGCGGTTTCGAGGATGACGCTGACCGAGTCGAAATCGCCGGCCTCGCCGATCTTCTTGTCGACCAGCACCGAGGCATGCGCGCTGACCGCCACCGGCTCTTCGCCGAGCAGGAAGCGCGCCATGTCGAAGTCGTGGATGGTCATGTCGCGAAAAATGCCGCCGGAGCGCGCGATGTAGTCGATCGGCGGTGCGCCCGGATCGCGAGACGTGATGGTCACCATCTCGACCGCGCCGATGGCGCCGTCATCGATTGCCTTGCGCACCGCGGCGAAATGCGGGTCGAAGCGCCTGTTGAAGCCAACCATCAGCGTCGCCTTGGCCTTCTCGACCACGGCCAGGCACTGCTCGACGCGCTTGACGTCGAGGTCGATCGGTTTCTCGCAGAAGATCGCCTTGCCGGCCCTGGCGAAGCGCTCGATCAGGTCGGCATGGGTATCGGTCGGCGTGCAGATGACGACCGCGTCGATATCCCCGGATTTCTCGATGGCATCGATTGTCCGCACCTCGGCACCGTAGGCCGTGGCGAGCTCGCTCGCCGCCTTCTCGAATGCGTCGGCAACGGCCACCAGTTTGGCCTGCGGATTGGAGCCGACGGCGCGGGCATGGACCTTGCCGATGCGGCCGGCACCGAGGAGGGCGAAGCGGAGAGTCATGGAAGTTTCCTCTGGGGAATGGTTCGAAGGTTGGCGGGGCGCCGGTCATGCGCGCAGGTGTTTTTCCGGTCAAGACAAGATCGACAGGGAGGCGATGACCGCCGCCTCCGCGCCCGGCCTAGGCCGCGAGTTCGGCCTCTCCGGTCTTGGCGCCGGTGATGTAGGAAACAATATCGTTTCCGTCGGTGTTCTCCTTGCGCAGATTGGCGACGATGCGGCCGCGCCGGAACACGACGATGCGGTCGCAAAGGTCGAACACCTGGCGCATATTGTGGCTGATCAGGATCAGCGGCTCGCCATTGTCCTTCAGCGTGCGGATGATGTTCTCGACCTGCGCGGTCTCCTGCACGCCGAGTGCTGCCGTCGGCTCGTCCATGATGATCAGCTTGGAGGCGAAGGTCGCGGTCCTGGCGATCGCCACGCACTGCCGCTGGCCGCCCGACATGTGGCGGATGGTGTTCGACAGGTTGGGGATTTTCACCGCCGTGCGCACCAGCGCGGCTTCGGTCGCCTTGCGCATCCCCCGGCGGTCCAGGATCGAAAACGGTCCCAGATTGACCAGCACTTTTTCGCGGCCAAGGAACAGGTTCGACGGGACGTCGAGGTCGTCGGCCAGCGCCAGGTTCTGGAACACGGTCTCGATGCCGGCCTCGCGGGCCTCGATAGGACCCGAAAAATTGACTTGCTTGCCGTCGAACCAGATCTGGCCGCTGGTCGGTTGCTCGACGGCGGTGATCTGGCGCACGAAGGTCGACTTGCCCGCACCGTTGTCGCCCATGATGGCGACGTGTTCGCCCTTGCGCAGCTCGAAGTTCGCGCCGTCCAGCGCATGCACGCCGCCATAGCGCTTGGTCAGGTTTTCGGTCTTCAGCACGATGTCTGACATGGTCAAGCCCTCAATGCCCGCAGGCGCTGGCGCCACTGGTCGAGAACGACGGCGCCGACGATGATCACGCCCTTGACCATCTCCTGGTAGTAGGCGTCGAGGCGCAGGAAGGTGAAGCCGGAGATGATGACGCCGAAGATCAGCGCGCCGATCACCGTGCCGATGATCGAGCCGCGGCCGCCCGACAGCGATACGCCGCCGATGACCGCCATGGCGATGGCGTCGAGTTCGTACATCACGCCCATGCCGGCCTGGGCGGTGAGGTTCTTGGAAGAGAGCACCACTGCGGCGAGCGATGCGAGTATGCCGGCGATGACATAGACCAGGATCTTGTGGTTGGCGATCTTGATGCCGGACATGCGCGCGGCGTCCTCGTTGGAGCCGATCGCATAGCAATGCTTGCCATATCGTGTGTAGGTCATGATCAGCTGGAACAGCACGGCCAGCGACAGAAAGATGATGACGGGCATCAGGCCCTTGCCGATGGCGGCGAAGCTCTCGGTCGGGAAGGAGATGGGCTGCCCCTTGGACCACCATTTGGCGATGCCGCGCGCGGTCACCATCATGCCGAGCGTGGCGATGAAGGGCGGAATGCGCGTGTAGGCGATCAGGGCGCCGTTGACTAGGCCGGCGAGCAGGCCGCAGCCGATGGCGACCAGCAGCGGCACGATCACCGGTAAGTCGGTCCAGCCCTGCGCCAGGAACATCGCCTTGGGATTGGGATTGCCGTTGACGGTCGCCACCTGGGCGAAGCTCATGGCGATCATGGCGGTGGCGCCGACGATCGAACCCGAGGACAGGTCGATACCGCCCGATATGATCACCTGCGTCACCCCGATGGCGATGATGCCGACGATCGACACTTGCAGGATGATGATCTGTAGCCGCGCCTCGTTGAAGAGGCCGCCGACATTGCTGCGTGTGTTGAACAGGAAGCTGTCGCCGAGAAAGATGCGGCCGATCAGTTCGAAAATGACGACGAGGATCACGAGCGCCAGGAAGACGTTGAATTCCGCCGGCCATGTGCGCTTCTTAGCATCATAGCCGACTCCGCCGACGCCATGAGATGTCTGTGCCAATCGTCTATCCTCCGTCAGCCGCGGTCGCTCCTGGCGCCTGAAAGCGCTGAGAGGTCGAGCGGCGCCCGGTCTTTTGAGCGCCGCCCGGGTGAACCGTTCCGCCGCTCAGTTCTTCTTCAGGAACTTGTCGATGTTGGCCGGCGTCACCAGTTGGAAGGGCACGTAGACCTTGTGTTCGACCTTCTCGCCCTTGGACAGTTTCAATGCCGCGTCGAGCGCGCCGGCGCCCTGGCCGGCCGCGTCCTGGAACACGGTGGCGTCGAGGTCGCCTGCCTGCATGGCCGCAAGCGCGTCCTGCGTGGCGTCGACGCCGCCGACGACAACCGTCTTCATGTCGACATTGGCGGCCTTCATCGCCTGGATGGCGCCGATGGCGCTTTCGTCGTTGTTGGCGATGACGCCGTCGAACGGCTTGCCGGTCGACAGCCAGTTGGTCATCAGGTTCTGGGCCTCGTCGCGGTTCCAGTTCGACGTCTGCTTGTCGATGATCTTGATGAAGCTGCAATCCGGCGTCGCGATCACCTCCTCGATGTCCTTGGTGCGCTGCACGGCTGCCTGGTTGGAAAGCTCGCCCATGATCACATAGACATTGGCTTCCGTCTTGCCGGCTTCCTTGAACAGGCGGCAGACCTCCTTGGTTTCGAGCGTGCCGGAATCGGCCTCGTTCGAAGCGACGAAGGCCTGGTTGTCAGGCAACGTGTCGACATTGACCGGTTCGCGGTTGACATAGACCAGCGGGATCTTGGCGGCGGCCGCGGCATCCGACATCGCCTGCGTGGCCGAGGTGTCGACCGGGTTGACGATAATGGCGTCGACGCCCGATGCGGCGAAGTTCTTGATCTGGTCGAGCTGTTTGGCGACGTCGTTCTGTGCGTCCTCGACCTGCAGCTCCACGCCGCTCATGCCCTTGGCCTGCTCGATCATGCCGTTGCGCAGCACGGTCAGGAAATTGTCGTCGAACTTGGCCATCGACACGCCGATCTTGGCGGCCATGGCGGACGAACTCATCAGCGCCGCGAAGGCGACGCCCAAAATCATTTTCTTCATTGTATCTCTCCTCCACTTTGGGTGTCCGGTTGCACCGATCTATCCGGAATCCCCGATCTCCCCGGGGAATCTCTCCCTGATATCATTTCGTTCCAACACGGTTCACCACTGGCTGGAACGCCGAACTGCCTGCTCGAACCAGGCGTTGTCGGAACGAAAGAACCAAAATGCACAGCCAGTGAAATATTTATTCCATTTCGAATCGGGGCGTCAAGGGAAATTCCGAATTCGGGCGTGTGATTTTCGGCTGTCTCTGATGGATTCTATCATTTCAGGCGGCCGGTTTGCGGCAGACCGGGCTGGCCGAGGGTTTTATCGTTTCATGGAAACGCCCCACCTTCCGTCCTGACGCGACCTGGACGGAAAACCGCTGCGCGCATTCCTGAAAGCTTCAGATGTTTTCCGGCAAATAGATGTCGAAGGGGAGGAATGTCTGGCCCGGCGCATCGGCCGCACCGGTTTCGATGGCATGCGCCATCCGATCGACGAGCTCGCGACAGAGCGCGGCAAGGGGCGTCGAGATCACCATCGTCAGGATGTTGTCGGCAAGCGCGGCGCGCGATTCGGCTGATATCTCGTTGCAGACGACCACCGGCATGCTTGCGGGTTTCGCTGTCCGCAGCGCCGAGACGGCGCCTTCCATGCCGCCGCCGGCGACGTAGCAGCCGACAAGATCCGGATATCGCGCCAGAAGATCGATCATCGCGTCATGGGTCACCTGGTTGGCCTCCAGATTGACCAGCGTCTCCAGCACGTTGAAGTCCGGCGCATGCTCGCGAAAGAAGGAGCGGAAACCGATCTCACGCAGCTCATGGCCGTGGAAGCGGTGGCTGCCGACAAAAAGGGCGACCTTGCCGGGCTTCCTCGCGGCCTTCGAGATCATCCAGGCGGCGGTGCGGCCGACCTTGCGGTTGTCGAGGCCGACATAGCCCTCGCGGATGCCGGCGGCGAAGTCGGACAGCAGGGAGAAGACCGGCTGCCCCCTGGCCTTTAGCGCCTCCACGACCGCCGTCAGCGTCGGATGGTCAGGGCCGACCACGGCGATCGCCCGCGATTTCGCCGCCAGCCTGCGCATCTGGGCGGCGATCTCATCGGGGGCCAGGGAAGTGGCGAAATCGATGGCTGCGACGCCGCGGAAGCGCTGCGATTGTGCGACCGCGAGTTCGAGTTCCCGCGCGAAATCGCCATAGAAAACGTCATTGCCCCGAAGCAGCAGGAAAGCCAGCCGATACTCGGGCAATTCCTGGCGCATGCGCTGCTTGATCAGGCCTGCGGCGTGATAGCCGATCTCGGTCGCGGCGTTATAGACGCGGCGTGCCGTTTCCTCGCGCACAGGCAGGCGGCTGTTGAGCACCCGGTCCACCGTGGCGACGCTGACGCCGGAGATGCGCGCCAGATCTGATATGGTCGGCCGTTTCGCCATGTCTGTCCTCATTTGACTGCGCACCTTTCCTACATCTTGATGATAGGAAATGATAGAAACTATCTTTATGATGTTGAGTCTATCATGAGCTAGCCTTATTTTCAGCCTCCAAGCTAGGAAATGTCGGGCATTCGCGTGGCGGACGCCCTTGCTGAGGGAGGCAACCATGCATGCTGCGCCGTCTCGGCGTGACTACAGCCTGATCGGCCGCGACGCCAGGCTGGCCGTTGAGACCGGCCTGTCGGCGGCCGAATGGTATCACACCGACATTCCCCGCAAGCAGATGAAGGAGCTGATGCAGCGCTCCGACACGCCCGCGCTCCGCGACACGGCGATCTGGATCGCCGCGCTCATCGTCAGCGGCGCCGGCGGTGCCTGGTTCTGGGGCACCTGGTGGTGCGTGCCGTTCTTCTTCGCCTATGGCGTGCTCTACGGCTCGTCGACCGATTCCCGCTGGCACGAATGCGGCCATGGTACGGCCTTCCGCACGCAGTGGATGAATGATTGGGTCTATCAGATCGCCTGCTTCATGATCATGCGCAACCCGGTGACCTGGCGCTGGAGCCACACGCGCCATCACACCGACACCATCATCGTCGGCCGCGATCCGGAAATCTCGGTCATGCGGCCGCCGGATCTGGTGCGCGCCATCCTCGGCTTTGTCGGCGTGCGCGACGCCTGGCATGCGATGTCAGACATGCTGCGCAACGCCGCCGGCAACATCAGCGCGGCCGAAAAGACCTTTATTCCCGAGCAGGAACAGGCAAAGGCGATCCGCATCGCCCGCATCTGGACCGCGATCTATGCCGCAACCATCGCGCTGGCGCTCTATACCGGCTCGTTCCTGCCCTTGATGCTGGTCGGCCTGCCCAGGCTCTATGGCGCCTGGCACCACGTCATGGTCGGCCTGCTGCAGCATGGCGGTCTTGCCGACAACGTCACCGACCATCGGCTGAACAGCCGCACCGTCTACATGAACCCGATCAGCCGTTTCATCTACTGGAACATGAACTACCACGTCGAGCATCATATGTTCCCGATGGTGCCCTACCATGCGCTGCCGAAGCTGCATGAACTGATCAAGCACGATTTGCCGGCGCCGACGCCGTCGATCCTGGCCGGCTATCGCGAGATGCTGCCTGTCTTCTGGCGCCAGTTGCGCAACGAGGATTATTTCCTCAAGCGCGAGCTGCCGCCGACGGCCAGGCCGTATCGCGAGGATCTGCACAACGACAATGCTGCCTTCAACGCCGCGGCGGAGTGACACCCGCCCGTGAGGCGCCATCGGGAAATTTTGCGGGAGAAATGAATGAGCGACTGGGTCGAGGCCTGTGCCGTGGGAGACATCGACGAAGAAGATGTGATGCGGTTCGATCACGGCGGCCGCAGCTACGCCATCTATCGCAGCCCCGATAACGAGTATTTCGCCACGGACGGCCTGTGTACGCACGAAAAGGTGCATCTCGCCGACGGGCTTGTCATGGACGACATCATCGAATGCCCCAAGCACAATGGCCGCTTCAACTACAAGACAGGCCAGGCCAAGGGCGCGCCGGCCTGCGTCAACCTCAGGACCTATCCGGTCAAGGTCGACGCCGGCAGCATCCTTGTTCAGATCGGATAACCGGCATGACTCGCGGAATGGTCATCATCGGCGCTGGCGAATGCGGCGGCCGCGCGGCGCTTGCATTGCGCGATCTCGGCTATGAGGGAGCGGTGACTCTGGTCGGCGACGAGCCGCATCTGCCCTATGAACGGCCGCCTCTGTCCAAGGACGCAATGGCCGGCGGCGCGCCCGAGATCAGGGCGATCGCAACCGAAGAGATCCTGGCCGAAAAGTCGATCCGGCATATCCACTCCATTCAGGCTTCAGCGATCGATCGCGCCGCGCATACTGTGCGCCTGTCGGACGGTTCGGTCCTGCCCTACGACAAGCTGCTGCTGGCGACCGGCTCGACGCCCCGCAAACTGTCGATGCCTGGCCTTGACGGGCGCTGCGTCTATCTCCGCACCTTCGCCGATGCGCTGGCCATCCGCGCCCACCTCAAGGCGGGTAACCGCATTGCCGTCATCGGCGGCGGCTTCATCGGCCTCGAACTCGCCGCGGCGGCCCGCAAGCTCGGTGCTGCGGTCACCGTCATCGAGGCGCAGCCGCGTATCCTGATGCGCGGCGTACCGGCCGAGATCGCCAAGGTCGTCCATGATGCCCACGTCATCGAAGGCGTCGACATAACGTGCGGCGAAGGCATTGCCTCGATCGCCGACGACGGCAGGCAAGTGCGCATCGCGCTTGCCGGAGGGCGCGAAATCGTCGCCGATCTCGCCATCATCGGCATCGGTGCCGTGCCGGTGACCGGACTGGCCGCCGAAGCGGGACTGGCCATCGACAACGGCATATCAGTCGACGCCGAGCTGCGCAGCACCGACCCCGACATCTTCGCTGCCGGCGACTGCTGTTCGTTCCCGCTTGCCGTCTATGGCGGCCGTCGCGTGCGGCTGGAGGCCTGGCGCAATGCGCAGGAGCAGGGCGCGCTGGCGGCAAAGAACATGCTGGGCGCCGGCGAAGCACATGCGGAGGTGCCGTGGTTCTGGTCGGATCAGTATGGCCTGTCCCTGCAGATCGCGGGGCTTTCCGATGAAGGCCGCAGCACGGTGCGCCGCGATCTCGGCGAGGACGCCTTCATCCTCTTTCACCTTGCCGAGGACGGCAGGCTGGTAGCCGCCAGCGGCATCGGTCCCGGCAATGCCGTCGCCCGCGACATCAGGCTGGCGGAGATGCTGATCGGCAAACGGGCGAGGCCGGCGCCGGAAGCGCTCGGTTCGCAGGCCGTCAAATTGAAGTCGCTGCTGGCGGCCTGAGCTCCGCTTTTATCGGGGGCGCCGCTTTGGCAAATTAACGTCAGCGCGCCGGGTCCGCCCCTAGAAAAGCGCCTTCAGCTCCGGCAGTTTGTCATTGACCAGCCAGCCGTAATAATTCTCTTCCGGCAGCTTCACCGGCTCTCCGGCGGCGCTGCGCTTGTCGTTCTCCGCCTTCAGCGCATAGGCGCGTTGCTCGGGATTGCCGACATTGTAGAGCGTGGCGGTCAGGCCCGGATTGCCCGAAATGTCGAAGCCGGCGATGCTCTTGTAGGCGTCAATCGATTTCCGGATCGTCGCGGCAACGTAGGGCAGCGTGAGGTCGGGATCCATGATGGTCTTGTAGACCGCATTGGGATCGCCGACGTCGAGCTTCGGCAGGCCGGAAACCTTGTGCACGAGGTCGCTCATCTGGAGCGCGGTCAGCGGATTGAGCTGGCCGAGACCAAAGGTCTGGCCGGCATAGTAGGGCTGGAAGAAAGTGGCGCCGAAGCGGTCGTTGGGGAAATCCTCGCCGCCGACGGTCTTGCCGCGAAATGAACGGTTCCACACCTGCTCGCGGCATTCCCACAAATCGTAACTGTCGGACAGCCCAGTGCATTTCCTGAATTCCGGCCGCTGCACGAAATCCGTGATGTCCTCGCCATCATAGGCGAAGGACAGCTTGCTGGAGAGATAGGAGATCGCCTTGACGTAGTAGGTCTGCAGCCGGTCGTAGGCGTCGACATTGTAGGTGTGCTCGCCGACGATGGCGCCGACAATGTGCATTGGATCGATGCCGTAGACGCTTGCCGCCTTCTTGATCTTGCCGCGCAGGTCGGCGTCGTTCTGCAGCAGCGCATAGACCTTGCGGTACTTCGCCTGGAACGTGGTGTTGGTGGCCTGCGTGCGTCGGCTCGAGGCTCCCGGAATCCCGGGTTGCTCGGCATTGCGGTTTCCCGGCGGCACGATGGTCGCCGCGTCGGCGCCGAACATCGTTGCCGCCAGCGTCAAGCCGAGAATGACCAGGATCAGTTTTTTCATGCGCCCGCCGCCTAGAGAATTGCCGCGCAAACTAGGTAAAGCTCTTGGTCGAGTCGAGAGCGGCCCTGCGCTCGGCAGAACGAAAGGTGGCCGAATGATACCATCCGGCCACACATGATCCATTCGCCCGACAGGCGCCGGAACGATCCGGCGCGCGCCCGCTCAAAGAATGAAGCGCGATAGATCGGTGTTCCTCGACAGGTCGCCGACATGTTTCTCCACATAGGCGGCGTCGATGGTCACCGCAGTGCCGTTGCGGTCCGGCGCGTCGTAGGAGATATCGTCCAGCACGCGCTCCATTACCGTCTGCAACCGCCTTGCGCCGATGTTCTCGACGCTGGCGTTGAGATCGACGGCGATGCCGGCGAGCGAATCGATGGCGTCGTCGGTGAAGGTCAGGTCGACGCCCTCGGTCTTCATCAGCGCGATATACTGCTTGATGAGGCTCGCTTCCGTCTCGGTCAGGATGCGGACGAAGTCCTCCTTTTCCAGGGCGCGCAATTCGACGCGGATCGGCAGGCGGCCCTGCAGCTCCGGCAACAGGTCGGACGGCTTCGAGACGTGGAACGCACCCGATGCGATGAACAGGATGTGATCCGTCTTCAACGGCCCATATTTGGTCGCCACCGTCGTGCCTTCGACCAGCGGCAGCAGGTCACGCTGCACGCCCTCACGCGAAGGCCCGCCCGAAATATCCGACCGGGCCGCGATCTTGTCGATCTCGTCGAGGAAGACGATGCCGTCATTTTCCGCAGCGTCCAGCGCCCGGCGCACCACCTCGTCCTGGTCGAGCAGCTTGTCGGACTCGTCGTTGACCAGCAGGTCGTAGGATTCCTTCACCGTCGTCTTGCGCAATTTGGTCTTCTTGCCGCCCATCGCCTTCGACAGCATGTCGTTGATGTTGAGCACGCCGATATTGGCGCCCGGCATGCCGGGAATCTCGAAGCCGGGCATGCCGCCATTGCCGGTATCGGCTACTTCGATCTCGATCTCCTTGTCGTCGAGTTCGCCCTCGCGCAGCTTCTTGCGGAAGGAATCGCGCGTGGCAGGGGAGGCAGTCTTGCCGACCAGCGCCTCCAGCACGCGTTCCTCGGCGTTGACATGGGCGCGCGCCTTGACGTCCTCACGCATCTTCTCGCGCACCAGGCCGATGGCGACCTCGACGAGGTCGCGCACGATCTGCTCGACATCGCGGCCGACATAGCCGACCTCGGTAAATTTGGTTGCCTCGACCTTGACGAAGGGCGCGCCGGCCAGCCGCGCCAGGCGGCGCGAGATTTCGGTCTTGCCGACGCCGGTCGGCCCGATCATCAGGATGTTCTTCGGCATCACTTCTTCGCGCATCTGCCCTTCCAACTGCTGGCGGCGCCAGCGGTTGCGCAAGGCGATTGCCACGGCGCGCTTGGCGTCCTTCTGGCCGATGATGAAACGGTCGAGTTCCGAAACGATTTCGCGGGGAGAAAATGTGCTCATATCACTAAATTCCACTTTGCCACTGCTTGATGGCCTCGAACGGATGCAGCAGCATGATCACGTTGAGTGTCAGATTGTCCCGGATAAGGTAGCCGGTGCCCAGTTCGAAGAGGATGGCGAGGCTGACGATCACCCATATAGGTAGCCTTCGCGCCATCACAAATCCCAGCACCATGGCCAGTGTGTCCGACACCGAATTGATGATGCTGTCGCCGTAATAGTCGAGCGAGATGGTGCCGGCGCGGTAGCGCTCTATGATGAACGGGCTGTTCTCGATCAGCTCCCAGCCGCCCTCGATGAAGACGGCGAAAGCCAGCCGCAAGCCGACCGGCGAACGCGGAAACAGGAACCTGGCCAGCGCATAGAACAGGAAGCCGTGGATGATGTGCGAGAACGTGTACCAGTCCGATATATGCTGGGAATTCTCGGAACTGTTCACCACGCCGTGCCAGAGCTTCACATAGCCACAAGTACAGATCGGCGGGTGCCCCATGCCGTAGAGGGCTCCGGCCTGGAAGATGAGCAGGCCAAGGACGAGCAGCAGTCCCATGCGCCAGCTGTCTTCATAGGCCGAGACCAGCCTGTCGTGACCCGATGCGTCCATGCCCCATTACCTCTCTTGCGCGTCGCCATGTTGCGTGTCGGTTGCGTCGACAGCCATCAGCACGACATCGCCATATCTGGATTGCCGGCGATCGATTGCCCGAAATCCCGCCTTTTCATAGGCGCGGATGGCGCGGCCATTGGATGGGTCGGGATCGATGATGACACGCGGCACGCCCTCCTCGAACAACTGCTCGACGAACTGGCGCACGATCGCCGAGCCATGGCCGATGCCGACCAGCTCCGGTCGGCCGATCGACAGGTCGATGCCGAGCGTCCCGAACGGCTGGTCGGCATAGGGATGGTCGTCCTCCAGATGCGGATCGTAACTCTGCAGATAGGCGATCGGCTTGCCGTCGAGTTCCACGATCAGCGGTTCGACCGAAATCGAATCGATGTGATCGCGAATCTCGGCGATTTCCGTCTCTGGATCGTCCCACCACTCAGCGACATGAGGTTCGGCGAGCCAGCCGGCGATCATCGGCAGGTCTTTCGTGGTCACCGGCCGAAAATCATAGCTATCATCTTGTTTGGTCATGATTTCTTCCGAAGACCGGTTCCCGCTTTTCGCTTGTGCGGCCCTTCGGTTCGGGATCATGGCCGGCCGGTCAGCCGGCATCGAGCGTTTCGACGACGAAATTGTTGTTGGTGTAGACGCAGATGTCGGAGGCGATCTGCATCGCCTTTCGCGCGATCTCCTCGGCGTCCTTGTCTGTGTCCATCAGGGCGCGGGCCGCAGCCAGCGCATAGTTGCCGCCTGAACCGATGGCCATGACGCCATGCTCGGGCTCGAGCACGTCGCCGGTGCCGGTCAGCGCCAGCGAGACCGACTTGTCGGCCACCAGCATCATCGCTTCCAGCCGGCGCAGATAGCGGTCGGTGCGCCAGTCCTTGGCGAGTTCCACGCAGGCGCGCGTCAACTGGTCGGGATATTGTTCGAGCTTGGCTTCGAGCCGCTCCAGAAGCGTGAAGGCGTCGGCGGTCGCACCGGCGAAACCGGCGATCACGTTGCCGCCCTTGCCGATGCGGCGCACTTTCCTGGCGTTGCCCTTCATGATGGTCTGGCCAAGGCTGACCTGGCCGTCGCCGGCGATCACCACCTTGTTGCCCTTGCGCACCGTCACGATGGTCGTGGCGTGCATGGTCAGTTCATTGGACATTTGCTGCTCCGATTCGCGTCATCCCTAAAAAGGCGATTGGCGCGGTACGAGTGACTTTGATCGGCCCATATGTATGCATGGGGGCGGTGATTGCAAACGCTCGATACCGGCCTGGATGGCAACTGGCAATCGCCGGATCATGCTGCTAGAAGGCTTTCGTTTTCAAGCAGGCGAACGCCTGAAGCGCTTAAACTCACGGACAAGGACAAGGTCATGCCGCCCCGTTCCGCCGAAATCAGCCGCAAGACCAGGGAAACCGACATTGCCGTGTCGGTCCATGTCGACGGCTCCGGCAAATCGGACATCGTGACCGGCGTCGGCTTCTTCGACCATATGCTCGACCAGCTTTCGCGCCATTCGCTGATCGACATGACCGTTCGGGCCAAGGGCGACCTGCACATAGACGACCACCACACGGTCGAGGACACCGGCATCGCGCTCGGCCAGGCGCTGGCCAAGGCGCTGGGCGAGCGGCGCGGCATCATGCGCTATGCCTCGATCGATCTTGCCATGGACGAGACGCTGACGCGCGCGGCGATCGATGTCTCCGGCCGTCCCTTCCTGGTGTGGAACGTTTCGTTTTCCTCGCCCAAGATCGGCACCTTCGACACCGAACTCGTGCGCGAGTTCTTCCAGGCGCTGGCGCAAAACGCCGGCATCACGCTGCATGTCACCAATCACTATGGCGCCAACAACCACCACATCGCCGAAACTTGTTTCAAGGCGGTGGCGCGTGCGCTGCGGGCGGCGCTGGAACGCGATCCGCGCCAGCCGGACGCTGTTCCCTCCACCAAGGGATCTTTGAAGGGATAGCGTCATGGCCAGCTATGTCGTGATGGAACCGCCCGGCCTTGGCGAAAAGGCCGATGCGACGGCCCTTATGCGCGACGGCTTCACTTGGCTCGGCCTGCTGGTGCCGCCGCTGTGGTTCGCCTGGCATCGGCTGTGGATCGAAGCGGCACTCACCTTCATTGTCATGGCGGTGCTTTCGGTGCTTGGCGAAAGGCTCGGTCTTGGGTGGGCCGGCTCGCTGCTGTCCCTGCTGGTCTCGTTCTATGTCGGCCTGGAAGGGCAGGCGCTGCGCATCGCGGCGCTCCGCCGCCGCGGCTGGCGCGAATGGGGGGTGGTCGAAGCCGGTTGGCTCGATGATGCCGATGCGCGCTTTGCCCTGGAGGCCGAGCGGCATGCGGATGAAGCCGAGCCCGTGCCGCGCATGGTGCCGGACGCCGCCCTGGCGCGGCCGTCGCAGCCCGGCATGGCGCTTGGGCTGACCCACATTCCGGGAAGGCCCTGACATGCGCGTTGCGATCATCGACTATGGCTCGGGCAATCTGCGCTCGGCCACCAAGGCCTTCGAGCGCGCGGCGCGCGAGGCGGGCATCGCCGCCGGCATCGACCTGACAGCCGACGCCGAGCGGGTGCGCACGGCCGACCGTATCGTGCTGCCTGGCGTCGGCGCCTATGCCGACTGCGCGGCCGGCCTGCGTGCCGTCCCCGGCATGTGGGAAGCTGTCGAGGAAGTCGCTATTCGTAAGGGACGTCCATTCCTCGGCATCTGCGTCGGCATGCAGCTGATGTCGCAGCGCGGCCTCGAAAAGACAATCACCGATGGCTTTGGCTGGATATCAGGTGACGTAAAGGAGATCACGCCGGCCGATCCGGCACTGAAGATCCCGCAGATCGGCTGGAACACGATCGAGCTGATGCGCAAGCATCCGCTGTTCTCCGGCGTTCCAACCGGGCCAACCGGCCTGCACGCCTATTTCGTCCATTCCTATCATCTTGATGCGCGCAAGCCCGACGAGGTGCTGGCGGTCGCCGACTATGGCGGCCGGGTGACGGCGACCGTCGCCCGCGACAATCTCGTCGGCACGCAGTTCCACCCAGAGAAGAGCCAGGCGCTGGGCCTCGCCCTGATCACCAATTTCCTGCGCTGGAGGCCTTGAGGAGCCATGAGCAAGAAGGGCTATTGGATGGCGATGATCGATGTTCGCGATCCCGATCTGTACAAGCGGTATATCGAGGCGAATGCCGTTGCCTTCGCCAAGTACGGCGCGAAATTCGTCGTGCGGGCCGGGCGCCACGAGAGCCCTGAAGGGCCGACCGGCAACCGCCACGTCCTGGTCGAGTTCGAATCCTACGCCAAGGCGGTGGAATGCTATCATTCGCCGGAATATCAGCAGGCCTCGAAATTCCGGCTTGCCGCCTCATCAGGCCATTTCGTCATTGTCGAAGGCGCTTGAGAAACATGATCCTGTTTCCTGCAATCGACCTCAAGGACGGCCAGTGCGTGCGCCTCAAGCACGGCGACATGGCGACCGCGACCATCTACAACGACGACCCGGCCGCCCAGGCAAAGGCATTTGAAGAACAGGGCTTCGAATGGCTGCATGTCGTCGACCTCAACGGCGCCTTCCAGGGTCAGAGCGTCAACAGCGCCGCGGTCGGCGCCATCCTCAAGGCGACGAAGAACCCGGTGCAGCTCGGCGGCGGCATCCGCACGCTCGAACAGATCGAGGATTGGCTCGACCGCGGGCTTGCCCGTGTCATCCTGGGCACCGTGGCCGTGCGCGACCCCGACCTGGTCAGGCAGGCCTGCAAGACCTTTCCGGGAAAGATCGCGGTCGGCATCGATGCCAAGGGCGGCAAGGTGGCGGTCGAGGGCTGGGCCGAGGCGTCCAGCCTCGGCGTCATCGAACTGGCGAGAAAGTTCGAGGGCGCCGGCGTCGCCGCCATCATCTACACTGACATCGACCGCGACGGCGTGCTGACCGGTATCAACTGGGACGCCACCATAAACCTCGCGGATGCCGTCTCGATCCCGGTCATCGCCTCGGGCGGGCTGGCTTCGATCGCCGACATCGTGCGCATGACCATGCCCGATGCACAAAAGCTCGAAGGCGCGATCTCCGGCCGTGCGCTTTACGACGGCCGTATCGATCCGGCCGAGGCATTGGCGATCCTGAAAGGCGCGCCCCCGGTGGAGATGCGATCTTGAAAGTCTCGATAATTCTGGCCTCCTATGACAGCGGCCATTATCATGGCGGCATGGGCCAGGGGCCGGACGCGCTGATTGCGGGCGGACTGGTCGAAGCCCTGACCATGGCCGGCCACGATGTCGCGGTCGAGGACATCGGCAAGGTCGGCGATGTCCAGGAGCGTGAGATCGCCACCGGTTTCGCGGTCTGCAATGCCGTTTCGGGCGAGGTCCGCATTGCCCGCGACAGGGGACGCTTTCCTATCGTGCTGGCCGGAAACTGCCTGACATCAGCCGGCGCGGTCGCCGGCGAAGGCGCCGACGCGATCATCTGGGCCGACCAGCACGGCGATCTCAACACACCCGACACATCCATATACGGGTTTCTCGACGGCATGGCGCTGGCCACTGTCCTCGGCCTGTGCTGGCGCCCGATGGCGGCGGCCGTCCCCGGTTTCCAGCCGATCGATCCGTCGCGCTGCGTGCTGATTAACGCGCGCGATCTCGATCCGGCCGAAAAACAGCTGCTCGACACATTGCCGGTGATCCGCACGGAATGTCCCGGAGCGGCAGAGGCGACCGAGAAACTGAAGGCTGCGGGCGCTCAACGGATGCACATGCATCTTGATCTTGATGTGCACGATCCCGAGGCGCTGCAAGCCAACCGCTATGTCACGCCGGGCGGCCCTGGCCCGGAACAGTTGCGCCAGGCGGTCTGCGCGATGGCGCTTTCCGTTCCCATATCGGGCATCACCATTTCCGCTTACGATCCGGCCTTCGATGCGCAGGCCAATGTGCCGCCGCTGGTCGGCGAATTGCTGAACGATCTCCTGACCACGATCGAGGGCCGTTGACATGCTGAAGGCTCGCGTCATCCCCTGTCTCGACGTCAAGGGCGGCCGCGTCGTCAAGGGGGTCAACTTCGTCGATCTCGTCGATGCCGGCGATCCGGTGGAGGCTGCCAAGGCCTATGACGCGGCTGGCGCCGACGAGCTTTGCTTCCTCGACATCACCGCGTCATCGGACAATCGCGAGACCATCTTCGATGTCATCGCCCGCACCGCCGAGCAATGCTTCATGCCGCTCACCGTCGGCGGCGGCGTGCGCCAGGTCGCCGACATCAGGAAGTTGCTCCTGGCCGGCGCCGACAAGGTGTCGATCAACACGGCAGCGGTCAAGAACCCGGATTTCGTTGCGGAAGCCGCCGACAAATTCGGCAACCAGTGCATCGTCGTCGCCATCGACGCCAAGAAAGTGTCGGGCACCGGCGAGGACGACCGCTGGGAGATCTTCACCCACGGCGGACGGGAGAAGACCGGCATGGATGCGGTCGAATTCGCCCGCAAAATGGTCGATCGCGGTGCCGGGGAGATCCTGCTGACCTCGATGGACCGCGACGGCACCAAGGCCGGTTACGACATCGCGCTGACCCGCGCGGTGTCGGACGCGGTGCGCGCGCCGGTGATCGCTTCGGGCGGCGTCGGCACGCTCGATCACATGGTGGAAGGCATTCGCGACGGCCATGCGGGCGCGGTGCTGGCGGCTTCCATCTTCCATTTCGGCACCTATACGATCGCCGAGGCCAAGGCCCATATGGCGCAAGCCGGCCTGCCGATGCGGCTGGACTCCTCGGGTGATCGGCCCTAGAGGCTTGCGGCTAAGAAATAGGGCCAAGGCGCCATGACTGGGTTTTCACTCTCCGACCTGGAGACAATCATCAGCGAACGCGCCCATTCCGGCGATCCGGACTCGTGGACCGCCAAGCTTTACGCGCGCGGCATCGACAAGGCGGCGCAAAAGCTCGGCGAAGAGGCGGTCGAGACGGTGATTGCCGCGGTCAAGGGCGACAAGCGGGCCCTCGTTTCGGAAAGTGCCGATCTTATATATCATTGGCTCGTCGTTCTCGGCATTTCGGGTGTGCCGTTGAACGACGTGCTTAGGGAGCTCGAAAGCCGCACCGGGCGTTCGGGCATCGCCGAGAAGGCGTCACGGTCCAAGCGCTGACCGCGAGGAGGGCAGGAATCTCGATGGATCAGCTCGCACCGACCGAGAAATATTCCCCCTTTCGCTTTTTCTCGGCCGAGCAATGGTCGCAATTCCGCGCCGACACGCCACTGACGCTGAGCGAGGATGAATTCCGCCGTCTGCGGTCGCTGAACGATCCAATCGATCTCGAAGAGGTCAAGCGCATCTATCTGTCGCTGTCGCGGCTTCTGTCGGCGCATGTCGAGGCCAGCCAGTTGCTGTTCCGCCAGCGCCAGGCTTTCTTCAACGCCTCGGATGTGGTCAAGACGCCATTCATCATCGGCATCGCCGGTTCGGTCGCGGTCGGCAAATCGACCACGGCGCGCGTGCTGAAGGAGCTGCTCGCGCGCTGGCCGTCGAGCCCCAAGGTCGATCTTATCACCACCGACGGCTTTTTGCTGCCCAACGAGGTGCTGCGCCGCGAAAACCTGATGGAGCGCAAGGGCTTTCCCGACAGCTACGACGTCGGCGCGCTGCTGCGCTTCCTGTCGGGCATCAAGTCGGCGCTGCCCGATGTCCGCGCTCCGGTCTATTCGCACCTGACCTATGACGTCATCCCCGGCGAGTTCGTCACCATCGACCGGCCCGACATCCTGATCTTCGAGGGCATCAATGTGCTCCAGCCCGGCAAGCTGCCGCAGGACGGCAAGATCGTACCCTTCCTGTCCGACTTCTTCGACTTCGCCATCTATATCGATGCCGACGAGAAGCTGATCCACGACTGGTACATTTCCCGCTTCATGCGGCTGCGCGAGACCGCCTTCCGCAATCCGGACTCCTTCTTCCACCGCTATTCGCAGCTTTCAGAGGATTCTGCCCGCGCAATCGCGCAAGGGTTGTGGACCAACATCAACCTGAAGAACCTGCGCGAGAACATCCTGCCGACACGCGCCCGCGCCGACTTGATCCTGCGCAAAGGCGCCGACCACCTTGTCGAGGAAGTGGCGCTCAGGAAGCTGTGACGACGCGGTTAACGGCGCTTTAGGCTATCCGAGCTAGCTTTCGTGGCGATTCCAGCGGGTGTCGGGAGCAACCGGTGATCAACGCGAGCACTACCGCGGGTCGAGAGGCCCTGGTTTATTCCCTTGTTATTCCGATCTTCAATGAGGAAGCGGTCCTTCCGCTGCTTGCCCCGCGCATCGTTGGGGGCATCCACTCGGAGATCAAGCGGAGGCCGCTCTACGTCGTCGATCGCCTGACCGGCTTCGAGGATGCCTTGAAAGCGGAAGCCGAGAGCCGAAACACCAAGGCGACCTTGCAGATGACGCGCGATCGAAGGTTTGGCTGATGGCCGAACTGTTCGACCAATATCGCGCCACATACAACAGGACGGTCGACGACTCGATCAGCTTCTCAGGGCTGAAACACGATTTCTTCCTGCAGGCCAAAGTGGCGCCGCTTGCCCGACTGATCGCCGAGCGTGGCATCGGCAAAGGCCCCGTTCGGGCGCTCGACGTCGGCTGCGGCGTCGGAGCTTTACATCCCTATGTGAAGCCGCTCTTTCCCGAGCTCCATGGCTGCGATATCTCGACCGAATCCATTGCGCGGGCACGTGAGGAAAACCCCTCGGTCACATACGCAGCCTACCCCGGCCCCAGCCTGCCTTACGCGGACGGCGCGTTCGATCTCGCCTTCGCGGTTTGCGTTGCCCATCATGTGCCTCCCGAACAGTGGCCGGGCTTCTTTGCCGAGATGCGACGCGTCGTCCGGCGCGGTGGCGTCGTCTGCGTGATCGAGCACAATCCCTATAATCCGCTAACGCGACTGGCCGTGCTTCGCTGTCCGTTCGACGAAGACGCCGTCCTGATCAGCCAGCGCAAGGCCGGGCGCCTGCTGCAGGCAGCCGGCCTCATAGATATCGAAGGCGGCCATTTTCTGATGTTTCCTTTCGCGAATTCCGTCGCGCGCAAGATTGAAGGCTGGCTTTCCCAGCTGCCGCTGGGAGCGCAATATGTGTGCAGTGGCCGTGTTTGACATCAGGGCAGGGCTGCGGCTGGCAACGGCCAACGCGCTTCCTGCATCGGAACCGATCTGTGACCGTCCTCATCCTCGCCGATATGGCCGCGCGCGATTAGGCAAGCCGCGGCTTTACAGTATGTCACTGTCCGGCGCGCCCGAACCAAGGGCATAGCGCTCGTGGCGCCTTATGTCGGCTAGCATCCATGCCGACAAGCACAGCGGCACTAGTACGCCGATGCCCAGCCCCGCATTGTTTATCAGATGGGCGACGGCCGGGTAGAGCCAGACCAGAGCCAGAAAAATCCGCGGCATGGTGCTGCGCGTTGAGAACAGATAGGCAACGGCAACCGCCAGGCCGATCGTGTCGTAGCTGTAGCCGTAGGGCGTCGCCAGCGTCGCCAGTACGGGGGTCAGCACGACCCGTTCGCGATGCTCGATCCGGCGCCAGGGCAGCCAAATCCAGATGGCGGCGGCGACGGCGGCGATTGTCGCGACGGCCTGCATTGCGTAAGCCGCCGCGAGTCCCGAACCGCATGCGCGCGCCAGGAAGAACATCGTCGCAGCGTTGGACTGGTAGGGCTGAGGATAGGGCGCCTCCAGGATCGCTGCCATCAGCGGGCGGGTTTCGGTCCAGAACAACCGCCAGATGTCGAAGCCGAGCCAAGCGCCGGTCACAACGAACAGCGCGGCCGATGATACGGCGGCAGCGGCAATGGCGCGCCAGTTGCCGCTCGCCAGCAGGCAGAACGGGACCAGTATGCCGAGATGCGGCTTGACTGTGAGCAGGCCGAACAAAAATCCGGCCAGGATCGGCCGTTTCGGCGTCGCGACCAGTCCGCCGATGAGCAAGGCGGTTGTCAGGGCACCGTTCTGGCCGAAGATCGCGTTGATGAAGACGGCCGGGCACACAAGGATGGCCAACTCGGCAGCCGCCCCCAGCTTCAATGGCCGCACCGCCAACCACAGGCAAACAATTGTGCCGAACGTCCAGACGAAATACGCCGGGAAAATGGGCAGCAGGGCGAGCGGTGCGCCGAATACCAGGATGCTTGGCGGATAACTCCATTCCTGGTTGGGAAGATCGGGCGAGAACATCCGCCGCAGGGCCGCGCGATAGCTATCGACATCGAACAGGAATGCCACATGACCGTCGAGCGCCATGCGGCTGCCGGCCCACAGATTGGTAAAGTCCCAATAGGGCAGTCTATCGCTAAGCTCGGAAAAGCCGTGGGCGTCGAACGTCCACAAGGCAAGATGGTAGCGCAGCCCGATCAGGATTCCGGTGCACACCACAAGCGCGGCGAAACGCAGATCGGATCGGCTGTGGGCAGTCTCATTGGCCGGTGCCATTGCGATCATTTCTGCGGACCCACGATCTTGCCGGCCTTGATAGCGCCCGGGCGTTAAGATCGGCTTATGCTTGGCTCTCCGGCCTTCGTCACCCGCCGCAGCGTCAGATTGATCCTGCCGCCATTTTTCAGCAGCGCCGAGGTCGAGGGATAGATGCGGTCGACGCCGTGGAAGCAGAGGCGTCCTTCGCCGCCGAGCACGACGACGTCGCCGCTCTTCAGCTTGAACGACCGGGTCGCCCCCTCGCGCGTCGTCTGGCCGATCCTGAACAGACAGTCGTCGCCCAGCGAGACCGACACGACGGGTGCTGAGAAATCCTCCTCGTCGCGGTCCTGATGCAGGCCCATCTTCGCATCCGGCGCGTAGAAATTGACCAGGCATGCCTGCGGCGGATGCGGGTAGGCCGAGACCTCTCGCCACAGCCGCATCAGCACATCCGGGATCGGCGGCCACGGCGTCCCTGTCACCGGGTGCGTCGGCTGGTAGCGGTAGCCGCGTTCCTTGTCGGTGACCCAGCCGAGCGGACCGCAATTGGTCATGCGCACGCTCATTTCCTTGCCGGTGCGCGGCATGGCCGGCACGAATAGCGGCGCCTGCTGGACGATGCCTCTCACATCCTCCACCAGCGCCTCCTGCACGTCGCGGGACAGATAGGCCGGCATGTGGCGGACGCCCTTGGGCAGAACGAGCATGAGGTCGGTCGCTAGCTCCGTTTCGTCGGTTCGAGCATGCCATCTGAAAACGAAAACGGCGACCCGAAAGCCGCCGGTCCCCGACAGATTCGCGTTTCCCTTGATCAGGTGAGGTCTGGGATGCGAAGGACCTGTCCCGGATAGATCTTGTCGGGATGGGTCAGCATCGGCTTGTTGGCCTCGAAGATGACCGTGTTCTTGGCACCCTTGCCCTTGCCATAGCTCTTTTCGGCGATCTTCCAGAGATTGTCGCCCTTCTGGACGGTGTAGAAGGTCGGTTCCTTGGCCGCGGCCGCCGCCGAACCGGAAGCCGGTGCCACCTGCAACTCGTCCGCCTGCACCTTGGAGACGCCGAGCGTGTTGCCGACGGCGATGACCGCCTTTTCGAAAACCGACTGGTCCTTGACCACGCCCTTCAGCACCGCCGTGTCGCCCTGGACGACGACCTGCACGCCATCGGTGCCGAGCTTGTGCGAATCGAGCTCTTTCTTCAGCGTATCGGCGTTGGGCGCCGCTTCCTCGTCACCGCCTATGCCGAGCTTTTTGCCGACGCTCTTGACGAAATCGAACATGCCCATCTTTGGTCTCCCTTGCTGTGGCAATGGCGGACCCTTGCATCTACGATCCGAAATGGGAAGCCGTTTTATACACGCGCCTGGTGTGTTGCTTAATCGTTCTCTACCCGGCCGCGCAGTTTCTTGATGGTGCCGCGTCCGGCCTTGCTCTTCAGCCGCCGTTCGACCGCGCCTTTCGACGGCCTCGTCTTCTTGCGCGGCGGCGGTGGTGGCTCGGCCGCCTTGGCGACAAGCGCCGCCAGCCGCGCCCGTGCGTCTGCCCGGTTCTGTTCCTGCGTGCGGAAGCGTCCGGCCTCGATGACGATGACGCCGTCCTTGGTGGCGCGCTGGCCGGCAAGCCTGATCGTGCGTTCGCGCACGCGTTCAGACAGGCCGGGCGCGTTGCGTGCATCGAAGCGGAGCTGCACCGCCGTCGCCACCTTGTTGACGTTCTGCCCGCCGGGGCCGGACGAGCGGATGAAATCCTCGTGCAGGTCGCCCGGATGGATCACGGCATCGCCGGCAATGATGATTGTATCGTCGCTCGTCATGCCGCAGTCATGGCGCGGCGGACGAAAAAAGAAAAGGCCCGATCGGGACCGGGCCTTGCGAGGATGGCTGAGCGTGGCGGGCGATTATTCCGCCGCTTCCTGCATGTGCGGCGCCGCGCCGAGGACGGAGGCGTCGACATGGCTTTCGAACTTCTCGAAATTGACCGCGAACATGCCGACCAGCCTTGCCGCTTGCCGGTCATAGGCCGATTTGTCGGCCCAGGTCGATCGCGGGTCGAGGATGGCGCCGTCGACGCCTGGCACCGCCACCGGCACCTCGAAGCCGAAATTGGCGTCGGTACGGAAACCGGTTGTCTTCAGAGAGCCGTCGAGTGCCGCGGCAAGCAGCGCGCGCGTCGCCTTGATCGGCATCCGCCTGCCTGTGCCGTAGGCGCCGCCGGTCCAGCCGGTGTTGACCAGCCAGCAATCGGCACCGTGCTGCGCGATCAGCTCGCGCAGCAGATTGCCGTATTCCGAGGGATGGCGCGGCATGAACGGCGCGCCGAAGCAGGTCGAGAACGTCGCTTCGGGCTCGGTCACGCCCTTCTCGGTTCCGGCCACCTTGGCCGTGTAGCCGGACAGGAAATGATACATCGCCTGCGCCGGGGTCAGCCGCGCGATCGGCGGCATCACGCCGAAAGCGTCGGCAGTCAGCATGATGATGTTCCGGGGGTGGCCGGCGCGCCCCGTCTTGCTGGCATTCGGTATGAAGTCGAGCGGGTAGGCACAACGCGTGTTCTCGGTGAGCCGGCCGTCGTCGAAATCCGGCACGCCATGGGTGTCGAGAACGACATTCTCCAGCACTGTGCCGAAGCGCTGCGTGGTGGCGAAGATCTCGGGCTCCGCTTCCGCCGACAGCTTGATGGTCTTGGCATAGCAGCCGCCTTCGAAATTGAAGATGCCGTGCGGCCCCCAGCCGTGCTCGTCGTCGCCGATCAGCGTGCGCGACGGATCGGCCGACAGCGTCGTCTTGCCGGTGCCCGACAGCCCGAAGAAAATCGCGGCGTCGCCGCCAGGGCCCTCATTGGCCGAGCAGTGCATCGGCATCACGCCCTTGGCCGGCAGCAGGTAGTTCAGCATCGTGAACACCGATTTCTTCATCTCGCCGGCATAGGAGGTGCCGCCGATCAGCACGATCTTGCGGGTGAGGTCGACGGCGATCACGGTTTCGGTGCGGGTGCCGTGGCGGGCGGGGTCGGCGCGGAAGGAGGGCAGGTCGATGATCGTCATCTCGGGCGCGAAATGGTCGAGCTCCGCGGCTTCCGGACGGATCAGCAGGTTGCGGATGAACAGCGAATGCCAGGCAAACTCGGTGATGACCCTGGTGGGCAGCTTCAGCTCATGGTCTGCGCCGCCGATCAGGTCCTGCACGTAAAGATCCTTGTCCGCGGCGTGCGCCCGGAACTCTTCGAGCAGCGTCTCGAACTGCTCCGGCGAGATCGCCTTGTTGTTGTCCCACCAGACTTCAGGCTCGGTGGCGCCGTCGCGGACGACGAACTTGTCCTTGGGCGAACGGCCGGTGTGCTGGCCTGTTTCGGCGACCAGCGCGCCGTGCGCGGTCAGCCGGGCTTCGCCCCGCCTGATCGATTCCTCGTAGAGGGCGGCCGCACCGAAATTGTAGCGCACCAGGCCAGAGGTTCTGAGACCGATACGATCGATCGCGCAGGCAGGATTGCGTTTGCCGACTTCCGACATGGGTGACCCTTCTCCGATTTGCCGCATCTTTGCCGGCGCGTTTCCGGCACGCCCACTCCGCGAGCTTAGATGGTCAGAACCAGAAAAGCCGAATGATATCAAATCATTAATCGATTTAAATATTTTGAAAGTTGTTTAAATCGTTTATATATGCAAAAAGTTTCGTGGTTGCCCAAAGGATTGGCGATGCTCGTTCGTCCAATCCATGTCGAGGTGCGATCGTGGCCGCCGGCATGCCGCGCGTGACAGCGGTGAAGGCCTATGCCACATTTTGTACCTAATTTGTCCTGCAAAAGCCCCTTCTCTACGAAAGAAGGGACAGCTCATGAGGGAGCCGCTTGAAATGGCAACAATCGCGCTTGTCGATGACGACCGCAACATTCTGACCTCGGTGTCGATCGCCCTCGAATCGGAAGGCTATCGCGTCGAAACCTACACGGATGGTGCGTCGGCGCTGGAAGGCCTGGCGGCGCGCCCGCCGAATCTCGCCATCCTCGACATCAAGATGCCGCGCATGGACGGCATGGAACTCTTGCGCCGGATGCGCCAGAAGTCCGACCTGCCGGTCATCTTCCTGACCTCCAAGGACGATGAGATCGATGAGTTGTTCGGCCTCAAGATGGGCGCCGACGACTTCATCCGCAAACCCTTCTCGCAGCGTCTGCTGGTCGAGCGGGTGCGCGCGGTGTTGCGCCGTGCCAGCGCCCGTGAGGCCGCGGCAAAAGCGCCCAGCCAGCAGGCGCGCTCGCTCGAGCGCGGCCAGCTCGTCATGGACCAGGAACGCCACACCTGCACCTGGAAGGGCGAACCGGTGACGCTCACCGTCACCGAATTCCTGATCTTGCATTCGCTGGCGCAGCGCCCCGGCGTCGTAAAAAGTCGTGATGCGCTGATGGATTCGGCTTATGATGAGCAGGTCTATGTTGACGACCGTACCATCGACAGCCACATCAAGCGGCTGCGCAAGAAGTTCAAGGCCGTCGACGACGACTTTGAGATGATCGAAACCCTTTACGGAGTCGGATACCGGTTCCGCGAGGCGTGAATAGGCAGTAGACAATAGAGAACAGTCGGTAGTCAGTTTTGAATGGTGCGAGCGGCCATCCGTGCATCGCCGCGATCTCAGCCAACCATTTCTCTATTCGCTACCCGCTACTCACTAATTACTAAGCAGGGAACTGCTGTTCGATGGCAGTGGAAGCACAGCGGAGCAGATCGGCGGGCGTTGCAAGGCGGCCGGCGCGGATCATGCCCGCGTTCCTGTCGAAGCTCACCGTACCCATGCGCCGCTTCCTCGGCCATCACATCTTTTCCAGCCTGACGCGGCGTATCCTCTTCCTCAATCTCGCCGGCCTCGCAGTCCTGGTCACCGGCATTCTCTATCTCAACACCTTCCGCGACGGGCTGATCGACGCCCGCGTCGAAAGCCTGATGACCCAGGGCGAGATCATCGCCGGCGCGATCGCCGCCTCGGCGACGGTCGAGACGGATTCGATCAGCATCGATCCGGAAAAGCTGCTTGAGCTGCAGGCCGGCGAAAGCCTGGGGCCGGGCTCGGACCAGCTCGACAATCTGGATTTCCCGATCAATCCTGAACGCGTCGCTCCGGTGCTGCGCCGGCTGATCTCGCCGACCCGCACCCGCGCCCGCATCTACGACCGCGACGCCAATTTGCTGCTCGATTCGCGCCATCTCTATTCGCGCGGCCAGATCCTTCGCTACGATCTGCCGCCGGTCGACGAGGAAGAGCCCGACCTTGTCGAACGCATCCAGAAGTTCATCTTCGACTTCTTCCGCAACACCGATCTGCCGGTCTATCACGAGCAGCCGGGCGGCAATGGCGCCGCCTTCCCGGAAGTGGTCAAGGCGCTGACCGGCAGCCCGTCGACCATCGTCCGGATCAGCGAACAGGGCGAGCAGATCGTTTCCGTCGCGGTGCCGATCCAGCGCTTCCGCGCCGTTCTCGGCGTGTTGATGCTGTCGACCGAAGGCGGCGACATCGACAAGATCGTCGCCGCCGAACGCAAGGCGATCCTGCGCGTCTTCGGCATCGCGGCGCTCGTCACCGCCATCCTGTCGATGCTTCTGGCCTCCACCATCGCCAATCCGCTGCGCCGGCTGTCTGCAGCGGCCGTGCGGGTACGGCGCGGCGTCAAGAGCCGCGAGGAAATCCCTGATTTCTCCGACCGGCAGGACGAGATCGGCAATCTGTCGATCGCCGTGCGCGACATGACCAACGCGCTCTATGCCCGCATCGAGGCGATCGAGAGCTTCGCCGCCGATGTTTCCCATGAATTGAAGAACCCGCTGACCTCGCTGCGCAGCGCGGTGGAAACCTTGCCGCTCGCCAAGAACGACAATTCGCGCAGCCGGCTGATGGAGATCATCCAGCACGACGTCAGGCGGCTGGACCGCCTCATCACCGACATTTCGGACGCCTCCCGTCTCGACGCCGAGCTGGCGCGGGATGACGCGGGGACCGTGGACCTGAAGAAGTTCATAACCGATCTCGTCGCCGTCTCGCGTGAAACGACGCGCAACAAGAAGGCGGTCGAGATCGAGCTCAGGATCGCCAAGCTGCCGCAGGGCGTCAAGGGCTATTTCGTCGTCGGCCACGACCTGCGCATCGGCCAGGTCATCACCAACCTGATCGAGAACGCCCGCTCCTTCGTGCCAGAGGAGCGCGGCCACATCATCCTGTCGCTGGCGCGCACCGGCAAGTTCAACATCCTCACCATCGACGACAATGGTCCCGGCATCCGCGCCGACAACATCGACCGCATCTTCGAGCGCTTCTACACCGACCGGCCCGCCGGCGAGGCGTTCGGCCAAAATTCGGGTCTTGGCCTGTCGATATCCAGGCAGATCGTCGAGGCCCATGGCGGCACGCTGACCGCCGAGAACATCCCCGGCACCAAGCCAGGCGAGATCAAGGGCGCCCGCTTCGTCGTTACGCTGCCGGCCGAAGCATGATCCCGAAAGTGGGAACCGATTTTCGGATCAAATCGTGCTAAAAAGCATGATGCCGGATATCGCAGCTTTACGGTCGTCATCCTCGGGCTTGTCCCGAGGATCTGCCGCGCAACGAGACCGTGGTGTGAAAACAATCGAAAGGCCGGCAGATCCTCGGGACAAGCCCGGGGCTAACGGGGGCATGACCCGGTCCGGTCATGCAGCCTGAAAACATCCACGGAACCGCGATCCTGATCGGCGATCGCGGCGTCCTTATCACCGGGCCATCCGGCGCCGGCAAGACGACGCTTGCGCTGACACTCCTGGACCATTGCCAGGCGCGCGGCCTGTTCTCGCGGCTGATCGGCGACGACAGGCTGCTTGCCTCGGCCCACGCCGGGCGGCTGGTCTGCCGCGTGCCAGCGACCATCGCCGGTCTCGCCGAGGTGCCAGGGTTCATGCCGCGCCCGCTGCCATTCGAGTCGGGCGGCGTGATCGACCTGCATGTGCGGCTGGTGGCGAAGACAGAAATGGCTCGCTTTCAAGAGGGAATCAGCGAGCCGGTCGCGGGCTGCCCAGTGCCGCGCATCGACCTTGCGGAGCGCAACATTGCCGCTGCCTTGCCCGCCGTGATGGCGCGGCTGTCGATCGCGCCTTTTCTATGATGTGCCCGCGGTTTTTTGCTGCAATGCGTCAAAATGGCATGGGCCGGCGCAATTTTGGGCTTGTCAACGAGCCGCGCGTCGACAAGATAGCGCTCCCGCCGCCTGGAATGGCTGGCGAGCATAAAATACGCCTGTGAAGCGGCGATGACGGGAGCCACCAAAGAATGATCGGACTCGTGCTTGTAACGCACGGTCAACTGGCCACCGAGTTCCGACATGCCGTGGAACATGTCGTCGGGCCACAAGACAATTTCGAAACCGTGGCGATCGGGGCTGACGACGATATGGAGCAGCGCCGGCGCGACATCGTCGACGCCGTTGCCCGTGTCGACACCGGGGCGGGCGTCATCGTGCTGACCGACATGTTCGGCGGCACGCCTTCGAACCTTGCCATTTCCGTGATGGAGTCCGGCCGCACCGAAGTCATCGCCGGCATGAACTTGCCGATGCTGATCAAACTCTCCTCGATCCGCAAGGGCGACAACATGGCGGCGGCCCTCGACGAGGCGCAGGCGGCGGGGCGCAAATACATCAATGTCGCCAGCCAGCTCCTGAGCAGCAAATGAGCACGATGTCGTCGGAAAAGGACCAGACCGCCGAAGATCCGATCACTAGGGAATTTCCGATCGTCAACCAGCGCGGCCTGCACGCGCGCGCCTCGGCCAAGTTCGTGCAGCTCGCCAGCGGCTACAACGCGTCGGTCCATGTCGAGAAGGACGGCGTCAAGGTCGGCGGCACCTCGATCATGGGCCTGATGATGCTGGCGGCAAGTCCGGGCTATTCGATTCGTGTCACCGCCAGCGGTCCCGAAGCGCTTGAGGTCATGAATGCGCTGGAACAGCTGGTGGCATCCCGCTTCGGCGAGGAATGCTGATCCCTTACCTCCATACGAAAGACATGCAGGGATAAAGATTTCTTTATATCCCATTGTCGTGTTGACGCCGATCTGCTAGTCAGGCGGGCAATTCGCGCCCTTCGACGCGCCTGCCGGCGCGGGCGCATCCGCAACCAATTCAATAGCGTAACAATTCGCATCGGAGCACTGCCATGACGGGTAGCAAGGACTATGTGGTCGCCGACATCTCACTTGCCGGCTGGGGCCGCAAGGAAATCGAGATCGCCGAAACCGAAATGCCGGGCCTGATGGCCTGCCGCGAGGAATTCGGCTCCAAGAAGCCGCTCAAGGGCGCGCGTATCACCGGCTCGCTGCACATGACCATCCAGACCGCGGTGCTGATCGAGACGCTGAAGGCGCTCGGGGCCGATATACGCTGGGCTTCCTGCAACATCTTCTCGACCCAGGACCATGCGGCCGCGGCCATCGCCGACGCCGGCATCCCGGTCTTCGCCGTCAAAGGCGAGACGCTGGAGCAGTACTGGGACTACACCAACAGGATTTTCCAGTGGGCCGATGGCGGCACCTCCAACATGATCCTCGATGATGGCGGCGACGCCACCATGTACATCCTGATCGGCGCGCGCGCCGAGGCCGGCGAGGACGTGCTGTCCAATCCGCATAGCGAGGAGGAGGAATATTTCTATGCCCAGGTCAAGAAGCGCATGAAGGCTTCGCCTGGCTTCTTCACCAAGCAGAAGGAAGCGATCCGGGGCGTCACCGAAGAGACGACCACCGGCGTCAACAGGCTCTACCAGCTACAGAAGAAGGGCTTGCTGCCTTTCCCGGCCATCAATGTCAACGACTCGGTCACGAAGTCGAAATTCGACAATAAATATGGCTGCAAGGAATCGCTGGTCGACGGCATCCGCCGCGGCACCGACACCATGATGGCCGGCAAGGTCGCCGTCGTCTGCGGCTATGGCGACGTTGGCAAGGGCTCGTCCGCCTCGCTGAAGGGCGCTGGCGCCCGCGTCAAGGTCACCGAGGTCGATCCGATCTGCGCCCTGCAGGCGGCGATGGACGGCTTCGAGGTCGTCACGCTCGAAGATGCGGCACCCACCGCCGACATCGTCATCACCACGACCGGCAACAAGGATGTCGTTACCCTCGACCACATGCGTTCGATGAAGGACATGGTGATCGTCGGCAACATCGGTCACTTCGACAACGAGATCCAGGTGGCATCGCTGCGCAACCTGAAATGGACCAACGTCAAGCCTCAGGTCGACATGATCACCTTCCCCGATGGCAAGCGCATGATCTTGCTGTCGGAAGGCCGCCTGCTCAACCTCGGCAACGCCACAGGCCATCCGAGCTTCGTCATGTCGGCGTCCTTCACCAACCAGGTGCTGGCGCAGATCGAGCTGTTCACCAAGGGCGAGCAGTACCAGAACCAGGTCTATGTGCTGCCCAAGCATCTCGACGAGAAGGTCGCGCGCCTGCATCTCGACAAGCTCGGCGCCCGCCTGACCGAACTGTCGGGCGAACAGGCAGCCTATATCGGCGTGACCCCGCAAGGTCCGTTCAAGCCGGAACACTACCGCTATTAACCAAAGCTGAATTTACTACCAGATATTGACGCCGGGCGATTGACTTTTCGCCCGGCTTTATTTTTGCGCCGAATGATTCTTCACGCCGATTCCAGCAGGCGCTATTGTTGTGATTCGCGGTCCGGGGACGAGGACCGGCGTACGCATCAGGGCGGTCTTGCATTCAGGCGGCGAAGAGGACCAAGACATGCCGGGGGATAACCCGCTTCACGCGGGACGGGCCGTTTCCGGCGGCCATGACGATTCGAGGATTACCGGCACCGCCACGCGAGGCGAGCGCCTTTCATTGCGCGCGCGCGCCGGGCTGTTCCTTGCCGGCTCCGCACTTGGCTGGCCTTTGGCAGGCACGGTGGCCCACGCCCGGGCTGCTGGTGCGGAGGCCGCCAGCCTATCGGTGAGCACGGTCGAGGTCGTGCAGCTTGCCGTCTTTGTCGGAGTGATGGGAGCGGCATTCCTGTCGGCCATCGTTCTGATCCGGGAGAGAGCGCGTACCTCGGCCGAAAATGTCGAGCTCAGGAGCCGCATCGCGGACATCAACGCGGCGCTGCGCCGTTCGGAGGCGCTGCTCAACCTGCGCGACCAGCGTGTCGTCGTCTGGGCCTCGGAGAACAAGAAACCCGAGATCATCGGCACGCTGCCGGTCGAAAGCGGCGCGCCCGAGGAGCGGGCCGCCTTCCTTGCCTTCGGCCGTTGGCTGATGCCGCGCTCGGCGGCGGCACTCGAGCACGCCGTCGCGGGGCTGCGCGAAAAGGCCGTGTCCTTCGACCTCGTCATCGAAACGCAGACCGGCGCTCCGCTGGAAGTGCATGGCCGCAAGAGTGCGGCGCATGTGCTTGTGCGGTTCGTTTCCCTTTCCGAGACGCAACGCAGCCAGGCCCGGCTGAAGATCGAGAACCAGCGGCTGGCCGCCGACCACGATACGATGATCGGCCTGCTCGAGGCGCTGAAGATGCCGGCATGGCTGCGCGGCGAGGACGGCCGCCTGAGATGGGTGAACCGGGCCTATGCCGAAGCGGTCGAGGCCGAAAGCGCGGAGATGGCTGTCCGCGACGCCAAGGAATTCCTCGGCGGCCAGGCGCGCGAAGCGATCGCTGCCCAGCACAAGTCCCATCCTGTCTTCGAACAGACGCTTTCCACGGTGATCGAAGGCGACCGCCGCGTTTTCGCGGTGACCGATTTCGCCGGCGTCGACGGTTCGGCGGGACTTGCCTGCGACACCAGCGCAATCGAAACCATCCGCAGCGAATATGAGCGCACCGTGCGCAGCCACGCCGACACCCTCGACCAGCTCAACACGGCGGTCGCGATCTTCGACACCGACGAGAAGCTGCGCTTCTTCAACCAGGCTTTCCAGAAGCTCTGGGGCCTCGATGCAGGCTTCCTGCACAGCGCGCCCGATAACGCTTTGCTGCTGGATCGGCTGCGCAGCGAGGGCAAGATCGCCGAGCAGCCCGAGTGGCGCCGCTGGAAGGAAGGCCTGCTCGGCGCCTACCGCGCGGTGGAATCGCAGGAGCATTGGTGGCACCTGCCCGACGGCAAGACCATCCGCGTCGTCGCCAACCCGCAGCCCAAGGGCGGCGTCACCTGGGTGTTCGAGAACCTGACCGAGAAGATGGACCTCGAAAGCCGCTACCGCACCGCGGTGCGGGTCCAGGGCGAGACACTCGACAACCTCGCCGAAGGCGTGGCGGTGTTCGGCCCCGACGGCAGGCTGCGCCTGTCGAACCCGGCATTTGCTACTTTGTGGGGCCTGGACGCCGAAACCGCCAGGCCCAATGTCCATGTTTCCGCAATCCGTGAGCTTTGCGACCGGCAAGCGATCGACAGTCCGTGGGGCGGCTTCGTCGCAGCCATCACCGGCTTCGACGACGAGCGCCGCGACCGCCACGGGCAGACCGAGCTCAACAGCGGCACCGTGCTGCGCTACGCCGTGATCCCCCTGCCCAACGGGCAGGTGATGATGACCTTCGTCGACGTCACCGACAGCGTCCGTGTCGAACGCGCGCTCAAGGACAAGAACGAGGCGCTGGAGAAATCCGACCAGCTCAAGAACGAATTCGTCCAGCACGTGTCCTACGAACTGCGCTCGCCGCTGACCAACATCATCGGATTCACCGAACTGCTGTCGCTGCCGGCCACCGGTCCGCTGACGCAGAAGCAGCGCGAATATGTCGAGCATGTCGGCTCGTCGTCTTCGGTGCTTTTGACCATCGTCAACGATATACTCGACTTAGCCACGGTCGATGCCGGCATCATGCAGCTCGACATTTCCGAGGTCCATGTCGACCGCACCATCGCCGCCGCCGCCGAGCTGGTTGCCGACCGGCTGGAAGAGCATTCAATCAGGCTCGAGGTCGATGCCGCGGCGGCGCCGAAGACCTTCCACGGCGACGAAATCCGCATCCGCCAGATCCTCTATAACCTGCTCAGCAATGCCGCCAACTACGCGCCGGAGGCCAGCGCCATACGGCTCGCCTGCCGTCAGTTGGCGGACGGTGTGGAATTCTCGGTCCACGACGATGGACCCGGCATGCCGCCCGACGTGCTTGATTCGGTGTTCCGCCGCTTCGAGCCGCGCGCCAATGGCGGCCGCCGGCGCGGCGCCGGGCTCGGCCTCTCGATCGTCAAGAGCTTCGTCGAGCTGCATGGCGGCAGCGTCCGCATCGAAACCGGCAAGGACAAGGGCACGACCGTCATCTGCACCTTTCCCGACATGCCGGGCATCCGCGCCGCGGCCGAGTAGCGCACTCGATGGCCGCATTGATGCTCGAGCGTTTACTCGCCGACGAAACACAGACGGCGCGGCTGGGTGAGGATCTGGCGCTGGCGTTGCGCGCTGGCGATGTCCTGGCGCTGAAGGGCGACCTCGGCGCCGGCAAATCGACGCTGGCGCGGGCGCTGATCAGGGCCTTGGCCGACGATGCCGGCCTCGACGTGCCGAGCCCGACCTTTACCCTGGTGCAAAGCTACGACACGCGCATCCCGGTCCATCATTTCGACCTCTACCGCCTGTCCTCGGCAGCGGAGCTCGATGAACTGGGCTTCGACGAGGCGTTGGCGCAAGGCGCCGCCCTCGTCGAATGGCCGGAACGGGCTGAGGGTTATTTGCCGGGGACCGCCGTGATGATCGAATTGGTCCAGCATGGCGATGGCCGATTGGCGAGACTGTCCGGGCAGGGCGCTGCCTACGATCGGGTGGCTCGGTCGCTCGCCATGCGCGATTTCCTCGAAAGCGCTGGATGGGGCGAGGCCAGCCGCCGCCATTTCACCGGCGATGCCTCTGCCCGCTCCTACGAAATTGTCTCGCTTCCAGGCCATGCCCCGAGGGTGCTGATGAACTCGCCGCGGCTGGTGCTGGGCCCGCCGGTGCGCGACGGCAAGCCCTATGGGGTCATCGCCCACACCGCCCAGTCGGTGTCCGCCTTCGCGGCCATCGACCGCGCGCTGCTCGCCGCCGGGGTCAGCGTCCCCAAAATCCATGCGCAGGATCTCGACCAGGGATTCCTGCTGCTCGAACATCTGGGCTCCGAAGGGTTTCTGGACGGGCATGGCAGGCCGGTCGCCGGGCGTTATGAAGCGGCGGCCGAACTGCTCGCCATGATGCATGGCAAGACCTGGCCCCACCGGATGGAGGCCGCGCCCGGCGTGTTTCACGATGTGCCGCCCTTCGATCGCGACGCCATGCTGATCGAGGCGGACCTGCTGGTCGATTGGTATGTGCCGATGCTGACGGGCGCTCCGGCGGGCGATGCCTTGCGCGTCGGCTACCACAAGGAGTGGAACGCGGTTCTCGACCGGCTCGCTGACAGCCAATACACGCTGATGCTGCGTGACTTTCATTCGCCGAACATCATCTGGCGCGCTGAGCGCTCCGGCCATGACCGGCTCGGCATCGTCGATATCCAGGACGCGCTGATCGGCCCCGCCGCTTACGACGTCGCCTCTCTGGCCATGGACGCGCGCGTCACCATCCCGCCAGGCATCGAGAAACGTACGCTCGATGCCTATGTCGCCGCCCGCCACGCGGCCGGCCCATTTGACGAGGCGGCGTTCCTCGAGGCCTATGCGATCATGGCGGCGCAGCGCAATTCCAAGATCCTCGGCATTTTCGTCCGGCTCGAAAAACGCGACGGCAAGCCCTATTATCTGAAGCACCTGCCGCGTATCCGCGACTATCTGCGCCGGGCGCTGTCTCATCCTGCCCTGGCCGGCCTTCGCGAGTTCTATACCGCCCACGGTCTGCTGGAGGAGCAAACGCCGTGATACAGGACGGCGAGCCCAAAACTGCGATCGTGCTTGCCGCAGGGCTCGGCAAGCGCATGCGGCCGATCACCGACACGATCCCCAAGCCGCTGGTCAGGATCGCTGGCAAGACGCTGCTCGACTGGGGTCTCGACAGCCTTGTCGCGGCCGGCATCGATAGGGCGGTCGTCAACGTGCACTATCTTCCCGAACAGATCGTCGCCCATCTCGGCGCGCGCCATGCGCCACGGATCGTCATTTCGGACGAGAGCGAGCGGTTGCTCGATTCCGCCGGCGGCATCGTCAAGGCGCTGCCGGAGCTCGGTGAACAGCCGTTCTTCATCCTCAACGCCGACACTTTCTGGATCGACCACGGGACGCTCAATCTCAATCGCCTCGCCCTTGCATGGGACGCGGCGAAAATGGATATTCTGCTGATGCTGGCGGATCTCCATCAGGCGACCGGACACTGCGGCAGCACCGACTTCCTGGTGGCGCCGGACGGCACCCTGCGGCGTTCCAAGGGCGATCCGGCGGGCCTGATCTATGCCGGCGCGGCGATCGCCCATCCGCGCATCTTCAAGGGTGCCTTGCCGGAACCTCATTCGCTTAACGCCTACTTCGACAAGGCGATCGCCGCCGGCCGGCTGTTCGGCATGCCAATGCACGGCCATTGGATCACCGTCGGCACCCCCGACGCCATTGCGAGCGCGGAAGCGGCGGTCGCCGACGCGCTAGCCGAGTCGCAATGAGCGGCCCGGGCCGCGTTTTCTCCATTCCCACCGGTGCGCCGTTTCTGCCGACGCTTGCCGAGGCGCTGCTGGCCGGGCGTCTTGTTCCGGGCTTCCGCTTCGATGGCGACCCGCTCGCATTGGCCGATGTCATCATCTATGTGCCGACGCGCCGCGCCGCGCGCGCCTTGCGTGGCGTCTTCGTCGACAGTCTTGCGGCGAGAGGCGGCGGCGGTTCGGCGATTCTGCCGGTCATCCGACCGCTCGGCGAGTTCGATGAGGACGAGGCCGCGTTCGAGACGGAAGCGTCGGCCGCCATCGACCTCGCGCCGCCGATCGCGGCAACCGAACGCCTGTTGCTGCTGGCGCCGCTGGTGCGTGCCTGGAAACGCCGGCTGCCGGCGCATGTGGCGGCGCTTTTCGACGAGGAGATCGTCATTCCGGCCTCCGCCGCCGATGCGATCTGGCTGGCGCGCGACCTCGCCCGGCTTATGGATGAGATCGAGACGGAAGGCACGGACTGGACGCGGCTCGCCGATCTGGTGAGCGGCAATCTCGCGGGATGGTGGCAGGTCACGCTCGATTTCCTTGGCATCGTCACCGACGCTTGGCCGAAATTCCTTGGGGAACGGAACCTCTCCAACCCGGCCGCGCATCGCAGCGCCCTGATCCGGCTGGAAGCGGCGCGGTTGCGGCGCAATCCGCCCGCCGGGCCGGTTATCGCCGCCGGTTCCACCGGCTCCATCCCCGCCACGGCAGAGCTGCTGGCCGCCATCGCCCGTTTGGCGGGCGGCGCCATCGTGCTGCCAGGCCTCGACCGGACGATGGATGAGCCGTCCTTCCAGGCCATCACGGCGCCGGGCGCACGTCCGGCCGTGCTCGGCCATCCGCAATACGGCCTCGCCAAGCTGATCGGCACCATGGGTGTGCTGCGGGGCGATGTCGAGGAGATCGGCGCGGCCGGACATGAACTCGCGCTTCGCGCCGCCCTCGTCGGCGAAGCGCTGCGGCCGGCCGAGACCACCGAATTGTGGGCCGAGACGCGCAGCGGCTTTTCCGTCTTCGACATCGAGCAGGCCTTCGCCGGCGTGAGCCTGCTGGAAGCGGCCAGCGAACGCGATGAGGCCGTGGCGATCGCCGTCGCGCTCAAGCGCGCGGTCGAGCAGCCCGGCCAAAGAGCGGCCCTCGTTACCGGTGACCGTGCGCTGGCGCGCCGCGTCTCGGTCGAACTCGGGCGCTTCGGCGTCGTCGCCGACGATTCAGGCGGTGTGCCGCTTTCCAACACGCCCGCCGCCGGCCTGCTCGGGCTGGCGTTGCAGGCGGTGTTCCGTCCCGGTGACCCGGTCGGCCTGTTGTCGCTGCTCAAGCATCCCCTGCTTGCCCTTGGCCTGGACCGGACGAGCGTTCGCCATGCGGCGGAACTGATCGAGCTGGTGGCGCTGCGCGGCGGCACCGGCCGCCCCGACATCGCGTCGCTGCCGGACCTGTTCGAAGCCCGCCTGGTTGACCTCGGCGGCGACAGCAGGCGGCCTTTCTGGTTTGCCCGGCTGACCGTGCGCGCTATCGAGGACGCGCGCGATCTTCTGCGGCGGCTGGTGGAAGCCGTGGCGCCGCTTGCCGCCTTTCGCGGTCGGGCCGACGCCGGTCTTGTGGCGCTCGTCGGGGCCAGCGTCGTGGTGCTGGAAAATCTCGGCCGTGCGGCCGATGGCGGGCTTGGCGCACTCTATGCTGGCGATGCCGGCGAGAAACTGGCCGACCTGTTGCGTAGACTGGTCGCGGCGTCGGTGCCGCTGTCGTTTGCCGCCGACGAATGGCCAGACGTCATGGCGGCGCTGATCGCGCCCGAGACGGTCAAGCCGGCGCAAGGCACAGACAGGAACATTGCCATCTGGGGGGCGCTGGAAGCCCGGTTGCAGAATGTCGACACGCTGGTCATCGGCGGCATGAACGAAGGCGTGTGGCCGCGCAAACCCGAAAGCGACCGCTTCATGTCGCGGCTGATGAAGACCGGCATCGACCTGGAGCCGCCCGAACGGCGCATTGGGCTTGCCGCACATGATTTCCAGATGGCCATGGGGGCGGCGAAGGTGGTGCTGTCGCGCTCCGCACGCGCCGGCGACGCGCCCGCCGTGCCCTCGCGCTGGCTGCAGCGTATTCTCACTTATATCGGGAAGGACCAGGCAGCCAGGCTTGCCGAACGTGGCGAGGAACTCATCGCCTGGGCGCGCGCGCTCGATACCAGCCCGCGGCGGGACTTCGCGCCGCGCCCGCAGCCGAAGCCGCCGGTCGCGCTGCGTCCAACCCATTTCTCGGTCACCGAGATCGAGACGCTGCGTCGCGATCCCTACGCCATCTATGCCAGGCGCATCCTCGGCCTGCTGCCGCTCGACCCGGTCATCCGCGACCCGGGTGCGGCCGAGCGCGGCACGCTGTTCCACGCCATCCTGCATCTGTTCTCGGGCAGCGTGGCCGATCCGCGTGCTCCCGATGCGCTGGCCGGCCTGCTCGCCGCCGGCCGGACCTGCTTTGCCGAGGCAGCACTTCCCGCTGATGTAGAGGCGGTCTGGTGGCCGCGTTTCGAAAAGCTCGCCGCCAGCATCATCGAATGGGAACGCGGTCGCGCTGAGGCCGTGGCCCGGCGCCACGCCGAAGCGCGAGCGGGCAAGACCATGGTCGGCCAATCCGGGATCACCCTGTCGGGCTATGCCGACCGGGTCGATCTTCTCCATGGCGGCATGGCCGACATATTGGACTACAAGACCGGCTCTTCGCCTTCCAAGGCGCAGGCGCACACGCTGCTGTCGCCGCAACTGGCGCTGGAGGGCGCGTTGCTCAGGCGCGGCGCTTTCCAGGAACTCGGCGCGCGCGAGCCCTCGCAATTGGCCTTCGTCAGGCTGAAGCCGAATGGCGAGGTTTTCGAGGAATCGATTCTCGAATACAACCGGCAGCCGCGCACCGCCACGGACCTCGCCGAGGAGGCCTGGGCGCGGCTGGAGAAATTGCTCATCCACTATGCCGATCCGGCGGCCGGCTACCTGTCGCGGGCACTGCCGTTCCGCGAAGGCGAGACCGACGGCGACTACGACCATCTCGCCCGCGTGCTCGAATGGTCGGCGGGCGGCGATGCGGATGAGGAGGGAGGGGAGGCATGAAGAAGGCCTATCCCATCCCCGGCGAGACCGCCTCCAGGCAGGCCAGCGCCTCCGATCCGAGGAATTCCGCCTGGGTGTCGGCCAATGCCGGGTCCGGCAAGACCCATGTGCTGGCCCAGCGAGTCATCCGGCTCCTGCTGCGCGGCACCGACCCGTCGAAGATACTGTGCCTGACCTATACGCGTGCCGCCGCCGCCAACATGTCGAACCGGGTGTTCTCGACCCTGTCGGAATGGACCGCGCTCGGCGATGCCGAACTGGCGGTGAGGGTGGAGGCGCTCGATGGCCGCCGGCCCGACCGCGAAACCATGCGCCGCGCCCGCCGCCTGTTTGCCGAGGCGCTGGAAACGCCCGGCGGGCTGAAGATCCAGACCATCCATGCCTTCTGCGAATCGGTGCTGCACCAGTTCCCGCTGGAAGCCAACATCCCCGCGCATTTCGAGATGCTCGACCCGCAGATGGAGGCCTCGTTGTTCGCCGCCGCGCGCCGTGAGATGATTTCGGGTAGCGCGGCGGATCGGCCCGACCTCGCCGATGCCTTCGCCGCCGTGCTCGAGCGCGGTGGCGAGGCAGGGCTCGACGCCCTGCTCGCCGAGATCGTCCGCAAGCGCGACGAACTGGGCGCCTTCATCGGTGAAATCGATCAAGGCGGCCCGAACTTCCAGACGCTGTTCGACGAATTCCAATTCCGCCCCGGCCAGACCGCCGAAGGCATAGCGGCCTCACTCTGGCCTCTGCCCGGCTTCCTGCCGGATTATTTTGCCGGCTTCGCCCAGGCGGCGGTAACCGCCGACGCCAGGACGGTGCTCAACAACATCTTGCCTCAGGCGCGCCTGGCTTTCGCGGAAACCGACCCCGTGCGGCGCCTGCAACTGCTTTCGCGGGCTTTCCTGAAGGCCGACGGCGACGTCTACGATCCAGCCAAGGCCTTCAAAAAGGCGCTGCTCGACCGGCTGCCGGACTTGGCAGAGCGCTATCTCTCGGCGACCGCCGCAATCGTCGAGACGGTCGACCGGCTCGCCCTGTTCCGGATGCTGGAGGGCACGCGCGCCGCGCTGACGCTGGCCGACTGGCTGATCGCCCGCTACGAGCAGTTGAAGCGTGGCCGCGGGTTCCTCGACTTCAACGACCTGATCACCCGCACCGTCAGTCTCCTGGCCAGGCCCGATGCCGGCCCGTGGGTGCAGTACAAGCTCGACCAGGGCATCGACCACATCCTGCTCGACGAGGCGCAGGACACCAGCCCCGACCAATGGGAGGTGGTGAAGCGGCTGGCCGAGGAGTTCTTCGCCGGCATCGGCGCCCGCGACACCGCACATCGGACGATCTTCGCTGTCGGCGACGAAAAACAGTCGATCTATTCCTTCCAGGGCGCGGCGCCGGATTCCTTCGCCGACAGCAGGCTCCTGTTTGCAAGCAAGGTGCGCGACGCCGATGCGCCCTTCGCCGATCTGAAGCTCACCTGGTCGTTCCGCTCGACCGACGATGTTCTGGCCGCCGTCGACCGTGTCTTCGCCGATCCGGTCGTGCGGCGAGGCATCAGCCATGACCCCGACCCGCTGAGCCACAAGGCGATACGCACCGATGCGCCGGGCTATGTCGAGGTCTGGCCATCCATCGGCGCCGATGTCGTCGACGAGCCGGACGACTGGACGCAGGCAGTCGACCATGCCCGCGCGCCGGCGGTTCGGGTTGCCGAAAACGTCGCCGCCACCATTGCCGGCTGGATCGGCAATGGCGAGGTCATCGAAGGCCGCGGCAAGAGGCTGCGCCCGGGCGACGTGCTGGTGCTGGTGCGCAAGCGCGATCGCTTCGTCCATGCGCTGACGCGTGCCTTGAAGCGTCGCGACATTCCGGTCGCCGGCGCGGACCGCTTGAGCCTGCCCGGCCACATCGCGGTCAAGGACCTGATCGCGCTCGGCCATTTCCTGATCCAGCCGCAGGACGATCTGTCGCTCGCCGCCGTGCTGCGGAGTCCGATCTTCGATCTGTCGGAAGAGACGCTTTTGACACTGGCCGCGCAAAGACCGTCCGGTCTGTCGCTGGCCGCGTCCCTGCGCCAGCATGCCAGCCAAAGCGAAGCGCTCGCGGCGGTCGCCGCTCAACTCGACATCTGGGCCAACGAGGCCGTCTTCAAGCCGGTGTTCGAATTCTATGCCGGCCTGCTGGGACGCGGTGGCGTGCGCCGCAAGATGGTTGCGCGGCTCGGGCCGGAAGCCGGCGACATTCTCGACGAATTCCTGAGTTTCTGCCTTGCCGAGGAGCGGACCGGCTTGCCCGGGCTGGAAGCCTTCCTGTCGACGCTGGAGAGCGCCGGCCCAGAAATCAAGCGCGAGATGGACCAGACCCGCGACGAGGTCCGAGTCATGACCGTGCATGCAGCCAAGGGGCTCGAAGCGCCTGTCGTCTTCCTGGTCGATGGCGGTTCGGCTCCGTTCAGCGATCAGCATCTGCCGCGCCTGATGCCGTTCGAGGGTTCGGGGCTGAACTGGAGCGGCAAGGGCTTTCTCTGGCGCTCGGCCAACGACGTCGCCAATGGCATTTCGAAGACTGCTGCGGCCAGGGCGCGCGATCTCGCCGATGACGAGTACCGGCGGCTGCTCTATGTCGGCATGACCCGGGCCGAGGACAGGCTGATCGTCTGCGGCTATCACGGCAAGCGCGCGCCGAACGCCGGCACCTGGCATTCGCTTGTCAGCCGAGCCCTGGTCGGGGCGCCGGAGAGCGCCGAGTATCCGCACCCGGCCGGCGGCGTTTCAGTGCATCGCTTCCAGGTGACCGGGCTGCCGCCCTTTGCGCCGGTCGCCGAAAGCGAGGCCAGGCAGACGCGGGACTTCGGGCCGCCGCCCGAAATCTTGTTCAGGCCGCTGCCGCCATACGAGGACCTGCCGCGCCCGCTGTCGCCATCCGGAGCCTCGGCCCTGATCGACGAGGGAAAGGAAAGCGTCATCGACACCGGCTCGCCGGTGCTGGATGGCAACGCCGAACCCGGCTTCGCCGTCATGCGAGGCCTGGCGCTGCACAAGCTGCTGCAGATGCTGCCCGGCGTGGCGCAAGACGAACGCCAGGGCGCGGCCGAAATTTATCTCGCCCGCGCCGGCGCGCAATGGCCGGGTGGAGAGCGCGAAAAGGCCGTCGCCTCGGTGATGGCGATCCTTGCCGACCAGCGCTTCGCGCCGCTTTTCGCACCTTCTTCGCGCGCCGAAGTGGCGGTCATGGGCAGCCTCGACGTCAAGGGCACGAAACGCTCGATTTCCGGCAAGATCGACAGGTTGGCGGTGACGCCGGACCGCGTATCCATCGTCGACTACAAGACCAACCGTCCGGCACCCGCCTCGCTGGGCGAGGTTCCGCCCGCCTATCTGCTGCAGCTCGCGCTCTATCGCGCCTTGCTGCGGCCGCTCTATCCCGGCCGCGAAGTCACAGCGGCCTTGCTGTTCACGGAGGCGCCACGGCTGATCGAGCTGCCGGCTCGGGCCATGGATGACGCACTTGCCCGACTCACGCGAGCGTGACACAAGAACTGCTTGAAGAAGGGCGCGGCAACCACCACATTTGGTGGGACGAAAAATTTCGAAAGGACTTCCGCATGGCTACCGTCAAGGTTGACAAGAACAATTTCCAGACCGCTGTGCTCGACGCCAAGGAGCCGGTCGTGGTGGATTTCTGGGCGGAATGGTGCGGTCCCTGCAAGATGATCGCGCCGGCGCTGGAAGACATCGCCAATGAACTCGGCAGCAAGGTGAAGATCGCCAAGCTCAACATCGACGAGAATCCCGAACTCGCAGCGGAATTCGGCGTGCGCTCGATCCCGACGCTGATGATCTTCAAGGGCGGCGAAAGAGCCGATGTGAAGGTTGGCGCCGCGCCCAAGACCGCGCTGTCGCACTGGATCAACGGCAATCTCGCCTGATCCATTCGAAATTCCTGACATCAAGCCCGGCCAATCGCGCCGGGCTTTTTGTTGGCGTCATCGGTCGCCCGCTCTGGCCCTGACGTGCGGAGCCTCCATGTTTTCTGCTGGCAGCAGAAGCAGGGAGAGAAAAAATGACCAGATCCGCCAAGGCCACCGTCTTCATCGACAATGAGCGCGTCATCGTCACGGAATACCGCTTTCAGCCGGGCGACAACACCGGCTGGCATCGCCATGGCCATGACTATGTGGTCGTGCCGTTGATGGACGGCAAGGTGAAGCTTCTGACCAAGGACGGGGAATCCTTCGCCGAAATGAAGAAAGGCGCGCCCTATTTCCGCAGGGAAGGCGTCGAGCACGACGTCATCAGCGCCAATGACGGCGAATATGCTTTCATTGAGATCGAGCTGAAATGATCGGTCTTTCCGGGCGCAGGTACTGGATGCGTCACGTCGGCGGCGTGCCGTTCTCCGCCAATACCGCGCCGGCCAGATAGAGCGAGCCGCCGATCAGGATGCGCGGCGGCGGACCGTCCCAGGTGTCACGCAGCAACATCAGCGCGCTGGCGACGGAACTCACCGGCTCGGCCGTCAACCCGGCCTCGGTGGCGCGGGCCGCCAGTTCGTCGTTCGGCACGCTGGCGTCGCTCAGGCTCACCGGCACCGTATAGACGTGCCGGGCGAGGCCATTGAAGGCGCGGAAATAGCCGCTCTGGTCCTTGGTGTTGATCATACCGGAGATGAGAAAAAGCGGCCTGGGGTTCTTCTCTTCCTGTTCGGCGAGCGCCTCGGCGACGACCACGCCGGCGCCCGGATTGTGGCCGCCGTCGAGCCAGATGTCGGCGCCCTTGGGCGCCAGTTCCGTCAGCCTGCCTTGCGACAGCTTCTGCATCCGCCCCGGCCAGGCGACAGTGGTCATCGCCTTCTCGGCGGCACGGTGGCTGATCTCGAAGCCGGCTGCCTTGACGGCGGCGATCGCGGCGGCCGCATTGGCGAACTGGTGGCGCCCGGGCAGCCGCGGCGGCGGCAGATCCATCAAGCCGTCATCGTCCTGATAGACCATGCGGCCGTTCTCCTCGAAGGCGAGGAAATCCTGTCCATAAACCAGGGTCGGACAGCCGAGCCGCTCGGCGGTTTCGATCAGCACCTGCTGCGCCGCCTCGGTTTCCTGCGCCCCGATGACCACCGGGCAGCCGCGCTTGATTATGCCGGCCTTCTCGGCGGCGATCAGTTCGACGCGGTCGCCGAGATAGGCTTCGTGGTCCATCGACACCGGCATGATCACCGAGACAGCCGGCCTGGCGATGACATTGGTGGCGTCGAAGCGGCCGCCGAGACCGACCTCGATGATGGCGGCATCGGCCGGATGCTCCGAAAACAGGATGAAGGTGACGGCGGTGAGGATCTCGAAAACGGTGATCTTCTCGCCGCCATTGGCCTTGGCGACGCGGGCGATAGCCTCGGCGAAGATATCGTCCTCGACCAGCCTGCCGCCGCCATCGGCCGCCAGCCGGTAGCGCTCGTGCCAACTGACCAGATGCGGCGAGGTGTGCACGTGCACGAGCCGGCCGGACGCTTCCAGAAGCGCCCGCGAGAAGGCGGCGCAGGAGCCCTTGCCGTTGGTGCCGGCGATATGGATCACCGGCGGCAGCAAGTCCTGAGGATTGCCCAGCCGCTCCAGCAGCCGTGAAATGCGGTCGAGCGAAAGGTCGAAGCCTTTCGGGTGAAGCGCCATCAGCGCTTCGATTTCACGGTCGGCGGCAAGCGTGGTCATGGAAGAGTCCTAAGCGCGCGATGGATCGCGCGCAATCGCGGTTCGCGGCAAAGAGTGTCGCGTCAGGCCTGCGGCCGTGCTTCCGTCGCGACCACCGCCGGCGGCAGGATTTCCGGTTCCAGGGGCTTGTGCTCTTCCGGCATCTTGAGCAGCATCTTCAAGAGCCGCGCGATGGTCTGGCGCATCTCCAGTCGCGACACCACCATGTCGACCATGCCGTGCTCCATCAGATATTCGGAGCGCTGGAAGCCGTCCGGCAGTTTTTCCCGGATGGTCTGCTCGATGACGCGCGGTCCGGCGAAGCCGATCAGCGCGCCTGGTTCGGCGATGTGCACGTCGCCCAGCATGGCGTAGGAGGCAGTGACGCCGCCGGTGGTCGGATTGGTCAGCACGACGATGTAGGGAAGGCCGGCTTCCTTCAGCCGGTCGACGCCGACCGTGGTGCGCGGCAATTGCATGAGCGACAGGATGCCTTCCTGCATGCGCGCGCCGCCGGAAGCGGCAAACAGGATCAGCGGCCGCTTGCGCTGCACGGCCACCTCGAAGGCATGAACGATGGCGTCGCCCGCGGCCATGCCGAGCGAACCGCCCATGAAGGCGAAATCCTGCACCGTCACCACCACCGGCAGGCCTTCTACTGTGCCCAGCGCGTTGACGATGGCATCTTCCAGGCCGGTCTTGGCCTTGGCGTCCTTCAAGCGGTCGGTGTAGCGCTTCTCGTCGCGGAACTTCAGCGGGTCCAGCATGACCTTGGGATTTTCGAGCTGCTCGTATTTGCCGTCGTCGAGGAAGTATTTCAGCCGCTCCTTGGCCGAGATCTTCATGTGATGGCCCGAAGACGGGATGACGAACTGGTTGGATTCCAGATCCTTGTGGAACACCATCTCCCCGGTCTCGGGATCCTTGATCCACAGGTTCTCGGGCATGTCGGTGCGCCGGCCGAGCATCGAATTGATCTTCGGGCGAACGTAGTTGGTGATCCAGTTCATCGCTTCGGCTCCTGTCCTGACGAAGAGTTAGAGCAATTCCAGGAAAAGTGTGAACCGGTTTTCCGTCCGGAATTGCGGTAAAACAAAAAGATAGAGCGGCTCGGCGTTTCCGTGAAAAGGCAAACCGATCCAGCGCATGCCGCCCGGGATGGCGACGTGCACAAGACCTGAGGTAGGAAAACTATTCGGCGGCAGCAAGGCGGGCCGAGCGCACGCCCTGCGCGAGGCCGCTGACAAGCGTGGCGACGGCCTCGGCCGGGTCGGCGGTCTTTTCACCCTTCGGCCCCAGCACATTGGCGACCGCATTGACGATCGCGGTGCCGACGACGACACCGTCGGCATTGGCGCCGATGACGCGCGCCTGTTCGGCGGTCTTGACGCCGAAGCCGACGCAGACCGGCAGATCGGTATGGCCCTTGATGCGCTTGACCGCCGCAGCCACTTTGCCGGTGTCGGCCAGCGCGGAACCGGTGATACCGGTCATGGACACGTAATAGACGAAGCCGGACGTGTTCTGCAGCACCTTGGGCAGGCGCTTGTCGTCGGTGGTCGGCGTTGCCAGCCGGATGAAGTTGATGCCGGCTTTCAGCGCCGGGATGCACAACTCCTCGTCCATCTCCGGCGGCAGGTCGACGACGATCAGCCCGTCGATGCCGCTGGCCAATGCGTCCGTGAGAAAGCGGTCGACGCCGTAGATGTAGATCGGGTTGTAATAGCCCATCAGAACGATCGGCGTCTCATTGTCGCCGGTGCGGAAGTCAGCCGCCATCTTCAGCGTCTTGACCAGCGTCTGGCCGCCTTTCAGCGCCCGCAAGCCCGCGGCCTGGATCGCCGGGCCATCGGCCATCGGATCGGAGAACGGCATGCCGAGTTCGATAATGTCCGCGCCGGCCGTTGGCAGCGCTTTCATGATCGACAGCGAGGTCTGATAGTCCGGGTCGCCGCCCATGAAGTAGGTGACGAGCGCCGGGCGGCCTTCTGTCTTCAGCTTCGCCATGCGGCGGTCGATGCGGGTGGTCATGTCTGGCCCTTTGGACGAATTTTGCTCATAATCAACTCCCAAATCGAACTGTCCAAAGGGCCTAGATCTCCATGCCCAGCATCGAGGCTACCGTATGCACGTCCTTGTCGCCGCGGCCGGACAGGTTGACGATGACGATCTGGTCCTTGTCCATGGCGGGCACGATCTTCACCGCATGCGCGATGGCGTGCGCCGATTCGAGCGCCGGGATGATGCCTTCGACGCGCGTCGTCAGCTTGAAGGCTTCCAGCGCCTCGTCGTCGAGGATCGGCACATATTCGACGCGGCCAGAATCGCGCAGCCAGGAATGCTCCGGCCCGACGCCGGGATAGTCCAGGCCGGCCGAGATCGAATGGCCGTCCATGATCTGGCCGTCGGCATTTTGCAGGAGATAGGTGCGGTTGCCATGCAGCACGCCCGGCGCGCCGGCGTTCATCGAGGCGCAGTGCTCGATGCCGTCGAGGCCACGCCCGCCAGCCTCGATGCCGATGATGCGGACATCCTTGTCGTCGAGGAACGGATGGAACAGGCCGATGGCGTTGGAGCCGCCGCCGACGGCGGCGATGATGGTGTCGGGCAGCCGGCCTTCCTGTTCGAGAATCTGCGCGCGCGCCTCCGAACCGATCACCGACTGGAAGTCGCGCACCAGCTCCGGATAGGGGTGCGGGCCGGCGGCAGTACCGATCAGGTAATAAGTATCCTCGACATTGGTCACCCAATCACGAAGGGCTTCGTTCATGGCGTCCTTCAGCGTGCCGTGGCCAGCGGTCACCGGCCGCACTTCGGCGCCGAGCAGCTTCATGCGGAACACATTGGGGCTTTGGCGGGCAACGTCGGTGGCGCCCATATAGACGACGCAGGGAAAGCCGAAACGGGCAGCGACGGTGGCAGACGCCACGCCGTGCTGGCCGGCGCCTGTCTCGGCGATGATGCGCGTCTTGCCCATGCGCTTGGCCAGCAGGATCTGGCCGAGGCAATTGTTGATCTTGTGCGAACCGGTGTGGTTCAGGTCCTCGCGCTTGAAATAAACCTTTGCGCCGCCCCCGAGGCCCTTCGCCGAGGAAACTTCACGAAGATGTTTCGTCAGGCCTTCGGCGAAATAGAGTTTCGAGGGCCGCCCCGCATAATGGGTCGAAAGATCGGTGAGCTCGGCTCTGAAATCCGGATCGTTCTTGACCTCGTTCCAGTGCCGTTCGAGGTCGAGGATCAGCGGCATCAGCGTTTCGGCGACGAACCGACCGCCGAAAATGCCGAACATGCCCTGTTCGTCGGGTCCAGTGCGGAAGGAATTGAGTGTCGCCGGCTTGTTCATCGCCGATCTCCTGGCATCTCGATTTTCTTAAGCATGTCCTGTCGAAAACCGTTTTCCACTTTTCGGGACATGCTCGGGTTTGAGCCGGTCAGGCGGCGCGGTCGTCTCGCGCTGCCTTGACGGCCCGGAAAAACTGCTCGATCAGCGCCGGATCCTTGACGCCCGGTGCGCTTTCCACGCCGGAGGAAATATCAATTCCGGGCGGGCTGGCAAGCCGAAGGGCATCGCCGATATTGGCGGCGTTGAGCCCACCGGAAAGCATGTAATCGAGCCCGGCGTCAAGGCCGGCCAGGATGCGCCAGTCGAACGCAACGCCATTGCCGCCCGGCAGCTCGGAGCCCTTCGGCGGCTTGGCATCGAACAGGAACCGGTCCGCGACCCCGACAAACGGTTTGATGCGCTCGAGATCGGCGGCTTCGCTGAGCGGCAGCGCCTTAATGACCGGCAGGCCATAGCGGGCTTTCAATTCGGCCACGCGCTCAGGCGTTTCCGAACCATGGAGCTGCAGCATGTCCGGGCGCATGCGGTCGATGATCTCGCCCAGGAAGGCATCATTGGCGTCGACGGTAACGGCAACCGCCAAAGCCTTGCCGCGGGCGGCTTCGCGCAGCCGCCCGGCTTCAGCCGGTTCGACGTAACGCGGGCTCTTAGCAAAGAAAATGAAGCCGACATGGCTGGCGCCGCCGGCCAGCGCCGCGGCCATTGCCTGGTCGGTCTTCAAGCCGCAGATCTTGATGTCGAGTGCCATGGCGCGGGAATTGGCATGAAATCGAGGCAGAGTCGAGAAAAAGCATATTGTTTGCCGGCGGGGCCAAAGACGCTACCTATTCATCGGAAGCATGCGAGGCGGGAGAACATCATGACTGACAGAACCGTTGCCGAACTCAGGCAGAAGATCGCGCAGGCGCGCGAAGTGATCGCGCATCTGATGGACAAGGCCGCCTTCAACGGCGCCGAGGCGCATCGGGCGCTCGATTATTTCGACACCGACGCCTTCGATCGGAATTTTTTACCGTGGCCGCATCATAGCGAAGAGGGGCTGCGGCCTGACGAGCTGAACGCTGCGAATGACGATTGAGTTCGTGCGGCCAGTAAGAACGTAAACGCTGGCGCGACAGGAGGTGTGAAGGATCACTACGCAACAGCTTATCCTCAGGCACCGTGCGACGCTTCGCGATTGCGCTACTCGAAAACGATCGCCTGCAGGGCGCCGCCATTGCGCTTCAGCCAGTCCTTGCAGCGGTCGGTGTCGGGACAGAGCTTTTCGCACAATTTCCAGAATTTCGGTCCGTGGTTCATCTCTTTCAGATGCGCCACTTCATGCGCGACGAGGTAGTTGATGACGGGTGGCGGCGCCATCATGATGCGCCAGGAAAAGGACAAATTGCCTTCGGAAGTGCACGAGCCCCAGCGGCTGGACGTATCCTTATAGCGGATCGCCTTGGCGCGCTTGCCAAGCGCTTCGGTGTGCCTGGCCACCAGCTTCTCGATCTCCTTCTTGGCCTCGCGCTTCAAAAAATCGGCGATGCGGCGCGGCAGGTGGATGCGCTCGCCGTGCACGATCAGCAGCGGGCCGCGTTCGTCGCGCGACACAGTGACGGTGCCGCGCCTTGACGGCTCATGCACGATGCGGTGCGGCACGCCGCGTATGGGTATCTTGATGCCCGGCCGTACCTGCGGCCGCGTCGGCACCTTGGCCAGCCGCTGCTCCAGCCAGTCCTGATGACGGTCGAGGAACCGCTCCACCTCGCCGCGGCGCAGGCCTGGCGGCACAGTGATACGCAGACCCTGGCCGCCGGAATCGATGCGCAGCGTCAGACGGCGAGCCCTGTCGCTCTCGACGATCTTGAGCGGCAGCGTGCGGCCGGCGACGCAATATTCGCGCTCCACGACAGGCTTGGGCTTCGTCAGATTGCGGAAGAATCCGAGGGTCATGGCCGGACGATACGCGATTCGAGAAAAACGAATAGAACAAAAAAGCAACGGCGCCGCTCGCGCGGCGCCGTTTTTTTACAATCAGGTCTGCCCGACCGCGCCACGCGTCCTGTGGGACGCACAAGCGACAGTGTAGCACTTAAAAGTGGCGCGTGACCCTTGCCGAAAATCGGTTCCGGTTTTCGGAGGCATGCGCCGGGCTTTAGTCGTCAAGCAGGTTCGAGCCCTTGCCGCGCTTGGTGGGGGCCGTGCCGGTGCTTGGGTCGGATTTCGCCGGCGCGGTCGACTTGTTGCGGTTGGCCATGAAGCGATCGAACTCGTCCTGATCCTTGGCGCGACGCAATTCGCGGGCGTAGTCGTCGAACTCGGTCAGCATCTCGTCGAGCTTGCGGCGTTCCTCCGCCAGGCGCTCAAGCTCCTTTTCGCGCCAGTCGTCGAACGCGACGTTGCCGGTGCGGGCGGAGCCGTGGCCCCAGCGCGCGGCTTTGTCGGAACCGCGGCGGCAGCCGGCGAAGATGCCGTCGGTCGCGCGGTTGACGTCACGCTTGAAGCCCTCGAGCCGGTCGCCCCAGATGATGTAGGCGAGCATGGCGAAGCCGAGCGGCCAGAACACCATGAAGCCGATCACCATCAACGCGATGGTTGCCGGCGTCCAGGCCGGGCGGATCAATGCAGATGTGTTCATTTTCTCCCATTCCTTCGGTTGGAGACAGCCAGGACCGGCTGCGTGGAATCGAAATGGGAAGGCAAAAACGGCGATTCAAGACAATGTCGGCTAAAACCGGACAAGCTGCTGAAATGATTATCGCTTTTTGAGCATATCGAGGAAAAGCACGACCAGCCCGGCAATCAGTCCCCAGAATGCGGCGCCGACGCCGAACAAGGTCAGCCCGGAGGCGGTGACGACAAAAGTGACGGTGGCGGCCATGCGCTCGCTTTCGTCCTTGAGCGCGATCGCCAGCGCGTTGGCCAGCGAGGCCATCAGCGCGAGGCCCGCCACCAGCACGATCAGGCTCTGCGGCAGGACCGCGAAGATCGCCACCAGAGAAGCGCCGAAAATCGCGAAGATCAGGTAGGCAAACGCATAGAACGGCCCGGTCTTCCAGCGCTCGGTGGGGTCTGGATGAACGTCGGGCCCGGTGCAGATAGCCGCCGAAATCGCCGCCAGATTGGTGGTCGAGCCGCCGAACGGCGCCGAAAGCAGCGAAAACAGGCCGGTGATGCCGATCAGCGGACCGGGTTCCGGATGGTAGCCGGCGGCGCGCAGCACGGCGAGGCCCGACAGGTTCTGCGAAGCCATGGTGACCAGGTAGAGCGGCACTGCCAGGCCGATTATCGCCTTGGCGGTGAACACAGGCGCAATCACAGTGAGCGTCGACAGTTCAGGAGTGGGCAAGCCGCCGACGCGGCCGGTGAGAAACGCGGCGAGACCGCCGCCGACCAGCACTGCCAGCACCGACAGCGCCGGATTGAACAGGCGGATGACGAAGAAGGCGACGATCAACGGCAGGATCAGCCAAGGGTCGATGGGAACAGTCTTGACTGCATTAAGGGCGAAGGTAACGACAATGCCGGCCAGCATTCCTGAAGCGACCGAGGGTGGTATCCCCGAGATCAGTTTCGTCAGCGGCCGGAACAGCCCGGTGGCGACCAAAAGAATGCCGGTAACGATGAAGGCGGCGACGGCCTCGCCGATCGAAAAGCCGCTCGACGCCGCCATCAGCGCCAGGCCCGGCGTCGACCAGGCGGTGATGACGGGCATTTTCGTTCGCCAGGACAGCCAGAGGCTTTCGACCGCCATGGCCAGGCAGATCGTGGTCACCCAGCTCGCGGTCTGAATTTGCGTCGCCTCGACCGCGTGGGCGGCGGCAATGACGATGGCCAGCGTGCCGCCGAAGCCGACGATGGCCGCGACGAAGGCCGAGATCGGGATGGAAAGGCGCATCGTCACTTGCCCTGCGCAGCCATGTCGCCGACCGCCCGCACCAGCATGTCGAGATCCTGCGGCCGCGACAGCCGGTGGTCGCCGTCGGGGATCAGCGACAGCGTGACATCGTCGGCCGGCAGCAGGCTGACCAGCTTCAGCGCATGGCTCGACGGCACGTCCCGGTCGGCCAGGCCCTGCAAGACGTGTACGGGGCAGTGTGTGTCGAGCGGGCCTGTCATGACCAGGTTGTCGCGCCCATCCTCGATCAGCGCGCGCGTGTAGATGTAGGGCTCGGTGGAGTAGTCCGACGGCTCCTCGAAGAAGCCTTTTTTGGCAAGGTCGCGCTTCTGCGCTTTGGTCAGCACCGGTTCGACCAGTTCTGCGGTAAAATCCGGCGCCGGTGCTAGAAGCACCAGACCGACGACGCTTGCGTCGCCTGCCTTGCGCAATTCCTGCACCATGCGCAGGGCGATCCAGGCGCCCATCGACGAGCCGACCAGGATCTGGCTGCCGCTGGTGAAATGCCGGAACACGGCCAGGCTTTGCGAAAGCCATTTCGAGATCGTGCCGTCGGCAAAGGCGCCGCCGGATTCGCCGTGTCCGGAATAGTCGTGACGCAGGAAGGCGCGGCCTTCTTTTGCCGCCCAGTCCGAAAGCGTTTCAGCCTTCGTGCCCAGCATGTCCGACTTGTAGCCGCCGAGCCAGACGACGCCAGGCGTCGCGCCCGCAATATGGCGCACCGCGATGCTCGATCCGTCGATATCCAGAAAGACAGGGGCAGTCATGGCTTTTTCCTCGCGCCGTCGTTCGGCGCAGGGTCTTGTGACACAGCCAGTGGCGTGGCGAAAAGTGCTCGCCATCTTTCTTTGTTTGGTGCAGGCAGCGATCAGGTGATTTTCTGTCAATGCTGTGCTATTGACTCCGCCCGCGCGCTCCCCACATTGGCGCGTCCACATATCAAGACCTGCAAATCCAGAACGAAACGGCCAAGGAGACCACGACCATTCGCAGACCTTTCAAAGCAGCGGCGCCGACCAAGGATGGGCCGCGCTCCAATCGTGACATCCGGGTTCCCCGGGTCCAGCTTATCGACGCCGAAGGCCAGAACCGTGGCGATGTTTCCATCAACGACGCATTGCTGCTCGCCGAAGAGGCAGGGCTCGATCTCGTCGAGATATCGCCCAACGCGCAGCCGCCCGTCGTAAAAATCCTCGATCTCGGCAAGTTGAAATACGCCAACCAGAAGAAGGCGGCCGAGGCGCGCAAGAACCAGAAGGTCATCGAGATCAAGGAGATCAAGATGCGCCCGAACATCGACAGCCACGACTACGAGACCAAGATGAAGGCGGTGCGCCGCTTCTTCGAGGAAGGCGACAAGGTCAAGCTGACATTGCGCTTCCGTGGCCGCGAGATGGCGCATATGGAGCTCGGCATGCAGCTTCTGAACAAGGTGCGTGAGGAAGTGGCTACCATCGCCAAGGTCGAAGCGGAGCCGAAGCTCGAAGGCCGCCAGATGATGATGGTGCTGGCGCCGCGCTAGATCACGATAAGGTTAGCGCGGCCGACGCGCTCCAATTCCGCCTGAATTGTGCTACAGGGCGTCCCGGCGATCGGCGGGACGCCTATTTCTCGGCCATAGCTGCGGTCGCCGGCTAAGCTCTTCGACGATCGGATTCCTCCCCTTGGACAAAAAACTCAAATACGGGCTGGGTAGCTACCAGCGCACGCGCCGGCTGGTGCTTGCCGTGCTCGTCCTCGTGTTGTTTGCGGCGCTGCTGTTCGGTCAATCGACCTTTCCGCCCGATACGCCCGTGCATGAAACCATCGAGATGTTCGGCGTGCTGCTGATTTTCCTCGGCATCGTCGGGCGCCTGTGGGCGACGCTTTACATAGGCGGGCACAAGTCGTCCAAAGTGGTGACTGGCGGACCCTATTCGATCACCCGCAACCCGCTCTATGTGTTCTCGACCGTGGCTGCCGCCGGCGTCGGCGCGCAGATCGGCTCGTTTACCGGGATTGTCCTTTTCGCGGTCCTGTGCGCCGGCGCCTTTCACATCGTCATCCTGCGCGAGGAGAAATTCCTGCGGCAAGCGCTCGGCGCGCCCTACCAGGCCTATCTGGCGAAAGTGCCACGCTTCTTCCCCAACCTCTCGCTTTACGATGAAGGCGAGACCGGCAGCTTCAAGCCGCGCCTTTTGTTGAACACGCTGCTCGACGGGCTGGTGTTCCTGGTGGCGCTGCCGGCCTTCGAACTGATCGACGGCGCCCAGCAGTCGGGCCTGCTGCCGGTGTGGTTCACGCTTCCCTGAGGGGGACAGAGCGTCGCACGACCCGCACGGCCTGAGGTGTTGCGCGCCGGCCATCTTTGACGTATAGCACCGCCGTTCTAGAAAACCGCCCGGCAGGGCATGCCGTGGCGGTTTCATTTGCTTTTCGGGCTTTGGTCGGCCCGAAGCGAACAAGAAGCGCGATGGTGCGCCACAATACGGAGTAGCAAAATGCCCAAGATGAAGACCAAATCGGCCGCCAAGAAGCGGTTCAAGATCACCGGTACGGGTAAAGTCCTGTCGGCTGCGGCCGGCAAGCGTCACGGCATGATCAAGCGTTCCAACAAGTTCATTCGAAATGCCCGCGGCACGATGGTTCTGGCTGAACCGGATGGCAAGAAGGTCATCAAGAATTTTCTGCCGAACGGCCTCTGAGCATTCGGCCGAACACGAATTTGTTTTACGCAATTCCGAACGGAAAACCGCAAGGCACTTTTCCTGGAATTGCTTTTAAGGAGATCATGACATGGCACGCGTAAAAAGAGGCGTCACCTCGCACGCCAAGCACAAGAAGGTCCTGAAAGCCGCGAAAGGCTTCTACGGCCGCCGCAAGAACACCATCCGCATCGCCAAGCAGGCGGTGGAAAAGTCGCTGCAATACGCCTATCGCGACCGCAAGAACCGCAAGCGCTCCTTCCGCGCGCTGTGGATCCAGCGCATCAACGCCGCGACGCACGAGCACGGCCTGACCTATGGCCGCTTCATCGACGGCCTCAACAAGGCTGGCATCGAGATCGATCGCAAGATCCTGTCGGATATGGCCATCCACGAGCCGCAGGCTTTCGCCGCGCTCGTTGCCAAGGCCAAGGTTGCTCTTGAGTACCTCAAGAACACCACCCCGAATGCTTTTGAAAGCGCTGTCGCCTAAGACCAGCGCTTCCCAAGCATTCGAAATTCTGATTTGGGGAACCCGCGCTGGCACGGCTGGCGCGGGTTCTTTTGTCTCTGCCTGAAATTTCACTTTTAAAGTGACTTTCACTTTAAAGCCGACTTCCAACGTAGCGAGTTTGACCGTGAACGACGCAACTACTGGCCTGGATACGCTCGAAAATTCCCTGATGGCCGACATCGCATCGGCGTCTGACGAAGCGTCGATAGAAGCCGTGCGCGTGGCAGCCCTTGGCAAGAAGGGGTCGATCTCGGAAATGCTGAAGACGCTCGGCTCGATGAGCGCCGAGGAGCGCCAGGTCAAAGGCCCCGCCATCAACGGCCTCAAGAACCGCGTCACCGATGCGCTCACCGCGCGCAAGGCGGAACTCAGGGATGTTGCCATCACTGCCCGCCTCGCCGCGGAGAAGGTCGATGTGACGCTGCCGGTGCGGCAGTCGCCGGCCGAGCGCGGCCGCATTCATCCGATCAGCCAGGTCATCGACGAAATCGCGGCGATCTTCGGCGATCTCGGCTTCGCCATCGCCGAAGGGCCGGATATCGAGACCGACTATTACAACTTCACCGCGCTGAATTTCCCGGAAGGCCACCCGGCGCGCGAGATGCACGACACCTTCTTCTTCCAGCCGGACGAGAAGGGCGAGCGCAAGCTGTTGCGTACCCACACCTCGCCGGTGCAGATCCGCACCATGGAGAAGCAGAAGCCGCCGATCCGCATCGTCATTCCGGGCAAGACCTACCGGCAGGATTCCGACGCCACCCACTCGCCGATGTTCCATCAGGTCGAAGGGCTGGTGATCGACAAATCGGCCAACGTCGCCAACATGAAGTGGGTGCTGGAGGAGTTCTGCAAGGCCTTCTTCGAAGTGCCGTCGGTCAAGATGCGCTTCCGGCCGTCCTTCTTCCCGTTCACCGAGCCAAGCCTCGAGGTCGATATCCAGTGCGACCGCTCGCGGCCAGGCGAGGTGCGCTTCGGCGAAGGCTCCGACTGGATGGAGATCCTTGGCTGCGGCATGGTGCACCCCAACGTTCTGCGCGCTGGCGGGCTCGATCCCGATGAATATCAGGGCTTTGCCTGGGGCATGGGCATCGACCGCATCGCCATGCTGAAATACGGCATGCCGGACCTGCGCGCCTTCTTCGATGCCGATGTGCGCTGGCTGTCGCATTACGGTTTCCGGCCGCTCGACATGCCGACTTTGTTCGGGGGCCTGAGCGCGTGACGGCCAAGACGACGATTCCTGCTGCGATACATTACGGAACAGCATCATGAAATTCACACTTTCCTGGCTCAAGGACCATCTCGAGACCGATGCCACGCTCGGCGAGATCGTCGAGCGGCTGACCTCGATCGGCCTCGAAGTCGAGCATGTCGACGACAAGGCGAGCCTGAAGCCCTTCGTCATCGCCAGGGTGCTGACGGCGGTGCAGCATCCCGATGCCGACCGGCTGCGGGTGCTGACCGTCGATACCGGCGACGGCAAGCCGCCCGTGCAGGTCGTCTGCGGCGCACCCAATGCGCGCGCGGGCATGATCGGCGCCTTCGCCGCGCCCGGCACCTATGTGCCCGGCATCGACGTGACGCTGACGGTCGGCAAGATCAGGGGTGTCGAAAGCCACGGCATGATGTGTTCCGAGCGCGAGCTGGAACTTTCCGACGAGCACGACGGCATCATCGACCTGCCCGAAGATGCGCCGGTCGGCACCAGCTTCGCCGCTTACGCGCATCTCGACGATCCGGTCATCGAGATTAATCTGACGCCCAACCGACCTGATGCCACCAGCGTTTACGGCATCGCCAGGGACCTGGCAGCGAGCGGTCTCGGCCGCCTTGTCGGCGGCGCTATCATGCCGCATGTCGGCAACGACTTGTGCCCGGTCAAGGTGACGATCGAAGCGCCGGAACTCTGCCCCGGCTTCGCGCTCAATCTGGTCAGCGGCGTCAAGAACGGTCCCTCGCCGAAATGGCTCCAGCAGCGGCTGATCGCCATTGGGTTGAGGCCCATCAGCGCGCTGGTCGATATCACCAACTACGTCACCTTCGATCGTGGCAGGCCGCTGCATGTCTTCGATGCCGGCAAGGTCGCCGGGAATCTCGTCGTGCGCCGCGCCAGGGAGGGCGAAAAGGTACTGGCGCTCGACGGCCGCGAATACACGTTGACGCCGGAGATGTGCGTCATCGCCGACGACAATGGCGTGGAATCGATCGCCGGCATCATGGGCGGCGAGCGTTCCGGCTGCGACGAGAACACGACCGACGTGCTGATCGAATCCGCACTCTGGGACCCGATCACCACGGCCCGCACCGGGCGCGCGCTCGGCATCATCACCGATGCCCGCTATCGTTTCGAGCGCGGGGTCGACCCCGAATTCATGGTGCCGGGCGTTGAGCTCGCGACCCGGCTGGTGCTCGATTTCTGCGGCGGCACGCCGACGGAAATCGAGGTGGCCGGCTATGTCGGCCATCAGCCCAAGATCGTCTCCTTCCCGCTGTCCGAAGTGAAGCGGCTGACCGGCATAGAAGTGCCGACGGCGGAAAGCCTCGATATTCTCACGCGCCTCGGCTTCAAGCCTGAGGGTTCGGGCGATGTCGTCAATATCGCCGTGCCGTCCTGGCGCCCCGATGTCGACGGCAAGGCCGACCTGGTCGAGGAGGTAATGCGCATCCATGGCGTCGACAACATCGCTTCGCAGCCACTCGGTGCGCATGACGCGGTCAACGGCAAGATCCTGACGACGCTGCAGATCCGCACCCGCGCGGCCAAGCGGGCGCTGGCCGTGCGCGGCATGATGGAGGCGGTCACTTGGTCGTTCATCCCCGCCAGGCACGCCGAACTGTTCGGCGGCGGGCAGGCTTCGCTCAAGCTCGCCAACCCGATCGCGGCCGACATGTCCGACATGCGGCCCTCGCTGCTGCCCGGCCTGATCGCAGCCGCCCAGCGCAATGCCGACAAGGGCATTGGCGAGGTGGCGTTGTTCGAGGTCTCCGGCACCTATGAGGGCGACGGCGCCGACCAGCAACGGCGCGTCGCCGCCGGCGTGCGGCGCGGCACCGCCAAGCTCGACGGTTCCGGCCGCAACTGGGCTGGCAATTCCGGTTCGGTCGGCGTGTTCGACGCCAAGGCTGATGCCATCGCCGCACTGGAAGCCTGCGGCGCGCCGGTCGAGCGGCTGCAGATTGAGGCCGGCGGCCCGTCCTGGTACCATCCTGGTCGTTCCGGAACGATCAAGCTCGGACCGAAGACGGTGCTCGGCACGTTCGGTGAATTTCATCCCAAAACGCTGGAAGGCCTCGACGTCTCCGGCCCGCTCTGCGGCTTCGAAGTGTATGTCGATGCCGTGCCCGAACCCAAGGCAAAGCCGACGAAAACCAAGCCCAGGCTGGATCTCTCCGCCTTCCAGGCGGTGAAGCGCGACTTCGCCTTCGTCGTCGACAAGGCGGTCGAGGCCGGCACGCTGGTACGCGCGGCGCTCGCCGCGGACAAGAAGCTGGTCACCGGCGTCTCGGTCTTTGATGTTTTCGACGGTGCGTCACTGGGCGAGGGCAAGAAGTCCATCGCCATCGAAGTGTCGATCCAGCCGGTCGAGAAGACGCTGACCGACGAGGATTTCGAGGCGTTGGCCAAGCGCATCGTCGAGAATGTCGGCAAGCAGACCGGAGGCGTGCTCAGGGCATAGCCTCTTTCCGGGATTGCGGGAGAGTGGCGAATCGCCCTCCAAAGGGCGATGGACCATCTGCGCTATTCCGGGCTCCCGTTCGAAGCACAACGCGCTGCGTTTCTTGACATCCTGCTGTCGGATGCGCTCGTGCGCCAGGCGCTGGTATGTGCCCGCACGCTCGACCTTCCGGACTGGCTGGTGGTCTCCGGCGTGCTCTACAACTCGGTCTGGAACCATCTGACGGGGAAGTCGTCGGGTTATGGCATCAAGGATGTCGACCTGTTCTATTTCGACGACAGCGACCTGTCCTACGAGGCCGAGGACGCCGTCATCCGCCGGGCGGCGAAGCATTTCCAGGGGCTGCCCCTGCCGGTCGAGGTGCGCAACCAGGCGCGGGTGCATTTGTGGTACCCGCAGAAGTTCGGGCGGCCCTGTCCGCGCTACACGAGTTCGAGCGAGTCGGTCCGGTTCTTTGCGTCGAAGACGCATGCGGTCGGGGTGCGATACGACGCGGATGGTCAACTGGAACTTGTGGCGCCGTTCGGTCTCGACGACGTCTTCTCGTTCCGCATCACGCCGAACCGGGTGATGGACAATCGGCGAACGCATGAGGCGAAGGGCCAGCGGGCGCGGGAGAACTGGCCCGAGATTTCGGTCGTGCCATGGTAGGAAATGTCGGCGCGAGGCACCCCCTCTGGCCTGCCGGCCATCTGCCCCGCAAGGGGAGAGATCGGCAGCTTCGCTGCCTTGTCTACCTTACGTCGTCTGCAATTGGCGAAAGCGGATGAGAGCCGATCTCCCTGGGAGATGGCCGGCAGGCCAGAGGGGGTGTTTCATGCGGGCGTCTGGCAATCTCTTGTGCCGCGCCGCATTGAAAAGGGGGCCGGAGCACCCCTTTTCGGTTCTCTTGGGATTGCCAATCACCCATTCACCAGCGCCAGCAACTCCTCGGTGTAGCGCTTGCCGACAACCTTGTCGGGCGATAGCGCATCGCCGATGGTCTGTACCTCGGCGGCACTCAGCTCGATCCCTGCCGCCGCCGTGTTCTGCTCGAGATGACGGATCTTTCGCGCGCCGGGGATCGGCACGATGAAATCGCCCTGGTGCAACACCCAGGCCAGCGCCAGCTGCGCCGAGGTCACGCCTTTTTCAGCCGCCATCTTCTCCAGCGTGGCGATGACCTTGGCATTGGCTTCCATGGCGTCGGCCTGGAAGCGCGGCAGGCCACGGCGCCAGTCGTCGTCATCAAGCGTTTCCGGCTTGGCGATCGTGCCGGTCAAAAGGCCACGGCCGAGCGGGCTGTAGGGAACAAAGCCGATGCCGAGTTCGCGGCAGACGGCGAACACATCGTCTTCCGGGTCACGGCTCCACAGCGAATATTCGCTCTGGACGGCCGCGATCGGATGCACGGCATGCGCCCGGCGGATTGTGGCGGCACTCGCTTCCGAAAGGCCGAGCGCGCGCACCTTGCCCTCGCGCACCAGCTCGGCCATGGTGCCGACCGTATCTTCGATCGGCACGTTCGGGTCGACCCGGTGCTGGTAATAGAGATCGATCACGTCGGTGCCCAGCCGCTTCAGCGACGCCTCTGCGACGGCCTTGACGTGTTCGGGGCGGCTGTCGACGCCCGCCATGCGATCGGTGCCGGTGCCTTCCTCCAGGATCTTGAAGCCGAATTTGGTGGCGATCGTCACCTTCTCGCGCACCGGCTTCAGCGCCTTGCCGAGCAGGATCTCGTTTTCGTAGGGCCCGTAGACCTCCGCCGTGTCGAAGAAATTGACGCCGATCTCGACGGCGCGGTGCAAGGTGGCGATCGCCTCGGCTTCCGGCTGGCCGCCATAGCCAAAGCTCATGCCCATGCAGCCGAGGCCGACCGGGAAAACTTCCAGTTCAGTACCGAGTTTGCGGGTTTTCATCACGCGTCTCCTTGTTGCGATGCTCAGGAGATAGCGCCTTGCCTGATGTTCGATAATCGGCTCATCTGCGCACGGGCCGTTCTAGAAAATAGATCAATGAACCGAGCACATCTTTCACAACTTGCGGTGCTGGCAACTGTTGCGCAATGCGGCAGCTTTCGTGGCGCGGCCAGGGAACTGGCGATCGCGCCGTCGGCGGTCAGCCATGCCGTGTCCAGCCTTGAGGCACGGCTTGGCGTGCGGCTGTTGGCACGCAGCACCCGCAGCGTTGCCCCGACCGAAGAGGGCGCGCGGTTGCTGGAACGATTGCGGCCGGCGCTGTCGGAGATCGACCTGGCACTGGAGACGGCGGTCGAGGCGCGCGACCGGCCGGCCGGCAATCTGCGGCTCAGCGTGCCGCGCACGGCAGCACACCTGGTGCTGACGCCACGGGTCGGCGCCTTTGCATCAGCCTATCCCGATATCGTGCTGGAGATCGTCATCGAGGACCGCTTCACCGACGTGGTGGAAGGCGGTTTCGATGCCGGCGTGCGGCTTGGCGAAAGCCTGCAACGCGACATGATCGCGGTGCGCATCGGGCCCGATATCCGCAGCGCCGTGGTCGGCGCTCCCTCCTATTTCGACACCATGCCCAGGCCGCGCCATCCGCGTGACCTGTCCGACCATCGCTGCATCCGCTTCCGCTTCTCCAGCGGCATCCTCTACCGCTGGAAATTCGCTAAGGGTGGAGAGGAGATCGAGTTGGCGGTCGAGGGACCGTTGATCCTCGACGAGGACCATCTCATCGCGCAAGCAGCGGTCGACAGCGCCGGGCTTGCCTTCGTCTTCGAGGATTATGTGCGCGCGCCGCTCGCCGACGGCAGGCTGATCCGCGTGCTGGAGGATTGGTGTCCATCCTTCGACGGTTTCTTCGTCTACTATCCGAGCCGCCGCCAGATGCGGCCGGCGCTCAGGGCTTTTGTCGATTTCTTCAAGGTGAGCGGATAGGCTCCCCTCTCCCTTGTAGGAGGGTGGAAGAAAGCCGACGCGGCATTCGTTCGCCTTCCATGCGAGCTTCGATCATAAATACCCCGACCCGCTACGGCTGGGCGGCAATCCTGCTTCACTGGCTGATCGGCCTGGTCTTCATCGGCCAGTTTGCACTTGGTTTCGTGATGGTCCGCATCAGCAGCCAACGCACGGCTTTCGAGCTCATCCAGCTGCACAAATCGCTGGGCTTCCTGCTGCTCGGTCTTGTCATCCTGCGCATCGCCTGGCGGCTTGGCAATGCGGTGCCGGCCTTGCCCTCCTCGGTCGGATCCTTGGAGCGCCGGGCGGCTCCGCTCGCTCATCTGGCGCTCTACGCTTTCCAGCTTGCTCTGCCTCTGTCCGGCTGGGCGCTGGTCTCGGTCTCGACGCTGGAGATCCCCAGCATGCCGTTCAACCTGTTCGTGATGCCCAACCTGCCGCTTGCCGAATCCGATGCCGCCGAAAATTTCTGGGCGGCTGCGCACTGGTATCTCGCCTATGCCGCCGCCGCACTCGTGGCGCTGCATGTCGCAGCGGCATTGCGCCATCATTTCCGGCTGAAGGACGATGTGCTCGCGCGCATGGTCACGCCTTCCTCAGGCCGGGAATAGAACGGGTTGTGGCCTCGTTTGTAAGGGAGGCGCGAAGAGCGTTGCCTCCAAAAAAAGGAAATAGTCTCATGTATGCGCGCGTCCTCGGATCGGCGGTCCTTGCCACTTGCCTTGCCGTGCCCGCCTGGGCAGCAGTTGTCCTTGGCGATGCCGCCGGCAGCTATACGATCAGCCAGGCTGCCTCCTCGATCCGCTTCACCATCAGCAAGGCCGGCGGCGGCGGGTTCGATGGCTCCTTCGCCCGCTTCAAGGGAACGATCCGCATCGACAACAGCGATGTCGGGCGCTCGAAGGTCGACCTCACCATCTTTCCCGAAAGCGTCGGCACCGGCCAGCGCCGCATCGACGCCTTCCTGCGCTCCGACGCGGTGTTCGATGCGGCCAACAGCCCCGAAATCCAGTTCCGCTCGACCAGCGTGACCCGCACCGGCGATGCAACGGCGCTTGTCACCGGCCGGCTGACGGCGCGGGGCAAGACGTTTGCGGAAAAGTTCACCGCCGAGCTCGACGGCCTCAAGGGCGGCACCATCAAATTCCACGTCACCGGCAAGGTGCTGCGGTCGCGCTATGGCATGGATGTCGGCACGCCCCTCTATTCCAATGTTGTCGACTTCGACATGACGCTGACGGGAAAGAGGAGTTAGCCTTGGCAAGTTGGTTATGCCGGGGCGAAGCAAGAAACGAAGCGACGCAACGCAGACGATGACGGCGCAGATTGGCTTTTTCCCCGAATTAGGGCACACCTCCATCGACATAATCGACATGGAGAAGCCTGATGTTCCGATGGGGTGTATTGTCGACGGCCAAGATCGGCCGCGAGCAGCTTTTGCCGGCGATCGTGGAGGCGGAGAATGGCGTGCTGTCGGCCATCGCCAGCCGCGATCACTCGAAGGCTCGTGCGCTCGCCGACCGCTTCGGCGCGCCGCATGCTTTCGGTTCCTATGAGGAGTTGCTCGCCTCGAACGAGATCGACGGCGTCTATATCCCGCTGCCGACATCGCAGCATGTCGAATGGACTGCCAAGGCCATCCAGGCGGGAAAACATGTGCTGGTCGAAAAGCCGTTGGCGCTCGACGCCAAGGACATCCCGCCGCTAATCAAGCTGCGCGACCAGAAGAAGGTGCTGGTCTGCGAAGCCTTCATGGTCGTTTACCACCCGCAATGGATCAAGGTGCGCGACCTCATCGCCAGCGGCGCCATCGGCCGGCTGCGCCACGTCCAGGGCGCGTTTTCCTATTACAATGTCGATCCCAACAACATGCGAAACCAGCTCGATCTCGGCGGCGGCGCGCTGCCCGACATCGGCGTCTACCCGACGGTGTCGACGCGCTTTTCCACCGGCAAGGAGCCGTTGCGCGTACAGGCGACGATCGAGCGCGACAAAAAATTCGGCACCGACATCTATTCCTCGATCCGCGCCGATTTCGGCGACTTTGAATTGTCCTTCTATCTCTCGACCCAGATGGCCGCGCGCCAGGTGATGGTGTTCCATGGCGAGAACGGGTTCATCGAGGTGTTCTCGCCCTTCAATGCCGGGCTCTACGATCACCATCGCATCGAGCTGCACAATCAGAACCACACCGAGGCGCAGGTGTTCCGATTTCCCGGCACGCAGCAGTACCGGCTGGAGGTCGAGACCTTCGCGCGCGCGGCCCAGGGCAGCAAGGAGCGGGTCTTCACGCTGGAGGAATCCGTGCTCAACCAGAAGGTCATCGACGCCATCTTCCGCGCCGGGGGCAAGGACGGCTGGGAGGCGGTCTGACCAGCATTTATATAAATCCGGTTCGGGATCCATACATTAGCCAGCTAAGGGGAGGGGAATTGGTTGACGAGGCGGATGTGATCATTGTCGGCGCCGGCCTTGCCGGGCTGGTTGCCGCCGCGGAGCTGGCCGAGGCCGGCAAGAAGGTCGTCATCGTCGACCAGGAGCCGGAACAGTCGCTTGGGGGCCAGGCCTTCTGGTCGTTCGGCGGCCTGTTCCTCGTCGATTCGCCCGAGCAGCGGCGCATGCGCATCCGCGATTCGCACGAGCTGGCGCTCGAGGACTGGCTGGGCAGCGCCGCTTTCGACCGGCCGGAGGATCACTGGCCGCGCCAATGGGCGGAAGCCTATGTCGGCTTCGCTGCCGGCGAGAAGCGCTCCTGGCTGTTGGAGCGCGGCATGAAATTCTTTCCCGTGGTTGGCTGGGCCGAGCGCGGCGGCGGCAATGCCATTGGCCATGGCAATTCCGTGCCGCGCTTCCACATCACCTGGGGCACCGGTCCCGGCGTGCTCGAGCCCTTCGTGCTGCGCGTGCGCGAGGCCGAGAAGCGCGGATTGATCTGCTTCAAATTCCGTCATCGGGTCAACGAACTGACGCGGACCGGCAACGCCGTGACCGGGGTGCGAGGTGACATCCTCGAGCCGAGCACCGTGGAACGCGGCCACAAAAGCTCGCGTGAGATATCAGGTGATTTCGAATTCCGAGCGCAGGCGGTGGTCGTCGCTTCCGGCGGCATTGGCGGCAACCATCAGCTGGTCCGGGAAAACTGGCCAAAACGGCTGGGTGCGGCACCGAAGCGCATGATCACAGGCGTGCCCGACCATGTCGACGGCCGCATGCTGGCGATCACGGAACAGGCCGGCGGCAGCGTCATCAACCGCGATCGCATGTGGCACTATGTCGAGGGCATCAGGAACTGGGCGCCGATCTGGACCGACCATGCCATCCGTATCCTGCCCGGTCCGTCCTCACTGTGGCTCGATGCGCGCGGCAAGCGCCTGCCGGTGCCGCTTTACCCCGGATTCGACACGCTGGGCACGCTCAGCCATATCATGAGCACCGGCTTCGATTATTCCTGGTTCATCCTGACCAAAAAGATCATCCAGAAGGAATTCGCGTTGTCGGGCTCCGAGCAGAATCCCGACCTGACCGGCAAGAGCTGGCGCCAGGTGCTAGGCCGCGCCACATCAGGGATTCCGGGCCCGGTCAAGGCGTTCATGGAAAAGGGCGAGGATTTCATCATCGAGGCCGAACTGCCCGATCTGGTGGCGCGCATGAACAAGCTGGCCGGCGGCGAACCGCTGCTGGACGTCGCGATGGTCGAGCGCGAGATCCGCGCCCGCGACCGGCAGCTCGACAATCCCTTCTCCAAGGACATGCAGATCACCGCGCTGCGCGGGGCGCGGGCCTATCTCGGCGACCGGCTGATCCGCACGGCCAGGCCGCACAAGATGCTCGATCCCGCCAACGGCCCGCTGATCGCGGTCCGCCTCAACATCCTGACCCGCAAGACGCTGGGCGGCCTGCAGACCGACCTCGAAAGCCGCGTGCTGGGGAGCGATGCCGAGCCGGTTCAGGGCCTCTATGCGGCCGGCGAAGCCGCCGGTTTCGGCGGCGGTGGCGTGCATGGCTACGCGGCGCTGGAAGGCACGTTCCTGGGAGGCTGCATCTTCTCCGGCCGCAGCGCCGGCCGGGCGGCGGCGCGTTCGGTGGCTTGAGCTCCGGACAGCCGCATTTCGGGGCAGGATTGCGTTGTGGACAAGCCGCGCGATCAGACTGGCCGGCCAAACGGATTTCCGGCACTCGCTGGCTTGGTCATCTTCTGTCAATTCCCATGCGAGGAGCTCTCACCAGATCCACTCGCTTTTGCCGAGCGCCGACACCGCCTCGACGATGCGGGTAAAGCTGGCGCGGGCGCGGCCGACCGTGTGCCTCGCCCTGAGATAGCCGTGCACCAGCCCTTTCTCCTCGAACCAAGTGGCCCGCCCGCCGGCCGCAACGATCCGGTCGCGATAGGCCTCGCCGTCCGACGACAGCGGGTCGCACTCGGCGGTGATCAGCACCGTTGGCGGCAGGTTGGCGAAATCGGCGTCGGCGAGCGGATACAAGGTGATGTCGCCGGTCTGGTCCACGCCGCCGGTACGGATGTGCGTGTAGAATTCCAGGTCGCGCGTGGTCAGCATCGGCGCTTCGGCGTGCCTCACATAGGAACCGCGCGAACGGTCGCCGCCGAGCCCGGGATAGATCAGCACCTGGCCGATCGGCCTCTTCGCGTGACCGCGCGTCGCATGGCTGACCGCAGCGCACAGATTGCCGCCAGCGCTGTCGCCGCACAGCAGGACGGGTTGCGCATAGGAAGCTGCCGCCCACTCGAAGGCGTTCATCGCATCGTCGAAAGCGGCCGGATGCAGATGCTCCGGCGCCAGCCGGTAGTCGACCGAGACCACTTCGTAACCGGTGCGGCCGCAAAGCTCGGCGCAGACGTCGTCATGGCTGTCGAGCCCGCCAAGGATGAAACCACCGCCGTGGCAATAGAGCACCGCCGCCGCTGCCTGCGGGGTGCTTCTGTAGATGCGGATCGGGATATTGCACGCCTGCCCCGCAATAGCGGTGGTTTCCGCTGTCACTCCCTCGGGATAGCCGGCAAAGAACTCCCGGCACATGCGGCCATAGATCTCGCGCTGCTCGGCAATCGTGTAGTCGATCGTATCCGGCGGGTAATAGGAATTGGTCCGCTCGATGAAAGCCCGGGTCTCGGCATCGATGAGGATTTTGTAATCGGTCATCTTGACTGGGCCAATTGCCAACGTCGAGTCTGGGCGCCCCTCTCTGGCCTGCCGGCCATCTCCCCCTCAAGGGGGGAGATCGGATGTCGCGAAGGCTTTCGCCAATCTTCTACGTCGCCGGAAAAGCGCCGAGCCTGAAGCTGCCAATCTCCCCCCTTGAGGGCCTGTTGCGCAATATTGCGGGCGGCTTGTTGTGAGGATTGAGGGCGGCCATTTTTGTTGCTTTGGAGGCTTTTC